>CAKASQ030000001.1 GCA_916988195.3 Oscillospiraceae bacterium
CTTGACCCATTCTTTCAGGACGTTCGACGGCAATTTTTCATGGTTGACATTCATATACGCAAGGTCAAGCACGTCCAGCATGGAATTGTAATAGCCTTGCGCCCGTTCGTACAATTCCTTGCGGTTTTGCTTGTCTGCGTCGTTGTGAATGTAAATCAGATTTGCCGTCTTGATAAGCCGGTACGCCTCGCGCGCCGCATTGTAAAGCGGCAGCGAGAAATAGAACGTGTAGCTTTTCGGTAAGATTCTGACGCGGTTGTACGTGAAAACGTAGATTTCGCGGGCGAGGTTGATATACTCCGCCGGGCTTTCTCCGCGTCGTGACTTCGGTACTGACATTTCGTGACCTCCTGCCGCCTGTGCGCCCATTGAGGGCGCAAGGCTTGAATTCCGAATTATACACAAAAGCCGGGGGCAAAGCCACGCGAGTAGTTCGCGGTGGTGCCGCTGACCGTGCCGTCAGTACCCACATACACGAAATACGCGGAATTGCCGGCACGCGGGGAACGGAGCCACCAACGAACGGCTGTGCTTGTCGCGCTGTGATTGTATTTGACCTTGCTGTTTCCGGCGCTGTAATACGAATACTGCGCCTGTTTGCTGGCTTCGTTGCTGTTTGCGTAAGTGGTAGACCCGAATACTTCGTATTCCGATAACAGGAAAAAGTAATCTGTGGTCGCCGTCACCGCGCTTGCGGCGCTGCTGTTGCCTGTGTTGTTTGTGTACTTCGTCACGGATTTCAGCACCGCGCGGAGCGCTGCCGGGATGACCGCAATGATCGTGCCGGAATAGCTTGACAGGCTTGTACCGCAAATTGCCGTTCGCATATTTGATGATTCCCAACCGCCGGAGTTTGAGTTGCTGGTATTCATGCGGAATCCGCCGCCGGTATTGTTGTAATAGCTGTCGCATAGCGCAACGTCTGTGCCGCCGGACAGCGCCGTTTTGCCTAACTGGAAATGAATGCGGTTTGTTCCTTCGACGCTGGAATTGTGATTGAATCCGATGATGAACACATACGTCGTGACGTTGGATAATGTCAACGCGCCGACTGTTCCGTTCAGCGTGACCGCCTTGCGGTCGCCAATGCTCCAATAGGACGCGCCCTGTCCTGCATCAGATACGGACTTGATGACGCTCCATTCGTTATTGTTCAGCGTAGACGAAACAAAAGAGAGGGTCAGCGTGTACGTAGTCGTGCTGGATACGACGTTTACCGTGCCGCTGACGCTCTGCCCGCTCTTTGTGGCGATGATTGTATATGTGCCGGTTTCCGTTACGGTAAATACCGCCGTCCCCGTGCTGGTCTTTGTCTGGACTGTTACGCCGTCCTTTTTCAACGCGACGGATGCGCCGGAATCGACCGTTACCGTGATCGTCGCGCTAAAGAACGTCAGGGACACGGCGTAGCTGTCTTTTACGGACACGCTCTGCGTGTTGGAAGTCTGTCCGTTTAGCGTTGCCGACACGCTCCACGTACCCGCCTCCGGCAGTTTCAGAACGCAAGAGCCGCCCGCCGCCGTGCCTGTGACGGTCTTGCCGCTTTTCGTCGCGGTTACTGCCGCACCGGATGTAACAGAAACGACGAGGGATAATTCCACCCCCGCCGCCGATAATGCGTTTGTTTTTCCGATCATGTTTTACACCGCCTTAATGCACAAAATAGATTGCAGCGTGATCGCCGCCGCCGGTTTCGACGCGGCGTAGATTTT
>CAKASQ030000002.1 GCA_916988195.3 Oscillospiraceae bacterium
GTAGCACTTCTGCTGTCCTATATTTCGGACTTTGTATCTATTTTTCGTTCAGCTGCGTGAAGCCGATAAGCACAAATTTATTTTGCGCCTGCGGGCGCAAAACTCTGCGAGGCTTTTGTTGGATTCGGGACTCTGTGCGGGTTTCGGCTCACTGACTTTATTAGGAGGATTTTATGGGAAAGGGCTGGAAGGTTGTCGGCGGGCTGGGACTGGTGCTGGTGGCTGTGGGGTTCTGGTCAAAATCCGTAGTGGTGATCGTGCTGGGAATCGTGCTGACGCTGGTCGGCGAACGGCAGGGTGCGCGCGCAGCAAAGGAAAAGCACGAGCAGCTCGAGGGCGCGGCGATCCTGCCGGCCTTAAAGGGCGTGTTTGATTCGGCGGCGCTTCAGACAAACGAGCGCCTGACAAGACAGGATATTGACGCCATGCAGCTGCTTCTGCATCAGGATTTCCATTATGTTGATGGCTGCGACAAGGTCACGGCGAAGTATCGTGGAGTAGAGGTTCTGCTCGGAAACGTCCGGCTCATGCAGACAGATACCTACCGTGAGGAAGAAACGGGCATGGAGCGCTCGACGGAAAAGGAGGTCTGGCAGGGGCTGATGCTCACCTGCAAGGTTGGCCACGCGTTCCCTGTCGGCCTTGCCATTACGCCGCGCGGCAAGGTGGATGGTCTTCTTCGCTACGCCGATGTAAAAACCGGAAATGAGGCCTTCGACAAGCGCTTTACGGTCAAGACGGACAACGCCGACGCTGCGCTTCTGACGCTGACACCCCGGATGCAGGAAAAAATCCTCGCCGCCGCGAATGCCAGCCCCGGCGCGTTCTTTGTGACCTTCTGCTGCGATGGCCGCGTGTCGATGGCTGTCCGCACGGGGCGGAACTTCTTCGTGCCCGAGAAGAACGCCAATGACACGGAGGCTGTCCGGAAAAACCTGCAGGAAAATCTGCGCCGGATGCTTGACATCATCGACGAGACGAACCCCATCGCGCCCGCAAAGGCGCAGGAAGAGGAGGTGTAAGCGATGCCGGTCGGACTTGCCTGTCTGCTTCTGGTTCTCGATCTCGCCGCGCTGGCGCTGCTCCCAAAAAAGCTGCGCAGAAAAAAGAGCACACGGATCGCCGTGATCTGCGTATGCAGCGTCATCGCGATTGCGCTGGCCGGTTATCTGCTGCTCACCGCAATTTTCCTCGACGCGGCTTACCATCACTGAACACATGAGGGAGGAAGAGCCATGACGCTTCCGCTGACCGAGCTGCTTCTGGGCCTGGATCTGGCCACAATGGTGGTTTTTGGAATGCTGCTGCGCCGAAAGAAGGGTTTGCGTGCGGCTGTGATTTGCCTGTGCGCCGCGTTGGCCGTGGCGCTCGCGGTCCATATCGCAAATCTGCTGCTGGAAGACATCTGGCCAAAGTGCTGGGGCCCGCTCCCGGAAATTCAATAACAAAGCCGCCCGCCTGTTATAAACCATAACAGGCGGGCGGCTTTTTTGTATAAAGAAAACCACCGGCACGGCCGGTGGTTATGATTACAAACCGTTCAGACCTGTTCGTAGGGGCGGACGGCCTATATCGACCCCTAGTAGCTCGTTAATTCTAAAATTTTATTTCTGGATAGAGATGAGAAAGCTTAATTCGAGCGTCGTCAGTCGTAAAA
>CAKASQ030000003.1 GCA_916988195.3 Oscillospiraceae bacterium
CCCATGTTTTGGCGTGTAATGGATCTCAAGCTTCTGCGCAATACGGTATGCCTCCTCAGGTGGAAACGCTTTGTAGACAGAGGCGGTAGTATGTGTATTCAAGTTATCCATCACCAAAACGGTTTTATCCGCATCGGCGTAGAGCAGGTCACGGGTCACAAGGTTGCCGTCCTCGGTGAAGCCTTCGCTGGGTTCAATGGTTTCAGCAGGCAGCGGCTCCACGGGGGCAAGGCCGTCCCTCGTCGTCACAAACTCCGCGCCGCTACGCCCGCCTTGCGGCGAGCATTCGCTCTGCTCCGTTGCTCCTCCTCTCCCCACAAAATCTTCCGATTTTGCGGGGTACCCCATATCACCGCCCCCGGCGTAGGCCGTGACCGCCATGCCGCACATCAAAACAGCGGCACAGAGCGCCGCCGTCAGCTTCTTCATCCATTTGTTCATTCGCTGTCCTCCTTGTCTGTGGGATCGGACTTCGGGACATTCTGTCCCAAAGTGCCGCCGCTCTTGATGGTCTGGAGCAGCATGGGCAGGTCGGTGAGCGAAACGCTCATGCCGCGCACGATCTCTACGATCTCGCTGTTCTCGGCCTCCAGCTTTTTCTGTTCCAGCTCCTTGAGCCGCGCCTGCTGCTCGTTGATCTTGGCCGTGACCTTTTCGATCTCAGCCTGAATTTTCGCGCTTTTGGAGATAGCCATAAAAAACCTCCTGTCAAAACAATTTTCCGTAGGCGTAGAAATGGGACTGCCAGTAACTCGTGTTGAGGTTGGCATAGCTGATGGGGTCGCCACAATGAAGCATCCAGCCGTCGCCCACATAGATACCCACATGGGAGATCCCCGGCGTTTCATAAGTCCCCGTGAAGAACACCAAGTCGCCGGGTTTGGGGCTGCTTGTCCGTGCGGAGATGTTGTATAGCCCCTGCGCCCCCAGCCGCCCAAAGTCCCAGCCGCATTGATTGTAGACATAGCTGACGAAGCCGGAGCAGTCAAAGGATGTGGATGGACTGCTGCCGCCCCAAACATAGGGGTATCCCACATACTTCTCCGCCTCTTTCAGAATGGCGGCAAAGGTTTCATCGGCAAGGTAGTCCTCCGGAATCTCATGCGCCAGGGGCTTATTGGTGTACTTGCCCACATAAGGCGAGGACGGGAACAGGTCGGGACGGTTGCCCAGCGTCGCCATGTAGAGGGCGTACCGGGACAGGGTTTCCTCGCCCATGAGGTAAACAGGCAGATGGGAGAGATTGAAGTTTTCCAGCGTGACAGTGCAGATGTAATAATCGTAATACACCCGGTAGGTGTCGCTGTGGGTGTTGCCGTCCTCGTCTGTCCAAGTGTCCGTTTCCAAGTAATACCGCCGTTCCACCACCACATCCTCGGTCAAAATGTACTGGCGGTCAAAGAGCATTTGGAGCGTTCCCTGCACCTCGTCCAGCGTCCACTCGCCCTCATGGAGCGCACAGACGATGGATAGCAGCACATAGGGATCGTGTTCAATGGTGTCAAGGTCAAAATGATATTCGTCATAATCGTGGGTGCGGGTGTAGGTGTCGAGGTAGCGTTGCAGCTCGTCCTCCAGAGCGCAGTAGGCGGCCTCCGCCCCCAGCAGGTCAGCGTCCTCGGCGGCATAGGTGGACGCGCCGATGGCTCCGGCCACGCCGTTGCCCACCGTCACCAGCGAGGACATACACGATTGCAGCACCACCAGCAGAAGAAACGCCGCCAGAAGCAGGAGCAACCCGCCGGGGTGTTCCTTGATGTAGGCGGACACCTTTTCCGTCAGCTTGCCCGTGACGGACGCCGTACCCTCGGCGGCCTCGGCGGTCTGCCTAGCCGCCTCCCGCGCCTGCTTTGCGTACTGGCGCTTGATCTTCTGCTTTTGCAGATACCGGGACACCGCGCCGCTCTCCTGCATTTCCGGGTGTTCCTCCACGGTCTTGCGGTAGTAATAATCCGCCGTGGCCTTGATGTGCTTGCTCTCGGCACGCTCCACGCCCTTTGCCGGGTGTTCCCGGATGGCCTTGCGGAGTTTGCGCCTGCCGAAGCGGTACACGGACTCCGTAGCCAGCTCGGAACGGTGCGCACCCTCCGTGTCGACATTTTCATGCTCGACCTCATAGAGCTTGCCATGCACAAAGCCGTGGACGCCGTGTCCGGTGGTATAGGCAAGGCGCTTGACCGCACCGGGCTTTTTCGGCGGCTTCTGCTTTGCCAGCTTCTCCCGGGCGGCGTCCAGCTTCTCGCCCCGGCGCTCCATCCGCAGCTTGGATGCCGTCGTTTGCTCCTGCCGGCTTTTCCGCCGAAACTTGGACTTCGGGACATTTTGTCCCGAAGTGGGGTTACTCGTCTGTTCGTTCATGGGCAAGATCCTCCGGACGGGTCGTCAGCAGGTCATAGATCTCTCCACGGGGGAAACGGTCTACAAACGGGATGGTGACATTTCCATAGAAGAGCAGGCCCTCGCCGGAATTGGAGTGCGTAATATAGGAGAGCTGATGCTCGGAAATGCCAAGCTGCTTTGCCAAAATTGCACGGTCGCTCTGCGCCTGCGACAGTAGCACCATGAAATCCGTGTTGTCCAGAATGTTCTCAATCTCACGGCTGGCCAGCAGGTCTTTCACATTCTGCGTCAGCGCCGAGGGGACACAGCCCTTTTTGCGGAGCATTTTCCATACCGCCACAAAGTAGCTGGCCGTCAACGGATCACGGAGCAGGATATGGAACTCGTCAAAGTAGCACCAAGTCGCCACGCCCTCGGCATGGTTGGCGTTCACAGCTGCCGTGACAAACTCGTTAGTGGTGTGCATGGCGATCTTACGGAGGTTTTCGCCCAAGCCCTTTACCGCACACCGTCCACGCCGATGTTCTTTAAGAGCGATTGCACCTCCTCTGTGGTCGCCGGAAATTTCAGCGTTTCGCCCACAAGCTGCCCCTCGGCGTATTTGCCGAGGTTGGTGATGTAGGCTTCAAATACCGTCATTTGCACCTCCTTTTGTCAGCGCCTCCGCAATCCCCGCCATGATGTATTCGGCACAGGGCAGCGCGATGGCGTTTCCCAATGCCCGGTAGCGGTGGGAGGATAGAATTTCCTTACCGTCCGCGCCGTACCTTGTCCAGCCTTCCGGCAGCCCCATGAGCCGCTCACATTCTGCTTCCGTGGGAAAGCGGACGCAGCCCCCGGCGGGATCGTCCTCATACCAAAAGGCAAAGGGTGAAATGCCGCCCGCTAACAGAGTGGGAAAAGGGTCAGTTGGCAGTCCGAAGCTGTTTCGGAACGCTGTTTCCGTCCGCTCCTTGGCGGACGCCCGCATACGGAAGCATTGAAAGGGTCGGGTAATTGGTACACGCCGCCCTGCTTCAATAAAAGAGCCTCGATCTCCGCAGGCGGCGGGCAGCCCGCGATCTCCGCCAAGTGCAGGAAGTGACTGCATTGTGCGGGGCTTAAAAAGTATTTCGTGGGAACGCCGTCCTCCAAAGTCTGCCACAAGAAAGATGCGCTGCCGTCGTGCCAGTCTGGGGCTTGCCCAATGCTGGGCGTCCATGAGCCGCCAGCAGAGGTCAGGCGTTCGCCCTCGCACCATTCCGGCTCCTGCCCATCTTCCAGAAGCAGGCATTGAAACATCGGTGCCTGTGAAAGCGGATAGGACGGCTCTAAAATCCATCCGGTCATTTGATGAAAACGCTCCCATAACGTTTTCCCAAACAGCGATTGCTGGAAATAGACCATTTGTCGCCTCCCTCATTTCACGGATAATGCGGATGGCTTGAAAGAACAGGCTGGACTTCTCTCCCGCAAGCCCTTTGCGGTTGCCGATCTGCGAGAGATTTTGACACGGTGAGCCAAAGGTGATGATATGGACGGGCGGGATCTCCCGCCCGTCCAGCTTTGTCACATCCCCCAAGTGTTCCATATCGGGAAAGTGGCGCTTGGTGATGGAGATAGGGGCTTTTTCGATCTCGCTTGCCCATACCGGCTCAATGCCGCAGCGCACCGCCGCCAGCGGAAACACGCCGATCCCGTCAAACAGGCTCCCCAGCCGAAGCGCCGTCATCTTATCTGCGCCCCTGTCCCTTGACGGTCAAAATGCCCTCAAGGGTGGTGGCGGTGATTCCGAGCCGCTGGGCAACGGCGATGTCGTTCTTCATGGCCTCGGTGACGGTATGACCGCACACCACCAGCACATGAGAGCGGCGGAGCAGGTCGCGCCCCATGTCGATACCGCTCTTATGCTCCTCGGGAACGGCGTCATTGAGGAAAAGGGGCTGATAAAGCGTCGGGCAGATAGGCGAAAAGCCCGCCTCATAGACAGCGCGGCAATACTGCGCCGCCAGCTTTGTGTTTTCGTGGTCGCTACCGCACCACGCGGCGGTAATATACGCAAGGGGTCGTTTCATTGTAAAAACCTCCAATTATAATGTAGTAGGTCAGCCCAAACCCCACGCCCTTTCCCATTCTTGGGAAAGGGGGCGGCTCTGGAGGATATACCCCCGTCGCTTGCCGGAGAAAAAGCATAGCCGGGACAGGCGGTCAAGGGCTGGCCGCTGAAAACAGCGGTGCGATGCACCCTTGACAGCCCGTTCCCGCCCATGCTGAAATACGGGCGGCGACGGGGGATATAACCCAAAGAGCCATCTGGGGAAACGAAAGACCTCGGGACAAAAAGTCCCAAGGTCACTTTTCCAGATCCGTTTTCTTTTCGGGCTTTCCAAGCTCGGGCGGCTGCTTGGCTTTCCAGTCATCCAGCAGAGAAATGATCTTGTCTTTCATTTCTCTCGGGGACTTGTCCTTGCCGAAATACTTTTCCAGTTCCGCACTATTGATGATCACCTTGTCTACCTCCTTTTTCTCCTGCGACAGAATATCTTCGGTGTAGGGCTTCGGCGGCTGGGTGAAATGCTCGGTGACGGAAACCTCCGCGCCGTCAAAAACTTGTCCTTCGGTGAAGTCCGGGAGCGTGCCGCCGTCCCCGTCCGCAGGTCTTTCTTTCAGGGAGGCACGGAAAATACGGTCGATCTCCCGCCAGCCTTCGGAGAGGATGCGCTTACCCTTTGCGGTGAAGGAATGGCCGCAGCAGTCAAAGGTGGCCGTGACCGCCTCATACACATACGGCTCTGCCGACGCACACAGCAGCTTGCAGCAGACAAGGAGGAACAAATTGCGCTCGCCCAGAGGCAGACCCTTGATATCTGCCTTTTCAATCTCCATCGTGGGGATAATGGCGTGGTGGTCGGATACATCCTTATCGGAGATCATGGTCTCCACCAGCGGGAAGAAATTGCTGATCCCGTCAAAGGACGGCACGTTCGCCGCCAGATGGATGACGCAGGAGGCTGTTTCCGCCATGTCGGAAGTCAGATAGCGGCTGTCCGTGCGGGGATAGGTCAGCAGCTTCTTTTCGTAAAGGCTTTGCGCGTAGTCAAGGGTCTGCTTCGCCGTGTATCCGTACAGGCGGTTTGCCTCCCGCTGCAAGGTGGTAAGGTCATAGAGCTTCGGCGGCTGTTCCTTCTTCTGCTCCTTCGTGACAGAGGTACAGGTGACGGTCGCACCCTTGCACATGGCCGCTGCCTGTTCCGCCGCTGCCGAATCGGTGAATTTCTCCGACACCGCCTCGGCTCCATCCAGCGTCAGGCGCAGCAAATGATATTTTTCCTTGTGGAACAGCGTGATCTTTGCGTCACGCTCCGCCAGCATTGCCAGTGTGGGGGTCTGAACACGGCCCACATTCAAGGTGCGGTGATAGAGAACGGAGAAAAGGCGCGTGGCGTTGATCCCCACCAGCCAATCCGCTTTCTGGCGGCAGAGGGCAGATTGATACAATGCTTCATAATCGGCGCCGGGGCGCAGACCAGAAAAGCCCTCCCGGATAGCGCTGTCCTCCATCGAGGAAATCCAGAGACGGAGGACCGACTTGCGGCAACTAGCCATTTCATACATCAGACGGAAGATCAACTCACCTTCACGTCCGGCATCACAGGCATTGACGATGGTATCCACATCGGGGCGATTCATCAGAGCACGGAGATTTTCAAAGGCGTCCTCTTTGCCGGGTGCCAGCACATAGCGGAACGGCTCCGGCAGAATGGGGAGATCATCATAGCGCCATTTCTTGAAACGCTCGTCATAGCCGCCCGCATCCATCGGGGATACCAGGTGCCCTACACACCAGGATACGAGAAGGCCGCTGCCCTCATAAAAGCCATCGGCCCTGGATGAAGCACCCAGGGCCGATGCGATAGATTTTGCCACACTCGGTTTTTCTGCGATAATCAGTTTACTCATTCTTTTCCTCCGTTTCCTCGTCCTCGGTCAGATATTCTTCTTCATCCTCCAGGTCGAAATCATCCAGATCAGCGGGAACTTTCTTTCCCTGCTTCGGTTTCAGCACCAGGAAATAGACCGCCGTACCACCTCCGGCTGCAAGGATCAGCAGCACCGCCAGGATTGCCCCAGCATTACTTTTCTTTTCAGGTTCCGGATTCTCCGGCTCGGTGGGCTCCGCAGCTTTCTGTTCTGTGCCAACACATTCACTGAGGTTTTTTACGCAGACCTGGCAAGCGGTGTTGACCGCTCCGGCCTGGCACTTTTCCGTACAGGTGCAGACAATAGGTGTTTCCGCCTTTTCTCCATCCTCCGTAAGCACCATGAGATCGGCTTCATCCACCTGGTTCAGAAAATGCACGGTTTCCTCGCCCTCATCGTCACGGTCGATAATGAGATAGAACACGTTGCCGTTCTTCGTTTCCACTGTGATAAACTGCTTGCCGCTGGCAGTAGGGCTGCCGATATCGTCGATCAGCGACAGGTTCCCGTCCGGTGTCAGGGCGGCACCGCCATTCAGACCGCCGCCCAGAATCCCCAGCAGATTTTCCAATGTTTCCGCGTCCAGAGAGAAAGAACCTTCCCCGGAACCAGCCTCGCCGTCACTTACCGTCATATAGCCGGAATAGACATAGCCGACTTTCTCCGGCAGGATGACCTTCAGCCAGTCGCCGTCCGTGCCGATCACCTTCACGGTTGTTCCGTTGGGAAGCTGAGTGAAGGCGGTATAATCCATTCCAGCGCCCGTGCGGACATTCAGATTGCCGCCGCCCGTGGTGACGGTGCCGGTCTGCTCAGAGTCATTTTCGCCGGAACTGAACTGGATACCATCCTCGGTGACGGATACCGTGACCTGGCTGCCTGCCAGAGCGGAAAGCAGATCAGAGACATCCCCGGCCGTTTCCTGTTCAGTCACGGGCTCTGTGGTTTCCTCGCCGCCGCTGGCAAAGGCGGTGGTAGAAAAAGCGGCAGTGCTGAGCACCACCGCCAAAAGAGCCGATACCATTTTTGTCATAAAGTTATGCTTCATCCTCGTATCCCTCCGTTTCCTCATTCTCGGTGTTGCCCTCCTGCAGCATACCTTCCGGCAGGGAAATCATACCGCTGGCATAGGCTTTCAGGAAGGCGGTCAGTTCCTTGTTATCCATCTTCACGGCTTTCACCATGCGGACGATTTCCAGATTTTCTTCCTCCGCAAGCTGGGTCTCCAGCGCACGAAGGCGTTTCTGCTGCTCCGTGATCTTCTCCCGGACCTTCTCAATATCACGTCGGATCTTCTCAGTAGTTGCCATAGTCAAATAAACTCCTTTCCAAATCGTTCTCTCCATGAATAGTTGCGTCCAAGCCCCTGAACGGTTTTCAGGTTGGCCCGTGCGTTATCCTCCAATGCCAGCGCACGCCGGAACAAATCCGGGTAATGCTCCCGCAGATCGATGATCTCCTCCGCCCGCATACTGGGGCAGAAAAAACAGGAGGACTTTCCCGGCTGCGGCAGGCCAGCCGCCTCGATTGCCCGGATACACGCCTCCCGGTCCCAGCCCCATTCCATCAGGGGATACCACTTGCTGTACTTCGGGTCTGCCAGATCACGCAGAAGGACCTTATCGCTGCGGTAGTGCTCGCCAGCGTCATAGCCGATGAACTTGACCACCTTTTTCCCGCTGACCCAGACCTTGCGGCACGGAGGATAGTTGTTGCAGAACTTTTCCTGCGTCCCGATCTTGTGTTTCAGAGAACACCGCTTGAAGCCGTAGGCGATGGAGGGCAACGTACCGCTTTTCAAACATTCGTCCTCCAAAGTCAGCCGTCTGCCGTCCTTCGTGGTCTTATAGACCCGTGTGATCTCCGGCATACCGTGATCCTTCAGCCAGCGATCCATGATAGGGTCAAATCAGGGAATTGGTCCGCAGCAGCGTGGAGGAAACCCTGAACGAGCTGCTGGAGAAGGAGGCGGAGTCCCTGACACAAGCCGCCCGCTATGAGCGCAGCGAGGCCCGTCAGGGCTACCGCAGCGGCCACTACGACCGGCCCCTCCGGCGACGTCACGCTCCATATGCCGCGGCTCAAGGGCGTGCCCTTCGAGACCGCCATCATCGAGCGGTATCGCCGCCGGGAAAGCAGCGTGGAGGAGGCCCTCATCGAGATGTACCTGGCGGGCGTTTCCGTACGCCGCGTGGAGGACATCACCGAGGCGTTGTGGGGCAGCAAGGTCTCGCCCGCCACCATCAGCGAACTGAACAAGAATGCCTACGTTCACATCGAGGATCGGCGCAACCGCCCGTTACAGGGCGGACGCTATCCGTATGTCTACGTGGACGGTATCTACCAGCGCCGCAACCGGGGGCGGAAAGTACGAAAATGTGGCGATTCTGGTGGCGATTTCCGTGAATAGAGACGGTTTTCATGAGGTTTTAGACGCTACCGAGGGGATGAAAGGATAAGATAATGTACAATAACTTGCGCAAATTGAAAACCGCATAAAAGAAGACATAGCTTGCAGGCTCTGGTAGAATGAAGTCACGACACACCATTCTGAAAGGAGACAGCAAACTATGTCCGAGAAAATTGTACAGCTGAATGAGGAAATTATCAAGGGACAGATCAAGGAATTAGTCCGCGGCAGCGTGGAGGAAACCCTGAACGAGCTGCTGGAGAAGGAGGCGGAGTCGCTGACGCAGGCGGCCCGCTATGAGCGCAGCGAGGCCCGTCAGGGCTACCGCAGCGGGCACTATGACCGCAGCCTCACCACCACCTCCGGCAACGTCACGCTCCACATGCCGCGGCTCAAGGGCGTGTCCTTCGAGACTGCAATCATCGAGCGGTATCGCCGCCGGGAAAGCAGCGTGGAGGAGGCCCTCATCGAGATGTACCTGGCGGGCGTCTCCGTGCGCCGGGTAGAGGACATCACGGAGGCACTGTGGGGCAGCAAGGTCTCGCCTGCCACCATCAGCGAGCTGAACAAGAAAGCCTACGTCCACATCGAGGACTGGCGCAACCGCCCGTTGCAGGGCGGGCGCTATCCATACGTCTACGTGGACGGCATCTACCTGCGCCGCAACTGGGGCGGAGAGTACGAAAATGTTGCTGTTTTGGTGGCGATCGCCGTGAATGAGGACGGTTTTCGTGAGGTTTTGGGTGCCGCTGAGGGAATGAAAGAGGACAAGGCCAGCTGGGTCAGTTTCTTCCAGTGGCTCCGCGGACGCGGCTTGGATGGCGTGAAGCTCATCGTCGGCGACAAGTGTGTGGGGATGCTGGAGGCCGTGGGTGAGGTGTTCCCAGATGCCAAATACCAGCGCTGCACGGTGCATTTCTACCGCAACGTTTTCTCTGTTGTACCCAAATCCAAGGTCAAAATTGTGGCAAAAATGCTCAAGGCGATCCACGCCCAGGAGAGCAAAAAAGCGTCCCGCGAGAAGGCAAAGGCTGTTGTTGCCGAGCTGCGCGCCATGAAACTGAAGGAAGCTGCCAAGACGGTCGAGGACGGCATTGAGGAGACGCTGACCTACTGCGATTTCCCCGGCGAGCACTGGACGCGCATCCGTACCAACAACGTGATCGAGCGGCTGAACCGTGAGATCCGCCGCAGGACTCGCGTGGTGGGGGCGTTCCCCGATGGCAACTCTGCCCTGATGCTGGCCTGCGCCCGGCTGCGCCACGTGGCTGGCACCCAGTGGGGCAACAAGAAATACATGAACATGAAGCACTTGGAGGCGGCTCTGGACGACGTCTCCGTTGCCTGCTGACTTCACTCAGCCGGAGCCTGCAAACAATTTTGCGCATAAATCTTGACGGCACCAAGGATAATCTTCAATATACGAACCCGCGCTGTTCTCACTCGGGGCCGCGTGGGCATAAAATGCCCCGGCTGGTGTTGCAAACGCCACCCGGGTTTTTGCGATCTTCAGATGGGATCAGACGCTTTCCACCACGGTCACATAGCGCGCCGCGCGCTGCGCGATCGCGTCGTAATCCTCGTTGGCGACATCCGCTTTGGTGACCAGGATGCTGCCGATGCCGGCGCCGGCCATTCCGGCGTTCAGGTAATCGCCGAGGTTCTCCGGCGTAACACCGCTGACCGCCAAAAGCGGGATGTGGTTGATGGGGGCACGGACGGCCTTGATATACTTCAGGTCGACGCAGTCCGCCGGGAAGAGCTTGACGAAGTCCGCTCCGGCCTGATAAGCGCCTGCGATCTCAGACGGCGTAAATGCGCCGGGAATCGAGATCAGGCCCACGGCCTTCGTCGTGCGGATGATCGCGGTGTCCACATTCGGCGAGATGATATATTCTGCCCCGGCCTCCGCTGCGAGCTTCAGCTGTGCCTCGGTCATAACCGTGCCCGCGCCGACATGCAGCCGACCATCGAACGCTTCGCGCACGATGCGGATCTGCTCCGCTGTCACCGCATGCGGAGTCTTTCCGGACTGGTCAAACGTGATCTCCATGAAGCGGAAGCCGCCGCGGTAGATCGCGTCCGCGATCTTTGTGATCTTTTCCGTCGGTGCGCCGCGGACGATCGAAATGAGCTTTTTCTCGCGCAGCCGCGCGCAGAGATCCTGTGCCATAGAACATCTTCCTTTCAAAGCAATAAGTTCAAATGCAGCACAGCGCTGCACAGGAACGCTCAACGCAGTCAATCATTCAGGTACAGCGCTGTGAGCCTGCCGTCGGCAGGAGCGGAAAAAGGTGTAAAATGGAAAAAAAATATCAGAGTGATTTGCAGAAGGCATCGATGCGGCGGAGCGCCTCATGCAGGTTCTCATCCGAGCAGGTATATGCGATACGGATGAAGCCTTCGCCGCATTCGCCAAAGGCGCTGCCCGGAATGCAGACGACCCTCTGCTCGTCGAGCAGGCGGTTGCAGAACTCGACGCTGCTCAGGCCGAAGCTGCTGATATCGGCAAAGACATAGAACGCGCCGTTCGGGCGGTTGCAGCGGATGCCGTCGATTTTGGCAAGGCCGTCAAGCAGGATACTGCGGCGGCGCTCAAAGACCTGACGCAGTTCTTCGCACAGCTCCGGATGGTCGAGCGCGACGGTCGCCGCGTACTGGCCGGGGGCGTTGGCGCAGGCATTGAAGTTCTCCTGGCACTTGGTCATACGGTCGACGATCTCCGCCGGGGCCGCGACAAAGCCGATGCGCCAGCCGGTCATGGCATAGGACTTCGAGAAGCTGTTGACAATGACCGTGCGCTCCTTCATGCCTGGGAACGAGGCAATGCAGGGTGCCTCTTCTCCGGCGTAGAGCAGGGTGTTGTAGACGTCATCGGAGATGACCATCAGGTCGTGCTTGACGGCCAGCTCCGCGATCTTCGCCATCGTCTCGCGCGTCATAACGGAGCCGGTGGGGTTGTTCGGGGTGTTGATCATCAGCGCCTTGGTGTGCGGCGTAATGAGCTTTTCGATAGTCTCCGGCTGCATTTCAAAGTTATGCTCCAGATCCGTGGGAACGCGGACTGCCGTGCCATCGCAGTACGCAACCTGCGCAACGTAGTTCAGCCACTGCGGGTCCTGGATCAGGATCTCGTCGCCCTTGTTCAGCAGGACAAGGAACAGCAGACTCAGTGCGCCCATGCCGCCGTTGGTGATGATGATCTCCGTGTTCGGGTCGTAGTGCAGATCCTTCAGATAGGACTTTTCGGCGATGGCCTGACGGAACGAGAGCGTACCGGCGTTCGGCGTATAATGCGTGATGCCCTTGTCGAGCGCTTCCTTGCAGGCCTCACAGACCAGCTTCGGCGTCGGCATATCCGGCTCACCAATGCCGAGACTGATGACGCCGGTCATGGTGTTCGCGCGGTCGAACATGGCGCGGATGGCGCCCTGCTTCAGAGTTTTGGCTTTTTCATTGATCCATTCCATGATGCTGATGCTCTCCTTTTTATCTCTGCACTCTGCCGGTGCCGTCGCCGCCCATAAGCTTCGTCACATCGGAGACGGAAACACGGTTGAAATCTCCGATGACGCTGTGCTTGAGGCAGCTTGCTGCAACCGCAAACTCGAGCGCAGACTGCTTGTCCTCATAATGGTTCAGGCCGTAGATCAGGCCGCCTGCAAACGAGTCGCCGCCGCCCACGCGGTCGATGATGTCCCGAATCTCGTACTTTTTAGACACATAGAAGTCCTTGCCGTCATTGAGGCACGCTGCCCAGCCGTTCCAGTCGGCACTGTGGCTCTCACGGAGCGTGATGGCGATGCACTTCATGTCCGGATAGGCTTCCAAAACTTTGTTGCCGAGCGCGCGGTACTTTTCGCGATCCAGCTCGCCGGATTCAACGTTCACATCGACCGTAATTTCGAGCGATTTCTGCACGTCTTCTTCGTTGGCGATCGCCACATCGACATATTTTGCAAGCTCTCGCATGACCTCGCTGGCTTTCTTGCCGTATTTCCAGAGGTTCTTGCGGTAGTTGAGGTCACAGGAAACCGTGATGTTCCGCTTCTTCGCTTCCTTGACGGACTCAAGAGACAGCTCCATTGCGGATTCGGAAATCGCAGGCGTAATGCCTGTGATGTGGAACCACTCCACACCCTCGAACGCTCTGTCCCAGTCAATATCGCCGGGCTTTGCCAGCGCGATCGAGGAATACGCGCGGTCATAGACGACCTTGCTCGGCAGCTGGTTCGCGCCACCCTCTAAGTAGTAAATGCCCATGCGCCCATCGCCGCGGACGATCTTCTTTGTGCCCACGCCAAAATAGCGCAGCTCGCGGATGCAGGCGTCTGCAATATCGTTCTGTGGCAGAACGGTCAGGAATTCCGCGTCCATGCCGTAGTTTGCAAGGGAGACTGCCACGTTGGCTTCGCCGCCGCCGAAGGTAGCCTCGAGCATCGGACTTTGGAAGAAGCGCTCGTGTCCCGGCGCTTTCAGGCGGAGCATAATTTCACCAAATGTCAGAACTTTCATCTTCGCCCCTCCTTACTTTTGCAGCAGATGCACGGCAAAGCCGCCGAATTCCTCTTTGAGGTATGCAACTGTCATACGGCCGTTTTTGTACTTTGCCGAGCTTTCGTCATATGCAAAGCCCTTCTTTGCAAGCTCTGCCACCGCCAGCTCCACAGAGTTGGTGCGGATCGCAATATGACCGTTTTTGCCCTTGAACATGGTCTTCATGACCTCGATGCCGCTGGATGCAAACATCGAAGAGCTGCCATCTTTGACAGGTAGGCCAAACGCTTCGTTCAGCTTCTCGCACACTGCGGACGCCACTGCGGCATCTTCGCAGTTGACGCCGATGTGCGCAACCTCAAAGCCGAGCGCGGCAGATCTTGCCTGCTTGCAAAGCTCCGTGATCTTCTCAAAATTACCCGCCGCGATGTCCGCCTTCGGGCAGACCCAGCTGCCGCCGACCGCGTGAATAAAGGGCGCGGCAATGAACTCGCCGATATTCTGCCCGTTGACGCCGCCGGTCGGGATGAATTTGATCCCGCCGAACGGACCCGAGAGCGCCTTCATCGCGGACAGACCGCCGTAAACGCCAGCCGGGAAGAACTTCACAACGTTTAAACCCAGCTTCATTGCCGCCATGATTTCCGTCGGCGTTACGCAGCCGGGCGTCACGGCAACGCCGTTTTCCACGCACCAGCGGACGACCTCTTCGTCAAAGCCCGGCGAGACGATAAATTTGGCACCGCATTCGACAGCCTTTTTGCACTGCTCGAGCGTGATGACCGTTCCTGCGCCAACTAACATGTCGGGGCAGCTTTCCGCGACCGCCTTGATCGAATCCGCAGCCGCCGCCGTGCGGAACGTGATTTCCATCACGTCCACGCCTCCGGCAAGCAGAGCCTTTGCCGTCGCGACCGCATCTTTTGCGTCGTCCAATACGACAACCGGCACGATTGCCGCTTCTCTTATCTGACACAATACATTTCTGTCATTTATATACACCATACTTGTAGCTTCCTCATAAAATGTCGTTATCATTTTCAAAGTTTTATCAAGGTCTGTTCCACTCGGCTATACACGCCCTTAAACATTGATCCGCGAAAATATCTCCTGTCTATAAGTTTCCGCATCATGTAAAATTTTCTCTTCATCCAACGTAAGAACTTCTCGATTTCTCATAACAACCTTTCCGTTGATGATTGAGTCTGTAACATCGCTGGCGCGAACACCTTCGACAAGCACATTGATCAAACTGCTGGTTGGCCAGATATGCGGCTGCATCACATTTATTAAAATAATATCAGCAAGATAGCCTTCCTGAATGCGTCCAATCCGGTCTTCCATGCGAGCAGCCCGTGCACCACCCCAAATCAGCATGTTTAAGAGTTCCTTTATCGTCAAAACAACCGGATCAAATATTGCAAGTCCCTGTGATGCCTGCACTGTAAAACGCAGCAGGCGTAGTTCTTCAAACAAATCCAGATTGCAGCCAGATGCTCCGTCGCTGCCAATTCCAATGGAAATTCCTCGGTTCAGCAGCGCTGGCGTTTTTGGAATCCCATGATTGCCAAGATTTGCTCGCGGGCAGTGGCATAGCCGTGCGCCGCACTGTGCTAAAAGATCCATGTCTCGTTCAGAGAGCAGAACATTGTGTGCACAGACAAGTCGTTCGTTTGCGAGCCCAAACTGCTCCAGCACCTCAATGGGACGTTTTTTGAAATTCTGCAAGCAATAACTGATCTCATCTTTGTGTTCAGCCAAATGAGCATGCACACCCACACCGAGTTCGGCTGACCTTGCAGCAATTGCTTCCAACAGTGCCGGACTGCAACTCATAATCTGCCGCATCGCATACCATACCTGCAGTCTCCCATCTCCCGCACCATTATAGTCGCGGTACAGAGCCTCTGTTCGCGAAATGCATTCATTCGCGGTCTGTTGCCAGGATGCCGGGATAAACGCGCCCTGATCCATTGTTGATCTTGTCAGCACAGCACGAATGCCAGATTCAATGGCAGCCTCGGCCACAGAATGCATATGGTTTCCGCCTGCCTCAATCCCTGTTGTAATTCCGGATTTAATCTGTTGAAGATACGTTAATTTACCGGAAATGTAGCATTCTCGCTCTGTCAGCGAGCTTTCAAACGGAACCAGTATCCTGGTCCATACCATCGGATACTCATCCGCCAATCTGCCTCGCAACAGATACTGGCAGGCATGAACATGGCTATCCACTAGTCCCGGCATTGCAAGTTTCCCGTTGCCTCTTATAACAGTATCAGAAGCAAACAGACACTGCGAATCATTCCCCACAGCTACAATCTTATTGTCACAGATCGCAATATACTGATCATCAGCAATATCGTACTGCGGAGTCAAAACACGAACGTTCCTTACCAGAATGTCACATTTTTGCATTTTGCTTTCTCCCTCTATGATCTCTGTACCAAACTCAAAGCCAATCGCATTCCAGAATTTGTGGCAGTATTTGAGCAATTGGTTTAACAAAGAACAAGTCTTCCATTAAACCCTTTCCGATTGACGACGAAGCAGCGTTACAATAATTACAGAACTGATCATCATAAGGCCCTCTACGGTATATTTCAGCCATGTGCTCGCCTCCATCATGATCATTCCATTTGTTACCAAAGTCACCAGAACTGCTGCTAAAAGTGTTCCGGGAACATTGAATATTCCCTTTTTCAGGAACGTTCCACCCATTACAGTAACCATAACCGCCAAAAGCTGGTAGCTCTCTGCCATATTGGGGCCTGCTCCATTTGACATTGAGGCCTGAATAATACCGCTGATTCCACACATGGTTGCAGACATAATAAAGGCAATCAGTTTATACTTTTTTGTCTGAATACCCATATAATCGCATGCCGTTTGGTTTGATCCAATTGCGAACAAAATCTTTCCAAGTTTTGTAAATTCAAGCAAGAACAGGATGATCGCACCAACACACACCAAAACGACAAACGGCATGGGAAAAATGCCAAACAAATAATGCTGTCCAAGATATGTATAGACATCGCTATCCCAGACGCGATAAAGCGTTGTACCATCAGTGATCCAGTACGCGATTCCTTTTACAACCAACGACGAACTTAGCGTCGCAAGAAAAGCCGGAATGCCTACAGTTAAATGCAAAAAGGCATTAAAAGCTCCCATTAAAGTAGCGGCAAGAATCCCCACAAACATGGCGCCAACATAATTGTTAAGAATTCTGGAGTCAAGAAGTACCGACATAGTACATGCGGCAATCGTCATTGCAGATCCAGCGGAAAAATCCACTTCCCCTGTTGCCATGACACACGTCAGACCACAGCCTGCAATTGCAGCAAGGCAGGCATTGCTTAAGATGCCCAGAAGATTATTTGCACGTAAAAAATTTGGCTGCATCAGACCAAAAAACAGAGTCATTGATGCGGTTAAGATCAGCAACCACCAGCGACCGAATACATTTACGGATGTACGAGCCAGCGGCCTGTTTTGTGCAGTTGAATGAGCTTCGTTCACAATACACAACCTCCTTAAATGTCAAATTTGACTTTTGGCAGACCTTCCTGCCGAATCGTCGCAATGATTCCGATTGCAGTCATGAAAACAAGACCTTCAACAAGGCTCTTGATATAAATGGAACTGCCGATTGTACCATATACGCCATTTGTAATTATTGTTGTCAAAAGGATTCCAACGACGCAGCCCGGAACATTATATTTTCCAGGTGTTTTATACGTTGCGCCAAGTAAACAGCAAATCTGAGCTGGAAGCTGCAAATCTATTCCCATCTGAACGGATGTCTGAAAGTTTCTGGATGAGTGCAGAATTCCGCCAATACCGGCTAAAAGCGCTCCAATTGCAAAGGAGAGCACCTGCATTCTGACGACCGGAATTCCGACATTTTTTGCCGCTGACCGATTCGCGCCTGTAGCATAGATATAACGGCCTGTTTTCGTATGCTCGAGGAAAATATAGCACGCAACACAGATTACCAGAAAAATCAGGCAGCAATACGGAATAACATTTCGAATTTTCCCCTGACCCAGCAGCTTATATGTTTCGCCCCAATTGTTAGAATAGAAGATTGTATTATTTGTTAGAAACGAAATTGCTCCGCTCAACAACGATCGGATAGCCATGGTTCCGACAAATGCCGGTACCCCAATTCTAACTGTGATAAAGGCGTTAAGCAGTCCCACAAGCACGGCCGCTGCAAGTGCAATAAATACTGCCGGAATATACCAGTTTGGGCTAGCGTTGGCCATAATTGCGCCAAGAACAGCCGCTGAAAAGCCAGCTGTAGCTCCAATGGACAAGTCGAAATTTCCTGTTGTCAGTTCCATCATAAGTCCAAGTGCAATAATGCCCTGTATAGATGCCGTTGACAAAATTGATGTTATTCCAAAGGAGGAAAAAACATTTGGATTCAACACATAAAATAAAAGAGCCAACCCCAAACCCACCAGAAGCAGGAAATGGCAGAGTATCCATTGCCCTACCGTTTCCGGTTTTTTGCAATCATGTCCCTGTTTTGAAAGAGCATTCTCAACCTTCCTCATAGTTTTCTCCCCCTGACTGCAGTTTCTACAATTCTCTTTTTATCGAACTCGTCACGTTCAAAATGATCTACGCAGTCTCCATTTGCAAAAACATAAAGCCTGTCGCACACTGCAAACAACTCGTCCAGTTCTGACGAAACCATCATAATGCATAGATTTTTCTCCTGCGTTAATGTCCGCAGCTTTTGATAGACCTGATATTTGGCCCCGATGTCCATGCCTGTTGTCGGCTCATCAATAATCATCAATTTGATCCCCTTCAGCGCAACAGACCTTCCTATGATAATCTTCTGCATGTTTCCGCCGCTGAGAGAAATGATTGGCTGAGAAACGTTTCTGTATTTCACGCTGTTGTCAGAAAGAACCTGCTCTGCAAAGGCATTGCTCTTCTTCCTGTCAATGATTTTCAAGAATCGGTTCGACAGTAATTCATCCAAAAAGAGATTGCAGATATTGTCTGTTAGAGAAAGCCCACGGAATAAGCCCTCCATTCGCTTTTCTGGCGTTAAGATCATGCCTTCCTGGATCATCTGCCGCGGCTTCGGCTTGGTGATTTCTTTACCGTTGAAAATATAATGAATATTTTTAGAATATCGAAGGCCGAACAAGCATTGCATGCATTCCGTTCGTCCAGCTCCAACGAGGCCATAAAATCCAACGACTTCGCCCGGGTATGCTTTAACTGAAATATTATGTACTTTTCCTCCGTAATGAATTTCTTCCACCTCAAGCAGCGGCTGCTTGTCCTTGGTCGGTGTTTGTGAAATTATTAACGGCTTAATTTTATCCTGACGCAGCATCGCATCGATACACATTTCCTGCGTCAACTCGTTCGACGGAGCAAACAGAACATTTTGTCCATCTGTGAAAACAGCAATCTTATCGGCAATTTCATAGACTTCTTCGAATTTATGAGAAATGAAAATAATAGCGATTTCTCGTTCTGATTTAATACGCTGAATGAATTGCAAAAACGGTTCAATTTCTCCTTGTCCGAGTGATGCCGTCGGCTCATCCAGAATCAGAATTTTGGGGTTGGTGCGTAAGGCGCGCATGATTTCAATAAGCTGTTGTTCCCCTGCGCCCATCTGCTCAACCGGCGTATTCAGGTCAACGCTCAGCCCAAGGTCGTGCTTGATTTGCTCTGCCAACGAGTTTAGTCCTTTTCCGTCAATCAGTCCACTGCGGCACGGCTCATGTCCCAGACAAATGTTCTGAGCGCCTGTCAACATACCCACAAGATTTCTCTCCTGATAGACCATACTAATTCCACGCGATATAGAATCAGCCGGTGTCTGAAACCGGACTTCTTCTCCTTCTACAGCAATGCTTCCCTTGTCCGGATGATAAATACCAGTCAGCATTTTGCAAAACGTGCTCTTGCCCGCGCCGTTTTCTCCTACAATCGCCAGGATTTCATGCTTATCCAGTGATAAAGATATGTCTTTATTTGCAGCAACATCGCCGAAGTATTTCGTTAATCCTTTCACTTCCAAAACAGCTTGTTTCATAATCATTCTCCCATATCAAGCTTGCAAAGGGGCTACCTCAAAGTTCCTTCTTGAGGTAGCCCCGAGTTGTTAACCTTCGTAAGCTTCAACCATGTAAATTCCAGGACCATCCGTCCAGTCCCACCATGCCGCTTCACCTGTAACGGAGGCATCATAGTAGTCAAATGCGCAATGAATCGATGTACCAATTGCCGGGACATTGTCTTTTGTCACAATGCTTCCCTCTGTGTAAATCGCATTTCCTGCCTTATCAAGAAGGCATCCCGGATCCCCCGGATTCATGCCTTCAATTTGAATCTGGCGAACAAGCTCCGACATTTGATGTGCAAACAGCTCCATCGGTTGTGCATAGCTATACTTAAGCGGAGAGTCATCGCGGATATACGCCCAGCTCTGTTTGCCGCCATCAATACCGATCACAAAGCATTTTTCACCGTTCGGGTCACCATTTGCCTTGATAACTTCTGCAGCGCCCATTGCGCCGTTGTCGCCATAAGAGAAAATGCAGTTAATCTCATCACCATATTTTTGCAGCCACGTGCGAGCCATTTCCTGACCTGCCATCATGGAACTTCCAAGAGACGTCAGCAGCGCAGATACGTCATCTGTAACAACAAGCTTCATGTTGGGGCGGAACTCGCCTTCCAGATAGCCAATAACAGGGAACATACGCTCACTCGATGCGAGCTGGCTGTCGCAGCGAATCGCAGCAATGTCAAGATCCCAGTTGTAGTCAATGCCCACACGATACAGCAACTGCATTGTTGCAACAGAGCCTGGAATGCCAATATCCGTGATAATGCCCTGGTCAATTGATCCAATAATGCTGTAAACGCCAATTTCCATCTCTCTTGCCGTCTTGTAGAGGTCTACGTGCGTTTCCACCGACATCGGGTTAATTAGAACGATTGCATGGACGTTTTGGTTGATCAGGCTCATAAACGCATCGTTGTAGTTCGCCTCTGTTTCATAATAGACAGGCACGTAGTCCCAACCACGATGTGCGCACTCGATCTGAAGCTGGTGATCAATTCTCTTGATTGATTCCGCAGAAACATCTTTTGTGATGGCTCCCATACGGAACGTTTCGCCTTCCGCAAGGGTTTTGGGTCTGACAAAGGCATCAAACGAATCCGAACTAACTTTTGTAGCCTCAGTTGCTTCGGTTGCCTCAGTTGCTTCCGTTTCACGCTCTTCGGCTGAAGTCACCGGACTGCCTTGGCTGTCATCGCTTGCCGCTTCTTTTCCAGCACAGCCCATCAGCGATACCAGAAGCATTACGGCTACCATCAAACACGCAATTGTTCTTTTCATTTTTTCCTCCTGTTTTTTCTGCTTTAAGCAGTTATTGACTGTATTATCATTTGCGAAGATTTTCGCATCTCAGTTCCACTCACTCCAGGAGCGCCGGAAAATAAATGCGCGGAACCCGTGCGGAAATTGCACATGTTACATCGCCCGGAGCTGTCTGATTCACACCGCCAAGTTCCATCGCGCTGACTTCATTTTCCCCGTCCACGCCAAGTAGAATTGCGTAATCGCCTTCTTTTACGTCTGGCACATTGCTGATATCTGCCATAAAGTAGTCCATGCATATTTTCCCGATAACCGGAGCGTAAACGCCGTTCAAAAGAACTCTCGAACGATTCGAGTAATTCTGTTTGTAGCCGTCTGCATATCCTGCTGCTATAACGGCAATCTTTATCGCTTTTTCAGTGCGATACATGCGATCATAACTGACGCTCTCTCCCTGCGGTACATCATGGATTTGTAAAACGCGCGCACGCCAGCAAATTGCCGGCAGAAGTCCGAGCCGTTTGCGATATTCGTCGGAAATACATTGACCCAAAACAGTCATGCCAGTCCGTACCATATCCAGTTCCATTTCCGGATGTGTAAGAAACGCGGAAGTGCTGCAGCAATGGCGCAGTCCCAGCGAAAACCCAAGATGTTCCATGCGTTCGCAAAAGCTTACAAATGTAGAATATTGCGTTTGCGTAAAAGCTTGGTCATCCAAATTCTCAGATCCGGCGCAAGCAAAATGCGTATACACCCCTTCGATCTTTAATGAAGGCATTTTAAAAATACGCCCTGCTTCTTCGCAAGCATTCTCTACAGAGAATGTCCGGCAGCGAATGCCGGTTCGGTTCAGGCCTGTATCGACCTTCACATGGCACAAGACCGACTGACCACTTCGCTCACATTCCCGCTGTATCTGTTCTGCATAAGAAACAGAGCTTATTGTCAGTGTAAATTCATTTTGACAAACCGTATTTATCTCGTTCGGATCGACGGGACCAAGGAGCAATACTGGCGTCCGGAGACCTGTGCGCCGAATCATCAGCGCCTCTTGTAACGTTGCCACTGCAAACATATCCGCATTCCTACATGCAATCGCACATTGCTCGATGCCATGTCCATACGCATTTGCCTTCAGAACAACCATCAGTTTGCATCCTTTTTTGATTGTTGCCCGTACTAATTCAAGATTGTTTCTAATGTGATTCAAATTGACCTGTGCATAATTTCGATAGTATTCGCCCATGTATTCAAGCCCCATCATCTTACATTGTGTTTGATTTCTTTGTTGTTTTCAGAATTTTTTATGTTCATATCATACAACGCTTTCTTTTCCTTGTCAATATTATTTTCATAATTTTCGCTAAAATTCTTACTTTATTTTTGTTCTACGACATGCTATTATAATAGTAACTACATATATTGACATTGGAGGATTATGACGTGGGAGACTTTGCAATGAATTATTGCTCTATGCAGCCTTGGATTCATCAGATTTTGGACCTGTTGGAAGCGCATTTCGGATCTAGCGTTGAATTTGTAGTTCATGATCTAACATTGAATTATGAGCATACCATTGTCGATATTCGAAACGGAGAAATTACAGGAAGGCAGATTGGCGATACTGGAGATATTCTTGGTCTGCAGGTCCTCCGTGGAACAGAAAATAATTCTGATGATAATTTTTATCAGAATATCTCTTTCACAAAGGATGGACGGACTGTTCGTTCCTCCACGCTATTTTTGCGCGATACGCAAGGAACACCTACTGTTTGCATTGCCATTAATGAAGATATTACAAAATATACCGAATTCGAGCATGTGCTACAAAGCAAAATGCAAATTCCTTCTGACGCTTCAACAAACGCAAGCCTCGGTAAGGGGAACGTAAATGACATGCTGGATTATTTGATCAGCCAAGCACAACTCTCGATTGGAAAGAACACTGCTCTGATGACGAAGGAAGATAAAATTGCATATATCCATTTTCTTGACGAGCATGGCGCTTTTTTAATTACAAAATCCGGTCAGCGCATCTGTGAAGCACTCAGTATTTCAAAATACACGTTATATAATTATCTTGAAATTTCAAGAGAAGTTGCTAAAAAAAATTGATCGTATCAGTACACGGGTTGCCAAAATACAGCCGCACCCCCTGACCCAGATTGTGACCCAAGTGCGCGCGAAAGCGTGTGGACGCGGTGGGCAAATTGCTGTGAAATTCCGCACTTTTCGCTGACTGAACGGACGGATTTAACGTGAAAACGCCTAATATCACAAGCCGATCGCAGCTGGCAGTCATGAGGTCAGCGGTTCGATCCCGCTTATCCCCACCAAAAAAGGCTTGTTTTCAAATGAAAACAAGCCTTTTTCATAACCTTTTTGATGTTTTTGACATATCGCCGTTATTTTGCGCCCCCAGCGGTTGTACCCACTTCAGCCATACCCCCGCAAAAATTGAATAAAAAGTTCGTAAAGAGCTGCTAAATTGGACATTTATGCGAAAACGTGAATGTCCATTTTTTTATTTCCAAAATTCCGCATATCGAGGTGATTTTCATGCAAACACAAGTCAATTTCTCCTACTTTTACGGTGAAGAATCCGAACAGTTCAGCTACTTCCGGATTCCGAGATTGTTGGTGCGCAGCAAGAAATTCAAGACGCTCTCCACCGACGCGAAGCTGCTTTACGGCCTGATACCCCCTAAGGTTTTGTTTCGCTTTTCTTCCATCATCCGCAGCCGTTTTTTGGTGCTGTCCGGCTGCTCCAGAAGCAGGCGCATATAGGTTTCTGCTTCTTCGGTGGTAAAGCCAATGTCGTGCAGCGTCAGAATGATACTGAGCCACTCCAAATCTTCGTCATCGTATTGCCATACACCCATCACTTTTTTGACTGCGTCGCACAGTCCCCAGCTCTTATACTCCTGCAAGATGGAAACCGGGATATTGTAGTGCTCGCTTGCTTCCTGCTGCGTCATCCGATCAACTCCCGAACATAAAAAGTACAGGCACCCTCTCTGGATGCCTGTATTGTATAACGCTTTTTCTGCTATGTCGAATACCCATTTTGAGAAAACATAAATGCTTAAATCGCATTTTTGAGAAAGTCGAGAAATTGATCCGCCGCCGGTGAGCAGGTCTGATCCTTCTTCCACGCCAACACCGTTCCGGTTTCCAGCTTTGGAGAAAGCGGCACAAATTCCAGCGCATCAGAGAGATTTCCAAAATCATAGCACAGCGCCGCGCCCACACCGTTTTTTACCATGTTGGCCGCGTTCAAAATCAGGTTAAATGTGGCTGCAACTTCGATTTTGTCGTATGTATCGCCGAACCACCCCGCAAGCTCGTTGCGGACGCTTTCGCGGCTGCTAAGAAGAAGCGGAACACCCAACAAATCGTTCGGCGTGACCGTGCTTTTCTGTGCCAGCGGATGCTCCTTTGGCAGCAGTACGCCCCAACGGTCCTTTTGCGGCGTTCGCAGAAAAGCATATCGGCCAATGTCCACCGGCTCGGTCAGAAGCCCCATGTCCAGCAGCCCCTTTTCAATGCGCTCCTTCACATCGTCGGCGTTGGCACTGTAAATACGGAACTGCACTTGACGGTGCAGCCTGCGGAACGCACGAATGTGTTCCGAGAGAAAGGTCATGCCCACGGATTCGCCACAGCCGATAGCGATCTCACCCGTCAGTTCCGTATCGAGGTGCTGCAGCTCCCGTTCGGCCTTGTCCGCCAACTCCACGATCTCCTGCGCCCGACGGCGCAGCAGCATCCCGTCATCCGTCAGGACAACACGGTACTGACTGCGGCGAAAGAGCTTGACGCCGAGTTCCTCCTCCAGCTGCATGAGCTGGCGGGAAAGGGTCGGCTGCGTCACATGCAGGAGCGCCGCCGCTTTTGTGATATTTTCCTCCCGCGCCACCGCGAGAAAATAGCGTAAGACGCGCAGTTCCATACGATCACCTCGGGAAAATCATAGCGCAAGGCAGGCATTTTTACAAGGCAAATATGCTCCATCCGTTTTTTGTAGCCTCATCGGAAGATTTCATTATCGCGCCGTGCCTTTCTTCGGCACAAAAAAACCGCGCATATCGGCATGCTCCAGCTCCAGAAGCTTCACCTTTTTGTCAATGCCCCCGGCGTAGCCCGTGAGACTCCCGTTCGTACCGACGACCCGGTGACAGGGAATGATGATGGAAATTTCGTTATGCCCCACCGCGCCGCCGACCGCCTGCGCGGACATTCGGGGAAGCTTCTGTTTTTCTGCGAGTTTGCACGCGATCTCGCCGTAGGTTGTGGTCTTTCCGTAGGGAACCTGTAGCAGGAGCTCCCACACCAACTGCCGGAACGCAGAGCCAACGGGGTGCAGCGGCGGCAGAAAGTCCGGCTCCTTTCCGGTAAAATAAATGTCCAGCCAGCGCTTCGCCTCAAGCAGAACCGGCAGCTCCCGTTCCTCCCGCTCCGAAGACAGTCCGCGCGCAAAATATTTCTGCCCATCGAACCACAAGCCGGTCAGTCCGATCTCGTCCGCCGCCAGCAGGATACCGCCAAGCGGCGAATCGTAATGCTGTATAAATGTCACGCTATCATCCTCCGTTTTTCGGTTTGTAATCCTGCATTTCCGGGATCGCACCGCCGGCCACGGCCCAGAGATACAGGCTTGCCACGCTTCCATACGGGCTGAACCGTCTGCGATATCTTTCGAACCGTTCACGGTCAATTTCCCGGTGGTGATAGACCATACGAAGCCCGCGCCGGATGGCAAGATCGTCGTAGCTGAAGATATCCGGGCGCTGCAAGCAAAAGAGCAGGATCATCTCTGCCGTCCAGACGCCGATTCCTTTGAGGCTGCTGAGCGCCCGGATCGCGTCTTCATCGTTCATGCACTCCACAGCGTTCAGATCAAATGCGCCTGTGTGGACCTTTTCGGCAAAATCCGTGATATATTCTGCCTTACGGAACGTCATACCGAGCGCCTGCAATTGGGGCACGCCCGCCTTCAGAATGGTTTCGGCATGGACTTCACCCAGCGTATCTTGTATTCGCTGCCAAATGGTCGCCTGCGCTTTCGTGGATATCTGCTGGCCAATGATGTGGTGAACGACGGATGAAAAAAGGTTCGGGTCTACTGCGCGGTCGATCTGCCCGATGCGGTCTATGACAGCGCCAAGCCGCTTGTCTTTCTGCCGCAAATAGGAAAGCTCTCGTTCTCCGTATGCAAAATACACGTTTCTCACCCTCCTGCATCCCGTTCAAATTGTGATATTATTATGCTGCATATTCTCGTGCGAGATCACGCCGAGGCAAAAATGCGTGCATCACCCCACCGCCAGCCGCACAAAATGCCACGCATATCCTTTCCCGGCAGCATCGATTGGATGCCAAAGGGGAAACGCAAAACTAATTATACACCCCGCCCGGTTTCTGCACAAGCACCTTGCGGAAAAACGCCGCCGTGCTACGTGCCCTTCCGTTTCCCGACAAGGCGGTTGCATACGAGAAGCGCTGTGGTTGTAATCAACACACACAAAACGGCCATCGCGCAGCCGCTCGACACGCTCCCCTGCTCAAACTCGCGGTTAATATACGTTGAAACGACCAAGGTATTCGGCGGTGCGATGAAGCTTGCCGTCACGAGCTCGCGGAAGGCGATGATGAAGATCATCATCCACCCGGCAAAAATGCCGCGCGAGATCATCGGAAGCGTAACGCGCCGGAACACATACGAAGGCGTACCGCCGAAGACCCGTCCCGCCTGCAAGAGGCTGTCGTTGATCTGGGTAAAGGCGGAGGTCACATACTGCACCGTGTAGGGAAGATACAGAACCACGTAGGCCAGCACCATGATCCAGATCGTGTTATAAATCCTATTTTAGGATTAGGCGCAACTTTTGCGCTAGCGATTCTTACCAGTTTTCAGAGCTATGATCCACATTCCATGTGCGCTTCTTATAAGAAGAATCAATATGTGCACAAAAATAAAGGCGCTTTTGTAACAATCGAGAAGAGTGTTCTCATGTATGACATGGAATTATGGCCGCAAGCAGACTACGCAGGCACATCCGTTAGCAGGATTGCCTATAAAGTTACGCTGTGGGAGAACGGCGAGGCATGATAGGAAAAGTTAACATGTCGTTGAAAATATCCATTATCGCATCACTATTGATCATTGGAATAACAAATTTTTTGGGTACGAACGAATGGTTAACCCTTGGCCAATTAGTTAGAATTTGCAGTTTACTGGCAGGGACCGTTGTCGGTGCGTCAATCTATGCAGTTCGCACTATTAAAAAAGCTGATAGAGAAAGTTGAGAAAATGAGCGGCACTTTTGCGCAGAGCAAGAGTGCCGCTTATCTTGATATTTTGTTGCCAATTGTATATTTGCGGAACAAGCTTTGATATAACCGACACATTTCGCTTGCTAGCGCGTTTCAAAATCCTCCAGATGCACCACGCGCAGCGCCTCGCGTACTCTGGTCTGAAGGTCCTTCGTATCTTTTCTCGCGCGCAGGCCGAACGCAACGTTTTCAAACACCGTCATGTGTGGCCAGAGGGCGAAGTCCTGAAACACAAAGCCAAGGCCTCGCTTTTCCGGCGGCAGGTTGATTCGCTTCTCCCGGGAAAATACGCACGTGCCGTCAAAATAGATCTCGCCATCATCCGGCGTTTCCAACCCCGCGATCATCCGCAGAAGCGTCGTCTTGCCGCAGCCAGAGGGACCGAGCAGCGTCGTGAAGCTGCCGCTGTCAATCGTGAGAGATGTCGGCCGTATGACCTGCTTTTTCTCAAAGCGCTTCGTAATTCCATGCAGACGTATTTCCATACCGTTCCTCTTTTCTGTACGTGGGCCAGTATACCAGAGCCGTGTAAAGTCGGTATGCAGCGGAATGTAAAATGATTGTAAGAAAAAGGCTGCCACCCAAAATTTGGGTGGCAGCCTTTTTTCGAAACCAACAGTGGTTTTATTTACGCATTGTAGGTGGAGGCGGCGGTATTGCCGCCGTGGCCGGTCCAGTTGGTGTGGAAGAACTCGCCTCTGGGGCTATCGAGCCGCTCATAGGTATGTGCACCGAAATAGTCGCGCTGCGCCTGCAATAAATTCGCAGGCAGGCGGTCGGTGGTGTAGCCGTCAAAATAGCTCAGTGCCGCCGTCATAGCGGGCGCCGGAACGCCGTACTGCACGGCTGCCGCTGCGACCTTGCGCCAGGCCGGAATGAGCTTCTGCATGGTTTCCTTAAAATACGGGTCGAGCAGGAGATTGCTGAGCTCCGGATTTTTATCATACGCTTCCTTGATTTTGCCGAGGAAGACCGAGCGGATGATGCAGCCGCCGCGCCACATGAGGGCAATGCCGCCGTAGTTCAGGTTCCAGCCATAGGTCTTTGCTGCCGTGCGCATGAGGGTGTAGCCTTGGGCGTAGGAGATGATCTTGGAGGCATAGAGCGCCTGCCGGATTGCCTCGACCATTTCCGCCTTGTCGCCAGTAAAGGCCGGAATCGTGCGGGCGTACTCCTTGGATGCTTCGACGCGCTCGGATTTCATCGCGGACAGGCAGCGAGCGAAGACTGCTTCGCCGATGAGCGTCAGCGGCACGCCCTCGTCCAGCGCGGCGATACCTGTCCATTTTCCCGTACCCTTCTGACCGGCAGTGTCGAGAATCTTTTCTACAATGGGCTGACCGTCGGTGTCCTTGTAGGCAAGGATATCGCGGGTAATCTCAATTAAGTAAGAATCCAGCTCCGTCTTGTTCCATGCGGCAAAGACCTCGTGCATTTCATCGTCGGACATGCCAAGAAGGTCGCGCATGAGCTGATACGCCTCGCAAATTAACTGCATGTCGCCGTACTCAATGCCGTTATGCACCATCTTGACGAAGTGCCCTGCGCCATTCTCGCCGACCCAGTCACAGCAGGGACTGCCGTCCTCGACTTTCGCGCAGATGGCCTGGAAAATGGGCTTCACATACGGCCACGCGGCGGGGCTGCCGCCCGGCATCATGCTGGGACCTTTTAAAGCGCCCTCTTCACCGCCGGATACGCCGGTGCCGATGTAGAGCTTGCCCTTGGATTCCACATATTTTGTTCTGCGGATGGTGTCCGGGAAGTGGGAGTTGCCGCCGTCAATTAAAATATCGCCGTCGTCGAGGACCGGCAGAAGCTGCTCGATCATGTCGTCCACAGCCTGCCCGGCTTTTACCATCATGAACACCTTGCGCGGCTTTTCGAGGTTCGCAACCAGCTCTTCGAGCGTGTGGCAGCCGATGATATTCTTGCCCGCGGCACGGCCACTTACGAACTTGTCCACTTTTTCGGTCGTGCGGTTGAAAACCGCCACCGTGAAGCCCTTCGACTCCATGTTCATGACGAGGTTCTCCCCCATCACGGCAAGGCCGATGAGGCCAATATCTGCTTTTTGTTTCATAGTCACCTCTATCGCACCCGGTTACTTTACTCTGTAGCCGCAGTCCGTTCCGGACAGCTCCCGGATCACATTATCGACCGCGAGCATGCCCATCCGCTTTGTGGCGTCCACGGTGTGCGAGCCCGTATGCGGCAGCAAAATTGCGTTGGGCGCGGTCAGAAGCGGAGAGTCTTTCAGCGGCTCCTGCTCAAACGCGTCGAATGCCGCTGCCGCAAGCTTGCCGCTTTGCAGCGCTTCCGCAGCCGCCGCCTCATCGACCAGACCACCGCGGGCAGCGTTGATGAGGATCGCGCCATCCTTCATGGAGAAGATGCGCTCTCTGGAAATGATGTTCTTTGTCGACTCCATATACGGCACATGCACCGAAACGATATCGCAGTTTCTCACGATGAAGTCAATATCCGCCGCAAGGACGTTGTGCTCCTTCGCGTAGGCCTCGTTCATAAACGGGTCATACGCGTAGGTCGTCATGCCGATCCCGTTCGTGAGCCTGCCGAGCTGCTTGCCGATCGCGCCGTAGCCGATGATACCGACCGTTTTTCCGAACAGCTCCATCCCGTTGATGGGGGCCCACGCGCCGCCTCTCACCTGTCCGTCCTGCACGGTGATGCGCCGCGCGCAGTCCAGCATCAGGCCAAGCGCAAGCTCCGCGACCGATACGGCCATCACGCCCGGCGTGTAGGTGACCGTAATGCCCGCCTTTGACGCCGCTGCGGTATCTACCTTGTCATAGCCGACGCCCCATCTGGAGATGACCTTCAGCTGCGGGCAGTTTTCTATGACCTTTGCCGTGACATTGTCAAGCCCCGCTACATAGCCGTCGCAGCCGTCCAACAGCGCGATCAACTCGTCCTCTGTAAAGGGCTTTTCGGGCCTCACCGCTTTCACCTCGGCAAAGCGCTCCAATTTTTCTCTCGCCTCGTCGTTTACGCTGTTTTTGAACGACCTCGGCGTTACCAGTATTTTCATTTCAGTTCCTTTCTGACCAGATGCAGCGCAAAGCCCGCGAGCTCATGGTCCAGATAGACGATCTTTTTCCCGTTCTCGTCCCATTCCGTTGTTGCCGGGTCGAAGCGCAGTCCCTTTCCTTCCAGATACGCGACCGCCGCGTCGATATCCTGCGTTCCGATCGCAATGTGTCCGTTCCTTCCAAGGTAGCCGCCCTTGATGACCTCGATGACGTTTCCCGTGATGTAAGACTTCGCGCCCTCCTGCGAGGAAATGCCGAACGCGGTCTGCATGAGCTGCGTAATGTCTCTTGCCTCGGCCTCTCCCGCCGTATTCATGGCGATGTGCGCGATGCAAAATTTCGGTTGCTTTTCCATAGCTTCGCGCCTCTATCGCTGCACGCGCGCGCCCGCGCCCGCCATCAGCGCCTCGACTTCCTTTTTAGACGCCATCGACGTATCGCCCGGAGTCGTCATGGCCAGAGCGCCATGTGCCGCGCCATAGTCTACCGCGCGCTGCGCATCCTGCGTCGTCATCAGGCCGTAGATAAAGCCCGCTGCAAAGGAGTCTCCGCCGCCGACGCGGTCGAGAATTTCCAGATCATTGTACTTCTGCGACAGGTAAACTTCGCCATCGCACCAGCACATTGCGCCCCAGTCGTTTCTCGTTGCGGTCTTCACGGTCCGAAGCGTCGTCGCCACGGCCTTGAAATTGGGGTATGTCTTTGCGGCCTCGCCCACCATTCGCTTGTAGCCCTCGAGGTTCAGCGATTTGAGGTCCTTGTCGTTTCCTTCGATTTCGAAGCCAAGACAGGCCGTAAAGTCCTCCTCGTTTCCGATCATAACGTCAACATACTTCGCGATCTCGCGGTTGACCTCCTGCGCCCGCGCCTTGCCGCCGATGGATTTCCACATGGACGGCCGGTAGTTGAGGTCATAGGAGACGATCGTCCCGTATTTCTTCGCGGTCTTGATGGCCTCGATGACAGCCTCATTCGTCTTTTCGGAAATTGCGGCGTAAATGCCGCCGGTATGGAACCAGCGCGCGCCGAGCGTTCCGAAAATATAGTCAAAATCGTAGTCCTGCGCGCCCAGATGCGACACGGCGGTATTTGCCCGGTCGGAGCAGCCGACCGCGCCCCGGATGCCGAAACCCCGCTCGGTAAAATTGATGGCGTTTCTCGAGCTTCTTCCGATTCCGTCAAAGTCCAGCCAGCGGATGAGCGACGTGTCGACCCCGCCCTGGCTGACCATGTCCTCCAGAAGCCTTCCCACTTCGTTGTTCGTAAACGCCGTAATGACCGAGGTCTTCATGCCGAAGCATTTCCGAAGGCCTCTTGCGACGTTGTACTCGCCGCCGCCTTCCCAGGCTGCAAAGTGCCGCGCTGTTTTGATTCTGCCCTCGCCCGGGTCGAGCCGGAGCAGGATCTCGCCCATGGAAACCTCGTCAAAGGCGTAGGTGCCTTGCTGTTTTAATTGTAATTCCACGTTTTTTCCTTCTTTACACGCTTTACACGGATCTCTTTTTCTTCGTCTTTCTGGTATCGACGTACACAACCACCAGCACCAGAACACCGAGAATGACCTGCTGCCAGAACGAGTTGATACCATTGAGGTTCAGACCGTTTCGCAGGACCGCGACCACCAGCGCGCCGATGACCGCGCCAAAGATCGTGCCCTCGCCGCCTGCCATGCTCACGCCGCCGACGACGGAAGCGAAAATACCTTCAAACTCGTAGCCCTCGCCGGTGTTCGCCTGAATGGACACCATGCGGCAGAGCATGACGATACCTGCCATACCGGCCATCAGACCGGTGATGCTCTGCGCCAGCAGCTTCACCTTCTGCACGTTGATACCGGACATCTTCGCCGTCTCGGCGTTGCTGCCCACGGCGTAGACGCTTCTGCCGAATACGGTGTGCCGCAGGACAAAGTTCAGAGCGATCGCCATCACCAGCACCAGATAGACCGGAACCGGGATACCGAGGAACTTGCCGTTGCCGATATAAGTCAGCGTCGCAAGCGCTTCGTCGGAAATCGTGCCGCGCAGGGTGATGGTCGCGCCGTTGTTCAGAAGCTTCAGCGCACCTCTGTAGACCCACTGGCCGCCAAGGGTCGCAATAAATGGAATGAGATCGAGCTTCGTAATGAGAAGACCGTTGATGAGGCCGCACACTGCGCCGACCAAAACGCCGAGAATCAGGGCCACCGGAACGGGCAGGTTCAGATACGTCATGGCCATGCAGGCGATGCCGCCCGTCAGACCCACGATGGAGCCGGCCGAAAGATCGATGCCGTCGATGATGATGGCAAAGCTCATGCCCATGGCAAGGAGCATATACACAGACGCGCTCAGCAGAATCTGTGTGAAGTTTGCCATGCTTCTAAAGCTTGGCGTAATGATGAACAGAATGATCATCGACGCTGCGAAAATACCGATGGGGCCCAGCCCGGATAATTTCTTTTGATTCAATAATTTATTCATGATTCCATTTCCTTTTTACGAAAGCTTTCCGGTTGCGTATTTCATGATGGTTTCAGAGTCCGCGTCCTTCCGGTCGAGCACTGCGGTCACACGGCCGTCTTTAAAGACGGCGACGCGGTCGCTCATGCCGAGGATCTCCGGAAGGTCCGAAGAGATCATGATGATCGCGATGCCCTGATCGGACAGATCGTTCATGAGAGAATAAATTTCATACTTCGCGCCGACGTCAATGCCGCGGGTCGGCTCGTCGAAGACCATCACCTTCGCCGTTCTTGTCAGCCACTTGCCGATGATGACCTTCTGCTGGTTGCCGCCGGAGAGGTTCATGACCTTCTGGTCGATGGAGGGCGTGCGGATATTGAGCTTCTTGCAGTACTCCTGCGCGTTGCTCTTCGCCTTTGCCTCCTGCATCCTGCCGCGCTTGGAAAACTTCCGCAGGGAGGCCATCGTAATGTTTTCCTCCACGCTCAGTCCCAGCGCCGCGCCGTCAAACTTTCGGTTTTCCGTCATATACACGAAGCCCGCCGCGATGGCCTCGGAGGGATTTTTGAAGGTATACTCCCTGCCCTCGATCTTCACGTGCTTCTCATCCGCCTCGTCCGCGCCGAACAACGCGCGAAGCGTCTCCGTCCGGCCGGCGCCGACCAGACCCGCAATGCCGAGGATCTCGCCCTTTCTGACGTCCAGGTGCTTCACGTCAAGCTTTGTGCCCTGCCGGATGTTGTCCGCTTCAAAGACGACCTCGCCGATCGTTCTTTTATATGTAGGATAGATGTTGGATAATTCTCTGCCGACCATCAGGCTGATGATCTCGTTATCGTTCGTATCCTTGTAGTCCATGGTTTTTACGCGCGTGCCGTCCCGCATGACCGTGATCCGGTCGGCAATTACGGGAAGCTCCTCGAGCCGGTGGGAAATATAGATGATTCCCACGCCCTTTTTCTTCAGCGCAAAAATAATTTTGAACAGCCGTTCAATTTCGTTTTCGGTCAGGGACGAGGTCGGCTCGTCAAACACGACGATCCTGCATCCCTTGGATGTGACCTTTGTGATCTCCACCATCTGCTGATCTGCAATCGACAGATCCTTCATCGGCGTATCGGACGGAATCCGCAGACCTACCGCTTCTTCCATCAACCGGGCTGCTTCCTCGTGGGCAAAGCGGTCGTCGATGACGCCGTGCTTATTTTTGATGCAGCCAAGAAAAATATTATTCGCGATGTCCAGATGCGGACAGACGCTCAGCTCCTGGAACACAACGCCGATGCCCTTGCTCAGCGCATCCGCGGGGCCGTTGATTTTCGTCGGAACGCCGTCGATGACGATCTCGCCGCCATCGGGCTGATGGATCCCGTAGAGGGTCTTGATCAGCGTCGACTTTCCTGCGCCGTTCTCTCCCACAAGCGCGTGTACCTCGCCCGCTTTCAAATCGATGGAAAATCCATTCAGCGCCTTTACGCCGGGAAAGGACTTCGAAATATTTCGCATTTCTAACAACATTGCCATTTGGTACACCTTTCATGTACTATGGGGGGATAATCCCCCCATAGCAGCTAAATTATCGTCCGGGTTTCTACGCTTTCGTTCGCTCAGTTCAGGTGCTCCAGCGGGAAGAGGATGGCCTGCATGTCCTCGTCGTCCAGCTTGTCTCTCGGGACGATGGTGCAGCCGGTATCGACCATGCCGTGCTCAAGCTCCACGCCGTTGGCCGCGTCAGCCGCTGCCTTGTACGCCATGTAGCCCATCTGGTACGGCTGCTGGACAGTCAGGAAGTTGATCACGCCGTCTTCCATCAGAGAAACGGTGTTCTTGTTCGCGTCGAAGCCGCCGACAAAGATATCCTCTCTGCCGAGCTGGATGAGCGCGGTGCCAACGCCCGCAGTACGGTTCTCGTCAACTGCGAAGATGCCCTTGATGTCGGGGTTTGCCGTGATGGCATCGACGCACTGGGTCGTGCAGAGGTTGATATCCGCTTCGCTGTAGAGGGTGCCGAGGACCTCGATGTTCGGATAGGCTTCTTTCATTCTCGCCTCAAAGCCCGTCACACGGTCGGCAACGGAAGCCTTCGCGGGAGAATCGGAGAAGATGTAAACCTGGCCCTCTTCGCCCATCAGCGCAGCCAGCTCGTCCGCTGCCATCGCGCCGGCGGCGACGTTATCGGTCATGAACGACTGGAGATAGTCCTCCGTGGGGATGGCGGTATCGGCGATGATCAGCGGAATACCGGCCTTCTGGATTTCCTGGCAGGCGGAGACAAGCGCGTCGCCGCTCACAGGGGCAAGGACGATCGCGTCCGGCTTGGAGTTGATGACGTCCATCACGGTTTCGATCTGAACGCCGGCTTCTTCCTTGGACGGATAGACAACTCTCGGCGTCATGCCAAGCTCGGTCGCCGCGTTTTCAAAGCCCGCCTGAACGATGCTCCAGTAGTCCGCAACGCCCTTGGGGATGAACACGATGTCAAGGCTCTTTGCTTCTTCAGTTGCAGGGGCTTCCTCAGCTTCAGAGGTTTCTTCTGCCGTTTCAGCAGCAGCGGGCTCGGCGGCCGTTTCTTCGGCTGCGGGCGCAGCTGTTTCGGTTTTCGCGGGCGAGCTGCACGCGGCAAGTGCCAGCAGCATGGCTGCTGCAAGCAGGATGGATAACACTTTCTTCATAATTTTTCCTCCTAAGTATATTTAATTATGCACTGCATAATTAAGACAAGATCATCGGCTGTATCAGCCCTTTTTGTTGATTGCTCCGTCCGGCAGAATCGCATGCACGCCGCGCACGCCGTTGACGATCTGCGTCACATGCTCGTCGACAACAAGACTTGCCATCGCGAGCGCCTCCTGGAACGTCATATCGTAGAGCTTCCCAATGAGATTTGCCATCTCCGTGAGCGCCTCATACGCCGCGTTGGTGAGGTCCGTATCGAACCCGAAGGTCACCCACGCGCTCTGCGTGCGCAGAATCGGATTGCGGATCGTCTCATGCACGATCCGGAACGTCAGATCGACCTTGTCGAGCGTGCACTCGATGGCCGTTCCGCCCAATTCGCCGTCGCCCTGTAAGGCATGCCCGTCTCCGACGTAGAAATACGCGCCCTCGCACATGACAGGAAGATAAATCGTGCTTCCTGCCGTGGCCAGCTTGCAGTCCAGATTGCCGCCGACATTCCGCGGCGGGTGCGTCGAGTGAATGCCGGGCTGTTCCGGCGCGAGCCCCACAACCCCAAGGAACGGACGAATGGCGACGACATGTCCCTGATTGCTGACCGCACGCCGCGTCTCATTGTCGATGTCCCAGTTCAGGAAATACTCCGGAAGCTCGGAAATGTTCAGCCGCTTCATGTGGTCCTTATCCGCAAAGCCAACGCGGCTCCAGCCCCAATTGGCCGTCCGGCACTCGTTGATTCTGACCGCCAGCGTATCGCCCGGCTTCGCGCCTTCGACGTAGATCGGCCCGATCAGGCAGTGCCCCGCGTCCCGCTGCGCATCCTTCCCTTCAAAGAAGCTGCCCGCGCCCGTCTTGGGAACCGGCGGCTTTCCGAGGTGCCAGTCGCCATCTAACACGTTGCAGATCACGCTGTCTCCGTCCGCGATGCGCGCGACCGGAGCCTTACTGCAATCAAACGAGCCGGTGATATTCTTTCTCTCACAATCCAACGTAACAACCATATTGACTCCTCTTTATAACCGGAACATCGTTTTGCAGAGCTTCGTTCCCGACGCTGTCTTGAAGATTTTTTCCAGAACCTTCGACGCGACCGACTCGTCCGAATGCTCATATAGGTTGACGAGAAAATCTGCCTCGATCAGAATCTGCAAGTCGATCCCCTGAATATTGGAATAGGTGTGATGATGCGCGATCAGATATTTAACTCTCTCGATCACATCCTCCGGGAAATGGAGCTCCTTGAGCATAATTTCTGCCTCGCCGGGGCCGAGCTCCTGCTGGAGCCTGCCGTTCGACGCGTGATACAACTCCTCCGCCTTTTTGATGCCGATGTCGTGCGTGTAGGCTGCCGTCTCCAAAATGAACATGGTCTTCTCGTCCAGCTTTTCCTGTCTGCCGATATAGGCGGCGTAGCTGTGTACCTTTGTGAAGTGCTGGATGCGCTCGGGCTGCCCCTCGTACATCTCGACCATCTTCAGAAATACGTTGTCCAGATTCTCTCTTGTCATATCACGGTTCCTTTCGGCAATCGATTGCCAAAATTTTTAAAAAAGAAACGCAACCGACGGCTTGCGGTTTGAAATGTTCTTGCAATCGATTGCATCCATAGTGTACTACGCCGGTTTTTCTTTGTCAACAAAATTCGCCCCTTCATTTTGCATAAAGATTTTTCGATTTTTTCAGCACTATGCTGTTTTTCCAATTCTCTGTTTGAATTTTCGCCAGGATTTCAGAAACATCTGAAATCTTTTTATAAAATCGATTGCAAAGAATTCAAATATCCGAAATAATTCTCTTGTCGAATCTACCCCGATATGATATAGTGGATGCAAATCGCAAGAATTTCCAGAGCAATATGTCCACTCGGCCGTGTGTTTGCTCCATAGCACCCGCACAAAGCAAACCACCCAACCAGCATTCCAGCTTTTACGCTGCATCTCAAGCCGCAGGGACGTTTGAAGCCCCTTGCAGCAGACAGGACAGGATTTATGACAATTTACGACATTGCAACCGCTGCGGGCGTTTCCGCGAGCACCGTTTCCCGCGTCATCAACCACAAAAGCGGTATTCGAAAAGAAACCCGCGAAAAAATTGAAAAGCTGATCGAGGAGTACAACTATTCCCCGAACGTCGCGGCGCGGGGGCTTGTGATGCAGTCGTCGAAGATGATTGGAATTCTTCTGGTCGATATCCGTGTCGTGCACCATATCGACAACGCCTTCGCCATCGAGCAGGAGCTTGCAAAGCGGGGATACTGTTCCATCATCATGAGTACCGGCGCGGACGAGGCGAACATCGGCTCGTGCATCCGGCAGCTCGAGCAGCGGCGCGTGGAGGGCATTGCGCTCATCGGCTCGATGTTCATGGCAAAGAGCACCTATCACACGATCAAAACCTATCTGCCGAACATTCCGGTCGTCATCATCAACGGCTACATTGACCTTCCGAACGTCACGGGAATCATTGCCGACGAGGAAAGCGGCGTAAAAGACTGCGTGGCGCTGCTGGCAAGGAAGGGCCGGAAGAACATCGTCTACGTAAACGACGCGGACTCCCCCGCAAACCGCAACAAACGGAAGGGCTTTCTGGCCGGGATCCGCGCGCTCGGCTATCCGCAGAACAAAATCTACGAAGCGGCAACCAGCTACGCCTCCGGCTATGAGATCACGAAGGATATCCTCCGCGAGGACCCGTCTGTCGACGGCATCATCTATTCTGTTGACCTCACCGCGACCGGCGGTCTGCGCGCGCTGCTCGAGAGCGGCCGCAAGGTTCCCGAAGACATCAGCGTCATCGGCGTCGATAACAGTATCTATGCGAAAATTTCCTATCCGCAGCTGACCTCTCTGGATAATAACGCGGAGTCTCAGAGCAAGCTTGCGGTCGATCTTCTGATCAAGGCGCTGAACAACGAGCCGCACGAAAGAAGTGTCCTGCTGAAAACCCACATTGTCGAGCGGGAAACAACATAACCGCGCTCTGTCTAAAAAACGTTCCCATTTGCGCAAAAATACGCTGCCGGCAATCGCCGGCAGCGTATTTCGTTTTGCAGGGAGCCATGCAGCCCCTGTTTGATTTTTTAGCCCTTGACCAGTTCGCGCGCGACTGCCTCCACGTGCTCGGCGCTCAGGCCAAACTGCTTGAGAAGCGCGGCGGCGGGGCCGGAATGGCCAAACTCGTCATTGACGCCGATGCGGCGAAGCTTCGTCGGGCACTTCTCGCTGAGCACAGCCGCGACTGCCTCGCCGAGGCCGCCGATGATGTTGTGCTCTTCGCAGGTGATGACCTTGCCGCACTCCTTGGCCGCCTTGAGAACAATCTCCTCGTCGAGGGGCTTGATGGTGCAGATGTTGATAACGCGGGCGTGGATGCCCTCTTTCGCGAGATTCTCCGCAGCCGTCAAAGCTTCCGCAACCATAAGGCCCGTTGCGATGATGGCAACATCGTTGCCGTCCGTGAGCTGCTCGCCCTTGCCGATCTGGAAGGTGTAGCTCTGCGCGTCGTGGAACACCGGCGTTGCCAGACGGCCCAGGCGGATATAAACGGGGCCTTCATACGCGTAGGCTGCCTTTACGGCGGCTCTTGCCTCTACATCGTCGCTCGGCGACAGGACCGTCATGCCGGGAATCGAGCGCATCAGCGCAAAATCCTCGCAGCACTGGTGGCTCGCGCCGTCTTCGCCGACGGAGATGCCGCCGTGCGTCGCCGCGATCTTCACATTCAGGTGCGGGTAGCCCACGGAGTTGCGGATCTGCTCAAAAGCTCTGCCCGCGGCAAACATCGCGAAGCTGCTGGCAAAGGGAACGAGGCCCATCGTGGATAAACCCGCAGCCACGCCGATCATGTTGCACTCGGCAATGCCGCAGTTGAAATGGCGCTCGGGGAACGCCTTCTTGAAGGTTCCGGTTTTCGTTGCAGCGGCAAGGTCCGCATCCAGCACGACCAGGTCGTCCGCGCCGTTCTGAGCCAGCTCAACCAGCGCATTGCCGTAGCTGTCACGGGTCGCGATTTTTTTCACTTCACTCATTTCGCTGCCTCCAGTTCTGCCATGGCCGCATGCAGCTCCTCCATAGCCTGTTTGTATTCTTCGTCATTGGGTGCTTTGCCGTGCCAGCCGACCTGATTTTCCATGAAGCTCACGCCCTTGCCCTTGGTGGTGTGCATCAGGATGCAGGTAGGCTTGCCGGTGCAGGCATGGAAGGCCTCAAACGCCTTTTCGATCTGGTCAAAGTCGTGGCCGTCGATGGAGATCGTCTGGAAGCCGAAGGCCTTTGCTTTCTCATCCACAGGCGCGGTATTCATCACATCGCAGGTGCGGCCGTCAATCTGCAGGCCGTTGAGATCGATGACCATACAGAAGTTATCGAGCTTGTAATGGGCCGCAAAGAGCATTGCCTCCCAGACCTCGCCCTCAGCGATCTCGCCGTCGCCAAGAAGCGTGTAGACATTTACGTCCTGATGCAGATATTTTGCGCCCTTGGCCATGCCCGCCGCGGCGGAAATACCCTGTCCAAGGCTGCCGGTAGACATATCCACGCCGGGAACCGTGTTCATGTTGGGGTGGCCCTGCAGGTAGCTGTCAATGTGCCGCAGCGTGGGCAGATCCTCGACCGGGAAAAATCCGCGATATGCAAGCGCGGCATAAAGGCCCGGCGCGGTATGACCCTTGGAGAGGACAAAGCGGTCGCGCTTCGGATCCTTGGGGTTCTTCGGGTCGATCCGCAGTTCCCGGTTATACAGGTAAGCAAACAGGTCCGCAGCAGACAGGCTTCCGCCGGGATGGCCGGCCTTGGCTCCATGGGTGGACTCGATCACGCCCATACGGACCTGGCAGGCTTTTTTCTTTAATGCAAGCTTCATTTCCTCTGTCAAAGAAACGCACCTTCCTTTATTTCCGTTGATTTTTGTTTTTTCTTGCAAACAAGTAACGCCTCAAGCGTATTTTGTCAGTTTGTATTTTACTACAAAATTCTGTTCTGCGCAAGCTTGAATATGGCAGCCTTCGCGCTGTCTGCGATAAGGACCTCCAGCTTATACTTCTGCTGCTTTTCGGCAGCGCGGACAAATACCGGCAATGCCGTGTAAAGTCAGAGCGCACCTGCAGGTAAAATTGTTGTAAATGCTGCCCGGATTGCATTGCGTTTTCTCCGGTGCGGGCGGAGGCTCCCTTGACATATGAAGGGCTTGTCCTATAATGTATGAAGTTGGATTGGAACATACGGATGGATGGGGGACTGTGTATGGGAGACAATTATTTTCTGCTGACAAATTTACTTTCTGAGGACGAACGCAAGGTGATCACCAGTATCACCGCGCACATTGAGCGCGGCGAAAAGCGCGCGGGCATTCAGCAGATCGCCGCCGAGAACTATCTCTCCACGGCAAGCATCATCAAAATGTGCAAGCGTCTTGGCTTCGACGGCTACAGCGAGCTCTATTACCACCTCAGCCGTCAGCTGACCGGCACGGACAAACGGACGGAGGACACGCTCGGAAGCTTCGTCGACAATTACTCAGACGAGCTTGTCAGCAGCTTCTGCGAGCTGCTGCGCGCGCGCCGAAAGGGCAAAATCTTTACAACCGGCGAGGGCTTTTCCAATATTGTCGGCACGTATATCGTCCAGCGTATGTCCATCTGCGGCTTCATGGCCTTCAGCAACGTCCACTTTTACGACTATATGATCTTTCAGGAGGCGCAGCAGAGCGCGGACGCGGACGAGCGCGACATCATGTTTGCCGTCAGCCAGAGCGGCGAAACGGAGCCGGTTTTAAACGACGTACGGCACGCAAAGCAGCACGGGCAGAAGATCATCTCCTTCACGCGCCGCAGCGATTCCACGCTCGCGCAGCTCTCCGACCTTGTCTTTGTCGTCGACGGGGCAAAGCAGACGCTGGCAGGCAGTCTTCCGAATCCGTTTTTCGGGCATATCATCCTGATCTTTGAAGAGCTGATGGCCAGATTCTTCTCCCAGACGCAATAAATACTTTTTTTACGAAAGCGGAAATTTTTTTCTTCAAGGGATGTGTTATAATCAAGCTGCGGCAGAAAGAACCGGAATTCGCCGCGAAACCTGCTCCGGCGCTTCCGCCCGGAAACCGCTGCGAAGCAGAGCAATGAATATATGGAGGATCAATCAATGAAGAAGAGTCTTGCACTTCTGCTTGCGCTTGTCATGCTGCTCGGCATTCTGGCCGGCTGCGCCGCAAGCAGCACCACCGAACCGGCTGAGAGCACCGCAGAAACCACTGCTCCCGCCGAAACCGCGCAAACCGAAGAACCCGCCGCCGAGTCCACCGAAACCGAGGAACCGGCCGCAAAGTCCATCGAAACCCTGAAGGTCGCCTTCGTTCCCTCCCGCGAGCCGCAGGAGATCATCACCGCGACCGAACCCCTCAAGGAGCTTCTGAAGACGGAGCTCGCCAAAGAAGGCTACGACGTCGGCGAAGTTGAGATCACCGTCGGCACCACCTATGAGGCAGTCGGCGAAGGCCTCGAGGCCGGCACCATCGACGTTGGCCTCATTCCCGGCGGCACGTACGTTCTGTACGACGACGGCGCAGAGGTCATCCTGACCGCGACCCGCGACGGCCTGAGCAAGGACTCCGACGACGCCAAGGACTGGAACGACGGTCAGCCCACCGAGGCTTCCGACAAACAGGCTGTCTCCTATCGCGCGCTGTTCATCGCAGGCCCGTCTGAAAAGGGTCAGGAGCTGGCCGCCAAGGTCAACGCTGGGGAAGAGCTGACGTGGGACGATCTGAACAGCGCCAACTGGAGCGTCATGGGCACGTCCTCCCCTGCCGGTTACATCTACCCCGCTCTGTGGCTCCAGGACCGCTACGGCAAGGGCATTTCCGATCTGAGCAGCGCCGTCCAGTCCGACTCCTACGCGAGCGCATTCGCCCGTCTGGCCTCCGGTCAGGTCGATATCCTTGTGACCTACGCCGACGCGCGCCGCGACTATGCCGAGCGCTGGAACTCCGAGTTTGGCCGCGAGGGCTCCATCTGGGAAGAGACGAACGTCATCGGCGTGACCGCCCCGATCTACAACGACACCATCTCCGTCAGCAAGAACTCCGAGATCATGGACGCTGACCTGATTGCCGCGCTTCAGGACGCTTTCATCAACATCGGCAACACCGAAGAAGGCAAGGCCGTCATCGCCATCTACAGCCACAACGGCTATCAGAAAGCGCAGGCTTCCGACTATGACAACGAGCGCGCCGCGCAGAAGCTCATTCAGGAGCTGACCGCAGCAAACTAAATTGAACTTTCCCACGCGGGGAGGACTTGCACGGCAGATACCTTCCGCTGTGCGGTCTTCCCCGCGCTTTTTACCATCAGGGGTCCAGCCGAAACCTGTCAGCAGGAATCGCCCGCGCTGCCGGACTTCCGCTGCACCCCGGAAATGAGGACGCTTTATGATCATATTTGACCACGTATCCAAGGTATATCCCAACGGCACGGTCGGCCTCGACGACGTGAGCCTGCGCATTGAAGACGGCGAGTTTGTCGCGATCATCGGCCGCTCCGGCGCAGGAAAATCGACGCTCCTGCGCGCTGTGAACCGGATGCACCAGATCACCTCCGGGAGCCTTACCGTAAACGGTACCGACGTGACCGGGCTTTCCGGCAAACCCCTTCGCAAGTTCCGGCGCGGAATCGGCATGGTGTTCCAGTCTTTTAATCTCGTCACGCGCACGAGCGTCATTAAAAACGTGCTTTCTGCCTGCGTGCCGGACATGCCGTTCTGGCGCGTGCTTCTGGGTGCGTTCCGCAAAGAGGATAAAATCCGGGCGCTCGAGTCCCTTGACAAGGTCGGCATTCTGGACAAGGCCTATATGCGCGCTGACCAACTCTCCGGCGGCCAGCAGCAGCGCGTCGCGCTGGCGCGCACCCTGACGCAGAACCCGCACATCATTCTGGCAGACGAGCCCGTCGCCGCGCTTGACCCCGTGACGGCCAAACAGGTCATGGAAGACTTTGTGCACATCAATCAGGAGCTTGGCATTTCGATTTTGCTGAACATCCACCACGTGGAGCTGGCGCTCGAGTACGCCGACCGCATCATCGGCATCCGCGCCGGTAAAATCGTCTACGACGGGCCGTCAAAGCAAGTCGATCAGGCGGTTCTGGATACGATCTACGGAGAGGACATCGCATCGGAGGCTGCCGTATGAGCCTGTATGACCGCATCTTCCGCCCCCGGCGCTACAGGCTTTCCGACGGGACCGTCGTCGAAGAAAAGCGCAGCCGCGCGCCGCTGGTGATTCTGATTCTGGTGGTTCTGACGGCCGTGTCTGTCCGGATCACCGGCTTCAACTTCTCGGTCCTTGTGAAAAAAGGCAGCAAGTTCTTTGACATTCTCAAGGCAATGTTCCCGCCCAATACCGCATATTTAGGAAAGATCTGGCAGCCACTGCTGGACACGATCAAAATGTCCTTCCTCGGCTCTTTTATTGGCGCGGTGCTTGCCATTCCGTTTGCCATCGCCGCGGCAAGCAACATTGTGACGAACCGCGTTGTGGTCTTTCTCGTGCGCTTGTTTTTGAGTCTTGTTCGGACGCTTCCGACGCTTGTCTGCGCGCTGATTGCAACCTACATCTTTGGCCTTGGCACCATGGCCGGTACCTGCGCCATCGCAGTCTTCACGTTTGCCTACGTCGGAAAGCAGCTCTTTGAGATCATTGAAACCGTCGACATGGGCCCGTATGAGGCGATGGAGGCGCTTGGCGCAACGAAGCTCCGCGCGTTTGTCACGGCGGTTTTCCCGCAGGTTCTGCCGACCTATCTGTCGGTATCGCTGTTCTGTCTCGAGGGTAACGTGCGCTACGCGTCGATCCTCGGCTATGTCGGCGCGGGCGGCCTTGGCCTTATCATGAACGAAAAAATCGGCTGGCGCGAGTATGACAGCCTCGGCATGATCCTCATTGTGCTGTTTGTCACCGTCATGATCATCGAAGCGGTCAGCCACGCGCTGCGCAAGCGCCTGACGTAGGGAGGAGACGGCAATGAACGAAAAAATTCAAAAGGCCTACGCCTCCGCGCCCAAGACGTGGCTCTGGCAGCTGCTGGCGGCGTTCTGCGTCGCGTGTCTGCTTGCCTGGTCCGGCTCGGCCGTCCGGGTGAGTAATCCAACCGGAAACGGGCTGGAGGTCGCGGGAAACATTCTCTCTGGCATTTTCCACCCGTCGGCAAAGCTTCTGTTCACGCTCGGTACAGACGGCGTGCCGTACCTTCTGTTAGAGACGTTCTGCATCGCATTCCTGGGCACGATCGTCGGCGCGGTCATTTCGCTTCCCCTGTCGTTCCTGTCTGCCAGCAATCTGGTCCCCAAGGCCGTGGCACTCGTCGGGCGTGTTCTGATTGCGGCCATCCGCACGATCCCGGCCTTTGTCTATGGCCTGATGTTCATCCGCGTCACGGGTCCCGGACCGTTTGCAGGCCTTCTCACGATGTCCCTGTGCTCGATCGGCATGGTATCCAAAATGTTCATCGAGAGCATTGAGGACCTCGACAAGCGGATTCTGGAATCTCTCGATGCGGCAGGCTGCACGACGTTCCAGAAGATCCGCTACGGCATTTTGCCGCAGCTGACTGCGGACTTTACCTCCACGATCATCTACCGCTTCGACATGAACCTGCGCGACGCGACGGTTCTTGGTCTTGTCGGAGCCGGCGGCATCGGTGCGCCGCTGATTTTCGCCATGAGCTCGTACCGCTGGAACGAGGTCGGCGCGATTTTGCTGGGGCTTATTGTGCTGGTGCTCATCATCGAGTGGATCTCGGCAAAAATCCGCGTCAAGCTGGCTCGGGGGTAAGGCGATGCAGGAACGAAAGCTGACGATTTACTTTACCTCCGATCTTCACAGCTACATCTACCCCACCGACTACCGCAGCCAGACAGAAAAAGATCTCGGCCTTTTCAAATGCGCCAGCCGGTTCCAAAAGGACGGCGACACGCTCATCATCGACGGCGGAGATCTTCTGCAGGGCTCGCCGTTCGGGGCCTATTGCCACGATACGATCGGAAGCGCTGAGAAATTTGCCGAGATCATGAACCGCTGCGGATACGACTATGTGACGCTCGGGAACCACGATTTCAACTACGGCATGGCATATCTGGACAGCTATCTTGATGCGCTGCATGCCAGATGCGTCTGCCAGAATGTCCGCCGGGCCGATGGCTCCACTCGCTTCCCCGCGCGGGTACATACGCTCGAAAACGGGCTCCGCGTCGGCATTGTCGGTATTGTGACCGACTACGTGAACATCTGGGAGCGCCCGGAGCACCTGTCCGGCATTACGATCGAAGACCCACTTCCGGCGGCAGCCAGTGCGCTCGCGCTGCTAAAAGGCAACGTCGATCTCACGGTGTGCGTCTATCACGGCGGCTTTGAGCGTGACCTTGCAAGCGGCCGGACGCTTTCGGCTACGCGCGAGAATGTCGCGTATCGGATTTGTCAGGAGCTGGGCTTTGATATTCTCCTGACCGGCCACCAGCATATGTCCGTGCCTGGGCAGATGGTGCAGGGTACCTTTGTCGTCCAGCCGTCTGACAAGGGGCAGGAATTTTTGAAGGTGGAAGCCGCCGTATCGGATGACGGCGCGCAATTTTCCAGCCGGACGATCCATGCGGGAGGCCCCTGCCGCCCGGAATGGCTGGCGGAATTTTCCGGCATGGAGCGCGGCGCGCAGGACTGGCTCGACGAGGTCGTGGGGCACCTGCCGGAGCCGATGACGATCGATACCCCGCTGCATATGGCCGCCTCTGGAAACCCGCTAGCCGATCTGTTTAACACCGTACAGCTTCTGGCGAGCGGCGCGCAGATCTCCGTCACAAGTCTTGCAAACGATCCGGCGGGCCTTCCGCAGACCGTGCGGCGCAGAGACATTCTGAATGCGTACCCGTACACGAATACGCTCACTGTGATGCAAATCACGGGCGCGGTTCTGCGCCGGGCGATGGAGCGCAGCGCGGAATACTTCACAAAGGGCGAAGACGGCTCGCTTGCCATCTCAGACGCCTTTTTGAAGCCGAAAGTCGAGCATTACAACTACGACTACTACGCGGGCGTGCACTACGTCTTTGACTGTTCCAAACCGGTCGGCCAGCGCGTGACAGAACTCAGCGTGAACGGAAAGTCCGTCGCTGCCGACGACGTTTTTACCGCCTGCCTCAGCAGCTACCGCGCCAGCGGCACGGGAGGCTACGACTGCTATTCCGGCTGCCCGGTGCTGCGCGAAATTGGGACGGAAATGTCCGACCTGCTGCTGGACTTTTTTAAAGACCCAAACGCGCCGGAGCGCATCGTCCCCTGTGATTTCCGCGTCATCTAAAAAAAACTCAAGCGCCGGAGAGGATGTTCTATATCCCCTCCGGCGCTTTTTTAGGTCGCAAATGCATCTGTACTTCCCATTGACAAGTGCGTCCGCGTTTCGTATAATTCCGATGTAAATCATCTAATATATATCATATCATCTATTTTTTGATAGAAAGGGTGCGGGCAATGGCTCCGAAAAACAAGTTTACAAAGGACGAGATGGTCGCGGCGGCGCTGCGCGTCGTGCGGGCAAAGGGCGCGGACGGTCTGACCGCCAAAACAATCGCCGACGAGCTCGGCACATCCACACAGCCGATTTTCACCGCCTTCGGCTCCATGGGCGGCATCCGGCAGGCGGTCTATGCTGCCGCCGTGCGCGTGTACGACGACTATACCAAAATCGGTTTGCAGGAAAAAATTCCGTTTCTCGGCGTCGGCACGCAGTACATCCGCTTCGCGCGGGAGGAGCCCGAGCTCTACCGGCTTCTGTTTCTGACGCAGACGCAGGAATTCAGTGCCATGCAGGCCATGCGGCATTTGCAGGCGCTCGTCCGCCCGACGTTAATTGCCGTGTACCACATCACTGCGGACGATGCGGATCTCTATTTCCGGAACCTGTGGCTTGTGGTGCACAGCCTGTCGACGCTGATCGTGACCGGCGACTGCCCGTATCGGGATCAGGAAATCGGCCAGATCCTGACCGGCTTCAGCTTAAGCACCTGCAAGGCCATCAAGGAAATTCCGGGCTTTGCAGCGGGAACGTATGACCGCGACGCAGTCTTCCGCGCGCTGGTCAGCCGGGACGCAGCAGGGTTTTGATCCAAAAACAGAAAACGGCAGGAAGGTTCCATTCAGAATCGTCCTGCCGTTTTGTTTTCTTATTCCGTAAGCTCGCCGCGTAAATTTTTCTGCATCTGCGATTTCACAAACGCCATATCGTCCGAGACAGACATCAGATAGTAGCTCTTGGCAAGGGCGGCCTCCGTCGTCATGTCCCGGCCGTTGACCGCGCCGACTCTTCGCAGCGCGGAGCTTGCCGCATAGGTCCCGAGGCTCACCGCGCCCTGGCTGCACTGCGAGCAGACGGTGATGATCGTGCCGTTCTGATACGCCCGTTCAATGATCGGCAGCAGCGCGTTCTGCGCAGAGCCCGGAATATTGCCCGCGCCGAAGGTCTCGAGCACCACGCCCTTTAATTTATCCGTCATCAGCGACGCAAAATAGTCGAACTGAATGCCCGGGAAAATTTTGATCACGCCGATGGGGAGCTCCTTAAACGGCTGAAAGCGGAACGCTTCCTCGCTCGCCGGGCGAAGGACCCGTTTTTTGTATTCGATCTGAATGCCGGCATGGGCCAGCGGCGCATCGTTCGGCGACTCGAAGGCCTCAAACTGGTCGGACGAGCGCTTCGTGCTCCGGTTGCCGCGCAAAAGAACGCCATTAAAGTAGATGCAGACCTCGTGGACCTGTCCGGAGGCGGCGATAAGAAGCGAGCTGATAATGTTGTCGCGTCCGTCGCTTCGGATTTGCCCCAGCGGAATCTGCGAGCCGGTAAAGATCACGGGCTTTGAGAGGTTTTCCAGCATGAAAGAAATCGCCGACGCAGAGTACGCCATCGTGTCCGTACCATGGAGGACGACAAAGCCGTCATAATCTTCGTACCGCTCAGCAATGGCGCTTCCGATCTGGTTCCATTCGCGGACTGTAATGTCTGAGGAATCGAGCAGCGGTTCAAACTCCACCACGTCCCACGCGGGCATATCCGCCCAGTACAGATCCGGGATGGCACGGAGCAGATCTAAAAACACGCCGCTCGAGGGAACGTAGCCTTTTTCGCTTGGCACCATGCCGATGGTGCCGCCGGTGTAGAGAATGCAGATGCGCTTTTTCATAAGAGCCGCTTCCTTTCTTCTTTATACGCCTTTCATCGTGAGGCTGATGCGCTTGCGCTTTTCGTCGACTTCCAGCACCTTGACCTTCACCACGTCACCGACCGAGACGACCTCGGAGGGGTGACGGATATACTTGTTGCAGACCTGCGAGATATGCACCAGGCCGTCCTGATGCACGCCGATATCCACAAAAACGCCGAAGTCGATGACGTTTCGCACCGTGCCGCTGAGCTCCATGCCGGGCTTCAGGTCCTTCAGCTCCAGAACATCCGTACGCAGAATCGGCGCGGGCAGCTCGTCTCTGGGGTCGCGCCCGGGCTTGACGAGCTCCTTCACAATATCCTGCATCGTCGGAACGCCAATCTCACACGCCTGCGCCAGCTTCTCCTCGCCGTAGAGCTTCACGCGCGCAGGGAGCTCCCTCAGCTTCTCCGTTCCGACATCCGAGAGCTTGAGACCGCACAAGGTGAGCATCTGCTCGGCCGCTTTATAAGACTCGGGATGCACGCCGGTATTGTCCAGCACCTTGCCGCTCTCCGGCACGCGCAAAAAGCCCGCCGCCTGCTCAAACGCCTTAGGGCCTAATTTTGGCACCTTTTTCAGCTGTGCGCGCGAGGTAAAGGCGCCGTTTTCCTCACGGTAGAGAACGATATTTTTGGCCGTCGTCACATTGAGGCCGGAAACCTGCCGGAGCAGCGGCTGGGACGCCGTGTTCACATCCACGCCGACCGCGTTGACGCAGCTTTCGACCACTGCGCCAAGCGCACTGTCGAGCTCCTTCTCTGGCATATCGTGCTGATACTGCCCCACACCGATGGCCTTGGGGTCAATCTTCACGAGCTCTGCCAAGGGGTCCTGCAGCCGTCTGGCAATTGACACCGCCGAGCGGAGGTTCACGTCGAACTGCGGAAATTCCTCGGCTGCCAGCTTTGAAGCCGAGTAAACCGACGCGCCCGCTTCATTGACGATCATATACGATACCCCGGGGCACTTCCGAATGAGCTCGACCGCCATTGCCTCCGTTTCGCGCGAGGCTGTGCCGTTGCCAATCGCCAAATGCTTCACGCCGTGCTTGTCGATGAGCCGCTTGAGGGTATCGATCGCCTCCTGCTTTTTGCGCTCGGAGAACGTCGGGTAGACGACCGTCGTATCGAGCACCTTGCCCGTCGCGTCGATGACGGCCACCTTGCAGCCGTGCGCGTAGCCGGGGTCGAGCCCCATTGTGACAAAGCCTTTCACGGGCGGCTGCATGAGAAGCGGCCGGAGGTTGAGCGCAAAGTTGCGAATCGCCGCCTCGTTTGCCGCGTCGGTCAGCATCGTCCGGAGCTCGCGCTCCATGCTGGGCGCAAGAAGCCGGTCGTAGCTGTCTTCCGCCGCCGCAGCCAGAAATGCCATCGCAGGCGAGCCGGGCTTTACGACGCGTCTTTGAATCAGCTGCATCGCTTCCATCCGGTCCAGATCCAGCGCGACCTTCAAATAGCCCTCCTTCTCGCCCCGGTTGAGGGCCAGCACCTGATGGCTCTGGAGCTTCGAGACGGGCTGATGGAAGTCGTAATAAAGCCGGTAAACGGAGTCCTCGTCCTCCTTCGCGGCCTTACTCTCGCACAGGGCGCTTTTCTGCATCCGCGCGCGCAGGCTCTTGCGAAGCTCCGCGTCGTCGGAAATCCGCTCGGCGATGATGTCGCTCGCGCCGGAAAGCGCGTCTTCGATTGTCTCCACGCCCAAGTCGGGATTTAAGAAGTCCTTCGCCAGTTCCTCGGGCGCTTTCCCATTCCTGTCCTGCGCAAAAATCGCGTCCGCCAGCGGCTCGAGGCCTTTTTCCTTGGCGACGGTTGCGCGCGTGCGGCGCTTCTGCTTGTACGGCCGGTACAGGTCCTCAACCTCGGCGAGCGTCGCGGCATTGTCAATCGAGCGTGCCAGCTCGTCCGTCAGCTTGCCCTGCGCCTCGACGGCAGATTTTACTTCGTCCCGGCGCTGCTGCAAATTGCGCAGATACTGGAGTCTTGTCTCGAGCGTCCGAAGCGCCGTGTCGTCCATCGCACCGTGCGCCTCCTTGCGGTAGCGGGCAATAAAGGGAATGGTGTTGCCTTCATCCAAAAGCGTCACCACGTTGTTCACATATTCTTCCTTGCAGCCCAGCTCTTCGGCCAGCAGCTGTATGATTGTCTTCATTCGGTTCTCCTTTCGCCGCCGCACCTCGGCAATTTGCCGGTTTTCCGCGCTGCGCGGACAGCGAAATTAGTATATCATAAATCCCGGAAATATGATATACTGGAAAAAACGAAAAAGCGAGGCTGCCATGAGATTTGATACGGTTCTGATTGACGTCGACGATACCCTCTTCGATTTCCGCAAAAGCTCCTTCGAGGCCTTGGTCAAGGCCTTTGCCGAAATCGGCGTCACATTCACCGAGGAAGATATGCTAAAGTACGAAGTCTTCAACGACCAGATGTGGAAGAGCTACGAGCTGGGCGAAATTGAAAAGGATTTTATCTATGCCGAGCGCTTCCGCCGCTATTTTGCGTCCATCGGCTTGGACGCTGACCCCGTGGCGATCAACCGGCGCTATCTTCTCGAGCTTGCCGAAGGACGGAACTTTATGCCGCACTGCAAAGAATTACTGCAGGCGCTGCACGGGAAATACCTCGTCGTCGTTGTCACAAACGGCGATACCTACGCGCAGGAGCGGCGGATTGAACGTTCCGGCATGGCGCAGTATTTTGATTACGTTTTCATCTCCGAGCAGCTCGGCACCAAAAAGCCCGAGAAGGATTTTTACGACAAGGTTTTCGCGCAAATCGGAGAAAGCCGCCGCAAAAGCGCCATCATGGTAGGCGACAGTCTGTCCTCCGACATGCAGGGCGGCCGCAACGCCGGGATTCCCACATGCTTCTACGGAACGCGCGAAAACGCCGACGAACGGTGCGACTACGTCATCGAAGATCTTCTTGATCTTCTTCCGATACTGAAAAACAGCTGAACACACAAACGCCAGTCCGCAATTGCGGGCTGGCGTTTCCGCGTTTCTATCCGATTCTTGCGCCTATTTTCGACAAATGCGTAGGGGTCGATGCCCACATCGACCCGGCAGTATAAACCTTTTTTACGGAAATCTTCGGCGAATTCGAGGGTTTCTAATGGGGCGATGTAGGCATCGCCCCCTACGAATCTCCCGGAAGCGCGCAGAAATCCTGTAGGGCCGAACGCTCTTAATTTTATAAAAACGCGGGTTGCAAGTCCTCGTAGAGCTTTCCTGTGCGGTTATAACCTTGCGGAAGATACCGAACGGAGTGGATCGTGGGCTTCGGCAAGCCGAACCTGGGATTATAACCGAAGAGGTTTACGTACCGCTCCAGATCCTGCTCCTCTTGCTCCATCGCGGCAAGCAGCTCAAGCGTGGCGCGCGCATCGTCAATGGCCCTGTGCGTGTTCTGCGTCTTGAGCTGGTACGCGTCGACGGCGTTGCAGAGCTTATGCGGAAACGGACGGCGGTCCTTGTAAACCGTGAGCGCGTCCAGCATCTTCGCGCCCCGGAGCACATCCGCCATGCCGAACTGCGCAAGAAAATAATACAAAAAGCACAGATCGAACTGCGCGTTGTATGCAACGATCAGCGTCCGCTCGCCGAACATCCGGGAAAACATCTCCGCCGCCTGCCGTTTGGAAATTCCATCGTCCAGCAGCATCCGCTCGGTAATGCCCGTGAGCTCGACGATCTTATCGGGCAAATGCCGCCCCTCGGAGAGCCGGACGAACTCGTCCATCGTCTCCAGCTCGCAGAGCCCATTTACATCCTGCCCAGCCTTCAGAACGGCCAGCTCAATGATCTCGTCTTTTCTGCACGAAATGCCGGTCGTCTCCGTGTCGAGCACCAGCACCGCATCATACGCTTCAAAAATATGGTCCAGCATATGTTTCCTCCAAAATTTTCTTCGCCCATTGTAGCACATCCTGCCGCAATTTTCGAGTCCCTGGAGAAAAAATGCCGCGCATCAGTGCCCCGCGACGCTCTCAATTTCCTGCAATTCGAAGCGGTATTCCTGCTTCGCATCCGGGTACTTTTCCCTGTCGACCGGCTCTAAAAACATGGTCATTGGCCGCACCCAAAGCCCACCGTCTGCGTAGAGCTTGCGGTAGATGACAACGGCTTCTCCCGTCTCCGAATCGTGCGCCGCGGCTTCCACTACATAATAGTCACCCTTAAAATGGCGGTACACCCGCCCGATCTGAACTTCTCGCATGCTCTTTCCTCCTGACGCAAAAAACGGTATGGCCGGACTGGTCATACCGTTTTTGGATTGCATGGTGTTATTCCTTCGGCTCTTCCTCGTCCTCTTCCAGATCGAACTCCAGCTCTTCGCCGCAGTTCGGGCAGACAGTGGAGCCTTCGTCGAGCATCTGCTCGTCGATAGTGATCTCCTCGCCGCAGGTCGGGCACTTCACCTCGTAAAGCACCTCGTCGTCGCCGAAGTCGTACTCGTCGTCTTCCACGTCATCCTCGTCCTCGTCGTAGTCCTCGTAATCGTCGTCATCCTCGTCGTCGAGCAGATAGTCGTCGATGTTGTCGAGGTCCTCTTCGATGCAGTCGAGCTCATCCGAGATCGTGTCCACCACGTCCTCGAGATCGGAAACCGTCTCTGCAACGTCGGAGAGCATGTCGACGATCGCGGCAATCATCTTGCCCTCGTCCTTCTCGGTGTCCAGCTTCAGGCCATCCATCAGGCCCTTGAGATAAGCAGATTTTTCGGAAAGCGTCATAGTCTTGCTCCTTTCAGCGCAGCGTATTAGCCCTTTGCACGACCCAGATATTCGCCCGTGCGGGTGTCGATCTGAATCTTGTCGCCCTCGTTGATGAACAGGGGAACCTTGATCTCCGCGCCGGTTTCGACGGTCGCGGGCTTGGTGACATTGGTTGCGGTATCGCCCTTGACGCCCGGGTCAGCCTTGGTGACGACGAGCTCGACGAAGTTCGGAGTCTCAATGCCGAAGACGTTGCCCTTGTAGCTCAGCAGCTTGCAGACGGTGTTCTCCTTGATGAAGCGGAAGGAGCTGTCGAGGGTGTCCTTGCTGATGGGGATCATGTCGTAGGTCTCGAGGTCCATGAAGTAATACAGATCGCCGTCGTTGTAGCTGTACTCATAGTCCTTGCGCTCGATGAATGCTTCTTCAAACTTCGCAGTGGGGTTGAACGACGTTTCGGTCACAGCGCCGGTCACGATGTTCTTCATCTTCGTGCGCACGAAAGCCGCGCCCTTGCCGGGCTTGACGTGCTGGAACTCGACGACCTGCATGATCTTGCCGTCCATCTCGAAAGTCTTACCGTTTCTGAAATCACCGGCGGTAATGGTTGCCATATCCTGTTTCCTCCAATATGTGTAAATCTAAAACTACATATGCAATAGCTTATACAATTCTACAACAAGTAGTCGTATTTTTCAAGCGGCTATCACAAAATAATCAAATTTTTCGGGCTCTTTGTGAGGATCTCGCAGCCGTCCTTCGTCAGCACGGTCACATCCTCGATGCGGACGCCGAATTTGCCGGGCAGATAGATACCGGGCTCGGCCGAAACGACCGCGTTTTCAGGCATCGGCTCTTCGTTTCTGGTGTTGGCGTTGGGCGCTTCGTGGATGAGAATGCCGAGGCTGTGGCCGTAGCCGTGGCCGAAGTATTCGCCGTAGCCCGCGTCCGCGATGACCTTGCGCGCCGCGCCGTCGATGGCCTTACCGCTCACGCCGGCCTTTGTCGCCGCGATACCGGCCAGCTGCGCCTTGAGAACGGTCTTATAGACCTTGTCCATCTCCTCGGTCACGAAGCCGAGCGCGACGGTTCTGGTCATGTCCGAGCAGTAGCCCTTGTAGATGCAGCCAAAGTCCATCGTGATAAAGTCGCCAAACTGAAGCTCGCGGTCACCCGGCACGCCGTGGGGCATGCTCGTATTGGGGCCGGAGACGACAATGGGGTCAAAGGACAGGCCGTCAGCCCCGTTTTTATAGAGTCTGTAAATAAGCTCCGCGCGCAGGTCCTTTTCGGTCATGCCCGCGCAGATGACCTTCTGAAGCTGCGTGAATGTGAGGTCGGTGATCTCCTGCGCCTTGCGCATGAGCTCCAGCTCCCACGGCTCCTTCGAGGCGCGGAAGGCGTCGATTTTCTTCTGCATCGGGACCAGCACCGCGTGCAGCGCATGCTGGAACTCGAGGAACGTTGCGTAGCTCATATCAAGCTCTTCGAAGCCGAGCTTTTTGATCGTGTGCTCGCCGATGACCTCGTTGATGCGCGCAATGTCGCTCGAACCGGGATGGGTCATGCGGACGGTGAATGCAGGAAGGTTGTTTTCAGCAGCCTCAATGTAGCGGCTGTCAGTAAAATAATACGCGCCCTCCTTCGTCACAACGGCAACGCCCTCGGCCACACCATACTGCGCCGCGTAGAGCCGGTTATATTCGCTCGTTAAAAGCAGCGCGTCGACCTCGCCGGTTTCCAGCAGACTCTTGTACTTTTCAATGTTTTTCATAGCGTATTCTCCTTTTTCCCCATGCGATAAAGGGAAGCTCCGCGACATGCCGCAGCTTCAGCCATATCGTATGATTATCAATTGCAGAGACTAAAATGGACGTCAGCCCCGCGCAGTTTGCGCCCAGGACATCCGTGTAGATCTGGTCCCCCACCAGCGCCGCCTGCGACGGTCTCAGATGAAAGCGCGTCAGGCACTCGGAAATACCCTTCTGAAAGGGCTTTTTCGCGTGCGTGACGCAGTCTAACCCATACGTCTTGCAGAACGTCACCACGCGGGGCTTTTTGCTGTTGGACACGACGCAAAGGCCGATGCCGGAGGCTTTCATTGCTTCTATCCACGCGCGCATCTTTTCCGTCGGCACGTCCGTTGTATACGGCACAATGGTATTGTCAAAATCCATCATCAGAAACGTAATGCCGCGCGAACGCAGCGCCTCGGCCGTCACGTCGGTCAGCGCCGGAAAGATCAGATCGGGAACCAAACAAAAAGCCATCTTCAACCTGCCAAACTGAGAACTCGGCAGAAGAGCGCGCTCTTTGCCTGTAAACCGGTATCATTATATCACAAATCGGCGTGTGCTGTCTACGTATGCACCGTGATTTCTCTCTCATACGCGCAAAAAGTCTCCTCACCTTTCGGCGAGGAGACTTAACATGCGTATACTGAGGGAAAGAATCAATAGAACTTCTTTCTGTTCTTACGAGCAGCTTCAGACTTCTGCTTACGCTTCAGGCTGGGGCTGACATAATGCTCTCTCTTCTTGACCTCGGCGATCACACCAGCCTTTGCACAGCTGCGCTTGAACCGCTTCAGAGCATTCTCCAAGGACTCGCCTTCCTTGACGCGAACTTCAGACATCGTTTTCCCTCCCTCCGGCGCAACCGGCTCTGTCCAGGTTGCTTTCAGGGCCAAATTCATTGGCTAGATTATTATAGTCACGGCATGTCAAATTGTCAAGAATTTTTTCCGGGAATTTGATTTTTTCCACAGCCGCTGTTGCAGAAAAAGCAGCAAACCGGCTTCCCTTATTTTACAATGAGGTTCACGAGCTTGTTCTTGACTAAGATTACCTTGACGATCTGCTTGCCCTCGGTAAACTTTGCGACCTTCTCCTGCTTGAGCGCTTCGGAGACGATGAAGTCCTGCTCACTGTCCACAGGGACGTTGATCGTGCCTCTGAGCTTGCCGAGCACCTGCACGGCCATCTCGACATGGGACGAGGTGGTCTTGCTCTCGTCGAACTCCGGCCACGGCATCTGCATCGCCATCTTGTCGGTCTCGGAAGCGCAGCCGGTCAGCTCCCACATTTCTTCGACCATGTGCGGGGCAAACGGGCTGAGCATCAGCATCAGCATCTCAAGGTCGCCCTTCGTCAGGCCGTTTGCGTAGAACTCGTTGACCATCGTCATGAGTGCGGCGATCGCCGTGTTCATCTTGAGCTCGTCGATGTCCTGCGTGACCTTGCGGATGGTCTTGTGGATGATGGCTTCGTTCTTTTCGCTGAGTTCCTTGGAATCGGTCGCCATGTCCATCAGGTTCCAGCAGCGGTCCAAAAAGCGCTTCGAGCCCTTGACCGCGTCGTCCGACCACGTCGCGACCTTTTCAAAGTCGCCGATGAACATGATATAAAGCCGCATCGTGTCCGCGCCGTAGGCCTTCACGACGTCGTCGGGATTGACAACGTTGCCGAGCGACTTCGACATCTTGACTGCCGGGCGCAGCGCCTGATTGCCGTACTTTTCGATGAGCGCCTGCTTTTCTTCCTCGGTTTTCGCATTGCCCACATAGTGCGGGTTCTGGCCGAGGATCATGCCGTGGCTCGTGCGCTTGGCGTAGGGCTCCTTGGTGTGGACGACGCCGATATCGTACAGGAACTTGTGCCAGAATCTCGAATACAGCAGATGCAGCGTCGTGTGCTCCATACCGCCGTTGTACCAGTCGACCGGTCCCCAATATGTTTCTGCTTCCTTGGACACGGGCTTTTCCGTATCATGCGGGTCCATATAGCGAAGATAGTACCACGAAGAGCCGGCCCACTGCGGCATGGTGTCGGTCTCGCGCTTTGCGGGGCCGCCGCAGCACGGGCAGGTGGTGTTGACCCAGTCGGTCATCTTGGAGATGGGGCTCTCGCCGTCGTCGGTCGGCTCATAGCTCTCGACCTGCGGCAGAACCAGCGGCAGCTGCTCCTCGGGCACGGGCACCCAGCCGCACTTGGGGCAGGAGATCATCGGAATGGGCTCGCCCCAGTAGCGCTGGCGGGAGAAGACCCAGTCGCGGAGCTTGTAGTTGACCTTTTCGTGGCCCCAGCCCTGCTCTACTGCGTATTTCTTCATCGCGGGGATGGCCTCTTTGACCGTCATGCCATTGAGGAATCCGGAGTTGACCATGATGCCGGTGTCGTCCTTGAGGGTAAACGCTTCTTTTGTGATGTCGCCGCCCTTGACGACCTCGACGATCGGAAGGCCAAACTTCGTCGCGAAGTCCCAGTCGCGCTGGTCGTGGCCCGGAACGCCCATGACGATACCGGTACCGTAGCCCATGAGGACATAGTCGGAAACGAACATCGGAACGACCTTGCCCGTCGCGGGGTTGACGACCTCAATGCCGTCGAGGCGGATGCCGGTCTTGTCGTGGTTCAGTTCGCCGCGCTCAAAGTCGGATTTCCGCGCTGCGGCCTGCTGATACTCTTCCACGTCCGCCCAGTTTTTGATGAGCGGCTTCCACTTCTTGAGAAGCGGATGCTCGGGGGAAATGACGGTATACGTCACGCCGAAGAGCGTATCGACACGGGTCGTGTAGACCGTGATGTCGTCCTCGGTGTTGGTCTTGAAGGTAACCTCGGTACCGGTCGAGCGGCCGATCCAGTTCTTCTGCTGGGTCTTGACGCGCTCAATGTAGTCCAGGCCGTCGAGATCGTCGATCAGGCGGTCTGCATATTTCGTGATGCGCAGCATCCACTGGCTCTTTTCCTTGCGGATGACCGGCGCGCCGCAGCGCTCACACACACCCTCGACAACTTCTTCGTTTGCCAGCACGCATTTGCAGCTCGTGCACCAGTTGACGGGCATCGTGGTCTTGTATGCCAGCCCGTGCTTGTACATCTGGAGGAAGATCCACTGCGTCCACTTATAATATTCGGGGTCCGTCGTGTCGACAACGCGGTCCCAGTCGAAGCTGTAGCCGAGCATCTTGAGCTGGCGGGTGAAGTTTTCGATGTTCTTCTTCGTGACAATTGCCGGATGGATGTGGTTCTTGATGGCGAAGTTCTCGGTCGGCAGTCCGAACGCGTCAAAGCCGATCGGGTTCAGGACGTTGTAGCCCTGCATGCGCTTTTTGCGGCAGATGATGTCCATCGCCGTAAAGGGTCTCGGGTGGCCGACATGAAGGCCGGCGGCCGACGGATACGGGAACTCGATGAGGCCGTAGAACTTCGGTCTCGGATCGCCGGTCACGGCGGCGTAGGGCTTTGTTTCTTCCCACTTTTTCTGCCATTTGGCTTCAATGGCTGCAAAATCGTATTTCATAACAGACTCCTTTGTCAGATTATTCACAAGACTGGTCCGCAGACGCAATTGTGTGATGCTGCCTTAACAACAAAACACCCCTGACTGCGTGCGCAGTCAGGGGCGTAGGTTACGCGGTACCACCCTGATTCCGTCATGTTCATGACGCTCAGTGACCTCTCACGCGGTCAGCCGTCCTTCCCTACTTGGTTTCAGGAAGACCGCTCCGGAGCGAGCTGCACGCCGCCTCTTACCTGCTTTCACCCACCGCAGGCTCTCTGAAAGATTCCAGACGCACATTGTTCTCCATCAAAGCGTTTGTCGATATTACCCCGCTATTGTACGCAGAAGTTCCCGATTTGTCAAGCGTCGTGCGTCAGAATCGAGGATAAATTCACAACTTTTCCGTCCTGCCAGAGGCGCTCTAAGTCATAGAAGCTTCTCGTCTCCGCCGTAAACACGTGCACGACCACGCAGCCGAAGTCCATCAGCACCCACGTGCCGCCGCGGTGGCCTTCGCGGTTCAGAAGCGGCTCGCCCGCCGCGTCCATTGCCTCTTCTACTGCGTCGCAGAGGGTCTTGACATGCGTGTTGCTCGTTGCCGTGCAGATCAGAAAATAGTCTGCCAGCGTCGAAACGTCGGCAATTTCAATCAGACTGATATCCTTTCCGAGCTTGCTGTCGAGCGCCTTGGCGGCAATCGCCGCAACTTCCTTTGCAGAAATCATGGTTTCCATCCTTTCTTTTACGGCGTTTCGTCCGTCTGTGTGATATCTTCAAATAATTCGTCCGGGCCCATCCAGTTTTCCTGGCCTTCCTCCGGCGTTTCTTCCGGCGGCACATCCGGGTTTTCCGACTCCGTATCGTCCGGATTTTTGTCCTCCGGTACCTCTTCATCCGGCGGTTCCTCACCGGTTTCCCCCGGATTTTCCAGCTCTGTCGGTTCTTCGGCAGGTTCTGGCTCTGCGGGCTTCTGATACGATCTTGCAGCCTCCGGCGTAATGACATTCACGGTATCAAGTGTCACGGGCGCGTCATAGGGATTGAACGATTCGTTTACCACCTGCACGAGCTTCCCCGCATACAGGGGATAATACGACCCGCCGTTGATCATTGCGCCCTCGCCCTCGAGCGTATAGGTCTTCATCGCGTCAAAATTGCACTGCATGAGCGCCTTCGCAAAATAGAGCATGTTTCCCACCGTGAGGTCGGTCGTCACATACGTGCTGAACACGTCAGCAAATTCCTTGAGTTTCGTGAGGCTCGATACGCTCAGGACCTTCTTGGCAAGCGCCCGCAAAAATTCCTGCTGCACCTTCGTGCGCTGGATATCCTGCGACGCGTAGCCCTTGCGGAAGCGCACAAGCTCCATGGCCTTTTCGCCGTCCAAAAGCTGCTTTCCCGCCTTGAGGTCGATATGCAGGTTCTGCGTGGGGTCCTGATAATACATGTCCTGCGGCACGTCAAACTCCACGCCGTCGACTAAGTCGACCGTCTCGCGGAACGCCTCGAGATTTACCAGCACGTAGCCATCCAGCTCGAAGCCCAGCATCGCGCCGAGCCGCTTGGAAAGCCGCGCCATACCGTCTGCGCCGCCGCCCGCGTAAACAGAATTGATTTTCATAATGCCGCCGTTTCCGGTCAAAACGACCGTATCGCGCGGGACGCTCATGAGCGCAACGTCGTGCGTTTCCTCGTCCAGATGCGCGACAATGATCGTATCCGTGCGGTAGCCGTCGTCGTCCGTGCCGCAGATGAGGATGTTGTATACGCCTTCCCTGTGGCTCGCGGGAAGCTCCAGTTCTTCCTCGATCTCTTCGCCGGTATCCTCATCGACCTTCGTCACAACATGCTTGATCGTCGGGAGCTTGATCTCCGGTTCTTTCGTCTCTTCCGCCTCCGGCTGGGTTTCCACGACCGGCTCGGTCTTCTGCGGCGGCCGGACGACCGTTTTGTAAATACCGACACCCAGCCCGATCAGAACGGCCAGCGCCAGAACGATCCCGAGCGCGCCCTTCTGACGGCCTGTCAATCTCTTTTTTTCCCGCGGCGCTTCAAAATGGCCGTGGTGTTTTTCATGGTTCATGCTAACTTGATTTCCTTTCGCTCAGCAAAAACGCGCGCGCCCGAACAGAGTCCTCGCACACAGCGAAGCCCTCCTCCTGCAAATGTGCGATTGTCCGCTCCAATGCCAGCAACACGCCCTCGTCGAGATCCTTTTCCGCCGCCGCTCGAATTGCTTCTACGCCGGTGTACGTGCGGTTGGGCTCGATCATATCGGCAAGATAGACGATTTTCTCGAGCTTTGTCATATTGGGCTTTCCCGTTGTGTGCCACTCGATGGCGCTTTGAACCGCCTCGCACTCGCCGAAAATTTCCCGCGCGGCTGCCGCGCCGGTTTTTGCGTGCAATAGCTGCGGGTTCGCGCGCTCAAAATCCGTGAGATCGACGTTCCATTTTTCGGCCAGCAGCAGCTGCTGCTTCGCGTTTAGCGCTTTCGTTACATCGTGCAAAATCCCCGCCCGTGCGGCAAGCGTTTCATCCGCTCCATATTTTTTCGCCATTTCCCGCGCCGTTTCGCACACGCCGATGGCATGCGGCACGCGAGAAGACTTGTGAAGAGCAAGGCTCACATCCTTTAATCGTTCAAACGAGAGGCCCTTGTCGTTTTCTCCCACACCGTAGAGTCCTTCGGCTTCAATTTCGCGCAGCACCGCCTCCGGCAGATACGGCGCGGCAATCCCGAAACGAAGAAGCCGTCTGGCCTCGGTCGAGGAAATGTCGAAGCAGTCGTTTTCCAGCAGCACCGGTCTTTCTCCGAACTGGGCTTCCAGCGTGTCCGCCTGCTTTAAAAGACTCTCTCGATTTTTGGCATCGGCGTCGTAGCGGGAAAAGCAGACGAGACGCGCGTTTTTCGCGATCTCCTCCGGGCAGTACCAGTCCTGAAACGACAAGAACATATCCGTTCCCATCATAAGATACATCTCGCCCTGTTTATATTGTTCCTTGAGCGCGCGGATGGTATCCACCGTATAGCTTTTTCCCTCGCGCCGGAGCTCCATGTCCAGCACCGCAAAGCCGGGAAGCTGCGAAAACGCAAGCTGCGTGAGCTTCAGGCGCTCCATGGCCGTCGCCGAGCCGCTCGCCATCTGTTTGTGCGGCGGAATACTGGCCGGGATGACCAGAACGCGTTCTAAGCCCAGCGCTCTTTTGCACGCCTGCGCCGCGCGCACATGCCCCAGATGCGGCGGGTTGAAGCTGCCGCCGTATACGCCGATCTTCATCCTATCAGCCTTCCTGCTGTTTTCTTCTCTCGATGGCAGCCTTTACGGCTGCCTCGTGGAAATACTCCTTCTGCTGCTTGCGGCGCTCTTTCGCCTGCTGCTTGCGGCGGGTGATGCCGGCCTTGACGGGATTATAGTTGCCGGAGACCTTTTTGGGGCTAGATGCCTTCTTTTCCGCCTTCTTCTTTTCCTGCTCGACCTTCTCGGATTTCCGCCAGATCACGAACTTCGAACCCACAACCTGAATGCCCTCTGCGCCCGTCGCTTCGCAAAGTGCGTCGCAGACCTCGCGCGGGGTCATCATCGCCGTTTCCAGCACGCGGCCCTTCACCAGCTCGTGAATGTCCAGCAGCTTTTCCGCTTCGGCGACCAGCGTTTCCGATACGCCGCCCTTGCCGACCATCAGCGTCGTGTCAATTGTATTGGCCTGCGCGCGAAGCGCAGCGCGTTCCTTACTTGTCATGTATGTTACCTCATTCCATCGAACGCCCCGGTTTTTTCCTTGGACGGACAGCGTCGTTCGTCCCTGCGGAGCGTCATTTTTCCTGCATCTGCTGATATTTTCTGCAAAAATCCTGCAAGGCGCGCGCCCTGTGGGAAATTGCGTTTTTCTGCTCACTCGGAAGCTCGGCATACGTCATGCCAAGCTCGGGAAGATAGAAGACCGGGTCGTAGCCGAAGCCGTTTTCCCCGTGTACCTCGCGCGTGATCACGCCCGGACACTCTCCGCGCGCAACGATCTTGCGCCCGTCCGGCCAGAGGCAGGTGATGACGCAGACAAATTTTGCCGTGCGCTTGTCGTCCGGTACGTCTTTCATGTTCTCCAGCAAAAATGCCGTGCGCTCGCCATCGGACGATTTATGGCCGTACCGCGCGGAATACACGCCCGGCGCGCCGTCCAGCGCGTCCACCATCAGCCCTGAATCGTCCGCCAGAACCGGCAGTCCGGAGGCTTTCATGACGGCCTCGGCCTTTAAAAGCGAGTTTTCTTCAAACGTCGTGCCCGTCTCGTCCACGTCGATATCGAGCCCATATTCTGATTCCAGCGCGATCTTAAAGCCGTGCTGCGACAAAATCACGGAGAGCTCCGTGAGCTTATGCGGATTTTTGCTTGCCAGAATGACTTTCATGCCGCGCCTCCTTAAATCAGGGCTTCCACGAAGCTGTGCGCGTCAAAGGCCATCAGATCGTCCATCTGCTCGCCCACGCCGACAAATTTGACCGGGATCTTGAGCGTATTGGATACGGCGATGACCACACCGCCCTTGGCCGTGCCATCGAGCTTCGTTACGACCATGCCCGTCACGCCCGCGATCTGGCTGAACTGTTCGGCCTGAATGAGGCCGTTCTGTCCGGTCGTGCCGTCGAGCACCAGAAGAACCTCCTTGCTGGCGTTGGGGAGCTCGCGGTCAATGATGCGCGAGATTTTGCCGAGCTCGTTCATGAGGTTCTGCTTGTTGTGGAGCCGGCCCGCCGTGTCGCAGATGATCACGTCCGAGCTTCTCGCCTTCGCCGCCGCGATCGCGTCAAAGAGCACCGACGCGGGATCTGCGCCCTCGTGCTGGCGGATGATGTCCACATGCGCGCGGTTCGACCAGATTTCCAGCTGATCGGCCGCCGCCGCGCGGAACGTATCGCCCGCGCATAAAAGCACCTTTTTCCCGCTCTCACGAAGAAGGTTCGCGAGCTTCCCGATCGTCGTCGTCTTGCCCACGCCATTCACGCCGATGACGAGAATGACGGACGGCTTTGTGGAAAGGTCGAGCGTTGTCTTGCCCACGTCCATCATGCCCTCGAGCACCTCTCGAAGGGCGAGCTTTGCCTCCTCGACGGTCTTGATGTGCCGCTCGCGCACGACGCTCCGAAGCTTTCCCATTGCCTCCTCGGTCGTCTGCATACCGAGGTCCGCGAGAATCAGGCTCTCTTCCAGATCGTCGTAAAATTCGTCGTCCAGCTCCGAGGCCGTGAAGACGCTCGAAATGGAGCTTGCCGTCTTGCTCAGGCCCTGCTTCAGTTTTTCAAAAAATCCCATATATCTATCCTCTTTTCGGTTCATTGACTCTATAAGGGGTGCACGCCCCGCAAAATTCCCACAATCTTACGTGGCATTCATAGGGGCGGACGCCTCTGTCCGCCCAAGGAAACCATCGTTTTCGCCATAGATTTTCGCATTTTGATTCATTTTTCTGCGGGCGGACAGGGTCGTCCGCCCCTACGGATTTTTGCGTTCTTCCAGTGCTGTCCGTAGGGGTCGATGCCCACATCGACCCGTTTCCCGCATTTTTGGAAACATTTCGTGTTTATGCCGTAATGCCCAACTGCTTTTGAAGCTCATCCAAGTCCAGATGCAGAATTTTAGAGATGCCCTGCTCCTGCATTGTCACGCCGTAGAGCACATCCGCGGCCTCCATCGTACCGCGCCGGTGGGTGATGACGATGAACTGCGTCTTGCCGCTGAACCGGTGCAGATACGCTGCAAATCGTTCCACGTTCCGGTCGTCCAGCGCCGCGTCAATTTCATCGAGCATGCAAAACGGCGTCGGCCGCACCTTCAGAATCGCGAAATACAGCGCAATGGCTACAAACGCCTTCTCGCCGCCGGAAAGAAGCGTGATGGTCTTGAGCTGCTTTCCGGGGGGCTGGACCTTGATCTCAATGCCGCAGGAAAGCGGCTCTTTCTCATCTTCGAGTTCCAAAGACGCCTTGCCACCGCCGAACATTTCCGTGAACGTCGCGCCAAAATACTCGTTGATGCGCGCAAACTCGCGCACAAAAATATCCGTCATCTCGCGGGTAATATCGCCGACGATGGTCTCCAGCTCTGTCTTTGCGTGCAGCACGTCGTCGCGCTGAGAAGCCAGATACTCGTAGCGCTCGCTGACTCTGGCGTATTCGTCGATCGCGCCGAGGTTCGGCGTACCGAGCGCGGACATTTTCCGCTTCACTTCGCCGATGCGCCGATTTGCACTCGCGATGGACTCGACCTCCACGGTCTGCTCCTTCGCGCTTGAAGGTGTGAGCTCATAGGACTCCCAGAGCTTGTCGATGAGCTGCTTCTGCTCGAGCTCGCTGGTCGCTTTCTTCTGCTCGAGTCTTGCCGATTCGCGCTCGAGAAGCAGAATGTCCTTGTTCTTGTCCTGCGCCTGCTTTTCGGTCTGGTTGCGCTTTGCCTCCATGGCGGTGCGCGCCTCGACCTCTGTTTTGAGCGTCTGCTCGTGCGCCTGCGCGGTTTTCGCGAGCGTTTCCATTTGCTCGTACTGCGCCTTGATCTCCTGCCCGGCTGTCTGCATTCTCTCGCAGAAGGACGCGATCAGCGCCTGCTTCTGGACGTTGTCGCCCTGCATGGCCCCCTGCAAAGTCTCCATCTGGGAAATCGTCTGCTGCGCGGCCGTTTTCTCGGCGTTCTTTTCCGCAATCGCGACACGAAGACTCGCCAGCTCCTGCTGCACATCGGAAACGGCCTGCGTCTTCTGATCTAGCTCCGTCTGCCGCTGCGCCTGCTGCGCTTCCAGCTTTGTAAGCTCTGCTTCCGCTTCCTGCAGCTGCTGGGAAAGAAGCGCAAGTCTTCCCTCGTCGCTGCCGCTGCGCTTGGAAAAGCGCTCGAGCTCCTGCCGGACGGACTGCTCTGCCTGCGAAACCGTCTCTAACAGCAGCTCCACCTGCTTCTGCTCCTCTGTGCGGCGCAGGACCTCGTCTTCTGCCTTGCGGAGCTCCGCACCGATATTTTTAAGCTCATACTCCGTTTCGGCCAGCTGACTCTGCGCATCCGAAAGACTCTTCTGCCGCGCCGTCTGCGCATCAGAGAGGGTCTTCTGCTCCTGCTCTAACCGCTTGAGCTCGTTGGCTCTTGACAGAACGCCCGCGCTTTTTGCACTCGAGCCACCCGTCATGCTGCCACCCGGGTTCATGACCTGCCCGTCGAGCGTCACGATGCGCACGCGGTTTCCCGTCTTTCGCGCCATCGCAATGGCGTGATCGAGCGTCTCGGCAATGACGGTTCTGCCGAGAAGGTTCTCTAAAATTCCCTGATATCTTGCATCGGTCTGCGCAAGCTCGGATGCTACGCCGACATAGCCCGGCATCGACACCAATTGCGGCTCGGAGAGCCTCCGGCCCGTGACCGTGGAAAGGGGCAAGAATGTCGCCCGGCCGCCGTCTCTGCGTTTGAGCATCCCGATTGCCGCCTTGCCGCAGCTTTCATCGTCGACCACGATATTCTGCATTGCCGCGCCAAGCGCGGTTTCGATCGCCGTTGTGTACCGGTCTTCGACACGGATGAGCTTTGACACCGGGCCGTGCACACCCGAAAGCGCGCCTCTTGCCGCGTCCTGCATCACAAGGCGCACCGCCTTGGAAAAGCCCTCAAAGTCCCGCTCCATCTCGCGGAGCATGTTGGCCTTCGCGGCAAGCGTTTTGAGCTGCACAGACGCGCCGTCAAACTCCTTTTGGAGCGACTGGCACTTTTCCTGCCGCGCCCTGCGCCGGAGCTCATACCCCGCAATGCGGTTCTTAGCCGACTGTACGCCGTCGTTTGCCTGCTCCAGCGCTTTTTTGCACTGCGTTTTCTGCTGCTCGGTCTGAATTCTGCGCGCCTCGTTCGCCTCTAAATCCTCCTGCAAGGTCTTTTTTCTTGCCTCGACCTCTTCCATCGACGCGGTCAAGGACGCGATCTGCGTCTTTTTTTCCTGTGCGTCGGCGCGAAGAAGATTCTCCTGCGTCGTGAGCTGCAAAAGCGCCTGCTGAAGTCTATTCAGCTCCTTCTGAAGCGCCATCTCTTTCTGCGTGAGTGTCCCGGTCTGTTCGTCAAGCGACCGAATGGCCTCGTCGATCGAAGCAATTTCTGCCGTCCGCTCCTGGATCGTCTGCGCGATCGAGCCGCTTCTGGCCGACTGCTCGTCCATCTCGCGCTGCGCCCGCTCCACGTTCTGCTGCAAATGCTCGACCTCAGCCTGCAGGACGGAAACGTCTGCTTCCTTCTTCTGCCGCTCGGCCTGCACCGCCGTGATTTTTTCGCGCAGGAGGTCTAATTCCAGCGACTTCTGGTTCAGCTGCAGGGCCATCTGTTCGGCCTGATGATAGAGAGCATTCAGTTCGTCGTGCGCCTGCTCGAGAACGAAGGCGGCGGAATTGTAGTCCTCCTGCGCTTTTTTCGCGCTCTCAGCGACCTTCTCGAGGCTATCCAGCCAGACGGTAACTTCCAAGCCCCGCAGTTCATCGCGGAGCGTCAGATACTTTTCCGCCTTCTCCGCCTGCTGGCGAAGGGGCTCGACCTGCAATTCCAGCTCCGAGATTTTGTCTCCGATGCGAAGCAAATTGTCCTGCGTATTGGCGAGCCTGCGCTCGGTCTCCTCCTTACGATGGCGGTATTTGGAGATACCGGCAGCCTCTTCAAAAATTTCGCGGCGGTCGGTCGATTTCTGCGCAAGGATCTCGTCGATTCTGCCCTGGCCGATGTTGGAGTAACCTTCTCTTCCAAGGCCGGTATCCATGAGAAGCTCGTTGATATCGCGCAGACGCGCCGACTGCTTGTTGATGTAGTACTCGCTTTCGCCCGAACGGTAGTACCGGCGGGTGATCATGACCTCTGGCGTTTCGATGGGAAGCGTCCCGTCCTGATTGTCTAAAACAAGCGTCGCTTCCGCATAGCCGACTGCCGGACGCTTTAACGTGCCGCCAAAGATCACGTCCTCCATTTTTGCCCCGCGCAGGGCTTTGGAACTCTGCTCGCCCATGACCCAGCTGATGGCGTCTGAGATATTGGATTTGCCGCTGCCGTTCGGGCCGACGATCGCAGTGATGTCGCTGTCGAACTGCAAAACGGTCTTATCCGGAAAGGACTTGAAGCCCTGAATTTCCAAAGAACGAAGATACACGCGTTTACCTCTCAAGAAAACATACTATCAAGGTATTGTACCAACTTTCCCGCAAAATTTCAACCATAGCCGCTTTGTAAACAGCGAAATCTTTAAAACCCCGCACCGTCCAAGCCTCGCAGAGTTTCGCCATCCGCAGATGGCGAAATAAAATCGGAATTCATTTTATCCGGCGGCTTCGCCGACCGGAAAAATACCGCTCACCTCGCAAGTGTGGAATTTTTGCCCCAACGGGGCAAAAATTCTGCGCGCAGTCGAGGTGCATCCCTTCTATTTCCGAAAAGTAAAACTTTTCGGAAATAGAGAAAACCCGTAAGCAAGGGACCAACTTGCTTACGGGCTTCTATTAAAAAGAGAGGAAAATGAAAAAAGACTGTATCGCTTCTTGCAAGATTATAATAGCAGGCGGTTATTAAAAAAGATAGCGGGCATTTATTAAATATTTATAAAATCGCAAGTTAATTTTTGTGGATATTCACAGTTTCTTCATATTTTCCTTACAGGAACCGCTCCGAGAGCTCCTCCATGCGAAGTTTGATCTTCTCCTGCCCGCGGCCGACGGCGGCAAGATAAGACGAGATGGCGTGGAACGCCTCATCGCTCTGGCGGTTGTGGGCGGGATATTTTCCGGCCTTGAAATTTTCAAGCACAACCTCATAGCGCGCCTGCGCGTGCGTGACCGCATCCTTCCACGAGATATAGATCTCGTCCTGCGCTGTTTTCCCGACTCTCCGCATCGCCTCGGGGTTTCGGCTGAGCGCTGTCAGCATTCTCGCCATCGATTCCGCGTTTTCCTCAATCAGGAAGCCGCTTTCTCCGTCCCTAATATCCTCCGCCGCGCAGCTTCCGCGCACGAGAACGCTTCCAAGCCCGCAGGCCGCCGCCTCGCGCACGACAAGGCCGTTCGTGTCAAACGTCGACGGGAACAGGAACAGGTCTGCCCGGCAGTACCACGCGCGGATGACGTTCCGGTCGTAGGCCGGCGCAGTAAAGAACACGCAGTCCGACAGACCGAGCCTTTCACTGTAGGCGATGACCTCATCGCGGTCGCCGCCGTTTCCGACAAAGACCATGCGGAACGGCCTTCCCTGCGTTTTGAGCATTGCAAGCGCGTCGAGGATGATTTTCAGGCCCTTGTACCACATCATGCGGCCGACGAAAAGGAACATCGGAATGTTTTCCGGCAAATCAAAATCCTTTGTCACTTCGTGCACGAGCTTCTCTTCGACCCTCCCCTTCGGGAAATCCACGCCGTTCGGCATAACGAGATAGTCGCCCTGATAGCCGAGGCTTTTTAAATTCTCGCCCGCGCCGTGGCTCACCGTCCAGACCTCGTCGCAGGCCGTGATGTTGTCGACAAGGACCTTCTTGGCCTCCTCCTGCAAGAGCTTTCCCTTGATAGCGTTGGCGATGTCAATGTCAAATTTCGTGTGGTACGTAAAGACCAGCGGCACATGGATCCGGTCTCGCAGGGCGCGCGCGAGCATGGCGGACGTGACCGGGCAGTGGCAGTGGATGAGATCAAAGTCTCTTTCCACCAGCGTCTCGAGCGTCTGGCTCGAAAACGGGAATCCCGCGTGATAGCCCACCAGCTTTGTGAGATCGACGCTCGGGTAGCGCACGATGGGGAATTCAAACTGACTGTCGTCCGCGCCGGGGTAGGCGGGCGTGACGACGGTGGCTTGCTTTCCGTTTTCCGTCAGGATCTTCGCGTAATTTACAACCGCGTTCGCCACTCCATCGGTGACGGGCGGAAAGGAATCGTTGATCAGGCAGATGCTTCTTTGTTCCATGGAGATTTTTCCTTTCTGTCTGCAAATGATGTTGAGCTATTATATCGTGCTTTCAGAAAAAAGGAAAGCACAAAAACTGGTACTTGCTTTTGTTCCGCCGGCGCTTCATAATATGGGCATCTCCACTGGAAAAGAGGGTTCCCATGCAGCGCACCATCGACGGGCTTTCCGTCACCATCGTCCGAAAATCCATCAAAAACATGCACCTGCGCGTGCTGTCCCCGAATGGCGAAATTCAGATCACCGCGCCGAACCGGCTCCCGATCTCTCAGATTGACCGCTTCGTGCGCGAAAAGCGCGGCTGGATTGCCGCCCGGCAGCAGCAGTTGGCCGCCCGTCCCGTCGCGACAGATCCGGCTTTTGCGGACGGGCAGGCAGTCTATCTCTGGGGCGGGTCTTATACGCTCCGGTTGGAAGAAGCCTCGCGCGGAAGAAGCGCTTTGCGGCGCGGGCAGGAAATCGTTTTATCTGTCCACCCGGAGGATGACACATCGCAGCGGGAATCGCTTCTGAACGACTTCTACCGGGAAGCGCTGTCCAACCAGATTGCCGGGCGGCTCCCCCTCTGGGAGGCAAGGACGGGGCTGCATCCATCGGCGTGGCAGATTAAAAACATGAAGACCCGCTGGGGTACGTGCAACACAGCGACGAAGAAAATCTGGCTGAACCTCCAGCTCGTCAAGCAGCCGCCCGACTGCCTCGATTATGTGATTGCGCACGAGCTGACGCATCTGCGCTATCCCGGCCATGGGCAGGATTTCAAAACATTTTTGACGTGCGTCATGCCAAATTGGCCGGAGGTCCGAAAAGCACTCAACAATCAGACGTTTGTTTGAATTCAATCAATTTCGTAGGGGCGGACGACTCTGTCCGCCCCTCAGAAACGGCCGTTTTTTCGGAAAACTATAGCCAATTCGTAACTTCCAAAGGGCGGACAGGGTCGTCCGCCCCTACGCAATACAGGAGACTTTTTTGCTTAACAAGGGTCATACAGCCCTACGCGCACCCCAAAAAAGCGTCCGCCTATACGGACAATATATCCCCCGGAGGCCATTGCAGCGTCCGGGGGATACTTTTTATTCGTCGCGCTCGCGAAGGCCTGCGACCTGCGAGATGGGCAGTGAGAAGCAAATGGCGCCCGCTCTCGTGCCGGGGCCGGCGTTGTCAGCGATTGCCTGCATGATGGCGGCCTTTTCGTCCGCGTGGGCGACAATGTAGACAACGTCCTTCTCATCGGCAAGGCTCACGCCGAAAAACTTCTGCGCCCGCGCCCGGCCGGTACCCTTCGCGTGCAGCACCGTACCACCGCCGGCTCCCGCCGACCGCGCCGCGTCCATGACGGTATCCGAGTAGCCCTCGTTCATAATTACCATAATCAGCTCGTGCGAAAAATCCATCGCGGGTTTTCCTCCTGTCTGTGTCGAATCGGTCAAATAGCCGAGCGTCCGGCCGCCCGCCACGCTCTTGAGCGGAATGGCCATCATCACGCCGTTTCCAGGCACGTCGATAAAGAGCCTGCGCTTGGAGAGTTTAAAAATCTGCCGGGTCTGCTCCGCATCTGCCACCGTGCTGACGATTGCCTTTTCTGTCGCGTCAAGACCGTAAGAAGACAGCTGCTCGCCGGTCGCCGTGCCGCGGCCAAGCTTTGTCAGAACCATTCCGGTCCCGGCAGTCTGATAAATATTGGCGAGAATCTCCGCGCGGTCGCGGTCTGAAATTGTAATCACATAGTATAATTCCATCACACGGCCTCCCAGAGCTCGATGATCTCGTTTTCGCCAAAGCTCGGCATCGCGGGCGCCTGCGTCTTCTGCTTCGACTTCAGGACATAAATGCCGCCCATGACCTGCACTGTAATAAGCGGCATCATCGCAACGAGCGCCACAATACCGAACGCGTCCGTCATCACGTTTCCGTCCAGCGCCGTACACGCGCCCATCGCGAGCGGCAGCATGAAGGTCGCAGTGAGAGGGCCGGACGCAACGCCGCCGGAGTCAAACGCGATGGCCGTAAACGTGCGCGGAACGAAGAAGCTGAGCCCCAAGGCCACAGCGTAGCCCGGTACTAGAAAATAGAGAATCGGCAGCCCCGTTAAAACGCGCACCATCGCAAGCCCGTTCGCAAGCGCCACAGCAACGGACAGACTCAGCCCCATCGCCTTTGCCGAGATCGCGCCCGAGGTCAATTCTTCGACCTGCTTGTTGAGAATATGTACAGCAGGCTCTGCGTCGATGATGAACCAGCCCATGAGCATCGCCAGCGGAATGAGCAGCACGGATAGCCCGCTCGAGACGAGCTCGCTTCCGAGCACGTAGCCAAGGGGCGAAAAGCCGACGTTCACGCCCGTCAGGAACAAAACGAGCCCCAGAAACGTATAGCCCACGCCAAGGATGATCCGCATCAGCGGCAGCTTTCTCAAATGCAGCGAAAACACCTGGAACAGCAGGAAGAACACGAAAATGGGCAGCAGTGCCATCGCGACCTCCAAAAGATAGTCAGGTAAACTGTGAAGGTACGCAAAGCCCAGGTCCACCGACGTTTCAAAGCCGCCGATGATCATCGAAACGTCCGCCTGCGTGTCCGTGGGGTAGATCGCGCCAAGCAGCATGACCGCCAGCACCGGCCCGATCGAGCACAGGGCGACGAGGCCGAAGCTGTCCGCCTTCGCGTTTTCGTCGCTGCGGATGGACGCAACGCCCACGCCGAGCGCCATGATAAACGGCACCGTCATCGGCCCCGTCGTCACGCCGCCGGAGTCGAACGCGACGGACAAAAAGCCCGCGTCAGACAAAAATGCGCCGATAAACACGATCGTGTAGAAAATGATGAGCAGCAGGCGCAGCGAAATGGAAAACAGGATTCTCGCCATGCAAAGCATCAAAAAGAAACCGACGCCGACCGACACTGTCACAACGAGAACAGTTTTGTCGATTGCCGGAACGTTCGTCGCCAGCACCTGCAAGTCGGGCTCCGCCATCGTGATGGCCACGCCAAGAAGGAAGCTCACACCCAGCACGAACCAGAGCTTCTGCGACTTTGTCATCTTCGCGCCGATTAAGTTGCCGATGCGCGACATCGAGAGCTCCGCGCCCAGCGTGAAAAGTCCCATGCCCACAATCAAAAGCCCCGACCCGAGCAGGAACGAGAGCATCAGCCCCACGTCCACCCGAACCAGCGCCAGGCACAAAACCGCCACGATTGCCGTCACCGGCAGCACAGACGCGGCCGCCTCTTTCAGTTTTTCCGCCAACACCCGATACTGCAAATTGATACTCCCTCCACATTGTTTGTCTCTAGTTTATCAGATTTCCGCCCTGTTTTCCAGTTAAGAAACCCAAACAAAAGCAAACTCTTTGTGAACAATCGGGCCGAAACGCGCATAAAAAAGAGGCGCTGCAAGCTTGCAGCGCCTCTTTTTTGTTGATTTTCTTACGCCTTCTTGAGTTCCTTGATGCAGTTGGCGCAGACGTTCTTGCCCTTATAAACCGTGATGTTCTTGGCATCGCCGCAGAACACGCAGGTCGGCTCGTACTTTTTCAGAATGATCGACGAACCGTCCACATAAATTTCAATGGAATCCTTCTCCGCGATGTCCAGCGTCCGGCGCAGCTCGATGGGGAGCACGATCCGGCCCAGTTCATCCACTTTTCTTACAATGCCTGTCGATTTCATCTTTTTGTACCTCCGTTTGTTTGTCTTCCACGGAAAACGCGGCCGCTCAGGCAGCCGTCCGTGTCGCCGCAGAGAATCGATTTTTGCTGATCGTCCTTATCTTAACAGTCATTTATGTCCAAATTTTGAACAAACTAGATTTTGTGGAGGAAAATTTTTGTAATGTCTCATATTTGGTTGTTTTTTCTGCTGGCAAGCCTCGTCTCCGGCGGGCTCTCAGGGCAACTGTCCCATTTATCGGTCGCTGCTATGCAGGGCGCGCAGGAGGGTGTGCAGCTGTCTCTGGCTCTGGCCGGCGCACTTTGCCTGTGGAGCGCCGTCTCGCGCGTCATGGAAAAAAGCGGCCTGTCTGAAAAGCTCTCGCAGCTTCTTTCCCCGTTTCTCTCGCGCATTTTTCCGGAGACCTGCCGGGATGGGGCAGCGCGCAGCTTTCTCTGCGCGAACTTTACGGCAAATCTTCTCGGGCTCGGCAGCGCGGCGACGCCGATGGGCGTTTCCTGCGTGCGCCGGATGCAGGAATTCTCCCGCGACAAAACGCGCGCAAGCAACGAAATGTGCCGCCTGATCGTCATGAACACGGCCTCCATTCAGCTGCTGCCGACGACTGTCGCCGCGCTTCGGTCAAGCCTCGGCTCCTCTCATCCCTTCGAGATTCTTCCCGCCGTGTGGGTGAGCTCCGTGTGCTCGGTCGCGGTAGGGCTGCTCGCGGCATTTGTTCTGGAGGAGCGGACATGACGGAGCTGCTTGTTCCGCTGCTGCTGCTTTTTGTGAGCCTCTATGGGCTTCTTCGCGGGCAGGACGTGTATGCGTGCCTTTTGCAGGGCGCGCGGGAAGGACTCTCGACGCTTCTTTCCATTGTGCCCAGCCTCATCATTCTCTTAACTGCCATCTCCATGCTCCGCGCGAGCGGCTTTTTTGACCTGTCCGCGCGCTTCCTCTCTCCTTTGTTCCACGCGCTTGGCATGCCGCCGGAGCTGGCTCCCCTGATGCTCGTGCGCCCGGTAAGCGGCGGTGCGGCGCTGGCCGTTGGTGCGGAGCTTATGAAGACGTACGGAGCGGACTCTCTCATCGGGAAAACTGCCGCCGTGATGTTAGGAAGCACCGAGACGACGTTTTATACCATCAGCGTCTACTTTGGAGCCAGCGGCATCCGTGATACCCGGCACACGGTTTTTGCCGCGCTGCTGGCCGATTGCACGGGGTTTTTCATGGCCTGCCTCACAACAAGGCTCTTTTTGTCCTGAATGCCCTCTTTCGGACTGTACTTTTTCTGTTGGATTTGGTATACTGATATAATCTATGAGCAATTGCCAATACGAAAGGTGTATGAATATGAACGTTCTGATCGATTTGATCTCCCGGGAGGTCTCCGGCGCATTCGAAAAAGCGGGCTTCGACCCCGCCTACGGCAAGGTCACGCTCTCGAACCGCCCCGACCTCTGCGAGTACCAGTGTAACGGCGCGCTGCCCGCAGCCAAGGTCTATCACAAAGCGCCCATCCAGATCGCGGGCGCGGTCAAAGAGCAGCTGGCGGGCGCTTTGATGTTTGAAAGCGTCGAGGCTGTGAACCCCGGCTTTCTGAATTTCAGGCTATCGAGCGAATTTCTCGCGCAGTACATTGCCGAGATGAATCTGGCCGAGCACTTTGGCGTGCAGCCGGACAAGGCCCCCAAGACCATCGTCGTTGACTACGGCGGGCCGAACGTCGCCAAGCCCTTGCACGTCGGACACCTGAGAAGCGCCATCATCGGAGAGTCCATCAAGCGCATCTACCGCTTCTTCGGCAACCACGTCATCGGCGACATTCACCTCGGCGACTGGGGCCTGCAGATGGGCTTAATCATCGCGCAGGTGCAGTCGGAGCACCCCGAGCTCTGCTACTTTGACCCCAATTTCACGGGCGAATATCCGGAAGAAGCGCCGTTTACGATCTCCGAGCTCGAGAAAATCTATCCGGAGGCCAGCGCCCGCTCAAAGGTCGACGCAGAATTTGCCGAAAAGGCGCACAATGCGACGTATCTTCTTCAGCAGGGCGAGCGCGGCTACCGCGCCATGTGGCAGCAAATCATGCGCGTGTCGGTCGAGGACCTCAAGAAAAACTATGCGAACCTCAACGTCAGCTTCGACGTGTGGCTGGGCGAGTCGGACGCGCAGGCGTATATCCCCAAGATGCTGGAAATTGTAAAGGACAAGCATCTGGCCGTCGAGTCGGACGGCGCGCTCGTCGTTCCCGTGCAGGAGGAGACGGACACGAAGGAAATGCCGCCCTGCATTCTTTTAAAGTCCGACGGCGCAACGCTCTACGCCACGACCGATCTTGCCACCATCGTTCAGCGCGAGCAGGATTTCCATCCCGGCAAGATTCTCTACCTCACCGACAAGCGCCAGAGCCTCCACTTTGAGCAGGTCTTCCGTGTCGCAAGAAAAGCAGCGCTCGTCCCACCCGAGACCGAGCTTGCACACATCGGCTTTGGTACGATGAACGGCAAAGACGGTAAGCCCTTCAAAACGCGCGAGGGCGGCGTGATGCGGCTGGAGGTTCTGATTCGTGAAATCACCGACTATGTGACCGACAAGATCAAGGAGAACCAGACCGTATCCGACGAGGAGCTTCCCGAGACGGCGAAGAAAATCGCGATGGCCGCGCTCAAATATGGCGACCTTTCGAATCTTGCTACAAAAGACTACGTCTTCGATCTCGACCGGTTCTCCTCCTTCGAGGGAAACACGGGCCCCTACATTTTATATACCATCGTTCGCATCAAGTCGATTCTGTCCAAATACAACGGCAGCGCGGCGGACTGCAAGCTCCTCCCGCCCGAAAGCCGCCAGCAGAAGGACCTCATGCTCGTCCTCTCCCGCCTTTCTGACAGCTTGACCTCGAGCTACAAAAACTCCGCGCCGAATGAGATCTGCGCGTATATCTACGAGCTCGCGGGCGCGGCCAACAAGTTCTACCACGACGTGAAGATCATCTCCGAGCCGGACGAGCAGAAGAAAGCCAGCTACGTCGCGCTGATGGATCTCACGCGCCGCGTGCTCGAGACGTGCATCGACCTGCTCGGCTTCAGCGCGCCCGAGAAGATGTAACAAATTTTCAAGCAATTCGTAGGGGTCGATGCCCACATCGCCCCAAGAGAAGTTACGAATTCGCCGGAAATTTCCGCAAAAACGGTGCAGTTTGCCGGGGCGATGTGGGCATCGCCCCCTATGCATAGTTTTGGGTTTCCATAAAAGCAAAAAAACTTCCGACACGCAAAACGGCCTGCTATGCAGGCCGTTTTGTCATACACTCCAGCGCTCTATTTCTTCCAGGGCGCTGCCAGCGCGTCCAGATACGTTTGGAGGAGATTTTCCCCCGCCGGGAACCAGTCTCCCTTGGCCTCCGGAAGCACCCAAGCGCCGTTTTCGTTCCGCATGGCAAGGGCGCCGCATTTTTCCCGAATCCAGTAGGACGTGCCTTCGCCGTCTGGGAGAATTTCAAAGCCCGTGCAGACCTCCGCGCCGTTTTGCGTCTCCAGCTCCGCCCGCGCAAAGCTTGTCATGCCGCCGGTGTTCCACGCCCAGTTCTCCTGCGTATAATCCCAATAGAAATCGTAGTGCAGATCACAGATGACGACGGTTTTGCCGTTCTCTTCGAAAGAACCGTATACGCGCAGGCTCGGGATCACGATTGTGGTATCCTCGCGCGGATATTTCTGCGCGACTGCCGCGTCAAAGAGCACAGCGTCCCTTCCCGTGAGGCCGAACATGGAGCCTGTCGGCATTGGAAACACGGTTTCTTCCTGCGCGGGTGCTTCCGGCTCTGTCTGCTCTTCCGGTGCATCTGTCTGCACCGGCGCTTCCGGCGCTGTGTCCGCCGTCTGCTGCGGCTGCAAAACGATCTGCGATTCCTCCGGCGCGGTTTTTGTGCAGACCGTCAGGCCAAAGAGCCGCGTCAGCGGCGCAGTCTTCGCGCAGGCCGTCAGGCCACACAGCAGCGTCAGCGCAAGCAGCAAACAGATGGTACGTTTCATCGCACATTCCCCCATCCCGGCAAATTTTACGCTTTCAGTATAACACAGTTTTTCCTGAATCTAAGGCGCAGAAATTCTTAATTTTTCCTAATTTTCTCCGCGCCGCGCTTCATGGCTTGCAAGAGGCGGTCATATTCTCTATAATGTATCTTGGAAGAGAAATTAGAAATACCGAAAAGAAGAAAGGAAGGATTTTTATGTACGCAAAGGATTTTCGCGCGCTTGCGCGGCAGGCGCTTGCCGGGCGCTGGGGCGTTGCAGTCGGAACGGGGCTTGTCGCTCTGCTGCTCGGCGGCACGATTGGAAGTTCTGCATCGACCGGCAGCAGCAGCTCTGTTGGCAGCTCCGTTGGAAACTATGTGCAGGAACACGATCTTTCTGTCTACATTCCGGACTTTGTCTGGATGGCGCTGGTGTTCCTCGCCGCGATTTTGTCCATTTACGCTGTTGTCTGCTTTGTCATCGGCGGCACAGTCCAGCTTGGCTATGCAAAGTTTAACCTTGCCCTCGTCGACCATAGAGAAGCCTGCTTCTCTGATTTATTCTCGCAGTTTAGCCGCTTCGGAGACGGGTTCCTGCTGAACCTTCTGATGACCATCTTCGTCGTGCTCTGGTCGCTGCTGCTCGTCATCCCCGGCATTATCGCGTCCTACAGCTACGCGATGGCGCCCTACATTCTCTATGAGAACCCCGGCATGCGCCCGACGGCGGCCATCAAGGCCTCAAAAGAGCTCATGCGCGGCAACAAATGGCGGCTGTTCTGCCTCCAGTTCAGTTTCATCGGCTGGGCGCTTCTGTGCGCGCTGACGGCCGGTATCGGCAATCTGTGGCTGCACCCGTATCAGGAGACCGCGCAGGCCAGCTTCTACCGCCAGATTTGCTGGGAGCGCTCAAATGGCCAGCCCAATCCCGGCGATTTCCATCAGCAGACCCAATTTGGCAGCCGAGACCAGCAGAATCGATACAACAACCGGGGCCCCGAGCTCTGATTCGCTTTTCCCACGCCGCCGCAGGAAAACCTGCGGCGGCATTCGCATACCCGTGTGCACTTGCATTGCTTTCGTTTGTGTGGTATACTTATGAAATCTCCGTAATTTACGGCACTTTTCCAGACGCAATCTTCCGAAAGGAGTCTTACAATATGAAAAAAATCGCCATCATTACCGGCGCGTCCAGCGGCATGGGCAAGGTCTTTGCCGAGACGATCAACACCTACGACACGTTCGACGAGGTCTGGGTCATCGCCCGCCGCCTCGACCGGCTCGAGAGCCTGCAGGAGACGGTTCCCTTCCCCGTGCGTCCGATCGCGCTGGATCTGACCGACCGCGAAAGCTTCCGGCACTATGAAGAGCTGCTCGAAAACGCGCAGGCAAACGTCTCGCTGCTCGTCAATTGCAGCGGCTACGGCAAGTTCCAGGCTGCCTGTGAAACGCCCCTTGCGCAGAATCTCAACATGGTCGACCTCAACTGCGAGGCGCTCATGGCTATGTGCCAGCTGACAATCCCCTACATGCACGCAGGCGCGCAGATCATCAACATCGCCTCCGTCGCCGCCTGCCAGCCTGTGCCCTACATCAGTGTCTACGCGGCAAGCAAGGCCTTTGTTCTGAGCTACAGCCGGAGCTTAAATCGCGAGCTCGACGACAAGGACATCTCCGTCATGGCCGTATGCCCGTTCTGGACGAAGACGGAATTCTTTGACCATGCGGTCGTGAACGAGGAAAAGCCTGTCGTCAAAAAATATGCCGCCATGTATGAGCCGCAGCAGATCGTGGCAAGAGCGTGGCGCGACGCGAAGCGCGGTAAGGATGTGAGCAAGTATGGCTTCGTCGCGAGGCTCCAGATGGCGCTCGTGAAGCTCCTGCCGCACGGCCTCGTCATGGACATCTGGCTTTCGCAGCAGAAATTATGATTCCGCAGCCCCGCCAATCCGGCGGGGCTTCCGCTTTATTGTAAACTTTCTTTGAACGGGAAATTAAGGCTGTCTTTTTGCGCGCGGTTGGAGTATACTAGAGCACGGTGTGAATTTGTTTCCAATCGAGGTCTTTTCCCATGGTCTATGTTTTGTTCGCCCTGAGCGCCGTTTTTTCCGCCGGATGCAGCGCACTGTACGGCTGGTACGAAAGCTGGTCGGTTCTGTGGAAGCTGCCGCTGCTGTGTGTGGGGTGCTTTGTGGCGATGGTGCTTCTGTTTTTGTTGGTGCTGGTGGTCTCGTGTCTGTTTGTAGACCCCAAAAAGCCGCTAGAAACGCCGAGCCCGTATTTCAGGTTCCTTCTCAACCAATTTTCCAAGCTTGCCTTTGACCTTGGCGGCGTGCGGGTGCATGCGGCGGGGCTTGAGCGTGTGCCGCGCAAGGGGCGGTTCCTGCTGGTATCGAACCACCTGTTCGCCTTCGACCCGATCGTGTTCTATTACGCGATGCCGTGGGCGGAGCTGGCGTTTGTCTCGAAAACCGAGAACTTTTCGCTTCCGATCGTCGCGCAGGTGATGCGGAAAATCCTCTGCCTGCCGCTCGATCGCAACAACGACCGCGAGGCGCTCAAGGCGATTTTAAAGGCGATCCAGTTTTTGAAGGAGGACAAAGCCTCCATCGCCGTCTTCCCCGAGGGCGGCACAAGTAAGTCAGGCCTTCTCCAGCCGTTCCGCAACGGCGCGTTCAAAATCGCGCAGAAGGCGGGCGTTCCGATTGTCGTATGCGCGCTGACGAACACGAAGGCGATTCTCAAGAACATGTTCCGCCGGAAAACTGACGTCTACCTTGACGTTCTGGATGTGGTTCCGGCAAGCGAGGTCACCGCCCACAAGACGACAGCGGAAATCGGCGACCATGTGCATAAAATTCTCTCTGAAGGTCTTGCCAAACGCGGCGTTGCCACGGCGCAGCCGTCCTGAGTTGCAAAAATCGAAGCAGCATCCGAACCGGATGCTGCTTTTTGCGCAAACTTTCAAACTTTCCGTAGGGGTCGATGCCCACATCGCCCCCTACGCAAAGAAGGAAAAATCGATGTATGCAATCGCGCCATACGCATATATGCATAGATGCAGAGCCTATGGCGCGATTCGGTTGCCGTCCTTGTCAAAGGTCTTTTTGAGCGCGCGCTCGGTCGGGAGAATCGCGTAGAGCATCACGGGAAGCTGCACCGTACAGACGAGTCCCCCAAGCGTTCCGACTGCATCCGCGTCCTTCCCGAGCCCCGGCAGCATTGCCGCCACACTCAAGATGAGCAGCCATAGCCCCATTTTGTACCACAGCTTTCCAAAATACCGGTGCGCAAACTGCCACGTGTCCTGATTTTTCATGGAACACGCCGTGCGGTATCCAAAGAGCATGTTGATGCTTCCCGGCGCGTGTCTGGCAAAGTACCTTCCCAGAAAAACCATGCTCAGCGGAAGGATCAAGTCCATCGCCAACATAAAAATCCAGAAACCCATCTTAAAATCTCCTTTCTGTGCGGCTAGATCAGCCATCTGCGAACAACCGGAACTCGCGACAGCACACACCACGCCGCGAAGGACAGGAGCAAACACGCCCCCGCGACAACCGGAACGCTCCACCAGGGGCCTCCCATCTGCGCCGTAATGCCAACATCCTTCATCGCATGCAGCGCAAACTGGTGCACAAGATAGATGCAGAACGAGGCCTTCCCGCCCGTCTCTGCGATTTTTTGCAGCCAGCGCGGAAGCTTCTCCGCCAGCGCTCCGCACAGGCAAAAAAGCCCCGCCGCCATGAGTACCGCGCCCGGCGAGAGCCCCTCGAGCAGCTGCAGGGACAGCTTTCCCGCTTTCATCGACAAAAGCGCGGTTCCCGCAAAGCAGAGAAAAAAGCCTGATACGAAGCAGCCAATGGACGCACCCACGCGCATGGGGCGCTTTCGCAGGAACCACCCGAGAACCGTACAGCCGATGGAAGCCCACGCCAGATTCAGCGCCCACTGCTTCGGGATGCCCTCGATCCTGGAAAACAGGCCGAGGGCGCGCAGCGTCGGAAAGAAAACGCCGGTCACGCACCAGAAAATGAGCGCGTAGCGAACCGTTTTTTCGTCCGCCTTTGCGGCAAACGCGCGCGTCACAGGAAGCGCCGCATAGACGAGCAGCAGAATGTGAAGATAATACAGGTGCTGCTCGTGCCGCCAACAGAAAACGTCCGAAATTGCCCGCAAGAGCTCCGTTTTTTCCATTGTCCCCTGCCGCAGCACCAGCACAAGCCGGTATAAAAGCGCCCAGAAAAAGAGCGCCGCGAGCATGTGCGGAATACTTCTTGTCCAGACGTGCCGGGTCGTAACCTTTCGTGCGTCACCCAGCAGCAGCGCGCCGCTGCACAGGAAAAAGAGCGGCACGGCAAAGCGCGAAATACTGCCCCAGAACAGGCTCTGCATCCATGGCCGCGACCCGATCCCGAGATAAAAAAGCCCCTCGCCCGATGCGTGAATCAGCAAAACACCGATAATGGCAAAGCACTTTGCAAGATCGACCTGCCGCACGCGCACGGAAGCTTCCAGTTGTTCTTTCATTGTCTCTCACCCGAAAAACACGCCGATTCCAGAAACGGAACCGGCGTGTAATCTGTAGAATTAGCCTTCTTCTTCGTCCTTCTTGGCATCCTCGATGATCTTGGCCTGATTCATCTGCGGGACCTCCTCGTAACGGATGAACTTCAGCGTGTAGCTGCCGCGGCCCTGGCTCATGGCGCGCAGGTCGATGGTGTAGGAGCTCATTTCGCCCATCGGAACTTCCGCTTCCACGGTCTGATAGCCGGGGTTCTCGGGATCGGGGTTCATGCCCATGACGCGGCCGCGGCGCTTGTTGAGGTCGCCGATGACGTCGCCCATGTTGGCGTCGGGAATGAGGACCTTCAGTTCGCCGATCGGCTCGAGAAGGGTCGGGCCGGCGGTGGGCAGGCCTTCCTTATAGGCGATACCGGCAGCGGTCTGGAACGCCATATCGGAGGAGTCGACGGGGTGATAGGAGCCGAAGTACAGCGTCGCCTTCAGGAAGACGACCGGGTAGCCTGCCAGAACGCCCTTGCCGACGCAGTTGCGCAGGCCCTTTTCAACCGACGGGATAAAGTTCTTCGGCACGCAGCCGCCGACGGTCTCGTCCGCGAAGATCATCTCTTCGGATTCGGACTGCGGCTCAAAGCGGATGTAGACGTCGCCGAACTGGCCGTGGCCACCGGACTGCTTCTTGTGACGGCCGTGGATCTCGACCTTCTTCTTGATGGTCTCGCGGTACGCGATCTTGGCGGGCTTGAGCACAGCCTCGACCTTGTACTTGCTCTGGAGCTTTGCCATCAGGACAGACAGCTGCATATCGCCCGCGCCCGCGATGATGAGTTCCTTGGTTTCGGGATCGTTGCCGTAGGTGAAGGAAGCGTCTTCTTCGTTCAGCTTCACAAGACCGGCTGCGATCTTATCTTCGGTGCCCTTGACCTTGGCGTAGATCGCCATCTTGTACATGGGCTCGTCGTACTTCATGGGCGCGATGGTAACGGTCTTGCCCGCTAAGCCCAGGGTATCGCCAGTCTTGACGGAGGCAAGCTTCGTGAAAACACCGATATCGCCGCAGCAGATCTTGGAGGTCTTGGTGTTGTCCTTGCCCTTCGGGAAGAACATGTTGCCGAGCTTCTCCGCGTCGCCCGTGCGCGCGTTGACGAAGGACATGGTGTCCTCGACGTCGCCGGAGATGACCTTGAAGTAGGAGTTCTTGCCGTACTGGTCGGCCAGCGTGTTGAACACGAAGACCATCGGGCTGCCCTTCGGGTCGAGCTTGAATTCCTTGGTGCTGCCCTCTTCGTCGACCTGCGCCATCGCCTTGCCCTCAAGGGGGTTGGGCGCGAACTTCACGAGGTTCGACAGAAGGTTGGTTGTGCCGAGGCCCGTGTATGCGCAGCCGCAGAAAACGGGGGTGACGCTCCGGTCACGGATACCGGCCTTGATGCCGGTCAGGAGCTCTTCTTCGGTGAAGGGCTCTTCCATGAAGAACTTCTCCATGAGCGCTTCGTCGGTCTCGGCGACCTGCTCATTGAGCTCTGCCATGTACTCTTCGATCTTTTCTTCGGCCTCGGCGGGCAGGGGGATTTCCTTGCCGTTTGCGTCGTAAGCCTTCTTCTCGATCAGATCGACCAGACCCACGGCCTGCTCGCCCTTGAGGATCGGGAAGGTGAACGGAATGACAGAGGCGCCGAACATTTCGCGCAGGCTGTCAAAGACATTGAAGAAGTTCGCGTGTTCCTCGTCGAGCTTGGAGATGTAGAACATTGCGGGAAGGCCTGCCTTGGCAAGATACTTCCAGCCTTTTTCTGTGCCGACGCCGATGCCGCTCTTGGCGGTCAGGCAGATGATGCCCGCGTCAGCAACGCGCAGGGACTGCACGATCTGACCTGCAAAGTCGAAGTAGCCGGGGTTGTCGAGGACGTTAATTTTGCACTTATTATATTCCACCGGAATCACCGACGTCGAGATGGAATACTGGCGCTTCTTCTCTTCGTCGTCGAAGTCAGAAACCGTCGTGCCGTCGGCACGCTTGCCAAGACGCGTGATGGCCTTGGTGGTAAAGAGCATGCTCTCGCACAGCGCGGACTTGCCGTCGCCGCCGTGACCCAGCAGGCAGATGTTGCGAATGTCATTGGCAGTATAGCCCATAGTCAAATTTTCTCCTTTCTACAGCCCGACCGCGTCTGACATTACGCGCGCGAGCCCTCGGCAGTTCACTTTTCAGCCGACCTTTAAATTTCATTATATACGAATCCTGCGCGGATTGCAATTACTATCTTGTGCAAACAGATAAAAATGCCCCATTTTTTCACAGGCCTGCCGTGCTTTTTTACCGTTTGGCGGCCATCGACGTGATGAGAAGCTCCGGCAGCAGCCACAAAATCGTGTACAGAAGCAGATTCCACGAAGACACGGCCAGCGTCGAGCCGATGAACGTCAGGAAAAACAGGACCAGAAGCCCCATAATACTCGCGGTAAAAGCCACGGCGATGGCTGCGATGGCAGCGCTTCTTGCCGCGCGCGCGCCCGCAACGGCCATGGAGAAGCACGCAAAGCTCGGTCTTGACAGCAGCGCACCCTGCTTTGGCTCCTGGATAGCGTCCTGCGAGGAAAGTCTTGCCCGCTCTTCGACGGTCGGGAACTCAATGCGGTCGGGCGAGAGCTTATAGCGGTGCTTCAAAAATTGTGGCGTGATCATAAAGTCGCGCGTCGCAAGAATCGGCGTGAGCCCTGCGCAGTGGGAAATCGCCTGCAAGCTCGCCTTGACATTTGTCGCAGGCGCGTAGCTGAGGGCAAAAACGGCGGCAAGCTCGCCGTTGACGGATAAATAGACCGCCTGCTTGACCCTCGCGCCCTCGGGCATATGGACGCGCATGAGCTTCATAAAGCCAAGAGAGCCCATGAGGATCACGTCGCCTCGGATTTCCGCGCCGAGGCCGCCGCCTTCATAGCGCCGGAAGGTATCGACGCCGTAGTGCCGGCCGTTCTGGTTGTGCATGATCTCCTCAAAAAGCGGCGCAAGACCACTGCCCGCTGTCTGCACCACGGCGTTGGCAAAGCCGATGATCTGGCTGACCGAGCGGTCGGAATAAATTTTCATACCGTTGAGCGTGACGTTCTGCGGCGGGAACAGATCTGCGTCTTCGATTGCAATACCAGCCTCGCCTCCGAGCATTCTGGCACCAAACCAGCCCCCGATGGCAGCGCCCGCGCGCGAAAGCCGCCTGGCCTGCGCAGCAAAGGGCCGGGAAAAGCTCAGGAAAATCCCGACCGGGAAACTCGCGATCATAAGCGCCGTCCACGCCCAGAGGAAGCTGTCTTCCGCCTGGAGCATGCTTAAAACAGAAAGTCCCAGCGTCACGAGTGTGAGGATCGGTGCATAAATGCGCATGATCCGGCTGCCCGCATCGGGAATTTCAAGCTCGCGGACAAAGGTTTCGGGGTGCCCCTCGCTTCTGAAGATGCAGTCCTCCCCGTGCCACGCCTTTTCCTCGCGCACGGCAGCCTTCGGCTCGTTCATGGAGCACGCGGCCTTGAGCGTGCGGACTTTCGCAAGCTGCATGGAATACTCTCCAAGAAGCGCCATGCTCAGCTGCAAGGTCACCGCCGGGCAGAACGGAATGCGCCCGGCCCGAATGGCAAGCACCGCGTCCACCGCGCACGCAAGCGTCAGAACGACCAGCATGCTCGCGTGGTCATACCGAAGACGCATCACCGCGCGCACGCCGCGCAGCATCACATCAAAGGCGATAAACGCCTGCACTACCATTATAATGAGTAAGACCTTCGAAAATACGTCCGCGTTCGCGGTAAAATCGTAGCTTCCGAGGCTGTAGCTCGCAAGGTACGCGAGCGCTCCGGATACGAGCGCCAACAGAATGCTCAGAAACAGACGCAGCCGCTGGAACGTCCCCTGCGCGTAGTAGGTATAAGCCGCGCGGCAGTCGGGAAATTCCCGCTCGGGCTGCTCTTTGCGGCGCTCCATGCGTTTGGCCTGCTGCTTCTGGTGGCGCTCCAATTGCTTCTGGCGCTTTTTGGCCTCTTTTTCCGCGCGCCTGGCCCGCTGCGCCGCTTTCTTTGCTTCCTTCGGATCATCGGACACGGGCTCCGGGTCTGGCTCTGCCTGATACGTCCAGATCTTCGGCTTTTCTTCCGGCGCGGTATCCTCTCGGATGGGCGTGAAGCGGATGGTCTGGCCCTTGAAATCCGCGGGGTTCTTCGGCTCTTTGGGCTCTCCCTCGGCGCGGATGGGCTGCCCCTTCGGGAAGCGGACAACCTTGGTCTCCGGCGCGGGCTTTGCGCTCTCGGGAACCTTTTGCGGCGGCTTTTTCAGATCCGGCGGCGTTTGCGCCTGCTGTTTCGGCGCGGCTTCTTCCTTCTTGCTCCAGCCGCCAAACTCGTTCATAATATCCTCTAAGGAATATTCCTCCTGCGCAGCCGCAGCATCGTCGATATGCAGTTGTTCGTTTGTCTGATCCTGCGATTGCTTCTTCATGCACTGCTCCTGTTTTGGTTCCTTAGCTTCTCTGGCGCACGGCCTCATAGAGCATGATGGCCGCAGCAGCTGACGCGTTGAGGGATGAAATGCTGCCCTTCATGGGAATACTGACCTTGAAGTCGCAGCGCTCGGAGACGAGGCGGCTCATGCCCTCGCCCTCGTTGCCGATGACGATGGCGGCAGCGCTTTTGAGGTCTGCCTTGTAGAGCGTCGTATCGCCCTCCGCCGCCGTGCCGTAGACCCACACGCCCGCCTTTTTGAGCGTATCGATAGCCGCTGTGATGTTAGAAACGCGCGCAACCGGCATATATTCGAGCGCGCCCGCGGAGGCCTTTCCGACAACCGCCGTCAGCCCCACGCTTCTTCTTTTCGGAATGATAATTCCATGCGCGCCCGCGCACTCGGCAGTACGAATGATCGCACCGAGATTGTGGGGATCGGACAACTCGTCGCAGATGACGATGAGCGGCGGCTCGCCCGCGTCCTGCGCCTTCTTTAAAATATCGTCGATACTCGCGTAATCGTGCGCGGCGACCATGGCAATGACGCCCTGATGCGCGCCCGTGGCCGACATATAGTCTAACTTTCTGCGGTCGGTCGGGACGACGACAGCGCCCGCCTGCTTTGCCATCGCGCAGATGCGCCCAAGCGCCCGGTCGGTGTCTCCGTCGGCGACGAAGAGCTTATCGATCGTCCGTCCGGCGGAAAGCGCCTCTGTCACGGCGTTTCTGCCCTCTAACATATTTTCCGGCGCTTCCTCGCGCTCGCGCTTGGGAAATTCCTTTTTGCGCTCGCCTCTCTGGGGCTTTTGCTCGCGGTTTTGTCTGTAAGTTCTCTTTTCTTCCATCTGTAGCTCCAATTCAAGGCCCGCGTGAACCGCATACGGCCTCATTAAAATAATCCAACATATATTATATCAGTTCTTTCCCTCGGACACAACCATAAATCCGCAGGAAATTCACAGAAAATTTACCGTTCAAAAAATACCGGATTCTTGTAAAACCCCCGTCCCTGTGTTAAGATGTTCAAAACAAGCCGCGTTTCATGCGCGGCTTTGGGATTTCCCAAAGAAAGCAGGTGCCATTTTGAGCAACGACCCCAACCGCCGCAAGCCGAATAAGCCGCAGCCCGGCGGTGATGACGAAAACCGGAAGGCAAGGCGGATCGTCGTCCTGATCGTCGCGGCGCTGATTGCGACGCTTCTGATCAACTCCCTGTATACCACCATCTCCAACGCCTATCTCACGGAGATCACCTATACGGAATTCAAGGAGCTTCTCTCCTCCGAGCAGATCAGCGAGGTGGAGTTCCAGTCGGACGACCGCATCGTCATTCTCACGAAGGACCAGGCCGAAAAGCCCAAGAGCCAGCAGCGGCTCTATTATACCGGCCTCATTCCCAATCAGGACACGACCTCGCTGACCAATCAGCTCGACGCGGCAAACGTCAAATATAACCGTGACCTTCCCGAGGAGGTCAGCCCGATCGTGACGTTCCTCGTCTCGTGGGTGCTGCCGGTTGTGTTTATGTACGCGCTGTTCTCGCTTCTCATGCGCGGCATGACGAAGAAGATGGGCGGCGGCCTCGGCGGCATCGGCGAGAGCAAAGCGAAGGTCTACATGGAAAAACAGACCGGCGTGACCTTTGCGGACGTGGCCGGTCAGGACGAGGCGAAAGAATCGCTCGTCGAGATCATCGACTTCCTTCATAACCCTCAGAAATACACCGCCATCGGCGCGAAGCTCCCGAAGGGTGCGCTTTTGGTCGGCTCTCCCGGTACGGGCAAAACGCTTCTTGCAAAGGCCGTCGCGGGCGAGGCAAACGTACCGTTCTTCTCGATTTCGGGCTCTGACTTTGTGGAAATGTTCGTCGGCGTCGGCGCGAGCCGTGTGCGCGACCTCTTCCAGCAAGCCGCAAAGGTAGCTCCCGCCATCATCTTTATTGATGAAATTGACGCGATCGGCAGAACCAGAGACTCCAAGTTCGGCGGCAACGACGAGCGCGAGCAGACGTTAAACCAGCTGCTGGCCGAGATCGACGGCTTTGACTCTTCGAAGGGCGTTGTCATCCTCGCGGCCACGAACCGGCCCGAGATTCTCGACAAGGCGCTTCTTCGCGCGGGCCGCTTCGACCGGCGCATCATTGTCGACCGGCCGAATCTACAGGGCCGGTACCAGACCCTTCGCGTCCACACAAAGAATATCAAGCTGGCCGAGGACGTGGACCTTCACAAAATCGCGCAGGCAACGGCGGGCGCAGTCGGAGCGGACCTGGCAAATCTCGTCAACGAAGCTGCCCTCCGCGCGGTGCGGCAGGGGCGAAAGGCCGTCAATCAGCAGGACCTTCTCGTCTCCTTTGAGGTCGTCATCGCGGGCACCGAGAAAAAGGGCACCGTGCTCACCGACATGGAAAAGCGCATCGTCTCATATCACGAGGTCGGTCATGCGCTGGTCGCGGCGCTTCAGAAGCACACGCAGCCCGTCTCCAAGATCACCATCGTTCCGCACACCTCCGGCGCGCTCGGCTATACGATGCAGACCCCGGAGGAGGAAAAATATCTTTCCAGCCGCGAAGAGCTGCTTGTCGAGCTGCAGACGCTCCTCGGCGGACGCGCAGCAGAGCAGATCGTCTTCGGCATCGCAACGACCGGTGCGTCGAACGACATTGAGCGCGCTACCGATCTTGCCCGCAAGATGGTCACGCAATACGGCATGAGCGAGAAGTTCGGCCTCATGGCGCTTTCCACCGTCTCCAACCAGTATCTCGACGGCAGCACCATGATGAACTGCGCCGACGAGACGGCTTTCGCCGCAGATTCCGAAATTCAGAAGCTGCTCGAGAGCTGCTACGAAAAAGCCAAGCAGATTCTCCGCGAGCACCGCGAACTTCTCGACGAGGTCGCTCTGTATCTTCTGCAGAAGGAGACCATCACCGGCGACGAGCTCATGACCTATGTGAACGCCGAGGGCAAGCGCTTAAAAGCGCCGGAGGAGCCCGAAGAATCCGCGCCGGAAGCCAACGCCGACTCTGCTTCTGTGGAGGAAGCCGCCGGTTCTCCCGCGCAGGAGCCATAATTTCCTTTCCAGCACCCATCCGCGCAGCTGTTTCGCTGCGCGGATTTTTCCGGAATCGCGCGCCGCATTTCCAATTTTTTGTTTTTAATAAATCCGAAGGAGGATCACTTTTTGCGAAATTTTCTCTTTTTAAGCGCCATGGAGCCGCTTGCATCGCAGGTAGCCGATGAATTGTCGGAAAATGCTGAGCAGACAAAATCTGCCATTGAAAAATTTTTTGATCATTTTTCTCTGCCCAAGCTGGTCTCCGCGGCTATCTTACTGGTGATATGTATTATATGCATAAAAATCATTCTGAGAGCCACCGAGAAAATGCTCAAATCATCCAAATTGGACAAGAGCTGTCACGCCTTCCTCCGTTCCTCTATTAAAATTGTGCTGGTGTTCCTCGCGATCATGCTGCTGGCCGGGACGCTGGGGGTCGACACGTCGTCGCTGCTCGCGATTTTAAGCGTGGCAGGTCTGGCAGTCTCGCTTTCCATTCAGGACTCGCTTTCCAATCTCGCCAGCGCCGTCGTTCTTCTCACGACGCGCCCCTTCAAGGTCGGCGATTTCATCGAGGTCAGCGGAAAATCCGGCACCGTGCGGCAGATCGGTGTGTTCCACACGCAGATCGCCACCCCAGACAACCAGCTTGTCTACCTTCCGAACAGCCAGATCACCTCCGCGCAGATCACAAACGTCACTGGAAATGCCCTCCGGCGCATTGAAATCGTCGTGCAGGCCAGCTATGACGCAGCGCCGGATACGGTCAAAGAAGCGCTCGTCCGCGCCGCGCAGCACCCCAAGCGTGTGGATTTTGAGCCCGTCTTCGCCCGCCTCTCCGGCTATGGCGACAGCGCGATCAGCTACACGCTCCGTCTCTGGACGGCGGGCTGCGACTACTGGAACGTATATTACGATGTGCTGGAAAACATCTCGCGGGAGTTCAGCCGCTCTAACATAGAAATGACATACCCGCATATCAATGTTCATATGGGTTCGTAATTCTAACTGCCTTCGGCTGGAAGCTGCCGAGGGCAGTTTTCTTTGATTTTTGGCGAGTATTATATCATTTTTCTTAAAAAGGCTTCCAAATAATACATTAAGAAAATATCGATAAAACCGCACTGCTTCGGTTGACAATCTTCGTGCAACTTGTTAGAATAGGATCAAGCTGTAATGGGCGGACTCTGCCGTCTGGTTTCCGGCATTGCCTGTTCGCTCGGTCCTGTTCTCCCCGGACAGACCGTTTTTCCCCAGCGCCCGTTTTGCGCCTCAGCAATCCGGGCACGCCGTTAGAACATAAAAATTAGGAGGAGACATCATCGATGGATTGGGATCGCTTAATCACTATTGAACAGATGGAAGAAGCGACCAACACCTTGCTTGAAACCGGCAAGAAGGTTGGCGCGGATTCCTGGCAGCAGCGTGTGAAAAACCAGACGCCGCACTGCGGCTTTGGCGAAGCCGGTACTTGCTGCCGTATTTGCTCCATGGGCCCCTGCCGTATCACCCCAAAGGCTCCGCGCGGCATCTGCGGCTGCGACGTTCACGGTATCGTCGGCCGTAACTACCTGCGCTTCACCGCCGGCGGCTCAGCAACGCACTCCGACCATGGCCGTCAGATCTGCCACACCCTGTATCAGACAAAAGAGGGCGGTGCATATCAGGTCAAGGACCCCGAAAAGCTGAAGAGAATCGCAAAGGAATGGGACATCGAAACCGAAGGCAAGGACATCTACACTCTGGCGCACGAAGTTGCCGAGGTCGGCCTGATGGAATACGGCAAGCCTTTCGGCGTCCAGCGCTACCTGAAGCGTGCTCCCGAGCACACACAGGAGTTGTGGCACAAAGCCGGCATTGAGCCGCGTGCGATTGACCGTGAGGTTTCGCAGTCGCTGCACATGACCCATATGGGATGTTCTTCGCTTCCCGAGGCACTCATCAAGCAGTCCCTGCGCGCAGGCCTGTCCGACGGCTGGGGCGGCTCCATGATGGGCACCGAGTTCTCCGACATTCTGTTCGGCACCCCGAAGCCCGTTGACACCACTGCCAACATCGGTGTTATGGAAAAGGACATGGTCAACATCATTGTCCACGGCCATGACCCCTCTTTGTCCGAAATGATCGTCTTCTATGCGCAGGATCCCGAAATGATCGCGCTTGCCAAGGAAAACGGCGCAAAGGGCATCAACATCGCGGGCGTCTGCTGCACCGGCAACGAAGTTGCCATGCGTCAGGGCATTCCGATGGCCGGTAACTTCCTGCAGCAGGAAAACGTCGTTCTGACGGGCGCATGTGAAGCCATCGTCGTCGACGTGCAGTGTATCTTCCCCGCGCTTGGTCCGCTTTCCAAGTGCTTCCACACCAAGTTCGTCACCACCTCTCCCATCGCCCGTATGCCGGACAGCGACTACATCGAGTTCCACGAGGAAACCGCCGCTGAAAACGCAAAGGCAATCGTGAAGATGGCTGTTGAGAACTTTAAGAACCGCAACCAGGACCTCGTCAACATTCCGCAGCTCAAGACCAACGCCCGTGTCGGCTACTCGGTCGAGGCCATCAAGAAGGAACTCGACGGTGTCTGCAACTCCCATGTTGACGCGCTCGGCACGCTGAAGCCTCTGGCTGACGTTGTCAAGGCAGGCGTTCTCCGCGGCGCTGTCGCGATGGTAGGCTGCAACAACCCCAAGGTCCGCCCCGATACCGCGCACATCGAGCTCATGAAGAAGCTCCTCAAGAACGATATCATCGTCATCGTCTCCGGCTGCTCGGCGCAGGCTGCTGCGAAGGCAGGCCTCATGAACCTCGAGGCTGCCGAGTACTGCGGCGAAGGCCTCAAGCGCGTCTGCAAGCTGGTCGGTATTCCCCCGATCCTGCACATGGGCTCCTGCGTTGATATTTCCCGTATGATGATCCTGGCTGCCGACCTCGCGAAGGACTGGGGCATCAACATTTCTCAGATTCCGCTCTGCGGCTGCGCACCGGAATGGATGTCTGAAAAAGCCGTCTCCATCGGCAACTACGTCGTGGCGACCGGCATCGAGACCTACCTCGGCGTCGACCCGTACTCCAAGGGCTCGAGCGAAATCACCGCACTTCTCCAGGGTACCGAAGGCGGCTGCCAGGAGTGGGTCGAGGCGCACTTCGTTGTCGAAAAGGATATCGAGAAGCTGGGCGACCGCATGATTGAGTCCATCGAAGCCAAGCGTGCGGCTCTGGGCATCTGATACATTTTAGAGTTTAGAAGGTCTTTAACATATGAAAGTAGCGATTACCGGCAAGGGCGGCGTCGGCAAGACCACGCTCTCGTCCACACTGGCAAGGCTTTACGCCGACGAAGGCAGAACCGTTCTCGCCGCCGACGTTGACCCGGATGCAAATTTGGGTCTTGCGCTCGGCCTGACGGAAGAAGAGGTCAATGCCATCGTCCCGGTCTCCAAAATGAAGCAGCTCGCCAAGGAGCGCACCGGCGCAAACGACCAGAACAGCTTCTATAAGCTCAACCCCGAGGTCTCCGACCTCCCCGAAAAGCTCGCCAAGGATATCAACGGTGTCAAGCTTCTCGTCATGGGTACGGTCGATACCGGCGGAACCGGCTGCGTCTGCCCCGAGCACGTGATGCTCAAGGCGATTTTGTCCAACCTCGTCTTCCGCAAGGACGATGTGGTCATCATGGACATGGAGGCAGGTCTCGAGCACCTCGGCCGCGGCACGGCGAGCATGATGGATCAGTTCATCGTCGTCATCGAGCCCGGCGCAAGAAGCGTGCAGACCTACGAGCGCATCAAGTCCCTTGCAAAGGACATCGGCATCACCAAGGTGCGCGTTGTGGCCAACAAAATCCGCGACGACTCCGACCGTGCGTTCATCCGCAGCCGCATTCCGGCGGACGACCTGCTCGGCTTTATCAGCTACAACTCCGACGTCATCGACGCCGACCGCAAAGGCCTTTCTCCCTACGATTGCAGCCCGCAGGCGCTGGAAGAAATCCGCGCCATCAAGGCAAGAATCGACCAAGAATGAATCTGAAAGGAATGAATAACAACAATGAAGACATTGTTTGAACGCGTCTTCAACGGCTCTGACCAGATGTTCGCCAAGGCCGAAGAAGAAGTTAACAAGATTGCTGCTGAAGTCGGCCGCGACGCTCCCTTGGCCATGCCCTCGACCGCTTACTGCCTGGCATGTATCTATGCCTACATCGGCAAGAAGGTCACCACCGTCGGCGAACTGCAGGACACCCTGGCCGACGTGAAGGCCATGATGCTCCGCGAGCCGCGCACCAACTCCATCTTCCAGTCCGGCGTTGCTACCGCCATCGCCGCTGAAATGATCGAGGCCTGCAAGTATGTCAAGACCGACGCTCCGTATGAAGGCACCGCATATCACGGCCACTTCGTCGACGCGGAAGTCCGTGAGCTCGGTGTTCCTCTGGTCACCGGCGACATCCCCGGCTTCGTCGTCATCATCGGGCCGGCTCCCTCCACCGAAGAAGCGATTGAGACCATCAAGGGCTATCAGTCCCGCGGTATCTTCGTCTTCCTGATCGGCGGCATCATCGAGCAGGCTGTTGAGGCAGGCCTTTCCATGGGCTTCCCCGTTCGTGTCGTCCCCGTCGGCGAAGAGATCTGGTCTGTGGGCCACGTCATCTCCCTCGTCGTCCGCGCTGCCATGATCTTCGGCAACGTCCAGCCCGGCGACTGCGACGGCTTCCACAAGTACACCTTCGACCGCATCAACGCGTTTGTCAACGCCTATAAGCCCGTTCCCGACATCACCGTCGCCTGCGGCGCCGGCGCCATCAAGCTCGGCTTCCCGGTCATCACCAACGACCACGACGATATGTGGGCAGTTCCGAAGTCCCTCATCATCTATGATGATACCAAGGACTGGATCGACACCTCCATCGAAGCGCGCGGCATCAAGCTGAAGATCACGAAGATCGACATCCCCGTCTCCTTCTCCTCCGCATTCGAAGGCGAAATCATCCGTAAGGGCGATATGCAGATCGAAGTCGACGGCTCCCGCAAGGACTGCTTCGAGCTCGTTTCCACCAAGGAAGCTTCCGAGGTTGAGGACCACAAGATCGAGGTCGTCGGCCCCGAGATCGACGAGTTCCCGGCTGGCTCCAAGATTTCTCTGAGCTACACGGTCGAGGTTGCCGGCAAGTCCATGCAGCCCGACTTCGAGCCCGTCTTCGAGCGTAAGATCCATCAGTTCCTCAACTGCGTGGAAGGCGTTATGCACACCGGTCAGCGCGACATGATCCGTATCCGTATCAGCAAGGCTGACTACGAGGCAGGCTTCAAGTTCAAGCACATCGGCGAGGTCCTGTACGCCAAGATCAAGTCCGAGTTCGACACCGTTGTCGATAAGTGCCAGGTCAAGATCGTTGTCGGCGACGAGGCCAACGCAGAGCTCCGCAAGCACGCGAACGAGATCTTCGACAAGCGCGACGAGCGCCTGAAGTCCATGACCGACGAATCCGTGCCTGTCTTCTATTCCTGCATCATGTGCCAGGCGTTCTCCCCGAGCCACGTGTGCATCGTCACCCCTGAACGTCTCGGCCTCTGCGGCGCTGTGTCGTGGCTGGACGCGAAGGCAACCAACGAGCTCGACCCGCAGGGTCCGTGCCAGGTCGTCACCAAGGAGCGCTGCATTGACGAGCGCACCGGCCGCTACGAAGACGTTGACGAGGCTGTCGCCGAGTACTCCCACGGCGCGCTGGAGCATGTCACGCTGTACTCCCTGCTCGAGGACCCGATGACCTCCTGCGGCTGCTTCGAGTGCATCTGCGGCATCGAACCTGTCTCCATGGGCGTCGTCATCACCTGCCGTGAATTCGCCGGCATGACCCCGCTCGGCATGACCTTCTCCGAAATGGCCTCCATGACCGGCGGCGGCGTACAGACTCCGGGCTTCATGGGCCACGGCAAGCACTACATCGCCTCCCATAAGTTCCTGAAGGCCGAAGGCGGTCTGGGCCGTCTGGTCTGGCTGCCGAAGGATCTGAAGGATCAGATTCGCGACAAGATGAACGAGACCGCCAAGGACCTGTACGGCATTGAGAACTTTGCCGACATGGTCGCTGACGAGACCACCTGCGCTTCGGGCGATCCCGAAGAGCTGCTGAACTTCCTGACTGAGAAGGGTCACCCCGTCCTCAGCATGGAGCCGTTCGACATGTAAGAACTACCCCGCCCCTCCGGAAGCTCGCTTCCGGAGGGGCTTTCTTCATGCATATCCTCGATTCCTTTTTCCAAAAGCACCTTGCAACGCCGCCCGGCAGAAATTCTTAAGATTTTCTGTCGGGCGTTGACTTTTATTCCTCCGTGTGCTATAAGTGTACTAGAACAAATAGTACAGTTAAGGAGGGAGGTTCCCATGCTGCATCTGGACTACCGCGACCCGCGGCCGATTTACGAGCAGATCCGGCAGGAGTTCATGCGCCTGATTCTCTCCGGCGCGATCGCCCCGGGCGAAAAGCTGCCGTCCGTGCGCGATCTGGCCGGAACGCTTTCCATCAACCCAAACACCATCCAGCGCGCCTACCGTGAGCTGGAAGCGGCCGGCTACCTCATCAGTGTCCCCGGCAAGGGTTCGTTTGCCGCCGAGTCAAGCCCCCTGCAGGCGCAGAAAAAGCAGGAGCTCCTCGCGCAGATCCGCTCCCTTGCCCGGGAGGCTATCGTGCTCGGTGCGACGAGAGACGAGCTGCTCGCGCAGCTGGACGCAAAGGAGGAAGAAGCATGATTGAAGTCAAAAATCTCACCAAGCGCTTTGATGGGTTCACGGCGCTGAACGGCCTGACGATGACCGTCCCGACGGGCTCTGTTTACGGTCTGGTCGGCCCCAACGGCGCGGGCAAATCGACGATCATCCGCCATATCACAGGCGTGTACCGCCCTGACTTGGGCGAAGTGCTCATTGGCGGCGAGCCGGTATTTGAAAACCCGCCCGTGAAGGCCCGCATCGCCTGCATCCCGGACGATCTGAGCTGCCACGCGGGCGCAAGCATTCGCGAGCTCAAGTCGTTTTTCAAGGGGCTCTATCCCGCGTTCAGCGACGAACGCTTTACCGCCCTCGCGGATATTTTCAAGCTCGACCAGCGTCAGCCGCTGCGCCGCTTTTCCAAGGGCATGCAGAAGCAGGCGGCGTTCTGGCTCGCCATCTGCACGCAGCCGGACTATCTCGTGCTCGACGAGCCGGTCGACGGACTCGACCCCGTGATGCGCAAGCAGGTCTGGAGCGTCATTTTGGAGGACGTGGCCACGCGGGGAACGACGGTTCTGGTCTCGTCTCACAATCTGCGGGAACTCGAGGACGTATGCGACCATGTCGGCGTGCTGCATGAAGGCAAGATGCTTCTCGAGCGCTCGCTCTCCGATTTGCAGGAGAACATCGTGAAGGTCCAGCTCGTCACCGACCGGCCGATTCCGCCGGAACTGAATGTGCTGCACAAATCCATGACCGGCCGGATTCAGACGCTCATTGTCCGCGGCGACCGGCGGGAAATTGCGGGTCTTTTGCAGCAGTGCAATCCCCTGCTCTGCGATCTGCTGCCGCTGTCTTTAGAGGAAATTTTCATCTACGAACTGGGAGGTGTGAACTATGACGTCAAAAACCTCGTTCTTTGACCGCGCGATCTGGAAACGCAGCCTCCGAAAGACGCTGCCGCTCTGGATCTGCTATCTTCTTTGCTGGCTCCTTTTGATGCCGGGAACGTTTCTGAACTTCAACTACGGCTATGAGCACTACCGCGCCCTTTCCGGCGAGCTCTGCGAGCAGGTTCTCGGCTTTTGCACCATCGGCTCATGCGTCGCGGCGGTCATCGGCGTGCTGGCCGCGTGGGTGCTGTTTTCGTGGCTGTTCCGGGCGAACGCAGCGTATTTTTACGCGGGGCTTCCCGTCCGGCGCGAGGCGCTTTTTGTGACGAACACGCTCCTTGGCCTCGTAATGGTCACGCTCATTCATCTCATCACGGCGCTCGCCTCCTACCTCGTTCTGCTGCTGCACGGTTATCCGCAGCTCTACGCCTGCCTGTGCTTCTTTGTGGCAAGTACGTTGAGCTTTCTCTGCTTCTTCGGCTTCGCGCTGCTGCTCGTGGTCATCATCGGACAGGCCGCCGTCATGCCGGCCGTCTACGTGATCTTGAACTTTGCAAGCGTCGCCCTCTTCTCCGCCACAAACAGCCTGCTTTCCGACTTTGTCTACGGCATGGAGTACGCCAGCTGGTGGGAAACGCGCTTCAGCTCCGTTTTCTACAAGCTGAGCCCCGTGTTCCTCTTTATGATGCAGGGTCTTCCCACCTCCGCGGTTTTTCTGCCCGACGGTTCTGTCGACCCTGCGCACTACCGGTTTGACGGCTGGGGCTATGTCGGTGCGCTCGCGATTGCTGGTCTCGTATTCGCAGTCATCGCGCTGCTGCTCTTCCGCCGCCGCGAGATGGAGCGTTCAGGAGACGCCATCGCTGTCAAATCCCTTCGCCCGGTGTTCCTCTACTGCTTCACAGCGGGCTGCGCCGTCATTTTCGCCTACATTCTGACCGCGTTCCAGTCGACAACGCCCGTTGGTGCGCGCGCCTTCCGGCAGACGCTGCTGTTTTTGCTGCTCGGCGCGGCCATCGACTATTTCCTCGCGCAGATGCTGCTCAAAAAGTCCATCGCGGTCTTCCGGGGCGCGAAGACCTGGGTCGGGCTCGGCGCAGTGTGTCTGGTGCTTGCGCTCGGCTGCACAGCCGCGCGATATGATGTGCTTGGCCTTTACGCCCGCGTACCGGACGCGAGCGACGTTTCCTACATCGACAATTCCTACCTCGGCCAGATGACCGATCCTGCGGACATTGAAGCGTTCACGCAGCTCCAGAAGCTCATCATCGAGCGCAGGCAGGAAAATGAGCAGAACGCACAGTATGACTGGACAAGCGTCTATTTTACCTACCATCTCAAAGACGGCACTGTCCGTTCCTTCCGCTACCGGCTGGCTGCCGGTGATCTGGAGAAGGCCGACCCGGACAGTCTCGTCTGCCGGTATGACGAGCTCATGAACTCGCCGTCGATGATCCGCACCCGGAACGCCATCCCGGAGGAGTTCACCCCGGACAAATCCGCCTTCGTCTATTGCGGCATTGAGGACTACAGCGCAGACCTGCCAAAAGACGCGTCCGCCCCCCGGTATCTGTCCGCCGACGAAGCGTACGAGTTCTACACGACCTGCATTCTGCCAGACCTTGAAGACACCGAGCTCGGAAAAATCCACATCACAGCCTTCTCGGACGACCGGCAGTATGCAAACAGCCTCCTGGCCACCGTCACCTTCCACATTGACCCCACGGACGAGCAGCTTACGGCCTATCAGACGCGCTGGGCTGAGACGCACGAGTCCGAACCGTCCAGAGAGTATGCCTCCTCGACGATCTCGACAGACTTTACCTACAGCATCACCGCCGACGCCAGCCGCTCCATTGCCTACCTGCAAGCCCTCGGCTATACCCTCGACCGCCCCCTTGGATAACCAAATCCCCTGCACTCCGTAAGGGCGGACGCGATCTTCAAAAATGCGTAGTAGCCCGTTAATGTTAAAAGTATATTTTCTTGAATTTATGTGATATGATAGCACAAAAGTTCTAAAAGGATGTGCAAACAC
>CAKASQ030000004.1 GCA_916988195.3 Oscillospiraceae bacterium
GCGATCAGATCTTCATGCGCCTGGCAAGAGCCGTCGCTGCATCTTGTGCCCAGCTGCATTAAGCCGATAAGCACATTGAAAAATATCTACCTGGCGTATCAGACTTCTTTGTGTGCGTATGCCGTTTTTTAATCTGAAAACCGTACCAGAACAGAAATACGTCTCACTATGAGACGTATTTCGTCAAAGTTCCACATTATATATAATGTATAAGAGCATCCGGGCTGGTCTTCCTTGTGCCAGCCCGGATTGCGTCGAATTGCGTCTCACGGTGAGACGCATTTATTGTACCAGCCATCCGCTGGCTGCAAGCGTTTCAAAGTATGCGTAGGTCTGCGGTGCGGCGGTCTTGAGCTGGCGGAGCGTGTCCCCACCAACAAGCCAGTGATAAAAGAACTCTGCAAAGTATTCCATGCTGTTGGATTTTCCGTGCGCGCGCATCGGCGCGTTGGCGGCCTCCAGCGCATAGAGCCGGTCATGCTCTTCCGGAAATCCCAGCATATCATCCAGAAAGTGTCCAAACTCATGTGTGACGGCGCTTGCTTCGGAGACATAGATTTTTTGATCTCCGCAGCACGTCGCACCGATGCAGTTCACGTTCAGCTCCCGACTCAGCTCTGCCAGGTATTTCGTGTCAAGCAAGAGCGTCCAGCCCTCCGAACTGAACGCTTCGAGAATCGGCGCGGGGACACGGCGAAGCTCCAGCAGATAGGCGTTCATATTGACGCCCATGCAATTCTGTAACGAAATCGGGATCGGCGGCTCGGTGACAGTAAGCGTCTGCGTCAAAAGCGCATAGAGAAGCCGCGTAGCTTCTGCGCGGGTCACAAGCTCTAATGGCGATGCGCTTGCCGCGCATAGGCCAAGTTCCGCGCCGACGCGCAGAATGTTTTCATACGGCATGAGTATCACGCCGTCGTAGAGTACAGAATCGTAAACAGGAATCGTCGCGGCGGCAAAGGCGGATTCATACAGTACCGCACGGCATACCTTGTCATTCGGCGTTTGCAGCGCGGTCACATTCAGCCAACCGGCGTGACAGGCTTGCTGGATACTTTTTATCGCCCATGTGCTGCCTGTCTCCGGTGTTCCGAACGCGCGGCATAGCATAGCCGCCCACTGGCTCGTGGTGATCTTCGCGTTTGGCTGGAACCGGTTGTTTCCCGTGCCGTTGACGATCTCGCTCTCCGCGAGGTATGTGACAGCGTCCGCACAGGCGGCGCGGGCGGACACATCAGAAAACTGCGGCTGAGAAGCAAACGCCGGTACTGTCAACAAAAAGGACAGCACCAGCGTCAAGCATAAGTATTTGATTTTTTTCAAGTTCAATATTCCTCCATATCAATTAGTCTGTAAAGCAATCCGGTCTGGCAACAACTGTGAAGCCTGCCGAGCCGGTAATAACTACGCCGTTCGCGCCGCCGCTGCAATGGACGATCAGAAGATTGCCGTCCGCGTCCTTGCCGCCGACAATGCCGACGTGGGAATCGTCCGGATAGAACACCAGGTCGCCCGGCTGCGCATCGCTCCATGAGATATTCGTGCAATAGCTGTGCTGCGTTGCCGCACCGCCGCCGCGTCCGGGGTAGTAGCTGCCGTTCGTCGCGTTGTAGAACGTCCAGTCGACGAACCCCGAACAGTCTAATCCGAACGGTCGTATCGTTCCCGTGGAGCCGCTGCCTGCTGCTGTGACCTCCGTTGGAACGCCCCAGCGGTCGTCCCAGCCGAGAGTTAAAGATTTTCCGCCCCAAAAGTATGACACGCGCCCGACGAGCTGCACCGCCGTTTCTACGACGGCTTTGCGCTCCGGGTCAAGATCGTCGGGGAGATTTTCAAGAAGCTCGATTGCGTCCTCCTGCGAAATGTTCAAAGAGCCCATCGGCACGTTTAAGCTGCCGAGATTTTCAAGCAGAATGTCCAGCGCATCGTTCTGGTATTTGGTAAAGCTGTATTCCAGCCGCATTTGCTCGGCGGTTTTGGCGGTAATCGTGATCGTCAACGACGTTTCCGTGTGGCTGTCGTCCACATCGTCGTCCGGATCGCTGTCCGGAACGTCAACGTCCTGCGTTTCTGTCGTGATCTCGCACATATCCCAAAAGACTTGATGCAGCAGCTCCACACGTTCTTCGTCGAGCGTGAACACATCCATTCCGTCCTCTGCGCCTGCCACTTTAGACGCGAAAACGGCTACGACCTCGCACCAGTCTGGAGCTTGTCCAACGATCTGGATAGACACATAATCGCCGTTCTGCAATTCCTCCAGTTCCGCGTGATACTCGCCCTGGATTTCCGCGATGGCGGTTGCAAGCGGAACGGTATCTTCGCTTTCCTGTTCGTCCGCAAAGAGGATACCGAGCGGCGATGCCAGGAACGCGCCCGCGACAATGACGATAGAAAACACAACAAAAAGCGCCGTGCCGCCGCCCAGCGCGATAAGCGCGTCTATCAGCTCCTTTGCTGCTTTCGCCGCCGCTTCGCCCAGCTTTTTTGCCGCCGCGACGGCTGCTCTTGCTGCGCGGGAATTACTCTTTTTAAGCATCTTCCGTTGTGCATCCTGCGTCGCTGCTTTTCGCGCACGCTTTGTATCAATTTTTGATACAGACGTTTTTGATTGTGCTTTTGGAGCGCTGATCTGCTCCGTATTCTTTGTCCGAATGGAAACGCCGCGCCGGGATTTTTCTCTCGGTGCGGCGTTTGGTTTCGCTTTTTCGCGGATGGTGGGCAGCTGCTCCGTCGGTGGAGCTTGTATCGGTGCCTGTGGCTGAACGGACGGTGCGGGTAGTGACGGTTTGCCGCTGCCAGCCGTAACCGGCTGGCGCTTCGGCGTGGTTGCAGTTGCGACCGAAACAGGCAGCTGCGGCGAAATGGGGGCAGCCGGTTCGGATGGATAGATGGATTCGATGGATGGGTTTTGAGAGAGCTGTGTTTGCTTTTCTGAAAAGACTTGCCGTGCCTGCGCCTGCGGTATGGACGGTAGATCATGCGTCGGTGCATCTGCCGTGTGTTCTCGGATAGGACGTTCTACGCCGCGGTTAGAAGGTTCAGCGGCACGCGGCGTCCATGTGCCGGTCTGCTTGATATGCCGAATGTTCGGTGCTTTCTCTGGCGTCGGCTCAACCGGCATCTCGCCGCGCAGTTCCGTAATTGTTGGCTTTTCACGGATGCGCGGCGGTTCATGCTCGGGAAGATCTTCCACAAGGCGAATTTCTGGTGGCTCTGTATGAATATCCTGCGCGGACGTTTTTTCTGCGCGGGCTTTCTTTGCCTGCCGTACATACGCACGCCGTCCTTGTTCCTGCGGCGCTGGCACGGAGGTACTTTGCGGCTTTTGTGCGTCCGGTCGTATGCGCACGTTCTCCGTGCGCAGGCGCGGCGATTTCTCGGTTGGCAGCACATCGGATATAAGCGGACGCTCTGGCAGCGATTCCCAAACGGTCGTTTTCGTAGTATCTTTTGCCGCCTTTTGAACGTAAGCACGCCGCCCTTGCTCCTGCGGTGCTGGGGGCGGCATATGCCGTGGCGTTTTCGATTCGGGGTGCAATCGTATATCGTCTGCGCGGAAACGGGGTGTTTCCGAAACCTGCCGCGGCGCGTTTTCCAGTGTCGGCACGGCTGGGGCGGTAGGATATTCCCGCGGCACTTCTGGCGTGATCGGCGGTGTTACCGTTGCCTTTGCCGCTTGCTGGATGTATGTGCGCCGTCCTTGCTCCTGCGGTGCCGGGGTTGGCATATGCTGCGGCGATTCTGGCCCGGAGCGTAAGCGTATATCGTCTGCGTGGAAACGGGGCATTTCCGAAACCTGCCGCGGCGCGTTCTCTAGTGTTGGCGTAGTTGGTGTGGTAGGATATTCCTGCGGTAGTTCTGGCGTGACCGGTGGCGTTGTCGCTGTTTTTATCGTTTGCTGAATATACGCACGTCTTCCTTGTTCCTGCGGTGTGGGCGCTGGTATGTCCTGTGGCGCGCGTGTTTCCGCACGGGTACGAAAATCGTCTGTGCGTTGGCGCGGAGCTTGCAATTTTTGACGCGGCACGTTTTCAGATGTCGGCACAGCTGGGGCAGGACGCTCCGGCGGCGATTCTGGCGTAATCGGCGGTGTTGCCGCTGCCTTTGCTGCTTGCTGTATGTATGCACGTTGTCCTTGTTCCTGTGGCGTTGGTGCTGGTGTGCTGTGCGGTGCGGTGTCCGGTCTGGTTCGCACGTTTTCTGTGCGTTGCCGTGCTGGAGCCAATCTTTGGTGTGGCGGCGCAGGCTGCTCTGGTTGCACACGCTCCGTGGATTCTGTATAGTGCGTCCGATGTGAAAAACCGCGCGGGAGCTGGAAGGCTTCATGGACAATTTCACGAGAAGCCGCTTCTACCTGCTCCGTGGCGGTATGTTCTGCGCTGTCCGAGCGGTCGGGCTGCTTCGCGCTGTCGCTCAATTCTTTCACAAACTTCTGCACCATTTGCCGCTGTATGGTGGATGTGACTTGATGTTTTGGCTGCTTGTCCTTTGGACGGTCATTTCGCTCTCGAATGTCCGGAATGGGAATCACCTCCGATTTGCGTCTCACCGTGAGACGCATTTTTTGTTGAAATGTCTGAAACCTGTGGTAGAATGAAATTACAGAAAACCAAAAAAACTGCATATTGTAACAGAGGGGGAACTACAATGAAAAAATCCAACAACTTTTCTAACGTACCGAAAACCCTTACTCCGGAGGAAGACGCAGAGCGCAGCGCCCTGATTCGGAAACTTGACATATGCAAATATGAGTTTTTCAATTTCTCTTTGCCGCCGCTGCCGGGTACAAAGGATGAAATTGATGTTGCGGTGCTGCATGGTCCCTCGGCATACCGCCGCAATAAATTTGATGCGCACATATGGGTCGGGCTGCTGAACGGAGAGTACCGGCGTTACCTCTACTCCATAGAATATTCCAAAAAGGAATACAACCCGGAGAATTATGTGGAAATGGCTTTGGAGATTTATCAAAGCGACGCTTTCCATGAAGCATTTGCAGATTATAAAGACTGGCTTCGCAGATGCAGTCTGGATCGCTTCAGTGCAAATCCTCAACGCGTCTCACCGTGAGACGCATTTTGTCGATATTTGTTTTCAAAAACTTCATTGACATACTTTTACGCTGCGCATATAATAATAGTACAAGGTGGGCAACGGCGTGTGTCTGCCAGAGCGTTGAAATAAGGGAGTGTGCCGGTACGCATTGCCTTATGGAGCTTTCAGGAGGGGTTGTGCAGCGATACCTCAAACCGGCGTAGGCATTAGCTGAAAGAAAATGCTCCGAAAGGCTCCGCGTTTGCGGGGCCTTTCGTCGTATAGAAAGAGAGCTGAGAAAGATCGATCTATTACAGAAGTGCGCACAGGGCTTTGAGCGCTTGACAAGCTGGCAATATCACATGATTGCCGGGCGCAAGGGCAAGACCATCGAGTTTACGATCTCCTTTGACCGGGCAGATTTTCACCATCTTTCCGGTTTACATAAGTTAAAAGACAACATCCGTATCCAGACTGGTCAGCGCGAAGCTGTTATGCTGGATATTCTTGCGGGCAAATTGACGCTGCCGCAGATTCAGAAGAGTGCATTTTACGGAGAGATGGAGCCGCGCCTGCGCCCACTTTCCATGCTGGAACAGTTTTTGGACAGTAACGACATCATCTTTCGGTACAACGCAAAGGCACGCGCCTTTTCTCTGATTCAGGCAGACTATTTGCTGCAAAACGATTTCGAGGGCAATCCGGTCTATCTGTTTCTTGCCAAGCGGAACAACGATGATACGCAGGTATGCCGCACGTTTTTCCCAAAATCCGGTACAGACTATGCCGAGGGGCAGCCGCGTTACACGCTGCTGCGCAAAGAAAAACGAAATCTTGAAAACGGGGATATTATCGTTCAGTATGACCGGCTGACGCCAAAGCAGCCGAAAGATCAGGACGATATGCGCGAAGAATATGATCGTTCTGCTGTTTCCAATGGACGGCTGAACCCTTATATTGACCGATTAAAATAGGAATTACGTCTCACCGTGAGATTCATTTCGTTTCCGGAAATGCGTCTCACGGTGAGATTTATTTTTGCAATGCTTCAGCGATTCCCTCCATGATATACTCGGCGCAGGGCAGCGCGACAGAATTTCCAAGCGCGGCATAGCGGCTGGAGCTTCGGATTTCCTTACCATCCGCGCCGTATTTCGTCCAGTCTGGCGGCAAACCCATCAGGCGCTCGCTTTCCGCTTCGGTCGGGTAACGGATGCAGCCGGCAATCGGATCATCCTCATAGTAATACGCAAATGCTGTCTGCTCGGACGCTAGAATAGTTGGAAAGCTATTTGTTCGTTTTCCAAAGCTCCGGATGAAGTGTTGTCGATTTCTGTTTGCGGCTGCTCCGCGCATTTTGAATCCGTAAAAGGGCAGGATAACGGGTATCTGCCGCCCTGCTTCAAGAGAAGCGCCTCTATGATCTTCGGCGGCGGACAGCCCACTCGCGCTGCAAAGCCGAGAATCCGTGTGCATTGACCGGGTGTTAAATAATATCTCTGCGGCACGCTGTCCTGTAAAATCTGCCACAACAAAGATTCTTTCTCGGCGCGCGAGTTTGGGCTTCGACCAATACTGGGCGTCCAGGACACGCCATGCCAGATCACACCGTCGCCCTCGCACCATTCCGGCGTCTGCCCAGTGTCCAGAATCAGGCATTGAAACCTCGGTGCCCGCAAAGGATTTGAGTACGGCAAGATAGTCGCGTTTATTGCCCGATAGCATAGCTCCAACGACGTTTTCCCAAACAGCGATAGCTGGATACAGCCCTCCACTGGCATCCCTCATTTCTTCAATTATTCGGATTGCCTGATAAAACAGGCTGGATTTTGCACCCGACAAGCCATCGCGCGGGCCTATGGATGACAAATTCTGGCAAGGAGAGCCAAACGTAATGACATGGACGGCAGGTATTTTCCCGCCGTCCAGCTTTGTTATATCGCCCAGATGCACCATCTCCGGGAAATGGCGCTTTGTAATAGAGATTGCGTCCGGTATGATCTCACTCGCCCAGACCGGCGTGATGCCATGTCTGCTTGCCGCAAGCGGGAACACGCCGATCCCGTCAAACAGACTTCCGAGTGTGATCGTCATACCAGATTTTCTCCCGGTGTCGTTGTCATTAACTTATATAGTTCCGTGTCCCTCGGAATGGTGTTGACGAAAGGCACGATGGAACCACCCATGCGCAGCAGACCGTGACCGGCTTCGGCGTTTGTGATGTAACTGAGCTGCGTATCGGAAATGTGAAGCAGCTTCGACAGCTCTGCGCGGTCGGTTGCCGCCTGATTGAACAGCAGCAGAAATTCGGAGTTGGCGAACATCAGACGCGCCGTTTCGGATTTCAGACATTCTTCTACGTTCTGCGATGCCGCCGTCAGCGCCGCGCCGTATTTGCGAAATCTTTTCCATGCGCGATACAGGATTTCGCCGGAGTATTTGTATTTGAAATACAAGTACACTTCGTCGAGGAACACCCATGTATATTTGCCGCGCTTGCGGTTCTCCATGACGCGGTTTTGAATGGCTTCGAGTGCAACGACAAGCGCGGTCGGGCGGAGCTGTTCACCCATCTCATAAAGGTCAAGGACAACAATGCGGTTGTTAATATCCACGTTCGTCGGGTGCGCAAAGACGTTCAAGCTGCCCTCCGTGATAAGCTCGGCCGCCAGCGCGATTTCACGCGCTTCGGGGTCTGGCTGCTTCAAGACTTCGGCGCGCCAGTCGGACAAAAGCGGCATAGGCAGCTCGCCCCTTGCGTGGAAATAGTTCTGGTAGACACTGGCTGTGCATCGGTCGATGATGGATTTCTGAGAACCGGACAGTAAGCCCGCGCCCATTTGCTGCTCCAAGATACTGGTTATGAGTTCGGATTTCATCGCAATGGGATTTTCGCCGTCCTCATAGCCGTCCTGCAAATCCAATGGATTGATATGGTGCTGGCTGTTTGGCGAAATTTCAATGACCTCGCCGCCCAGCGCCCGCGCAATGGGCGCGTATTCGCGTTCCGCGTCGATGATGATAATGTCGTCGTTGGTGGACAGCGCGACGTTGGCAATGGTATTCTTCATGGCAACAGACTTACCAGAACCGGACACACCGAGATAGAACGCATGGGGTGAAATGAGCCGCTTGCGCTCACAGATCAGAAGATTTTTAGAGATGGCGTTGACCCCGTAATACAAGCCGCCGGGGTCTTGAATCTCCTGCGCACGGAACGGCATGAGAACAGCGCAGCTCTCGGTGGTCAACGTCCGCAAAGCGTGGATGCGACGCAGGCCATACGGCAAGACGGTGTTCAAGCCGTCCTCCTGCTGGTAGCGGAGAACAGAGAAACCGCAGAGCTTTTCCTGTGCGATGGATTGCAAGGTCTGCGTATCCGCGTCAAGCTGCTCCAAGCTGTCCGCGATATGAACGAGCGTCACACAGGCGAACATGAGCCGCTGGTCACGGGCGGTCAGATCTTCCAACAGGTCTTTCGATTCGGTGCGCATTTGCTCCAAGTCATAGGGAACCGTCGCGGTAAAATTGTTCTGCCGGTTCTGCCTTTGCTGCCAGCGTGTAATGTCCGTTTCCACGCCGAGGATTCGGCTTTGAACCTCCCGAACGGCTTCTTCTGTCGGGATAGGCAGAATATCAATGGACAACAACAGGTTGCGCGAAAAATCGGACAGGTCTTTTATCATTTCGTCGCTGATAAAAGATGCGTAGTCGCGCATGAAAAGGACTCTGCCAAACTTGCCGCCCATTTCAAAGTATCCGGCGCGGAATTGCAATCCGTCCGGGCAGATCAGGTCGCGGAAGTCGATGCCGCGCTTGATATTTGCAGACAGGTCGAACCGGAAAGACGCTTCTTCGCCAGGTCGGAAGAAGTCATGCAGGAGCCGCAGCCGGTCGGCGCAGGAAATGGCGTAAGCGCCTGAATCCAGCCGTCCAAAGCTGGCAGACAAGTTGGTATCGACGCGGCGGAAATAGGCGCGGGTCTGCTCGATCTTCCGTAAGCCGATTGACAGTGTGATGTACTTTTCCTGCACCAGATTGTTGCTTTCAGCCGCTTTGTCCAAGATGATTTGGTTGTACTCGCCGCGATAGTAGTCCAAACCGTCGCTGCACTCCGGCATGAGCATTGTGCGCTGGAAATCAACCGGATTCAGGCGGCGGTTGATGATCGTGATTTTCGCGGTCGCATCGGTTGGCAGACTGTTCAAAACAGCGCCATACGAACGGAAGATACTGCGCCGGTCATCAAGCGAGGACGCAGCGTAGTTAATGTCCGAAAACCGCCATGTTTTACTGTACTTCTGCCCGACCTGCCAGATACCGTCCGTATAGATGCGTCGGATGGGAATGGATTGCTGGACGCTGTGGGGAATCCGAAAAGAATCTTTTTCGCTGCGGTTTGCAGCCAACAACGATTTCATCATTCCAACGTGCCCTCCATAATGTTCGCAAACACTTCCTCATGGAGATTGACAGAATCGAACCGGCGCGGGCCTGCGCACAAGATTTCGGATTTAATGAACGCCCAAAGAAACTGTTCTAAGCTCATGCCGTTGTAATGAAAAAATCCCGCAATCGCAACCGGCGCGGCCACCAGCAGGCACAGCCAGCTTGCGGCTTCCTTGCCGATGATATTTCCTAAACCGAGATAAATACCAGCTGCCAGCGCGACGGCCAGCACCGCACAAATAAACTGCCGCGCAGACAGACCGAAAAAGATGGTTTCCCGGTGTGCACGGATTTCTTTTGGAATTTTGACTTCTATAAAAATCGCCTCCGATTTGTTGAAAATTTGACAGAAAATTTAGAATATGAGATAATATTTATAGGTAAAAACTTGACAAAAAGGAGAAAATGCTATGAACTCTACACTCATTTTATTCAAGGAAATAGGTCGCCAGCTCCTGATCGTTGGTCTGGTACTGGGGAGCCTGCCAATGGCAATCCGTATCCTCTGGAAACTGCGGCTTCTGCCGCTCGGTTGCTACTTTGTGGCAACGAAACTCTTCTGGCCGCGCTGGGCGACAGCACACCGAACAGCCTGCATTTTGATCTTCATTGCCTGCGTGCTGTTTTTCGTCTTATGCTGGACAATCCGCTACATTCGCCAAAAACGCGAAGAACAGATCATGGCAGAGTTCCTTCATTACTACACAAAGGATTTGAAGCCAGGAGAATCCAGAACACTGGAATTTTTGTAATATCAAAGGCGCGTCGCCCACAACGGGCAACGCGCCTTTGATGCTTCTATGTAGTTGTTCACTCTAGCAGCTTCGCGTAATTCCTGCGGGCATAGACCACTCTGGCAATCGTCACGCGCTTTTCAGTCTCCGTCACCCAGTAGAGCATCATGTAATTCTCGACAAGCAGCTTGCGGTACTCATGCTTTAAGGGGCGCAGCGGTGTATAGGCAGGCTGCGCATACGGAAAATCTCGCAGGCTTTCCCCTGCTTTTGTCAACTGTTCCGCAATACGTTCTGCCGCAGTCGGATTGTTTAATTCCCGCGTAATATACACGACAATTTCTACCATGTCCTGCGCGGCAAGCGGCATATACTCTACACTATACAACTTTCGATCCTCCGATTGCGTCTTTCATAGCTTTCAGGACATCTTTGGAGGAATAGCGTTCGCTGGACAGCTCCGCTTCACGCTCGGCGGCTTGCAGCTTGAAGTAAATCTCGCTTTCAAATTGCAGATTTTCAAACGCTTCCATGCTCAGAACGACCATATCACCGTAGCCGTTTTTCGTCAGAAATACAGGTTGCGCGGTTTCGTGGACGGTTTTGGATATTTCCGCAAAGTTGTTCCTAAGGTCGGAAACAGGTCGGATCATTTTCATAGTATCAGCCTCCCTTTCTTGAAGTTTAGCATAATTACGCTAAAATATCAAGCCTGCGTTTTGGATAGTATCTGCCAGAGCGGAGAAAATTACACGGATTACGCGCCGAGCATTTCGTGTACCAGCCGGTCAGAGCCTTTGACAAGTCCGGTCAGCACCAACATATTGAACATGAGTTGTCCGAGATATTGCCAGACCATCGTGACGGCGGGCAGCGATTCATCCAGCGCCGTACTGCCGCCAGACAGGAACGCCGAGTAGATCACGCAGGACAGCACAATGACCGCGCCCTCCATGCAAACGCCAACGTAGCTTTTCAAAAACGTTTGCCCGGTGCGTGAGGTCGCTTCTCCGGCGAACGATGCTAACGGAAGCGGCGCAATGGCTGTGTAAATGAAAATTTTGAAAAAGCGGCCGTAGACGGTTAGAATCAGTACAAAAGACAGGACCGTTATCAGCAGACTTCCCAGCAGCGACACCAGCCAGAGCGGAATGGATTCCAGAAAGCTCACATCTTCAATGGCTTCGACGATTTTATCTGGCAAAGTGGCCGTCGTAGAAATTGCAGAACCAATGCCGCCCATGACGGTGCTGACCACACCGCCGCAGATTTTATAGATAGCAGTTATCAGCTCCAACGACGAGCCGACCGCCACTTTTGCAAGCAGAAACCGAATAAAATGCCGCAGGGCAAATTCCGGCCTTTGCAATTCGCGGAAGCTGGCTGCCGAGCGGAACACACCCATTGCAAAAAATAACACCAGCAAACCATAGCCAAAGCCTACCAGTGCATTATGAATGCTGACAATGACCGTCCATATCTCGCCGCCGCGAAAGGATTCCGGCGTTTGCGACACGAGCGACCAGATTTCAGCCAACTTGTCATTCCAGTTGCTTAGAGCATCTTCAAGGGTCGATACGACCCAGTTATCACTCACATATCATCACCTCCGAAATGTAGTGACTGCGTATTGACAATTTCGTGCAAAAGGATATACTAAAAGAAAAGGGGGTATGATTATGAATCAGGCATACAATGTTTCATCCGCGCCGAAAACAACGACGTTTCAGATGCGCATGAATCCTGAAATCAAGCAGCGCGCCGAGCAGCTTTACGCCAGCTACGGTCTGAACCTGACGGATGCCATCAATATCTTCATCCAGCAGTCACTCAATGTGGAGGGTCTGCCGTTCCTGCTTTCGCCGGAAAACGAGGAATATATGCAGACCAAGGCGCTCAAGCGCCTGATGACGGAGCTGGACGCGGGCTGGAAAAGCGCGGAACAGGGCAGATGGGTCAGCGAGGAGGAAGCTATGCGCCGGTTGGAGTTGGACGCATGAAGCTGAGATTTACGCCGCGCGCCATGAACGACCTGACGGCAATTCGTCGCTTCATTCGGGACGAATACGGAAACCCGAAAGCAGCCAAACGCATCACGGACAGTATTTTTGCCCAGTGCGCGAATCTCAAGCAGTTTCCTCAGTCCGGCACGGCGCTCAGCGCCCGTTTTGAAATCGACACGGATGTGCGCTATCTGGTCTGCGAGGGATATATGATCTTCTATCGCATCGAGGGCGAGTTCGTGTCTGTCGGCGCTGTGATCCACGGGAAAACAGACTATCTGGATGTCCTTTTCCGGAAAGAACGATAAACAGAATTTCTGCATAGAAAAACCAGCCTCTTATGAAAAGAGCCTGGTTTTTATGCGTGATGCAGTTAATACAAAAGCTGAGGGTAATCTGTTTTGCCGTTCACGATGCGGTAGATATAGACCGTCTTTTCGCTGTCAATGACCTTGTAGCCACATACATAGTCACGGCAAATGACCTTACGGAACTCTCGTTCTGCCAGCACCATATCCGGATGCAGCGCACCGGAATACGGGAATGTCCGCAGCAGGTCTACGGTGTGCAGAATTTCATCGATGAATTTTTCAGCAGAATCCGCACCGGCTAAACCGAGGTAAAGCTGTGCAATTCCCTCCAGATCACGCATAGCAGCGCGCAGATATTTAATCTGATACTCTTGCTGCATCAAAAATCTCCTTCATCCTGCCGCGCACCTGTTCCGGAGAATATGTCGGTGCACCACTCAGGCGATCCAGTTCCGCTTCCAGAACGCTTGCCCGGTGTGCCAACATTTTTTCCCGCTGCTCATAGGCTTCAATGCTCTGAATGACCAGATCGGCTTCGCCCTTGTTCGTAATATAGATCGGTTCGCCGGACACCTTTGCAAGCTGCGAGATTTGCAGATATTCGTTGCGCAGTGCCGTGGATGCTCTGATCTGCATGGAATCACCTCCTGTGTTTTCTATCCATAGTATATCAGGAACATGATATGTTTGCAAGCTGAATCTCATTCCTTTCGTTTTCAAAATGCGTCTCACGGTGAGACGCATTTCTGCGTGTTCTGTTTTACCTCGCGTCACGCTGCCGGGCTCGCTGCTTTGGAATCCGAAATCCATAGACGGCTGCAATGCTGTCGCCAAGCCGCTGTGTGACCCTTGTAATGTCCGCGCGCGTTGCTCTCCTGCAATAAATTTTGTTTTGCAGATTTTCAATCTGTGCATCGGAAACTCCACGCTTGAACACACGGTACAGATAGTGATTTGTGCCGTCGTGGTGAATAGCGTCTGCACGCAGATCGCCATTTTTATCCACATACCACTCTGTCATATCTGTATCGGAATACAGGCAGTCGCGGATATTGCCGGAGTTGACCATCTTGTATCCCTGCACCCGGCCATTCCATCGACCAATGTCGCCAATGACAAGGATCGGCTGTGAAAATTGAATGTTCAGATTTCGGCGCTCATCGTCGAGGTATTCAGCGTTCAGCTCGTACATTTTCTCATATAGCTTGTTTTCGTCGTTGGATAGTTCCGGGTAGCTTTCCGTAAGAAAGCCGCGCCAATCGTCTAAGTCAAGATGGACATTGCTCCATATGACATGGCGATCAATGGCTTCGTTTGTCCGTTTCATGGCTTAGACCACGCCGATTGCCGCGAGAATTTCCTTTGCAAAGGCAATCAGCAGACCACCGAACAGACACAAAACGCCCTGCGTTCTCTGCGTCGCGTCGTGCGACTGCACAGACATACCGAGCTGCACGACGCCCCAGCCGAGGATGATAATGCCAATGGCCTTGATGCAGGAGAAGATAAAATCAGAAAGATTGTTCACGATGGTCAGCGGGTCACTGTCAGCGGCGAACGCCGAGGTCGTGAACAGTGCCGTCGTCAGTACAAGGCTTGTCCAGACAGCCATGATGCGGCGATCCTTACGCCGCGGGGTTAATTCATGTTTCATGTTAATCCTCCAAAAATTCAATATCGTCGATGTTTTCAATGGGGAACGAAAGATCGTCCGCTGCGAACGCGCGCAGCGGCGTGTGGAGATACGGCGGCGCGCCGCCGTCCTCCGTGCGGTGGATATTCGGGTGCTTCAGGATGTCATACTTCTCGTCAATGACTGGTTTCTCGCCTCGAATCAGAACGATTGCGTTTTTATTATCCAAGCGCCGCACCTCGTCCGGTGTCATAAGTTCGCGCCCGGTCTGTTGGAAATTCTGACTGAACGAACCGTTCCGGCCTTTGCTCTGGCTTGACGTGCGCGTATCAATCGTTTCTTTTCCAAGCAGTTCCGAAATGTATTTGTGCGTGCTTTGCTCATTGCCGCCAAGATAGATGAAGCTGTCTGCGTTGCCGATGATGCCCTCCCAATCGTCCTTGAACAGCGCCTTGAGCTGCGAAATGTTTTGCAGAATGATGGTTGACATAATGTTTCGAGAGCGCATAGTCGCCTGCAATCGGGCATAGCCGTCGGGTAAGGCCACGTTCGCAAATTCATCAAACATCAGCCGCACGGGAACCGGCAGCGCCCCTTGATGCACCTTATCCGCCTGATAGTAAAGCTCCTGAAACGCTTGCGTGTAGAGCATACCGACAAGGAAATTGAGCGATGCGTCGTTGCTGTCGGGGATGATACAAAAGATGGCTTGCTTGCGTTCGCCCAACTTACCAAGCTCCATATCGTCGCTGGCGGTGATGCGTTGTATTTCAGGCAAAGTGAATGATGCAAGGCGGACAGCGGCACTCACCAAGATCGATTTTGCAGTTTTGCCAGAGACGAAAAGTCAAGGACTTTTTCATCAAATTCAAAAAGAAGTCACATTTTGCGGACTTCTTCACGGAGCATACGCTTGATTTTGTCCTCCATCGTCTCCTTGGCGGTCTCGCTGAAATGGACACGGACGATATAGGTGGTCTTGCCAATCTGCTTTCTGACAGTCGGGCAAGTGGCGGTGTTGGTTGCGGTATTGTTCATTCAAAATCCTCCTGTAAATGAAAAAGTGCCCGGTAACTGTTCATCATCGGGCGGTGTCAGTATGAGGGAACAAGGCAAGGCGGCAACATTAAGGTATCTATAAAAACCTTGCCGTCTTTGCCACGCTTGCCGTGTTCCTGTTGTCAGTCTCGGAGATAGCAGACCCATGCTGTGCCGTCTTTCTCGGTCACAAGTCTGTCCCCGATACGGCTCTTTGCCGTTCTCATGGTGCGTGAGGAAATCCCACGCTCATTGACTGCCTTTTCCAACTCTGCACTCGGCATACGCTTTCCGTCCGCAAGCAGTTCCAGAATAAGCATTTGCGCCTGTGCGGTCTTGCTCTCGGTCTTGGCGGTGTCTGTTCCGGCAAGAAGCTCGTCAGCGGTAATGTCATAAGCTCCTATCCATTCAAAGCCTTTCTCGTCTCCCAGAGAAAAGGCAAGGGACTGTCCGGGCGGCGCAAGGGAGCTTTTCTCATGGATAAGCACCCTTGTTGTGGGGCTGTCCTTCAGCTTACCGATAAAGAGCAGACTGCGGACTGCCGCCGTAATGTCGATAGACCCCAATCCCCGGTAGGTGCTTTGCGTTCCTGCGGCTTTGTTCAGGTGTCCGATCAGCACGATAGCGCACCCGGTAGCCTGTGCAATGTCTCCCAGACTGCGGAATATCGGGCGCACCTCGTTTGCTCTGTTCATGTCCACATCTGCGCCCAGAAACGCCTGTACCGGGTCAATGATAACAAGCCTTGCGTTGTTTTCCCGGATTGCCCTTGCTATGCGTTCATCGGCAAGGGTCAGCGGCGTGTCTCTATCGTCAATGACAAGCACTTTTTCGAGGTCTGCGTCTGCTTCCATCAATCGGGGCTTAACGGTATCGCCCAGACCGTCCTCGGCGGTTTGATAGATGATGTTGAACGGCTCAAGGGTTTCCATACCGGGCAAGGGCTTTCGGTTGGTGCAAGCCGCCGCAAGACGCATGGCAAAGTAGGTCTTGCCCTCGCCGGGGTTGCCCTGTATGATCGTCAGCTTTCCAAAGGGGATATAGGGAAACCATAGCCAATCCACGCTCGTCAGCTCCACATCTGCCATACGGAGCATGGGGACAGGCTGGGCGGTGGGCAGCTCTCGTAGCGTGATTGTTTCCGCTATAAATTTGCGGCTGGGAATGTCCCCTTGCTGACGGAGAACATCGTTCCAGTCTTTCCTTGCCGGGACAAGGCGAATGACGGCGATCTCGCCGGGAATGTCCTGTGCCAGCCGGGTGCAGGCTTCACTTCCTGCGGTGTCGCTGTCAAGGCAGAGGAACACTTTTCGGGTGTCCTTGCGTTCAGAAAGAAAACGGTCAAGGGCTTTGCCTGAAACGCCGCCCAGGGCAAGGTAGCTCCTTGTCTGCCAGTCCTGCGGGTAAAGGCAGATAAAGGACAAAAGGTCTATCGGTGCTTCAAAGACAAAGAGCTGATTGCCGTTTCCCTCATAGCGGAACGGATAGGACTTGTCAGACCCGGCAATGTCCTGTCTGAATGGGTCTGCCGTTCCTCGCACATGGGCGTATCTCGGCGTACCGCTTCGGTCTCTGCCGACAAACACAACATTGTGCCGCTTTGCGTCCTCGTAAATATCCCCGGAAAGAAGAAAAGTCTCAACAAGCGTTTTGTTGAGACCTCGGCTTTCGCAAAGATATTGAATTGCTCTGTCGGCTGTTCTGTTGTGCAAGGGCAAGTGAAACGCTGTGGGCGGTGCTGTGCTGGCTTCGCTCTGTCCCTCGGCGCTTTCGCCGGTTAAGAGCTGGACTGCTTCGGGAAAGGACTTGCCGTAAAACTCCATGACAAAATCAATGGGATAGCCGCCCTTGCTCTGGCTGTGGCGAAACCATTTGTTTCCCCGGACGGTCAGGCTGTCATGTTCTTTCCAGCGGTATTCCCGTCCGCTTTTGATAAGTGTCTCTCCCTGTGTGCGGAGAAAATCTTCCAGACTGACGGCGTTCGCCCGGTCAATCTGTGCTTGGGTGTAATTCATCGGGATAGTTCCTCCTTTTTCTGTCGTGTTTGGGGTCGATTTTGGTGCATTTGTTCCTCTGTACGCTCGTTAAATCGGGCGGCAGTATCTACACATGACTTGACCTTCCAAAGACGGTGTAAATCGTCTCTGACGGTCTTAAACTCGCCATAGGTGGTTTCGTGCGCCTGTTCCAGCTCGTCATACTCGTCGGACAGCTTTTTCATATCCACCTTGCCGTCCGGGAACTCCCCGGTCAGCTTTCGTCTGGCGGCGTAGAACTGTTTCAGTTCCGCTTCATGCTCTGCCTTGTACTTGGCTCTGGGCTTCTCAAACTTGATTTTCTGCAAGCCGTCATAGACAGGCTTCAAGCTCTGGAAAGCAGCGGAGCTGTCATAGAGCTGCTTAATTGCTTTCATTCGGGCGGTCTGTTCGTCCAGCGTTTTCTTCAAGCTCTCTGTGGCAGCACTGTGTTCGCTGACACGGTGTTCCAAATCTTCAAGAGTGTAAATGCCGTTTGCCCGGAGATAATTGAAAGTCTCGTTCATCTCCTTTAGGTTGCTGACCTTGCCTTTCTGCGAATATGCCCCGGCGTTGCGGCTGGTGTAATAGGCGTTCAGCAGAGAAACAAGGTTTGGTGCCTGCGGCTTGGAAAGCTCCGCTTTTGCTTCGGCAATCCAATCGAACAGGAGAGCGATTTTCTTCTTGATGTCCCGGATAACGGCATTGGTTGCCTTGATCCAGCGGTTGAACTCGCCCTTTTCGGTGCGTATGCCTTTCTTCTCCATTGCCCGGACGGTTGCGCCTTCATGGATAGTGGGAAGTAAATCCACGCCTTGCCGTTCATAGCTGCGGTGGTCGATACGAACATCAATACCTTTTTCCGCAAACTTGGCATTGCACATCTCCGCCCATGCTTCACGCCAATGTTCCAGCGTTTCGGGACTGCCCCAGTCGGTAGTGGGAACGGCGTTGAACACAAACTTTCCGTCTGCGTCTCGGATACGGTTGCCGTCCTCGTCCAGTTCGTACACCCGGCGTTGCTTTAGTCCCCATTTGCCGTTCTGCTCGATGGGACGAATGGGGCAAAGCACATGAAAATGTGGATTGGGTATGCCGCCGTCCTCACGGTCTGGCTGGTGTACGGCGAAGTCAACCACCATGCCCCGGCTCACAAAGTTCTCCAACAAAAATTGCCTTGCAAGAGCGATGTTTTCCTCAAGGGAAAATTCATTCTGCAAGGCAATGTCAAAGCTGTATGCAAGCTGGGCGTTCTTTCCACGCTCGGCTTTTTCCACGGCGTTCCATAGGGTCTGGCGGTCTGCGTATTCTGGCGGTGCATGGGACGGCAGGAGAATGTCGGAGCAGATCACGCCGCCCTTGCGGGTGTAGTCGCTGTATTCGCCGTAATACTCGCTATACAATCGCTCCCCGGCACGGTAGGCGGCAGAAGCAATAGCGGACTGTCCTGCGCTTCGCTTAGTCTGCGTGACGCTCAGATGAAATAGTGCCATCGGCTTTCAACTCCTTTTCTCTGTTCGCTTGACTGATGTGGGTAATCGCCATGTGACGGACGGCTCGCTGGACTTCGGACAGAGAAAAGATGTGTTCCATCAGCTCTGTCATTTCGGTGCGTGTGAGATCTTTGACCTCCGGGGCAAGGCTCTCAATCGTGCCGCCCAGATTGCAAAGGCGGTGGGTGCGTTTCTTGCGTTCGCCTTTCTCATAGTGTTTCTTCCTCTGTTCCAATCTTTGGAGTTTGTGCTGTTCCTGAAGAAGCTGTGCTTCGGCTCGCTCTTTTTCGGCTCTAAGCTGTTCAAGGGTTTTCGGTTTTGTCATTGTGCTTGACCTCCTTTTTTGATAATGGGTATAAAAAAAGACCGCTGACTTTGTGCGCACACGGCGCAGGTCAACGGTCTGATTTTCGGTGTTCGTTATGTTCTAAAATCAATTCTTTGGAAGATGGTGTTTCTCAATCTCTAATGTTATGAGGGTAGCAGTCATTAGATAGAGGACGGCGATGACACATTCCAAAACAAGCGAATTGATAGGGCGAGGATAAAAATGTACTAACGCACTTACCAATAGTCTAATCGGGAAATATGTGCCTAACCATGCGGAGACTTTGTAAAACCGCTTGCGGAATTGCAATGTTCTCTCATTCTGCTCATTTGCCTTTTTTTGATATGCGTATTCAAAGCCTCCAACCATGGCAATAAAAGGAATAAAACTCAAGACACCAAAGAAAATGTTTTGCAGGATAACTACGGACATGAATTGAATTATCAACACCATCACTTCAAGAGTGATTAGAAAAATCATGATCTGGTGGATGCCGTCCGTTTTGACTTCCTTAACCTTCGGCAGGTCATTGTCGCTTTGGTATTCATCATTTAGCAAGTAGTCTGTTGTAACCTGAAACAGCCTACTGAGTTGAAGAATGTTTGTTGCATCTGGCATAGCTGTTCCCATTTCCCAACGGGAAATGGCTTGCCTTGATACTCCCAACTTATCAGCTAACTCTTCCTGTGACATTCCATTGGACTTTCTCAACCTGACAATTTTATCTGATAATTTCATAATGAAATCCTCCTTTGATTTGGTGATTTCATTATAGCAGAGAACGCTTTCAGTCACCACCACTTCAAGTTTACAATTCCGCAACATAACTTTACGCTGTGTTTTGACTTGCTGGCGGCGAACAGCATTTTATGCTGTTTGCGGACGGCAAGTACACAGGGGATAGCCGCACAAGCGGCGCAAGGGGGTGTAGCCACCTTGACGGAACGAAGTGACGAAACATTCTCGCTCATGCAGCTTTTTCCTGCTGACAGAGAATGAAGCTCCGCAGGACGCACGATACTCCCGATAGGAGAGTATAGAAGTGCGCCCTTTAGTTCCTAAAGGGATTTTATCAGTTCGCCAAACTGGAAGTTATAGTGCAATCTTTTTCCATTTTCTAATCTTGGTTCTAAAGGTTCCGAACGGAGCAACTGTATTAACATGTATGAATTTGTATACTTCCCAGACAGCTGTTTTAGTTGCTTCGTCAGCCCATTTTCTCATATGTGGTTTAAATAATTCTTCATCACTCAGAGAATCAATCATTGCATAAATAGAGTTGATATTCTCATTCAATCTGTCTTTCAATTCTTGCAGTGACAGCTGAGCATATGTATCTGTGAACCATTGATATAATTCGCCAAGCTGATTCCACTTAAAATTATCCGAAGGAGTTTTGACAGGAATACCCTTTCTTTCGTCTGATTCCCATTTAATAACAAGAGTTGTCCAGCCAACCTGATAAGCAAGATTTTCTGCCGGAGTTCGATCGATCTCATCAATTCTCTTATCTTTTAAATGCTCCGGAATATCATTAAATTCTGAAATATATTTTGCAAAGCTTTTATTTATCTCGTTTTTAAGTTCGTCTTTATTCTCATATGTTCTCAATAGTCTATCTCCTCAGCTTCCGATTTGTTGCTCACTTTTCGTATTCAAATTATACCATAAAACTTGTGAACATTTCTACCGCAACTTTGGACTATATGAGAAAAGTCCGAACAGTTTTCTGCCCGGACTTCCTCGCTCAATCGTAAATCAATTCCACTTTCACAATCTCCTCTGCCTGTGCCTTGCAAGCGTTCATCTGCCGCACCCATTCCATTTGGTTTTCGGCTTTCAACCTTTCGGTCACGCCGTACTGCTTTGCCAGTTGCGGCACGATCAGCTCCATTCGGTTTTGTGCCGCTTCGTCAATCTCGGCGCAATGCTCAAAGAGCCTATCGGATAGCACCAGCTCATTGAACAGTATCGGGCGGTGCATTTCCAGATACGCCTTGCGGAGTCTGCCGTAGTGTCCGAGGGGCTTTGTCTTGCGGATAATGATGTTCGGGATAAGATAATCACCGTTCTGTGTGTAAGTGATATTCATGCTGTTTGTACTCCTTTCATCGGCTCTCTCTGCGGTAAACTGCTGACGGGAACGAACACTCCCTTTGCAATGTCCTCTGCACGAATGGCGGCTTTCTTGGCTTCGATTTCTGCCTTTTTTCTCCCCTTGATTTTGTCCTCGTATCGCTTCTGCGCTCCGCTGGCTTTCCGCTTCAAGTAGTTCTGATGAAGCCTGTCCTTGCGTTCCTCACGCTTGCGGATTTCCTCTAATTCTTCCGGGATCAGCTCCACTTCTCCAAACGCCGGGGGAACGAATCGCCCAACAAAATTGAAGTAAATCTCGACCTCCTGTGTGGTCTGTATACTGCCTTTGCGGTCACGCTCATGCACAAGGATTTTCTCGATAAACTCGTTGAGCATGGCAATGGTCAGCTTGTCGAAGTTCTCGTACTTGTCAATCAGAGCGATAAAACGATCAGCGTCCTTTTCGTGCTTCTCATAGCTCTTGACAGCCTTTTCCAGAGTAGAGATTTCGGCGGTAAGCTCGGACTGTTCCTTTTCGTATTGAGCGTCCAGAGTGGCGTATCTGCTGTCGGACAGCTTTCCTAAAATGTTGTCCTCATAGATTTTACAGAGCAGGACTTCCAGCTCGGACACTCTCTGCTTTGCGGTGGCAAGGCGTATCCGCTGTTTCTTAACCTCTGCTGTCTGCTGGCTGGACTGCGCTTCCTGCACCACACGGACAAACTCGGCTCGGTCATGCTTCGCATACTCGGCAATGGCTTTGAGCATTTCAGAGACAAGGGACAGTACCACATCTTCATTGATACGGTGCTGTGTCGTGCAGAGCTTTCCAACTGGGACTTTGCTGTATTGGGAACAGGTATATTGAGAAATACGCTTGCCGTTGTTGGTACGGTGGACATACATCTTGCCGCCGCAATCGGCACAATAAAGCAAGCCTGTGAGGGGAGCTGCTTCGCCCCAGCCGTCCGGGTAGCGTCTGACATTCCCACGGATTTTCTGCACAAGGTCAAAGGTCTGCTGGTCAATGATAGGCTCATGGGTATTCTCGAAAATTGTCCATTCGTCCTCCGGGACATAATGGCTTTTCTTGTCCTTGAAGTGCTTTCGGGTCTTGAAATTGATGGTGTGTCCCAGATATTCACGCTTTTCAAGAATGTTGCAGATGGTGGAAGAACCCCAGCCGTACACATCTTTGAAAGTCTTGTTTTTGTTCACGCCCTCGCCGTGTTGGGCAAGGTAAGCAGACGGAATAAGCACCTTTTCCGATTTCAGTTTGCTGGCGATCTGATACGGACCGTAGCCGTCAATCGTCATGGCAAAGATGCGCTTGACCACATCAGCGGCTTCGGGGTCAACCAACCATTGGTCTCTGGCTTCGTTCCAGAGATAGCCGTAAATGACCGTGCCTGTGAGGTGCTTGCCGGACTTGCCTTTGGACTGGAAAGTGGAACGGATTTTACGGCTGGTGTCTCTGGCGTAATACTCGTTCATAATGTTGCGGAAAGGGGTAAAATCATCGTCCCCTCTGGCACTGTCCACGCCGTCATTGATGGCGATAAGGCGAACGCCACGCTGACGCAGGATTTCCATAATCTGACCGACTTTCAGATAGTCACGACCCATGCGGCTCATGTCCTTGATACACAGATACTCCACATTCCCGGCTTCCACTTCTTTCATCATTGCCAAAAATCCGGGACGGTCAAAGCAGGTGCCGCTAATGCCATCGTCCGTGAAATGGACAATGTTTGTAAAGCCCTGCCGTGCGGCGAACTCCTCCAACATTGCCTTTTGATTGGATATGGAGTTGCTCTCACGCTGTTGGTCATCATCTTTGCCAAAGTCATCACGGCTCAGTCGTTCGTACAGAGCTGTGATTTTCTCGTTTTTTCTCATAACTTGCGCTCCTTTCTTCGGTTTTAGGTTGTGTGTTCTAAGAGACTTCCCAACTGCTTGATTAAGAAGTCTTTTAGAGCATACAACACCCGCGGCTTGCTTGAAAATATGGTATTGCCGCACGGCAATGTGGTCAGGCTGTTCTTCCTCCAAGGCTTCAAAGAGCAAATCCAACGGCGATTGATAGTCGTCATCTTCTTCCTTTGCGCCGCCGTTTTCGATCATATACAAAATCGTTTCCATGTTCTGATCTTCGGGCGGCGCTTCGTGGAGCAGGTAAAGCATGAGCGCGGCGTCAAGCGCCGTTTCCGACTTCTCCCAGAACGGATCGTTTGCTTTTGCGCCTTTCGGCGTAGTGTTCTTGATAAAATTATCAATCAACTTGAACACATCCGCATCCTTGCGAATGTAACGAAAGGGGTTGTAGCAATCCGATTTTGACGGGTCGATCAGGTCAAACACGCGCATCACATACCCCTCTTCCAGAAACAGATTCCCGACGGCACGGAGCATTTCTCCCTTTGGGTCAGTCACGATAAAGCTGGCATTTGCAAGCATGAGATTCGGCTTTGCAAGAAACCGTGTCTTGCCGCTGCCGGAGCCGCCGACGATGATCTGCAACAGATTTCTGCGATGCAGCTTACCATTCATACTCATCTGCAAATGCTGCGTCAGGATGACGTTTTTACCTGCATCCTTGTCGCGGTACTTCTTGTCCAGTTCCCGGACACTGCCCCACGACGCGGAACCATGTTCTTCACCGGGGCGGGTGTTTTTCTGTCCGGTGTAGTAGAACAGGATCGCGCCGCCGTAGAACAGCAGAAAGATACCGATAAATTTCATCGTGTATGGCGTCCAGTGCAAAGAAAACGGATTCTTCGTCGCAGCTGAAAAGACATCCATCAACGTAAAGATCGTCATGCCCGGTTCATAACAGCCTGCCATCAGCACAGCCAACCAGACGATAGGTACAGTAAACGCCGCCCACACTGGGGCGGCGCTGCGGAATGATTTTTTCTTATGTGTCACAGGTCAATATCCATGCAGGCAAGACCGGTCCGCTCGGCGTGATGCTTACAGAGAACGAGCGTGCCAGTCGCCAACAGCAGCAGAACCGATGGAATGATAAAAAGCAGTTTTTTCATAGACGTTCAATACCTCCATTTTCCATAAAATAAATCTCACGGTGAGACGCATTTCCGGTCGGGCGCGCGTCTCCCCATGATCGAGAAGCCCGCGCAAGCGGGCTTCTCTGGTTTGCTCCCCTTGGCTGCCACACTTCCGATGGGTGGCTGCTGTCAAGGTCCAGCCAGTGCGCACACTGGCTGGCTCTGCGGTCGATGCGCAAGCATCGACCGACCTTGACTGCAGACAGCCAGCGGAAGATATTCCCCCGGAGGGGAGCAAACCTCTTCACCGTGCGCTGCGGTTCATATTTCGTGACCGGACCTGCGGCGTAATTGCTCGTTCAATGCTGCCGCCGATCTTCTGCGCTAGATCCTGTATCTGCCCGAGCGCACCTCTTCTGTCCATCGCATCAAAGCCGTCATAGAGCGCGGATAGATTACTTACGTCGGGTGCTTCGCACGGAACGCCAAAGCGCCGGCAAATCATGTAACCGACGCTCTGCGCGTCCAGCTCGTAATCCTCCCGTGAATAGTTCTGGTTGTAACCCTTGCCATGAAACCGCGTGTGCGCAATTTCGGTGGCGATGCCCGCAAAGGCTTCTGCGTCCGGGTATTTCGGATTGATTGCCAGTTTCATCTGCTCAGAATCGTAAAATGCGGGCATGGGGATACTTTCATCGCTTACCAGCGGTACAACACAATAATTGAGAAGTGCCTTGAGCGCTTCGTCCATTTCTTTACTGTCGGGCTGCAATGCCGTGTGCTTCAGATCGCGTCCGCTGGTCTGCCGCACATCGTACACGTCGGTCAGCACATAGCCCTTGCCAAAGGAAGATCGGGTATAAATTTTTACGCCGTTCTTTTCTTCTGCGGGGCTTACACCGCGATTCAGGCTTTTCCAGCGCTCTTTCGTTCCAAAGATGGTGGCTTTCTGATCTTGCACCATGACGAGCGCGACGTTTCCTGCGCTATAGCTCGGATTGTCTGCTTGGCAGTTCAGGTAGCGCAGATACGTTTCCGGGTCGCTGGTAATTTGCATCACGCCTGCGTCCTGCATGGCGTTTGTGTTCTCGCGGTCTGCCTGCCGCTGCGCCTGCCAAAGCTCCGAACTCTGGTTCTTTTCGTTAATGATATTTCCTAAGTTTGCGATAATACTCACTCCTATCTGATATGCTCCAGCTCGCGCTGGGGTTCCGGTCGTGTTCTGTCTGCGGCGGCACGCAATGCTGCCAGCCGACCGCGAACGGGTTGTTTTTCTTCACTACTGATCGAAGTCGTCCCCTGCGTCAAGCCACTCCTTTGCTTTTGCAAGGATGGTTCTGGTCGGGCAGGGGTCTGCTCTTTTTTTGGTTGCGTGTCCTCCAACTGTTTCGGCTGGTATCCCATCTGTTCTAAGATGTAGTTTGCCTGTGACAGATGATCGATGTTGGTCAGAATTTCGATGTACGGTGCATCGCTTTTCTTGTCCACGATAGCAGAGAACAACAAGCCGACCTTTTTAGCCCGCTGTTTGAAATCATCAAAATCCTCCGTGCGCAAAGGTAAAACCTCAATAGGACGCTGTTCGCTCAAAAGCCGGTTCATCCCAACCATGCCGTATAGCTTTTTCTGGTCCTTTGCCAGCGCATACAGAAGTGCCGCAAGATTCTTCGCGCCTCGTGCCAGCAGCTTGATCGCTTCTTCTGAGATTTGAACGCCCTCTTTCATGACGAGATCAGCAGCTTCGCCGCTTACCTCCATAGGCTGTGCCTCCTTTCCCGCGCCTTATCTGGCGCATGATTTTCCGTTGGTGGTAAATTACTTTCCTGTACCTGCTTTAACATCCGCGGTGCATATTCCGCGATTTTGCCGCACAACCGCAGTTCCCGGCGTAAGGGACGGAGCTGCGCGGTCAGTGCGTCGATGTCCGCGTCAAGCTGCTCAGACGGCTGCTCCCGCCGCAATGCGTATAATTCCTTGCGTTGATCCACTAAAATCTGCATCTCGTTTGACAGCGCATCGGACAGCATATCCAGCTCCGGTTTTGTATCTATGTGATACTTTTGCAACAGGAAGAATTGCTGTCGGTACTGCTTCGCGCGTCTGATTTCGGCTCGCGTTTCAAACGGAACCTTTTGCGGACGTTTCTTACGCGGGGACAGCAGATACAGATAATAGAGATACAGCGCCCGGAAGCTGCCGCGCTTGACGGGCGGATAGCGGCGCGGACGGCGGCGAATGGTATAGCGCTTTTGTGCTGAAAAAACTGGCGCTGTCGGTTCCGGTTCGTGCCGCTGCTCGTTCAAGCGTTGCATCAGCTCTGCTTCCGTATAGCCAAGGCCAAGACTTTCCACGCGGACGAACCGCTGCCCGCCCGGTGGACGGACGGCGGTATGCTTGACATTTGGGCCGCGCTTGACAGAATAGCCCTGCCGCCGCAACGTTTCCAAAAACGTATCATAGGTCAGGCTCCCAGCCAGCGCCGCGTCAATGTCACGACGGATGAGGTCACGGACGGTTGTTTTGCCGCTTCGCTCAGCGTTCCACTCAGAATAATGCTTGCCTTTTCCATCGGAATCTATGACAGAAATGCCATATTCCCGGCTTACGGCGTTTGATGTGTCGCGCAAATCATGGAAATAGCTCTTGAAGTCGCTGCGGTACTTTCTGCCGTCCAGAAAAGAAACGGAGTTGAAAACAATGTGGCAATGCAGGTGGTCGCGGTCGGTGTGCGTACAGACAACGGCTTCGTATTTGTCGCCCAACAGCCGCTGCGCAAATTCCACGCCTGCTTCGTGCGCCTGTTCCGGTGTGACCTCGCCCGGCGCGTAGGAATGGACGATGTGATACCCGAGAATCCCACCATATTTGTCCCACCGCTGCTTTGTCGCCTGCATCTGCAAAAATGCGTTGTCCAGCGTACAGTTGATTGCGGTTTGGAATCCAGCTTTGACGGGATTGCAGATGTAATCTACGGCGTTCCCTAAATCCGTTTTCCCGTCGTTTTGAACGTAATCCAGGCAGCGATCCAGCCGGGAATGAATGACGATAATTTTATCGTATGCCATTATATCGACTCCCGCACCAGCTCCCATGCTTCACGCGCAAAGCGTGCGGCGTCATGGATTTGCGCCTGTGTGACGTAGCCCTTGCCGTTTGCCCAGTGCGCAAGCTGATTGATATTCGTGCCGATGCCAGACAGCACACGCAAAAGCTCTACATAGCAGTCCGGCGGGCGCGGCTTGACGGTTTCGCCCAGAATACATTTGCGGATCATGGCGCTGGCGGACAGACCGCTGCTCTTGCAAAGCTGCATAAGCTGCCGATATTCCGTGTCACTCAGCCAGACGCCTGTGAAATGTGATCGACTGCGCAAAAAATCCCTCCTGTCTATTTGAAATACGTCTCACCGTGAGACGTATTTCACAATCTGCGCTATATGAAAAATGCGTCTCACGGTGAGACGCATTTGCGCATTATATCAGTACGATTTAACGCTCTTTGGCACGGTTCTTTTTTGCAGAAGCCTGCATGATGTTGTGTGCCTGCCCTTTTCGGGCTTTAGCTGCTTGCAGCCGTTCTACTATGCTGCGCATAGACGAAAGCTGCTCCGGTGTCACAAATTCTTTTGGAACGTAGCTCCCAAAATCCGGATAGAACCACGTCAAACGTTTTGTTTCCGGAACGTGCCTTGCATCTTCCCATTTTCCCACGACTTGCGCCTGCGCGTCCATTTCCTTCTGCACATCCGGATTTAGCCGCGCGGGGCGAAGCTCATAGGCAAGCTGCTCCTTTGCGGTCAGCGGCTTTGCGTAGATCAGCTCACCCCATGCCAGAAATGCACCATTTTCCACGGCACAATACGATTCATAATTAGAAATGGACAACGGTGGATTCTCTGCGGGGCGCGGATAAGTGCCGATATCCACGGGGCGATTGCAGGAATAATACTTGTACTCTTTCTGATTCGTTGAAGCACCTTCTTCCGTGTTTTTCGTTTTGAATGGAAATACGTCTCACCGTGAGACGTATTTCGTGATCTGCACCGTATAAAAAATGCGTCTCACGGTGAGACGCAAAACGCGGGGGTCTTAGGGGAACACCCCTAACAAGGGTCATTTGTGTTAAACAAATGACATACTTGCTATCCGCTGGCACCGCAGGCGGTGTCAGCGGGTGTCTGGCTGCTTTGTAACAGATTTTGTCCGCTTCGGGCGTTTATCCTGCTGTTCCAGCTGATGCTCCAGCATCAAAAGACTTTGCAGCTCCGCTTCGCTTTTCGGTACATAGCGAATGTCGTGTATCTTTTCTTCGGTTCTGCTTACATCGTGAATGAAGGTTTCATAGCTGCTTTCGCAGAAATAATCATCACGGTCACGGTACTGTACCTTTGCGATAGGCAGCGCAGATTTGACTACACGCTGCACCTGCCTTGCGTAATTGACCGGAACGATCTTGCCTGCGAGTTTGCCATCTCGAACGCCATCTACCACAATGCGGTACGCCTTGATGCCGTTTGGCTGGTCTGCATAAAACGTCCACGTTTTATAAGCGCGGCTGTCTCGTAGAAACGTTTCTCGCTCCGGAACGCACCATGTTCCATACGGACGGCTCATCCAGAGGAAAGAACGATGCTCCAAACTGGATTCCTCTGCGCTGTTCAAAAGGATTTCTTTGTCAACATCAAAGTCTTCCGCATAGGCAATCGTATTTCGCTGAACGACCTTTTCTAAGAACTTGAGGAGGTCCGGTTGATAGTCTTTTTCATTTTCCATGCTTGGCTGTTTCTCCTTTGCGGTATATGGGATGTTCAGATAATCCAGCACCTCGCCGCAGCCGAGCTTCTGGACACAAAAATCATACTGCTTTGGATGCGTGACCTCCATGCGCTGAAAGCGGTTGGGCTCGCTTTCCAGCTGGATACCAAACATACAGAACATACAACCGCTGCGTTTTACGCCGGTCGTTGTCAGTCTGCCGTTTTTCTCTACGATCTCACCATAGACAGACGCATACGGGATGCCCGTCATTTTGAGGTAGGCCAAAACATCCTGCTCCGTCCAGAGCGACATCGGCTGAGAAGTGGGGTCACGCTTGTTATACGCATTGCAGCCGGTTTTGAGATATGAGCTTTGACGGCGGACGCTCTCGCTTGCCATTGTTCCGACAATCATGTATCGTTTGTTTTCTCTGGCGTATTGATGCAAGGGACGTTCTTTCATCACTGAACAGCATTTATCTGAAATGAGAAATGGCGCATCCAACAGGACGCGCCATTTCATATATCGTTCATTGAATTTTGAGGGTGTGCCGTCTGCGTTCAAGCCGTTCAGGTGTCGGATTGCCCACGGGCTGCCTTGCCGTGCATAATAGATGCGTTTGGCAACGTCTTTAGATATGATGGGGTATCCGTAGGTTGTCAGAACCTTAGAAAACGGCATTTCCGGTCGCAGCCACGTCACGTTTGGAATTGTGCGGACAAACTCGCGGATTTCAGGGTATTCCAGTCCAGTATCTACAAACACGGCGGGAATGTCCGGAAAGGCTCGCCGCACCAGATCAAGAAGTACGGTTGAATCCTTGCCGCCCGAAAAGGAAACGGCGACCTTGCCGCTGTAATGATGATACCATTCCAGAATTTTCGCCTGTGTGACGAGAATTTTCCGCTCCAAAGGCCACATCTGCATGATGCACAGGTCTTGCCGGGTATAAGCGGGGATATGTCATGCACCTCCTTCTACCGCTCCATCGTGGCGGGCACAGCGCGTTCCTTTGGAATTTGCAGCGACGGACATTTCTGTTCAATGGCGTCGATCAGACCGGCGGCGCATGTGCGTATGGTATCCAGCGACGATGTCAATTCATCCAGTTCTTTACCTTTGCTCCAACCGGCGACATAACCAAAAGAATAGTCCGACGTATCGATGCCGAAATGCTGGCAGACCACATAGGCTACACTTTCGGCTTCTACTTCGCGCGTATGCTGATCTTTGGACGGCGGTTCGTTTTTCTTGCGCCGGTGGAGTGTGGCGTGGCTGATTTCATGCAACATGGTTTTGACCGTCTGTTTCTGGCTCATGCCAGGGCGTACCAAAATTTCTTCTGTGACCTGGTTAAAGCAGCCTTTTGCCGCGCCATGCGGCGCTTCATACAAAATAGGAACCGGCGAAACGCTCGTGATCGCGTCCGCCAGTTCCTTAAAATGCGCAATATCGCCGCTCAGTTCCGATACGCCGATGCTGGGAAGTTCTTTGCCCTCGGTCTGTGAAATGTCAAATACGGTGACAATCCGGAATCTCATAAGCTGCACCAGCGTCCGCTCCCGAAGTGGCTTGCCAGCCGCGTCCAAAAGCGGTTTTCCATTCGCGTCTAAACAATCTTGTTCAATGAAGCGTCGATACGGGCACGGAGCGAGAATTTTCAGACCGCTTTCATGTGCCTTTACGTTGCGTCCAAAATCCTTCTTCCATGTGTGAAACCCGGCCACATGGGATGCAGCCGGGTTTTGCATGAGGATGAGCATAACGTTGCCAAAACTGTATGTGTGGAATTTGGACATGGCAGACAGATACTCCGCATAGCGCCCACTGGTAAAAATTTCGCTCACGCCCTGTTCCAGCTTTTCAGTCAGTTCCTTTAGCCGTTCATCTGGCGTTGTGCCGGTCAGTTCAAATCCCATCGTCAACGCTCCTGTGACGGCGGCTTATGCTGCTTTTCGGGCGTCGCGTTTTTCTGCTTCGGTTCGACCTTCAGCGTGACCGGTTCGTCGCCGCGAAAGCCTACCAGAATCTCAGCCTTATGAAATTTCTTCTTAAAGCGTTCCATCTGGTCGGGAGGGAGCGAACAAAAGCTGTCCTCCGTCAAACCGCACACGAAAAAAGGACCCACCAGACCACCATAGCCGCCCTCGACACTACGGTTGAAATCCATATCCAAAAGAAGTCCTTCATCGTTTGCAACAATGCCGACCGGTTCCTCGTATGGATAAATAGCAGTAATCAGGCCGCCGACGATCTCCTGCATGGCATGAAGCTCATGCGGAATCGTCTTTTCGTATGGCGCATAGCCCGGCTCGACGACAAGCACGGTCATTTGCTCTACGGCGTTTTGTTCATCAGCCATACGGTTGCTCCTTTGCCCATTCCAGCACGAACACGACACTTAAAACGTCCTGTTCCGTGACCGGCTGCGAGACTGCCGACACAACGGCGTCGTAATCAATGGGCAGGCTGCTGTTTTCCGCAATCTGCCACGGCTGCGTCAAAGGAAACGTCTCAAACCCGTTTTCTTTGGTAGTCTGGACATTGTTGATCTTGAAGCCGAGCTGCTGGCTGTCTACCGGCTCATGCGCCATATCCGTTGTGAACGGAACAAGCGTCCAGCCGTTTTTGGCAAAGATCTCGACTGAGGACACGACAACCGCACCGGTAGAGCCGTTGATGATCTCGGCACTGCCGGTGTAGACTTTGCCGTTTTCATCAACGACGAGCGGCAAAGTGACCGGAACTGTTACCGAAAACACCTCTGTAATTTCCCAGTGTGCGTAATATGTCGTTGCGGAAGTTTCCTTGAAAATGGTATCTTCCGCAACCTCCGAACCACCGGTCGCCTCGGTGAACCAACCTAAAAACTCTGCGTTTTTGCGCGTCGGTTCCGTCGGCAAAACCAGCTTTTTGTCGTAGGTTTGCTGCGTCGTTTCGCTCTCGCCGTTTCCCATGTCCCATGTAATGTCATAGGTGTTTGCGGTGTACTGCGCGTAAAACGTCGTGCTGGCAGTAATCGTGACGGTGCTGTAAAGGCTGCCGCCGCTCTTAGATGTGAACCATCCCTTAAACGTGTAGCCGGTCTTGATCGGCACATTGCCCGGCGTCGTCGGCTTGCTGTTCGGCTGGACGGTTTCGCTGTATGTCTCTTTGCCGTCGATCAAACCACCGTTGCTACCTGCGTCCCATGTAACGGTCAAAGAGACGGTCGCGCCGCAATCGTCGCATTTGCCGTCACCGTTGGAATCTACATGGTCGGCGTATTCTTCGCCACTTGCCTTGCAGACGGAACAGGTCTTTGTGCGCTTGTGCTGGGTATCGCTTACGCTTGACCACTTGCCGTAAGTAAAAGAATGGCCAGCGTACTCATAGTCGCTGGTGGAACAGGTCGCGCAGCTTCTCGTGCGTCTGTGCTGGCTATCACTGTAATTTGACCACGTCCCATATTTGAAGCTGTGGTTGGCGTAGGTATAACCGGAATACCCGCAAAGACTGCATGATGCGCTTCTGCGGTGTTGGGTATCTGAGTCATTTTCCCAACTTCCGTATTTCAGGGAATGGCTTTGCGTGGTGCTGGAGCCGACGTCAGAATTACAGATGCTGCAATGCTTTTCCACGGAGTGCTTCGTATCGTCGTACTCATAATACTGCGTGCTTGTGCTATGGCGACCGTACTGATACTTGCCGCCACCTCCGCAATCATCGCAAGTGCCATACCGGCGATGCTGGCTGGTCGAGTAATATTCCCAATCACCATAGGAATACGAGCCGTGGGACGTGCCCCAATCAACGACTTCGCCGCAGTCTTGGCAGATTTCTTCCCAATCACATCCATCCCACGACGTATAGGTATTGTTGTGCTGGCAGGACGTATCTTCTTCGTAGCCGCACTTTGTGCAGACACCTCTGGAATTGAAACTATGGGATTGCGTGTGGCGATACGCATACTCGTTTGCGCTGCAATTCGTACAGCACTCCCAGACGTAATGCTTGGATTCGTCCTTCTGCTCATAATCGTAGGTGAAGCTGCACGAAGAGCAGTTACAACCGGAAACGCCGCAAGCGCCGGAGGAAATCATAAGAACGGGGTATGCCGCGACAAAGGTGATGCCTTTTGCGTCAAGAATGCCCATCGTGACCTCATCGCAGGTTACGATTTCGAGCGCAGACATATCTACGCCCGAAAATGCAGTGTCCGAGATGTAAAAACTCTCGTCGTTGTAGTGCAGCTGCAACTGGTTCAGATTTGCGCAATCCTTGAACGCATCCGCGCCAAGGTTTGCAAACGAGGGCAGAACGCAAGATTTCAGGTTTGTGCAACCTGAAAACCAAAATGTGACATCCGGCACGATCATGTGCGCGCCGGGATCAAATTTTACGCTTGTGATGTTTTCCCGCATTTCATGCCACGGCTGATCTTCCGCGCTTGTGAATGCGGCAATTCTGCCGTTGCCGGAGATAGAAAGGGTGCCGCTGTCGTCCAACGTCCACGTCAAATAGCCGGTGGGCGTTTTCTCCGCAGCAAACGCGGAAATGCTCAGTGAAAACAGCATACAAAGAGCCAGCACAAATGCGGTGAATTTTTTGAAATTCTTCATTATGCAGCCTCCTTTTCGTTTACAGCGGCAATCGTGAAGATCACGGTCGCGGCGTTGATGTTCGTGACGGCTTCACTCGCGGAAACCTTTGCCTTGTAGCGAATTGCCAGCGACTTTTCTGCACTAATCGCTGGGAACGCGCCGTCGACAAGTGTCAGACTGCCCGCGCCTTTCGTGCTACAACCATTGATGCTAAGTGCGATGCTGTTCTTGCTTGCCGTAAAATCGTCAAAATTGCCAATCTCAAACGTTCCCGCCTTAACATCCACCTTGGTCACGCGGATTGCGCCGGTCTTCCCAGTATTTGTGATAGCGGCGTTATTTGCACAAACGACGTAGCCATCTACCAACGAGACAGGCAACGCGGCGGGAACCGTGCATGAGATCGGCGACACAGTATTTACGACGGTTAACGTGACGGGAACCTTTGCTTCGGTTGTCTCAGCCGCTGATACGCCCACGCTCAGTGACAGAATCATTGTCAGTGCTAACAGAAAAGTGATAAGTTTCTTCTTATCCATCACAGCACCTCCTTCGCCCAGAGGTATGCGGTATGGAGCGTCAACTCCGTCTGTACGGAACCGATCTGCTTGCCGTCGCGGAATGCTGTGATCGTGACCGTGCAATCCACGTTGCCAAACTCCGGCGCTTCGAGAAGTGTAAGTGTAGAAATGCTCTTGCCCGCAGCCAGCTCAAAAGCGTCGGCAATGAGCGCATTGTCTTTGTTGCGGCGAATTTCTACCTTATAGGTATCGTTCTTGCTGTTGTTGGTAAACTTAGCTTTTACACTGGATTCTCCGACAAGAGCATATAGATGAGCAGGAGCAGTAATATCAATCTGATTGTCCGCGACAATGGCGTTGAGCTGCTTCTGGGCTTCGCGCAGTCCGGAAACGTCGTAAAAAATGACTTCCGTTTCCTTGTGCTGCTTCGCACGTTCGGTGATACGAACCTTGATCGTGTCAATGACCGCAAGGGTGGAATCTCTGTCATAAATGACTTTCACGGCATCGTCTACGCGGGCTACGACAACAGCGGGCATATTCGTCCCAGCGTTGCAGTACACGGCTTTTGTACCGCCGCCCCAGACGAGTAGCCGACCTTTGACGGTCACGTTATCGAGCGTGATTTTACCGTCTGCCGCACCGCAGCCGATGATGAGATCGCCGTCTACGGTCAGGTTTTTCAGCTCTACATCGTCGGTGCGGATCAATACGCTGCCCTTGATGTCTTTGTCGTAGGTTCCCTTGGACACAATGTAAGTGCCGATAATGTTGTAAAAAATCTGGGCAAACTCGGCGCGTGTGATATTGTCCAGCGGAGCAAGGACTTTGCCGCGGCCGTGAATGTAGTCTGCACCGACCATCGCACGCACATAGGGCAGCGCCCAGTTGGAAATCTCGCTGCGGTCAGAAAATGCAGACAGGTCTGTTTTGGAATACGAATCGTAGTCCAGCTCCAGTGCGCGTGCAACGACCGTCATGGCTTCTTGCCGCGAAATCGGCGCATCCGGGGCCATTGTTGAGCTGCTGCGCCCGTTGTAAGTACCCATCTGGACGGCAAGCGCCACGTCCTTGTAATACCACTTGCTCTTGGATACGTCCTTATACTGCGAAATATCTGCCGCCTTATAGCACCCGAATGAGCGGTTGATGATTGCTGCCATCTCCGCGCGGGTCATATCACCATTGGGGTCGATGACGGTCGAGCTCTTGCCGTACAGCAAACCGTTGTCCACGGCAGCGGATACGGCTTCGGCGTACCATGCGGTACGGTCATAATCCTTAAAATCCGTAGCCTTGCGGGTAGTCGTATTTGCCGCCGATGCCCCCACCGCCAGTGACAGGCACGACACGACGGCGAGAATCATTGCGAGGATTCGTTTCTTTTTCACTTGAATACCTCCTTCAATCTGGACAGGGGAACGCTTTTGGCGTTCCCCTGATAGCAGGCGAGTGGATTAGACTGCATCCCAAGCAATAATGAACAGGACGCTTGCGATGGCGGTGTTGGTCACAGCTTCGGAAACCGGAGTCACAATGGCGTCATAGGCAATGCCAATGGAGTTTGCGGAGGTGTCGCCCACGCCGGACATGTAGCAGCCTTCCACGGCGCTGTCCAGAAGCGTCTGCTTGCTGGCATCCTTGTTGTCCGTTGCCGCAGCGACGCCGTCACCAACGGAAAGCTGGAAACCGAACTTGTTGGAGTTGACTTTCTCATGCGCGAGGGTGGCCTTGTCACCGAACGCAGCCAGCGACCATCCCTGTGCGGCTTCGATGCTCACGGAATTGACCTTGACAGCGCCGAACGAATTGTTGACGATCTTCGCATCGGTGGCGGTGGAAACGGTGCCGTCGGTGCCGACGGCGATGGGCAGCACGGTCGGAACAGTGACGCTCATTTTGGTAGCTGCGGGGTCGCCGCCGATGCTGCCGTCAGCAGTGGACGAGAGCGTGACACTGGATGTGCCGGTGCCTCCCGAAGCGTCAACGGTGTTGGCAGCGGAAGCGGAAATGGCGAGGGATGCGAGCATACAAATTGCGAGAACGAGGGAAATGATCTTCTTAAAGTTTTTCATTGTAAATTACTCCTTTTGTTTTGAAAATTAGTTTTTGATGGTGATTGTGATAATAGCCCCGGCTGTGCCGATAATATCGCCGGTTTCGGGGTCGAGATTGTGAAAATATGCGGTACACTCATATGTACCGGCAGGAAGAACCACGTCCAACTTGGCGCGTTCAATTTTGCTGCCAACGGCGATAGCGCCAGATTCATAAATCTGTTCGCCGGTGTCATTGCGGACGATCTGAACCTTTTGCGGATAGTTATTGATGCTTTCATTGACCAGCATCAAGTTTCCCTCCGAAGAACCGTCCTCAAAGATCGGCGCGGTGTTGGCAGAAATGTTTATCATGCCCTCGGCTACTTTCTCATTTAACCGCGCTTCGATTTCCTCTGGCGAAAGGTTGTCCCAGCCGCCCTCAGTAGCAGACGAATCATAAACAATTCCGGCTTTGGCGCGGGCTTCTTCCTTTGTCATAGGGGTGCGGAGCGTAATGGTGATGAAAATGATCGCGCCGATGGCGACGGCGACGAGAACGCCAGCGCCGATCCAGACGGGCGTGCGCGAGTTGGACGTGTGCTTGGGATGGTAATTCATAGAGAATCCTCCTAAAATAAATTTGTCAGGGCGGCACCACCAGACGGTGCAATAGCTTGCGGTGGTGCATATTAACGTGTGGGGACCGGCTTGCTCGGGTGCAGAATTTCCGTTTTCTGCTTCGCCCGTGCTTCGCGCTGGCGGCGATCCTCCAGCGCAGAATAGATGCTTTCTACAATTTGCATCGGCGTCATGGTAACATCCGGAAAATATCTGCGCAGCCGGTCGCCGCCCAGTGTAACTTTCGTCGCGTACATATTGTCGCGTTGAGAATTGTGTTCAATCGGTTCTTCGTCCGCTGCCGTTTTTGGCTCGTCTTGCTTCTTTTCGTCTGCGTTGAGCGGAATAACATTGCTGGCAGACTCCGGTGCTGTATCCGGTTTTTCTGCTGCCTGCGTAACAGGCGGCTGCGGCGCAGGCTCCTGCTTCGGCGGCTCCTGAATGACCGGTTTCATCTCCGGGGGCGCAGGCGGTGCGGTCGTTGTCGAAGTGACCGGCGGTGTATTGATGGGCTGCGTGGGTGGTGTCGGCGTTGGCGTGACAGGCGGCGTATTAGCGGTCTGCGCGGGCGGTGTCGGCGTACTCGGCGTTACCATTGATGCAACCGGAAACGGCGGCGCTGTCTGCGTCGGCTCTGGCTTCGGTGGTTCGGATTTCGGCGGTTCAGGCGGCTTGACCGGTTGAAGGTCTTTGTCCTCCAGAATATCGCGCATCGTCTTGTCGTCCAGCTTGCCGCTTTTTTCTGCGTCGCGCAGGCGCTGAACCCGTTTGACTGTTGGCTTGAGGTTCAGCCCCATTAAATCAATGACCGCAGTCTGGTTCTCGGGTTTGAGAAAGGACAATGCCGACGCAATGGACAGCTCCAGCGAATTGCTGTCTACTGCTTCGCAGACCTCTTTGGACGCTTCGGAAAGACGGATGATACGGTTCAGCTTGCTTGTGCTGATACCCATTTCCTTTGCCAGCATTTCGTCGCTGTTCAGCTCGTCCGCGCTGGGCTCACCGCGCTTTTTTCTGCCTGCCTTGCGTTTCATCGCGGTCATTTTATTGCGCAATGTCCGCGACAAATCGTAGGTAGAAATGTGTGGGCGGTGCAGGTTGCTGTCCGCGACGAGAATCATGGCGTCATTGTCGTCGATTTTCTGGATGATGGCAGGAACCGGGTAATTCAGTTCCCGCGCGATCATGTGCCGCCGCTGTCCGGAGAGGATTTCCAAACCGCCTTTGGGATTCAGGCGCGTCAATACCGGGTCTTTTACGCCGTTCAGCTCGATAGACTTTTTCAGCTCCTTGTAATCGTCGCTGGTCACATCGACGGAAACGGTGTTGAACTCGGATTTTTCCAGATACGCAGGATGAAGCGTAATGAAGTAGGATTCGCCGTCCTTCGGAACGGGCAAATCTTTCATTGCCTTTTCGTCCGGGGGCATGAGCCGCTCGTCGAAAATCTTTGTGATTTTCGTTCCGGAGGGACCCAGCGCGGCAGGACCGGGCATGAACGCCGGTGCGGGTTTGACCGCAGCGGGCTTTTCGGGCTGTTTCGGTGGTGTATCTGGTTTCTTTGCGTCTACATCTGCCTTTTCCGGAGATGGAGCCGTTTTCGGCTTTTCCTCCGGTTTCTTCGGCTCCGATGCCGGTACAGGCTTTACCTCGGTCGGCTTTTCTGGCTGCTTCGGTGGTGTATCTGGTTTCTTTGCGTCTGCATCTGCCTTTTCCGGAGATGGAGCCGTTTTCGGCTTTTCCTCCGGTTTCTTTGGTTCCGCTGCTGGCGCGATTTTAGCCCCAGCTGGCTTCTCAGGCTGCTTCGGCGGTGCGTCCGGTTTTTTTCCGTCTGCATCTGCTTTTTCCGGAGACGGAGCCGCTTTCGGCTTTTCTTCCGCTTTCTTTGGCTCTGCCGCTGGCGCGGGTTTTACCTCGGTCGGCTTCTCAGGCGGCTTTGGTGGTGCGTCTGGTTTTTTACCGGCTGCATCTGCCTTTTCCGGAGATGGAGCCGTTTTTGGCTTTTCTTCCGGTTTCTTTGGTTCCGGTGCTGGCGCGATTTTAGCCCCAGCTGGCTTCTCAGGCTGCTTCGGCGGTGTGTCCGGTTTTTTTCCGTCTGCATCTGCCTTTTCCGGAGATGGAGCCGCTTTCGGCTTTTCCTCCGGTTTCTTCGGTCCCGGTGCTGGCGCAGGTTTTACCTCGGCTGGCTTCTCGGGAGATTTCAGCGGCACGTCTGGCTTTTTGCCGTCTGCCGCTTTATCCGGTGCCTTTTCGGTCGTGTCGCGCTTTTTGCCGATTTCACTCTCAGGCAGCAGCTTTCCGGGCGGTGTGCCTTCGCCTTTGTTCCGGAAACGGAAGTCTTTTGCTTCTTTCTCGGTCATGTCGTAGATAAAAGCGGGAATTTCCGTTTTCTTTGCAAATTCGCTTGCTTTGCGGCGGCGATTGCCGGAGACGATCTGATACTCTCCGTCCTCGCGCTGGCGCAGGATAACCGGCTCCTGTACGCCTTTTAGGACGATGCTGCTTGTCAACGCTTCGAGACTTTTTTGGCTCGGCGGTGCGAAGACGCTGCCGGGCAAGTCATGGATTTTAGAAAGCGGAATGTTGACCGGTTTCCTTTCCTGCTTTGTGGGGTCGCGGGCTTTTTCTTCTGCCATGTGTTACCTCCAAATGATTTTTTATATCAAAAAATACGTCTCACCGTGAGATTCATTTCTACCGTAAGACTTATTTTCTGCCGAAGTCATGCCGCACCTGGGCGGCATAGAAAAAGCCCATCGTCGTCGGCGCGTTGTAGAGCGCGGTCAGAAGATAGGCTTTGATGTTATTGATTTGTGTCGTGGTTGTCCGCAGGCTATCCAGAACGTAGGCGACGTGCATCTGGTTCAGCTGGCGGAACCGCTCCTTGATGATTTCGATGGGGATTTGGCCTTTTCCCAGACGGATAGCAGCGGTGGTACTGCTCTGCATTTCTGCGATCAGCTCCACCAGCGCGTCCACATCTTCGGCGGCATACTGCGTACAGAGCGCGTCATACTCGATTTGCTTTTTGACGCTCTCTTTCAGGTTCCATCGCTCGATCAATCGTCCCCCATTTCCCGGCGGTTTCGCAGGAGAGATAGATGGATCAGGATAACTAAACTCAGGATAATTATTATCAAGATAACTTGGGTCGGAAATTCCGACTTCTTGAAGTCGAGGTTTGCGACCTCTTGAAGTCGGGATTTCCGACTTCTGGACGTCGAGAATTTCGACTTCTGAAATGGGCGCAGGAATTTCTTCCTTTTTGGGAGGAACCTCGCGCGTCGTAAAGCGCTTGACGTATATCTTCGTCGGCTTGCCCTGTCCCTGACGGACGCGCTCGATCAGACCTGCGCCCTTAGTCTTGTCCAGCTCGGCAAGCAGCTTCATTGCCTTGTCACGCCCGCAGCAGAGATCGTCGGCAATTTCTTCAACCGTATAGTAAATGAACACACGCCCGTCCTCGTCGTACCAGCCGTGTTCTTCGGATAACCCCATGCGGTCAAGCAGCAGTCCGTACAGTAGCTTCGCTTCGACAGAGATGTTTTTGAACCGTTGATGCGTAATCAGCAGGCGGGGGATACGGAAGTAGCTGAACTCCTTTGATTCGTCGCCGTAGAAATAATCTGATACAAAAACTTGCGCCATACTCTGCCCCCTTTGCCATGTTTCCTGCCACAATAAGCGCAGAAACGCGCGATTTGATTTTTCAAATCGTGCGTTTCTATGCTTATTTTTGAAGCAGCTTGTCCCATTTTTTATGATGTTGTCTTTACGCCATCGCAGCATGAAAAACCTTGTGCCATCAAAAAAGCTAGTGTTTTCAATGCTTTCAGGCTTTGGTTGTGTTTACATGGTCGTAGCATCTGCCGCCATATCCTCTACCAGGTCTGCCATTGGGTCTCCCGTCACGGCCATTGTCGCCGCCGACCACGGCGTACCGGACGCGGCCTGCGGGTAGACGCCTGCCGTGTGGTCGACAAAGTACGGCGCGAAGCCCTGCTCCTTCATCTGCTCCTCCGTGAGCGTCCTCGTCAGCTGATGGACGATCGAACCCACCATCTCGAGGTGTCCCAGCTCTTCGGTACCAATATCCGTCAGCAGGCCCTTGAGCGCGTCGTAGGGCATGGAGTAGCGCTGGCTGAGGTAGCGGAGGGACGCCCCTAATTCCCCATCGGGACCGCCGTATTGCGAAATTACAATTGCTGCCAATTGCGGGTTGACGTTCTGGATCCGTACCGGGTACTGAAGCTTCTTTTCATAGACAAACATGTTCTCTTACCGCTCCTTTCTGTATTCCCAGGGCCAGGGTCCTGCGAGCCAGTCGTACGTTCCGTTTGCCGCCGCGTCCATGAGCGTGAGTGGTCCGTTTCCCTGCTGGTACTGCTCGATGGCCTGCTGGTAGAGCTCGACGTACTGGTTAAAAAGCTGCGCGGCCTCGGTGTCCTCCGCGTGCGTGTCGAGATACAGTGCCAGCTCCTGCAGCGCAAAGCCCATCTGCTGAAGCTCCACAGAGGCAGTTGCAAGCTTCTCCTGCGTGTTTTCCTGCCCGCCATAGGGAAGATCGAGCCCGGGGAACAGCGTCCCGCGGATGAGCGCGCAGGAGGCAGTATAGAGATCGGCGCCCGTCTGCTGGAACGGGACATATGGATTGGCAAGCGGCGCGCAAGACGGCAGCTGACCGTCTGCGTTCGCGCACTGCGGCAGCGTCATTACGCCGTTTTCCGCCTGATCGGTTTGATGATTCAAGGTTTTGACACTCCTTCCTATTTTCCGGGGCGTTTCGCCCTGCATCAATCTATGCCGCAAGCAGCTTTTGCGTGCAAAAACGCCCCGATGCACCATTCAAAGTGCACCGAGGCGTTTTATTATAGGGAAATAACAGATGGATATGCCGTCAAGAGCCGGACGTTTTCCAGCTCCTCCGGGTAACGCGAGACAATGCGCTCTAGCTTCCTGCGAAGCCCATCCTGCGGGTCAACCGGAATGTGATAGATAAAGCTTCTGTCCGCGCAATCATGCAGCATCTCACGCTCGGGCTTATAAAGAAGCATCTCCCCGTTCCAGAATGCCGCGTCCATCTTCCGCCCGCGAAGTACACCTTCGTGAATCGAGGCCTCCGGGGCCGTGTCAGACGCGACATAGACGCATTTTCCCTCGCACGAGACGATCATCGCGTCGACCGTGGATTTTCCGTATCCCGCAACCTGCGTATGCCGCACACGGTGGAGCTCGACGGTGAAATTTCCAATTGAAAGCGTCTCCGGCGCGGGCTCACGGCGGCTCGGGATATAAACCAATGTGTTTTCGTGCCGCGCGGAAAATTCTTCGGCCGCTTCCCGGTCAAAATGGTCTGGATGCAGGTGCGTAAAGAGAAGGCCGCAAACGGATGCGTACTCGCCTTCTCCCGCGATGATCTCTCGCCGGGTCTTCTCGGGCGCGCGGTAAAACGGAGCGAGCTCCTGCGTCAGCGCGTCAAGGAGCAGCGTCTGCCCGCCGGATTCCAGTGCAAGACCGCAGTTGCAGATAAGCGTGATCTTCATGCCAGCATGTCCAGAAATTCCTGCTCGGAAAGAACGGGAATACCGAGCTCATTGGCCTTTTTGAGCTTGCTGCCCGCGTTCTCGCCCGCCACGACGTAGCTCGTCTTTTTGGAGACCGAGCCCGCCGCCTTGCCGCCGAACGACTCAATTTTGGCCGTCGCCTCGTCGCGCGTGAAAAGCGTCAAGGCGCCTGTCAGAACGAAGGTCTTCCCCGCAAAGCGCGTATCTGTGATCTGATTGTGCGATTCAAAATTCACACCCGCCGCGCGCAGCCGCGCGATCAAGTCCTGCGACTGCGGGCTCTGGAACCAACTAAGCAGCGCATCCGCCGTTGTCTCGCCCACGTCCGGAACGGTCAGGAGTTCATCCTTCGAAGCATTCATCAGCGCGTCGAGCGTTCCGAAATGGCTCGCCAGCACCTTTGCAGCCTTCACGCCGACCTGCCGGATACCAAAGGCGCAAAGTAAACGCGACAGGTCGTTCTCCCGGCTCTTGTCGATCGCGGCTTTGAGATTGTCCGCCGACTTCTGCCCGAGCCCCGGAAGCGTCGCGAGCTTTTCAAAATCAAGGGAGTATAGATCCGCCGGGTTTGAAAGCATCTTCTCTTCAATCAGCTGGTCGATAATGGCGCTGCCGAGGCCGTCGATGTTCATCGCTTCGCGCGAGACAAAGTGCGCAAGATTCCTTGACAGCTGCGCCGGGCATTCCGCACCGGTGCACCGAAGCGCCGCGCCGTCCTCATCACGCTCCACAGGTGCGCCGCAAACCGGACACCTGTCCGGCAGGAAATATGGTGCGGTTCCCTCCGGCCGCTTTTCTGGCACGACCTCGAGAATTTCCGGGATAATCTCCCCTGCCTTGCGGATTTTGACCGTGTCTCCGATGCGGATATCCTTCTGGGTGATGAAGTCCTGATTATGAAGCGTCGCCGCTGTCACTGTGGTTCCTGCCAAGTGCACCGGCGCGACAATGGCCCGGGGCGTCAATACCCCTGTTCGCCCAACCTGTACGACGATGTCCTGCAAGACAGTCTCCTTGACCTCGGGCGGATATTTGAACGCCGCCGCCCAGCGCGGGAACTTCGCCGTGCTTCCCATGCGCGCGCGCCCCGCAAGGTCATTGAGCTTCACGACCGCGCCGTCAATGTCATACGGCAGATCGTAGCGCGTTTCGCCGATGGCCGTAATCGCATCGACCGCCTCGTCGATTGTTTTGCAGAGCTTATAGTCGATGACCTTGAAGCGGAGGCTTCTTAAATAGTCAAGCGTCTGCGTGTGCGTCTGAAATGCCGCGCCCTCGGTAAGCTGCAAATTAAAGACGAGGATGTCGAGCTTACGCTGCGCGGCGATTTTGGGGTCCAGCTGCCGAAGAGAGCCCGCCGCCGCGTTTCTGGGGTTGGCGAAGAGCGGCTTTCCGGCCTGCTCCTGCGCGCGGTTGAGCGCTTCAAAGCTGGCCCGCAGCATATAAACCTCGCCCCGGACGATGAGCCTTGCGGGCGCGTTCTCGAGATGCAGCGGGATCGAACGCACGGTCTTGAGGTTCTCCGTCACGTCCTCGCCGATGAGCCCGTCGCCCCGCGTCGCGCCGCGGACAAATTCACCGTCGATATACTCGAGCGCCACGGAAAGTCCGTCGATCTTGGGCTCGACACTGTACATGGCTTCCGGCTCGTCTTTGCGGAGCCGCTCGTCAAATTCCCGCAGCTCGTCGAACGAAAACACGTCCTGCAGGCTCTCGAGCGGCACAGCGTGGCGCACCTTCACAAACTGCTCGAGCGCCTGCCCGCCGACACGTCTGGTTGGGCTGTTTGGCTGGGCGAATTCCGGATACTGCGCCTCGAGCTCTTCCAAGCGGCGCAGCTTCCGGTCATAGTCGTAGTCCGTCATCTCCGGCGCGTCCTTCACATAGTATAAAAACCCCGCGTGCTCGAGCTCTCTTGTGAGCTCCAACATCTCTTTTTGTACTTCCATGGGTACTTCCTCTCGTTTAACCAAGGTATAAATAGCTCTCCGGCACATCGCCGAGGAGAATCGTCTGCGCCGCCAGCACATCGCTTGTCACGTCCGTATCCTGAATTCCAACCGGCGTGAGAAACGATAGGCCGACGGTGAAGGTAATGCGGATCTGCTGTACGCTCTGGTTGATGCCGAGCGACTGGATCTGGCTGTAAAAATCGGCGTTCGTGCTGTTGAGCGCAAGCACGCGCACAGGAATCGAAAACCCGCGCCCGGCAAAAAACGTCGGAAACAGCAGGCTTCCCACCGGCACGGAAATTTCCTCGTCGTTCATCTTCGCAAGCTCTTCGTCCAGAAGCGTCAGAATCTCCGACTTGAGCCGCGCGATCTGCTCCATGTCGGTCGTGAGCGCTGAAACCTTTCCGGACGCGTCCTTTTCAAGTCCAATGATCCGGCTGTAGTCGACGCTTCCGGTTTGCAGCTGGCGCGTGACAGCGCGGAAAATCGCCTCGGAGGCCGCGTTCACGACCTGGTTCTCCGCGATTTTGCGCAGCATCGGCGCGATGCGAAGCTGCAAAAGGACGACGTTTCCCACTGTCAAAAGCAGCAGGAGCAAAAGAAGTAGCCGTCTTCTGCAACGTTTCTGCCGGCTCATCGCCACCACCTCCGGCTATCAATCTATGCCGGAACGGGCCGGCGTATGCCGGTTAAGGAAGCTCTGCTTCAATCAGCTGTAGGGGATTGATTCAGAGGTTTCTTAGAGCTTCGTCATGTGCTGGCTCGCGGTGTTCGCCATCAGCTTTTTGGTTCCTACGCCGTCAAAAGCGATCTCCAACAGCGCGTCGTTGCCCATCGGAATGACGCTTAAGACCATGCCGCGGCCAAACGCCTTGTGCTGCACCATCTCGCCCTTGGAAAAGCTGACGGCTGGCGCTTTCTTTTTACCCTCCGAAATGACAGAGGAATACGCCTTTCGCGGCGCGCTTCCTGCCGGGTGCGGGGAATAGGATTCGTAGTCGCCGTAGATGGAGACCCGTCCGAAGCTTCCGTAGTCGCGCGGCTGGTCGTATTTTGGTTTCGGCTGCTCGATTTTCTCGACACACTCGGGTGGAATCTCGTCCACAAAGCGCGAGGCGATGTTCGTTGTCGTCCGGCCATAGAGCATGCGCTGCCGGGCGTAGCAGATCGTGAGCGACCGCTTAGCGCGCGTGATGGCGACATAGCAGAGTCTACGCTCTTCCTCCATCTCCTCGGGGTCTCCCAGCGAGCGACTGCCCGGAAACAGCCCTTCCTCGAGTCCCACGAGGAACACGTGCGGAAATTCCAGACCCTTCGCCGCGTGCATCGTCATCATGACGACCGCATCGGCCTCTGCGTCATACTGCTCGATATCCGTATAGAGCGCTATTTCCTCCAGAAAGCCGGAGAGCGTCGGCATGTCGGTATTTTCGCAGTAGCTCACAATGCTCGATTTGAGCTCTCGGATATTTTCGAGCCTGCCGCGCGATTCCATATCGTCTTTTCCTTCCAGCATCGTGACATATCCGGTGCGGATCAAAAGCTCTTCGTAAAAGTCCGGCAGACTGAGCGTCTTGAGAAGCTCGGCGCAGTCCTCGATGAGGACCGTAAACGCCATCAGCTTCGCCGCCGCTTTCTCGAGGCTCGGATAGCTATAGGGATCGGAGATGACGGTATAAAGGGGCACACCCGCCGCTTCCGCCTGCCGGGAGGCCATTTCGATGGTCTTTGCGCCGATGCCGCGCGGCGGATTGTTGATGATGCGAAGAAGCCGGAGATCGTCCGCGCGGTTATTGATCACGCACAGATACGCCAGCATGTCTTTTACCTCCGCGCGGTCAAAAAAGCGCGTACCGCCGATGATGCGATATGGAATGCTGTTGCGCTTGAAGGCGTATTCCAACGCGTTCGACTGCGCGTTTGTACGGTACAAAATCGCGAAATCCTTGAAGTTCCGCCCCTTCGAGATCGAGAAAATACGCCCCGCGACGTAGTTTGCCTCGTCCGATTCATTCATCGCCTCATAGACAGTGATCTTATCGCCGGGGTCGTTTTTCGTCCAGAGTTTCTTGCCCTTGCGTCCCTGATTGTGGGAGATGACGGCGTTCGCCGCATTGAGAATCGACTGCGTCGAGCGGTAATTCTGTTCGAGGCGGATGACCTTCGCGCCGCGGTACTGCTTTTCAAAAGACAAAATATTTTCAATCGTCGCGCCGCGGAATTTGTAGATGGACTGATCGTCGTCGCCCACGACGCAGATGTTTTCATATCCGCCCGCGAGAAGCGACGAAAGCCGGTACTGAAGCTCGTTCGTGTCCTGATACTCGTCAATGAGCACATAGCGGAACTTTCGCTGATAGTATGTCCGTACGTCTTCAAACGCGTCCAGGAGCTCCACGGTCTTGAGAATGATATCGTCAAAGTCCAGCGCATTCGCGTCATGGAGCCGCTTCTGATAGCCCTCGTAGACCTGCGCAATTTTCTCCATGCGGTAGTCCCCCGCGCGATCAGCAACCTTGGAGAACGCGTCCGGATGCTGCGCCTTGTCCTTGGCCTTGCTGATCACGGACAGGCACAGCCGCGGCGGAAACGCCTTTTCATCCATGTTCAGTTCTTTCAGAACATCCTTGATGACGCGTTCAGAGTCCGACGTGTCGTAGATCGTAAAGCTCGAGGAATAGCCCTCGAACCGGTCGATATCGCGTCTTAAAATCCGGCAGCACGCCGCGTGAAACGTCATCGCCCACACGTCCATTGCCTGCTCGCCAAGAAGCTTCCCCAGCCGGTCCTTGAGCTCGTTTGCCGCCTTGTTCGTAAACGTAATGGCCAGAATTGACCACGGCGCGGCCGGATGGAGCGCGGAGAGCGCTTCCGCCCTCGGCTGGTTTTCGGGCTCGGGATGGTCCAGATACTGCTCCAGAAACTCCACGTCATCTTCCGTAACGTAGTCCGGAATTTCGTTGGAGTCCGCGCCTTCGCCGAAAGCGATGAGGTTCGCGATGCGGTTAATGAGCACGGTCGTCTTACCGCTTCCCGCGCCGGCAAGCAGGAGAAGCGGCCCTTCGGTCGTGAGGACCGCCTTTTGCTGCATATCGTTGAGCGCGGAAAAGCGCCTTGCAATTACCGCCCGCCGCGCCTTTAAAAATCGCTGTTCAAAATCACTTGTCATAGCTTCACCTTTTTTCGTAGTGATGCTATTTTAATATAAATTTGTCGATTTGTCACCTACAAAAACGCGCGCAGCCGCTCGAGCGTCTTCTTTTCAATGCGGCTGACCTGCACCTGCGAAACGCCGATCATGGAGGCGACCTTCTGCTGGGTCAGTCCATGGAAGTAGCGAAGAGAGATGACCATCTGCTCGCGCTCAGAGAGGTTCGAAAGCGCCTGCTTTAGCGCCATCCGCTCCAAAATCCCCTCCTCCATCTCAGGTCCCGCCAGCACATCCTCGAGCGTGATGCCCTCTTCTCCTGTCTGGCGCTGGATGGATTCGGCGCTGCCGGTGGCCATCTCGGCGCTCGCGATTTCTTCCGGCGGGATTCCAAGCGCGTCAGAAAGCTCGGAAAGCGTCGGTTCGCGGCCAAGCTCGCCCATGAGCCGCTGGCGCTCCTTTTTGATCATGCCCGCGCGCTCTTTGACGCTCCGGCTGACCTTAACCGCGCCGTCATCCCGCAGAAAGCGCCGGATCTCACCCGCGATTTTGGGAACGGCGTAGGTCGAAAACTGCGTGCCGTACCGCGTGTCGAAGCCCGCGATGGCCTTTAAAAAGCCGAGCGCTCCCAACTGATAGAGATCGTCCGCCTCCACGCCCCGGCCAAAATACCGCCGCGCGATCGACCAGATGAGCCCCGCATTCTCCAGAACCAGCTGCTCCGCCGCCGATTTGTCGCCCTGCTGCGCGCGTTCGATCAGCTGTGGCTTCGCGTCCATCACGTCTTCTCGCCCCGGCGGATGATGCGCCGCTTCATATGTACGGTCGTGCCCCGCCCAACGCTCGACGTAACTTTGAGCTCTGTCATGAAGCTCTCCATGATCGTAAAGCCCATGCCGCTTCGATCGTCTCCCCCGGTCGAGTACATCGGCGTGCGCGCCTGCGTCACGTCCGCAATGCCGCAGCCCTTGTCCTTTACGATGATATCAAGAACGTTCCCGGGCAGGATCCGGCACTTGAGGCTAATCACGCCGATCGTGTCGCGATAGGCGTGGACGATGCAGTTCGTGACCGCCTCGGAGACCGCCGTTTTGATATCGCCGATTTCATCTAAATTGGGGTCCAGCTGCGCGGCAAAGGCCGCCACGGCCGCTCTCGCGAAGCCCTCGTTTCTCGACTGGCTCGGGAACGTCAGCTCCATCTGATTTTCACACTTCATGTGCCATGCTCCTTTCTTCAATGACCACAATGCGCTCCATTCCGGAGGCTTTCAACACTTTCATCGGCTGCGGCGGCACATTCTCCACCCGCACCACGCCCCGCAGCTCCCGCATGCGCCGGATGGCGTGGATCACGATGGCGATGCCGCTTGAGTCCATGAACGTCACGTCGCGAAAATCCAGCACGCAGACCATCGGAAGATAAAGATCGATCTTGTTGCCGATGATGCGCATCGTCTCCTTCGCGCTGTGATGATCGATCTCGCCCTTTAATGCGATGGTCAGCCGTTTATCCTGCAAAAAGCTTGTCATATTCATTTGCATCACTCCAGACATAAAAAATGGACACGCACGGAATTTCCATGCGTGTCCATTATACGTTTTTTTCCGTGCGGCTTTGGTCGAACGAGGGATGGCGCTTACTTTTTCAGCCGCATTTCGCTTTCAATCAGCTGCGCCAGCAGCGCCTGGTTCTTTGCAAGCTTCTCCTTCTGATCGTTTACGACCTTCTCGGGCGCTCTCGAGACGAACGCTTCATTCGAGAGCTTGCTTTCAAACATCGCAATCTGCTTGAGGCAGTTTTCCTTCTCCTTCGCGATTCGCGCGAGTTCCTTTTCAAAGTCGACAAGCTCGGCAAGCGGCATAAAGAGTCTGGCCGCATGCGTCGTGACCTCGACAAGGCCGTCATCTCCAGAGGCAGCCTCCGCCGCTTCCATGCCGCAGACCTTCACATCCTCCGCGCCTGCCAGACGCAGGAAGAACGCCTTGCCCGCCTCGAAGACCTCGGGCTGCGAAGCCGCGATGGTGAGGTTGACCTTCTTGCTCATCGGGACGTTCATCTCTGCCCGACGCGCGCGAAGGGCGGTAATGGCCTCGATGATCTGCTCCATAGCGGCTTCTTCCGCGCCGAATGCGAATTCCTCGCGGTAGACCGGCCACTCAGCGGAAATCAGGAACTTGCCTGCGTGGGGAATCGCCTGCCAGATCTCCTCGGTGATGAACGGCATGAACGGGTGCAGGAGGCGCAGCGTCTGGTCAAGGACATAGACCAGAACCTTCTGCGCGGCGAGCTTGCTCTTTTCGTTCTCGCTGTAGAGCCGGGTCTTGGTCAGCTCAATATACCAGTCGCAGTAGGTGTCCCAGATGAAATCATAAACCTTGCTGGACGCAACGCCGATCTCGTACGCGTCGAGATTTGCCGTGACCTCGCGAATGAGCGTGTTGAGTTTCGACAGGACCCACTTGTCCTCCTGCTCCAGATCCTCCCTGGCGGGAAGGCCGGGCTCGCCAATGGTGAGGTTCATGAGGACATAGCGGCTCGCGTTCCAGATCTTGTTTGCAAAGTTCCGCATCGCCTCGCACTTTTCCACATAGAAGCGCATATCGTTGCCGGGAGAGTTGCCGGTGATGAGGTTGAAGCGCAGCGCGTCTGCGCCGTATTTTTCGGCCATCTCGAGGGGGTCGATGCCGTTGCCAAGCGACTTGGACATTTTTCTTCCCTTGTCATCGCGCACGAGGCCATGGATAAAGACGGTCTTGAACGGCTCTTTTTTCATCTGCTCCATGCCGGAGACGACCATGCGCGCCACCCAGAAGAAGATGATGTCATAGCCCGTGACCATGTCGGTCGTGGGGTACCAGTATTTGAGGTCTTCAGAATTGAGATCAGGCCAGCCGAGCGTGGAGAACGGCCAGAGGCCGGACGAGAACCACGTGTCGAGCACATCTTCCTCGCGGGTAAGGTGCGTGCAGCCGCACGTTTCGCACTTCGTCGGGTCCTCGCGGCTCACGTTAATGTGCCCGCACTCGTCGCAGTACCATGCGGGAATCTGATGGCCCCACCAGAGCTGACGCGAAATGCACCAATCGTGGACGTTTTCCATCCAGTTCAGATACGTCTTCGAGAAGCGCTCGGGAACGAACTTGATCGTGCCGTCCTTGATGACGCGGATGGCTTCCTCGGCCAGCGGCTTCATTTTAACGAACCACTGTGCGGAAATGAGCGGCTCGACGTCATTGTGGCAGCGGTAGCAGGTGCCGACGTTGTGGGAATACGGCTCGGTCTTCACAAGATAGCCCTCAGCCTCGAGGTCCGCCACAATCGCCTTGCGGCACTCGTAGCGGTCCATGCCGCAATATTTGCCGCCGTTTTCGTTGACCGTGCCGTCGTCATTGAGAACGCGGATGACCTCCAGATTATGCCGCAGGCCGACCTCAAAGTCGTTGGGGTCGTGCGCCGGGGTCATTTTGACCGCGCCGGTGCCAAATCCAATCTCGCAGTACTCGTCGCCCACGATCGGAATCTCGCGGTTCATGATCGGAAGAATGCAGGTCTTGCCGATCAGGTGCTTGAACTTTTCGTCCTCGGGGTTCACGGCAACACCGGTATCGCCCATCATGGTCTCGGGCCGGGTCGTTGCAACGACGATGTCTCCCGAACTGTCCGCGAGCGGGTAGCGGATGTACCAGAGGTGGCCGGGCTTGTCGGTGTATTCGACCTCCGCGTCAGACAGCGCCGTCAGGCAGTGTGGGCACCAGTTGATAATGCGGCTTCCCTTGTAGATGAGGCCCTTTTCATACATCTCGCAGAATGCCTCGCGCACGGCCTTTGAGCAGCCCTCGTCCATCGTAAAGCGGCTTCTCGACCAGTCGCAGCTCACGCCGAGCTTTTTCTGCTGCTGGACGATGCGGTTTCCGTATTTTTCTTTCCACGCCCAGACGCGCTCGAGGAACTTCTCGCGGCCAAGATCGTACCGGGTCTTGCCTTCGTTGACGCGAAGCTCTTCTTCGACCTTGATCTGCGTGGCGATGCCCGCGTGGTCGGTTCCGGGAAGCCAGAGCGCGCTGTAGCCCTGCATGCGCTTATAGCGGGTCAGGATATCCTGAAGCGTTGCGTCGAGCGCGTGGCCCATGTGGAGCTGTCCCGTGACGTTGGGAGGCGGCATGACGATCGAGTAGGGCTTCTTGTCGGGGTCGGGAGTCGCCTTGAAGCAGTCGTTTTCCATCCACATCTCGTAGATCGAGCTTTCGACCTGCTGCGGCTCATACACCTTGGGTAATTCTTTCATGGGTTCTCTCCTTCTATCATAGTTACTATTTTATCATTTGAATGGGTTTTCCGGTCTTCTCCGCGAGAAACGCGCGGAATTCCTCTATCGTTCCGCCGGAAAGGCTCTCTTTGTCGAACGCCTGCGCCTGATTGTTAGAGAGCGCCAGAACGAGATAGCGCGGCATCTCAGCAACAGCTCGAATCTGCGCATACGAAAATTTGCTCTCCGTGACGCTCGTTTTTATTGTGTAGCCGTCTTCTCCGAATACGCAGCCTGCGTGCTCCGTCCCGGGAAGAACGTTCCGTTTCGCCACACGTCCGTTGAGCCGGTCTTCCTGCAAGCTGGCATAAATCACGCACAGCATCGCAAGCGGCACCAGAAGGTTTCTCGCACGAAGCGGCTCTTTGGACGCGATGCTCAGTACCGTTGATGCAAGCCCAATCACCAGAACGATGCCCGCAAAAATATGTGTGCGGCGGCTGCGTTTGCGGCGGACGGTCTTCCGGAGTCCCCTGGCCATTGCGGTAAGCGTTTCAAGAGTGTAGTCCGTCTCAAATCGGAATTCCATGCTGCCTCCTTCAAAAGAAAAACGCCCCGAGCAAAAGCTCAGGGCGATGAAAACCGTGGTACCACCTGAATTTCCGCGCATGCGGACACTCGAGCCCTGTAACGGGAGCACCCGGCGAGGCTTACTTACGTTCAGCTCCGCAGCTCAAAGGCGACCTTGAACGCGCCCGCGCGAAAGCTTTCACCTGCCGCTTTCTCTCTGGGGCGCTGAAAACGCGTTCTTCTTCCTTGTCTCAGCTTTGTTGCAAAATTTTACTTATGATACCGAATTCCCGGCAATTTGTCAAGTTAAACGTCTTCGATGATCGGAGACGGCTTGGCCGCCTGCGGATTGACGAGCGTGCGGAACTTCGAGCGCGACTCGCGAATTTCAGACAGCGACTGCGAAATCGCGTCCTCCGTGCGCTTCATGGCGTCATCCACATAGTCGTTTGTGACCTGACGCAGCTCCTTGATCTTCTGCTGCGCGGCCTTCATCATCTCGGCTGCCTGCTGCTCGGCCTGCTTGACGACCTCCTCACGGGAGATCATCTGCTTGGCGCGCTGCTCGGCCTGCTTGAGAATATTCTCTGCCTCGCGCTTGGCATTGGTGATGACCTCGTTGCGCGATTCGACAATCGTCTTTGCCTGCTTGAGCTCGCCCGGCAGCTGGTTGCTGATCTCGTCGAGCAGATCGAGCACCTTGTCGCGCTCCACGACGCATTTCTCCGCGCCCAGCGGCAGGCTCCACGCGTCCTGCACCATTTCGTATAAAGTGGTGATCGTCTCTTCAATACCGTTCGCCATGTTATAGTCCTCCTTTGTTCTTCCCGGTCATTCTGGCGGTCACATCGTCGATGATCGCGTCGGGCACAAACCCGCGCAGATCCGCGCCGTAATGCGCCATTTCCTTGACAATGCTCGACGAGAGATACATGAACTGGTGCTCCGTCGTCAGAAACATCGTATCGAGACCGGGATTGAGCTTGTGGTTGATGAGCGCCATCTGGAACTCATGCTCAAAATCGGAAAGCGCCCGCAGGCCCTTGACCACCACGCCGCAATTCTGCTCGCGCGCAAACTCGGCAAGCAGACCGCTCGACTGCGTCACGGTCACGTTCGGAATGTGCTTCGTGACGCGGCGAATGAGCTCGACGCGCTCTTCGGATGAAAAAACCGGGTGCTTTTCCGCGTTGATCATCACGCACACGATCAGCTCGTCAAACGTCTTCGCCGCGCGCTCGATGATGTTCAAATGACCGTTTGTGACCGGGTCGAAGCTTCCGGGGTAGATTGCTTTACTCATGCTTCCTCCTGCGGGATTTCTCTGCGATAGATCGTTACGGCCGCCTTGCCATACCGGTAATCCCGGTAACGGACAAGCCCCGGAACGATGGCAGGGAGTTCCTTCCCAAACGGTCTTTCAGTGATTATTATACCACTATCTGATAGAATGTCAATTTGTGATATGGTTTTCAGGCTATTTTCCAGGAAAACTTCCGCGTAGGGCGGGTCCAAAAAGATCAGATCGAACGTTTCGCGGCAGGAATGCAGATACGAAAGGTAGTCGGAACGGACAACTTTTCCGAGTCCTTCCATCCGCGTCTTTGCAAGATTCTCCCGCACGACCTTGCAGGCATCATCTCGCATGTCTACAAACACGGCCGATTTTGCGCCCCGGCTGAGCGCCTCAATGCCCATCTGGCCGGAGCCCGCAAATAAATCCAGCACGCGCCGTCCTTCGACTTCAAACTGAATGGCGGAGAAAATGCCCTCCTTGACCTGGTCCATGGTCGGGCGCGTGTCCATGCCCTTTGGCGCTTTGAGCGCCATGCCTCTGGCGCTTCCGGTAATGACTCTCACGGCGTTTCCTCCTCCCGTTTTATGTGGAAATAATCATAGACGGCCTGACCGGCAGCTTTTCCGATTGCGTCCTCGAGCGCCGTCAGGCTTGCGTTTTCGATGGCGCACATGGACTTGAACGTCTTGAGCAGCGTCTCGCGCCGCTTCTGCCCGATACCGGGAATCTCTTCAAGCTTCGAGCCCCGGACGCGGCGGCTGCGGAGCGTATGGTGATAGGTAATGGCGAACCGGTGCGTCTCCTCCTGAATCGTTCCGATGAGAGAAAAGACCGCCGGGATCGCGGAAATCGAAATTTCGTGCCCCTGTGGGGTCACCAGGGCGCGCGTTCTGTGGCGGTTGTCCTTGACCATGCCAAACGTCGGAATCGCGAGGCCAAGCTCGTTTAGAACCTGCAAAACCGCGTTCGCGTGCTCGATGCCGCCGTCGATCAGCAGCGCGTCCGGCCGCTCGTCAAAACCGGCGTCGCCGTTTTTGAAATGGGTTAATCTGCGCCGGAGCACCTGCTGCATGGCGGCGTAGTCGTTCTGATCGTCCAGACCTTCGATTTTGAAGCGTTTGTAGTTCTGCTTGCTGGGTCTTCCGTCGATGAAAACGACCATCGACGCGACCATATCCGTACCCGCGATGTTCGAAATATCGTAGGACTCCAGCCGGTGAAGCGGCGTATCCAGCCCCAGCATGCTTTGCAGGAGGCCCAGCGTTCCGGCGGCACGCTCGGCCTTTGTGGTCACGCGCTCTGCTTCCTCTCTCGCGTTTTTCTGCGCAAGGTCGACAAGGCGCACATTGTCGCCCCGCTGCGGCGTGCGGATGTGAACCTTTTTTTGCAGGTTCTGATAGAGCAGCTCTTCAAATAGCGCCGCGTCCTCCATGGGCTTCGGCAGCAGGATCACCTTGGGAGCCGCACCTCTTGCTAAATAATACTGCTTGACGAGCGTCGAAATCGCGTCCTCCTCGCTGTCTGCCGGCTGCAAGATTTCGTATTCCTTATCAAGAAGATTGCCATCCACATAGTGGAGCACTGCGAAGCACGCCTTAGCCTCGCTCTGGTAATATCCGATCACGTCGGTGTTTGCCATCGAGCCTGCGGTCACGAGCTGCTTCTGTCCGAGCGATTCCACCGCCCGCAGCCGGTCGCGCAGCATCGCGGCCTGCTCAAAGTCTAAGCCTTCCGCCGCGGCCAACATCTTCTCGCGAAGCGAATCGGCCAGCTCCGTGTATTTTCCCTGCAAAAGAAGCATCGCCTGCTCCATGCGCGCGCGGTATTCCGCAGGCGAACGCGAAAGCTGGCACCATGCGTCGCAGTTATTCATGTGATAGTTGAGGCAGGGCCGCTCTTTTCCAAGATCACGCGGAAATTTTTTCGAGCATCCGGGAAGCTTCAATGTAAGCCGGATGGTATCGATCACGCGCTGGGTCACAAATCGTCCGCCGTAGGGCCCAAAGTAGCTCGCGCCGTCTCCCATGACGCGGCTGACGAGCTCCATGGTCGGATACTCGTCCCGCATGTCGACGCGCAGATAGGGATAGCCCTTGTCGTCTTTCAGGAGGATATTATATTTCGGCATGTGCCGCTTGATGAGCGAGCACTCGAGCACCAGCGCCTCAAACTCGCTCGCCGCGACGATGACGTCAAAGTGGTCGATCTGGCTGACCATTCTGCGCGTCTTCGGCGTGTGCGAGGCCGTGTTCTGGAAATACTGGCTCACGCGGTTTTTGAGCTTTTTCGCCTTGCCGACATAGATGATCTGGCCGGATTTATCCTGCATCAGATACACGCCCGGTTCCAAGGGAAGAGACAACGCCTTGTCTTTTAGTTCTTCAAAGGTCATAGCAATAAAAAGCTGCCTCAAAAACATCCGTCTTTGAGGCAGCGTTCCATCCGATTTTAGAAAATTTCCTTCACGAGCATTTCGGTCAGCGCCTTGACGGCTTCCTCTTCGTCGGGACCTTCCGCGATGATGCTCACGCGCGTCCCCTTCGTGATGCCCATGGACAACACGCCAAGAAGACTCTTGGCATTGATTTTCCGGTCTTCGACCTCAACCCAGATGCTGGACTTGAACTCGTTTGCCTTCTGGATGAAATAGGTGGCCTGCCGGTTATAAAGACCGGACTCACATTTAACGATCGATTGCTGCATGTACATAGACGACACTCCTTACAATCATGCTTAGGCTGAGCCTTCATGTGTTATGATTTTACCTATTTTTCGTAAAAAAGTCAATCCTTTATTTGAGCCCGTAAAAAGCTTCCGCTTTTTACAGTGGGAACGCACCTTGACTGCGCGCTCGTCGAAGCAAACTTCATATCCTTCACTCCGCCGCAAGCGGCAGAGTTCATACATTCCGTTGCTTCTCCTCTCCAAATCAGAACCGCTGGTTCCGATTTGGGATAAGAGCAAAAATTCCACACTTGCGAGGTGATAGAAATGTTTCCGGTCGGCAAAGCCGCCGGATAACATGATTTTCACTTTATTTCGCCATCTGCGGATGGCGAAACTCTGCGAGGCTTACTTGAACTCGACGATGGTTACGCCGCTCTCGCCTTCTCCGTAGACGCCGAGACGGAAGGACTTGACGTATTTGCAGCGGCGAAGCTCGTCGTGGACCGCGGCGCGCAGAACGCCCGTGCCCTTGCCGTGGATGATGCGCGCGGTCGGGAGATTTCCCATGTAGGCGCTGTCTAAGAAGTTATCGAGCAGAATGATCGCCTCGTCGGCTGCCATGCCGCGCAGATCAAGCTCCGGCTGGGCGGCGGACTTCAATTCGCGCACCTTGCCCTCAATGATCTTCTTTGCCTTCGTCTTCGTCTCGTTCTCCAAGAGATAGACCTCGTCCGGCTTCGCGTTCACCTTCATAATGCCCGCTTGCAGCTGGTACGTACCGTCCTTATTGAGAGCCAGCACCGTCGCCTTCGTGCCGAGCTTCAAAAGCTCTACCGTATCTCCCACAAGAACCGCGCGCGTCGGCGCGGGACGGCTTTGTACCTGCTGCGGCTTTGTGCCTTGGAGCTTACTTTCCGCCTCATTGAGCGCGTGGCGGAGGTTTGCCTGCTTTTCGTTCGAGCCCGGGACGAATGCACCGCCCTGCGCCTGCTTGCGAAGCTGCTTGAGCTCCTCGTAGACCTCATTTGCCGTGCGGCGCGCATCGTCGATGATGAACTGCGCTTCCTTTCTTGCCTGCGCGGCGGCCTTTTCCTTCTCCTTCTGAATCTGCTGATAGTATTCCTCGGACTGCTGCTTCTGCTTTTCTGTCTCCAGCCGCAGCTGCTCAGCCTCGAGTCTCGCCTGCTCCATCTGCTGGCGCTGCTGCTCGAGCTGAGAAAGTACGTCCTCAAAGTTCACGTCGTTCTGGCTGACCATGCTCCTTGCTTCTTCCAGAATTGCGTCGTCAAGGCCCAGCTTTTTCGAAATTGCGAACGCATTGGACTTGCCGGGAATGCCGATGAGAAGCCGGTAGGTCGGCTGTAGGGTTTCGACGTTAAACTCGCACGACGCGTTGATGACGCCCTCTGTGCGCATGGCGTAGAGCTTGAGCTCGGCATAGTGCGTCGTGGCCGCGATTTTCGAGCCGCACTTGCGGCAGAACTCGATGAGCGAGATCGCCAGCGCAGCGCCCTCAGCCGGGTCGGTGCCCGCACAGAGCTCATCAAAAAGAATGAGCGTGGAGTCGTCGCAGATTTTGAGAATATCCACGATGTTTTTCATGTGCGAGGAAAATGTCGAGAGCGACTGCTCGATCGACTGCTCGTCGCCGATATCGGCAAGAACACGGTCAAAGACCGAAATGAAGCTTCCGTCGTCTGCCGGGATATGAAGCCCGCACTCGGCCATGAGGGTAAGAAGTCCCAGCGTCTTGAGCGTGACGGTTTTGCCGCCGGTGTTGGGGCCGGTAATAATGAGCGTGTCAAAATCGGAGCCGAGGCGGACCGAGATCGGTACGACGGTTTTTCCCGTGATGAGCGGATGGCGCGCGCGCTTGAGTTCAATTCTCTCATCCGTGCGAATCTCGGGCTCCGCCGCGTGCATCGCAAACGAAAGCTTCGCCCGCGCGAAAATGCAGTCCAGCTGCGTGAGCACCGTATAGTTGACGGCCAGGTGCTCCCTATGCCCCGCAACCTCGCCGGAGAGCTCGGTGAGTATCCGCTCGATTTCCTTACGTTCTTCGACAAAGAGCTCGCGAAGGGCGTTATTGCCATTCACGGCCTGCATGGGCTCAATGAAAAACGTGCTGCCGGACGACGACACGTCGTGAACCAAACCCGGAATCGAGCCCTTGCACTCGGCCTTTACAGGCACGACAAACCGGTCGGAGCGAATCGTCACGATCGGCTCCTGCAAAAATTTTGCGTACGTCGGAGATGTGATGATCTTTTGAAGCCCCTCGCGGATGGCCACGCTCTGGCGGCGGATCTTTCGGCGGATGGAGGAGAGCTCCGGGCTCGCCGCGTCGGCGATCTCGTCCTTGGAGACGATTGAATTGAAAATCCGCTCCTCCAGGTATTTATTCGGCGTGATCTGGGCAAAGAAGATATTGAGGTCATTTTCCATGCCGTCGCCGTCTGCGTAAGCCTTCGCCTGCCGCGCGCATTTGAGAACGCCCGCAACGCGCAAAAGCTCCTCGGGACTGAGGCACCCGCCGCGCACCGCCCGGTCGACGCTCGCGCCCACATCGCTCACACCGGCGAGTCCCGGCGAGCCCTTGAGGGTAATCATGCGGCAGGCCGCGCTCGTCTGCTTCTGAAGAAGCCGGATTTCGTCCGCGTCGGTAAGCGGCTCAATTTTTAGGCACTGCTCTTTTCCCGCAGGTGAGCAGGCCTGATCGGCAAGGAGCGCGAGCACCTTGTCGAGCTCTAATTTGTGTAAGGATTTTTCGTACAGTTCATTCATATGTTTTTCTTCCCGTATCTATTGCGCGGCCGGCTGCAGGTCCTGCCCGGTCAGCCGCAGCGATTTATAAAAGTCCAGCGTGTAAAACCCTCGCTCGAGCTGCGTGAGAAAATACGTCTCAGAAACGTCCGAGAGCTCCTTGAGGGGCTCCGGCAGGAGGTTGAACGAAAAGACGCGCTTACTCTCGCAGCTCACGATGTGCTGCATCGCAGCCAGACACGCAGGGCTGATCGGAAGCCGGAGGCTCCCCGACGCGCTGCACTTTGCGCAGACCGCCATACCGCCCGCAACGTCGAACCGGTCCGGCGCGTCGTTTCCGCACACGCAGCAGCCGTCTACCATTGGCTGGAAGCCCGCGATGACCATCATGCGGAGCTCAAACGCAGCTTTGACGAGCGGCTGCGGGCGTTTTAGTTTACATAAGGCATATATTGCATTCAGCGTCAAAGACAGCACCTCGCCGTCGTTCACGTCCTGCTGCGACAGAAGCTCCGCCGCCTGCGCAAAATAGCTGCAAAGGCTGAGAAGCTCAATGTCGTTTCGCATCGGCTGGAACATCTCGATGCATACGGCCTCGGACACCGTATAATATTCCTGCCGCTCGAGCACCGTAAACTCCGAAAACGCCAAAAGCTGGCAGGCGGATTTGATCTGGCTGCGCCGAGAGCGCACACCGCGCGCCTTGAAGGTCATAAGCCCCTGCTCGCGCGTCAGCACCGACAAAATCGCGTCCGAGTCCCGGTATTCCGTCACCCGGAGCACGAGCCCCTGCGTTTTCAGATACATGCTGTGTTCTTCGCCTCCGTGCCGGCCGCGCCATTCTGCAACGCTCTTTTATAGAGCAGATACGCCTCCGGCGCGCCCGTGTCCTGAAAAAGCTCCCAAAGCGCCTGCGTCTGCATACGCCCACCTCCTAACGCTGCTGTTAGGATGCGCGCCGGTGCAGACAGCTATGCTGGCAGTTCCTGCCCGAAGCTTTCCTGCATTATAGCATTGTTTTGCCGGGGCGGCAATAGAAACGGAAAGAAATTGCAGTTATTGTTCGTTCGCAAAAAACGCGACGACGATCGCGCCGGGGCCGACGTGCGTGCCGATGGTGCTGCCGATGGAGGTAATCGGAAGCGATTCCAGCTTCCCTTCCCAGATCTCCCGGCTGGCTGCGATGTATTCCTGCAAGGCGCTGTCGCTCGTGCCGGAGTAGCCGAGCATCAAAGGCTGGGAAAAATCAATGCCGCCGCGCTTTGTGATTGCCTCGTTTAAAAAATTGTTGCTCTGCTTTGCGCCTCTGGCCTTTCCAAGGACGGCGAGCTGCCCATCTCTGACGGTCAGGACCGGCTTGATGTTCAGTAATGTCCCCGCGATCGCGCTCGTTTTCGAGAGCCGGCCGCCGCGGTATAAATATTCCAGCGTATCGACCCGGCCAATGATGCAAAGGTGCTTTTTGGCTTCTTCGAGTTTGGCCGCAATTTCCTTCGCGCCAAAGCCCTTGTCTCGCAGGCGGATGGCGAGATCTGCGAGCACGCGCTCGCCCGCCGTGACGTTTTCGCTGTCGACGATCGTCACGTCGATTCCGGTTTCCTGCGCGGCGATCACAGCGCTCTGGTACGTGCCGGAGAGCTTTGAAGAGAGTGTGATGACAAGAATTTCCGATCCCGCCGCATGGAGCCTCCGGAATGCCTCTTCGAAATCAAAGGGCGGAATCTGGCTGGTCGTCGGAAGTGTCTTTGCCTGTGTGAGCTTTTCGAAAAATTCGTCATGTGTCATGGTAACGCCGTCTAAAAAGACCTCGCCGCCAAAATTTGTACGAAGGGGCAGAAGCGTCACGCCGAGTGCGTCCGCCTCCGGCTTCTGCATATCGCACGCCGAGTCAAGAATGATCTGTACGTTCTTCATAGGTTCCTCCTGTAATGGAAATCTCATTGAAATTCTGATTGAGCGCGCCGAGCACGCGGTAAAAGGCGACCAGCTCCTCGGGCAGAATCCCGCGTCCGGCCCGGTTCTGAATGGAAAGCGCTTCCCGCGCGATTTGCTCCGCCAGCGCGCGCCCAGAGTCCGTCAAACGGATTTTCCAGCCGTAGCGCCGCTTTCCCGTCTTCCCGTCCGCGCAGACAAGTCCGCGCCCTAGAAGCGGCTTCAGCTGCCGGGAGACGAGCGATCGATCGATGTTGGACAGCTCCGCCAGCCGGGACGCTGCCAGCCCTTCGGGGTACTCGCGCAGCAGATACAGCCAGAACAAATGCACCGCGCTCACCCCTGCTGCATCCGCAAACTGTGCGCGCAGCCGCTGCACCGCGCGGTAGAGCCCGGAAATATTCTGGAAGAAAACCTCAAAACGTTCTTCCTGCATGAATTTACTCCTTTCGTCTGAAAGTTTGGTCAGTATAGCATGTTAATGTTTACTTGTCAACATTTGAATTGCAGCAAAAGCGGCCTCCTCCATCTGAAGGAAGCCGCAATTTTTACTGTCTGGCGTCGTAGCCAAAGTTCGAAATCAGATACTGGCTGTCGCGCCAGTTTTCCTTCACGCGCACCCAAGTCTGCAAATAGACCTTCGTGCCCATGAAGCGCTCACAATCGGCGCGCGCCTGCGAGCTGATTTTCTTGAGCATCGTGCCCTGTTTGCCGATGATGATCCCCTTGTGGCTGGTCTTTTCGCAGTAGATCGTCGCGTCGATATCGATGATGCCGTCGTCGCGCTCGGAAAATTTCGTGATCTCGACCGCCGTACCATGCGGGATCTCTTTTTCCAAATTCCACAGAAGCTTCTCGCGGATGATCTCTGCCATCACCTGCTTCTCTGGCATGTCCGTCACCATGTCCTCCGGGAAGAGCATTGGGCCGGGCTGCGCGTATTTTTCGCAGGCTTCCAGCAGTGTCGCCACGCCGTCGCGCCACTTGGCGCTGATGGGGATGACCTCATCAAAGTCAAATTCCTGCTGATAGGCCGCGATAACCGGCAGCAGCGCCTCTTTTTCCACGGTGTCGATCTTGTTGATGACCAGCATCGCGGGCGCGCCGGAGGCCTTGATTCTCTCAATCAGCGCGTGCTCCTGCTCGCCGACGTTTGCAATCGGCTCGACCAGCAGAATCACCGCGTCCACATCGGCAACGGACTCCTTGACGACGTTTACCATGTAGTCTCCGAGCTTTGTGCGCGGGCGGTGGAAGCCCGGGGTGTCGATGAAGACGAGCTGGGTCTTCTCGCGGTTCACAACAGCGCAGATGCGGTTTCTCGTCGTCTGCGGCTTATTCGATACGATCGCGATTTTCTCGCCGACCAGAGCGTTTGTAAGCGTCGACTTGCCGACGTTCGGCCGGCCGGCAATGGTGATCATAGCGGATTTTGTTTTCATTGGTAAATCTCCTTATTTTCGCGGCAGCTCGATCTCGGCTAAAATCTTCTCTTCGCGCGCGCGCATCTGGCGCTTCATCGCGCCCTCATCCACATGGTCGTAGCCAAGCAGGTGTAAAATCGAGTGAATCGTGAGATAACCGACCTCACGCCTCGTCGAATGGCCGAATTCCTTCGCCTGCTCCTTCGCCCGCTCGAGAGAGATCGCCATATCTCCCAGCGGCACGAGTCCCGTTTCCGGGTCTTTATACTCGTCCCAATTCTCGGGCAGGACGCCGGGGGTAAGCTGGAACATCGGGAACGATAGAACGTCCGTCGCCTTGTCAATATTCCGGTAGGCCTTGTTGATGGCGCGAATGGACGCATCGTCCGTCAGCAGGACGTTAATTTCACACGGCGTATCCACGCCCTCTTCCTCCAGCGCCGCAAGAATGCACTTACGGATCTGGCGCTTGAGTAACAGCGCATCCGGCGTTTTTGCCTCGCAGGTCATGACAATGTTATGCTTCATGTTCTGTCCCTCTTCTGATTCTGGCTGAATGTCTTATGCGTCTGGAAGGGCTTCGAGCTCTCCGGCAGGCGCGATTTTTCGAATTTGTCGTATGCCGCGACAATGCGCTGCACAAGCGCGTGCCGCACCACGTCGCTGGCCGTCAGGCGGCAGATCGCAATATCCTCCACGCCGTCTAATATCTTGATGGCTTCCTTGAGGCCGCTGACCTTATCGCCCGGGAGGTCGATCTGGGTAATATCGCCGGTGATGACAATTTTTGAGCCGAAGCCAAGGCGCGTTAAAAACATCTTCATCTGCTCGCGCGTCGTGTTCTGCGCCTCATCGAGAATGATGAAGCTGTCGTCCAGCGTCCGGCCGCGCATATAGGCAAGGGGCGCAACCTCAATGTTGCCGCGTTCGAGATATTTGTTATACGTCTCCGGCCCCAGCATGTCAAACAGCGCGTCGTATAACGGCCGCAGATACGGGTCGACCTTGTTCTGCAAATCGCCCGGGAGGAAGCCCAGCCGCTCACCCGCTTCGACGGCGGGACGCGTCAGGATGATGCGGTTGACTTCCTTTGCCCGGAAAGCCGCGACCGCCTGCGCAACGGCCAGGTACGTCTTGCCCGTACCAGCAGGGCCGACGCCGATGGTGATCGTGTTTTTGGAGATGGCCTTGAGATAGGTCTGCTGGCCGATGGTCTTGGCCTTCACGGGTCTTCCCTTCGCCGTCACGCAGACGACGTCCTTGGCCATCTTCGTGACCTGCTCTTCCTTTCCCGCGCGAACAAGGTCGATGAGATAGCGCACCTTCTGGTCGTCGATCTCCTCGCCCTTGGCCGCTAACGCCAAAAGCGCCTCAATGGCTCTTGCGCCCGCGTCGACGGCCTCTTCATCTTCCGCCGTCACTTTCAGCTCCGTATTACGGTTCGTGATGTGCACGCCGAAGGCCTGCTCGATTTTTTTGACGTTCTCGTCAAAGGAGCCAAACACGTCGATCAGCTGCTCGACGCGCTCGGCGTTGATGGTTCGTTCTGTCATGGTATCGTCTCTTCCTTTAAAATGCTGGCGCGCACCATTCTTGCGATCATTTCCTCGCATCGGACGGACGCGTGAAGCTCGTATCTGTCATTTTGCCTTGTCAAATCCAGCGCTTCATCTAAGATTTCCCCGGCAATCATATCCTGCCGCACGCCGCGCTCCAGCTGTTCGAGCAAAAGCGCCTGCGCCGTCTCCTCCGACAGCGGCTTCTTCACAAGATCATATCCGGAAAGCTCCGTGATTTCAAGTCCGACGGGAATCTCAAACCCGCCCGGAAGCGTCAGCATATGGGTTTTTGTTATTTTATCACACTTGCCCTCCAGATTTCCACCGTTTGCGAAAATATTCCATCGTTTTTCTCCGACCAGAAGTGAGATTCTGCGCGCCGTCTTCCCGTTTGGCTGTTTATAAAGCGTTGTGTCCGGGCAGACGACCTGTTTGTGCGTCAATGTCTCGGCGTAAATTTCGCCAAGCGCCGCGCTGACCCTCGTCGTAAATTCGAGGTCCGTGTAGGCGGAAATTAGCACCTGCCCCTCCGTGACCGCCTGTCCCGGCGCGCAGAGGCAGTTTCCCTCTAAGCTGGACACTGACGTAAGAACGCCATCCTTTGCCGCCACCACGTTCATGGGCGCGCGCCGCTCTTCAACCGCCAGCTTCTCCGACCGCTCCCTGACAACCACATGCGCCCGCATGCCGCTCTGCTGGACCGTGAACCATTGCAGCTCCGGGACAAGCAACAGCATCTTGTTTTTAAGCGCCTGCGGCTGGATATCTGGTCCATACGTTCCGAAGCCCACGCCAAGGCTGTGCAGCGCGCGCAGAATTTCCGCGTCGGGGACCGTTTCGTTTCCCACAACATCGTAAAAAAACACAAACTTCGGAATCACAAACGCCCCCGCCGCACAGAGAAGCAGCCCCAGCACAAAAAGCCGCCGTCTCCAGAGCCCGCCGAACGTCTTTCCAAAGCCCATCTCCCGCACGACGGCCAGCTCGCACATCGCCTTCCGCGCCGCGGCCTCCGCCTTCAAAACGTCCTTTCGGAGAATCAGAAGCGCAATCGTAAAATCATCGATTCGCTGCACACGCAAAAACGCCACGCGCGCATTTGATAGCCGTTCCAGCGCCCATTCCGGGCTCGCCCCGCGCAGCTCCGCCTGCACATACCCCTGCAAGAACCAGATCAGCCGCCACATGGCCGCCCGCCTCCCGAAAATGTCAGCGCCTCAATTCTCCCGGTCACGGTCAGCCGGTCGCGGTGCATGTGCCGCAGCTCGAGGTTCGCGCCCTCGATCGTTACCTCGCCGGTATTCACGGCCACAATGATTTTTTCCGGCTCATAGGCGATGATTGCCCTGTGGCAGTCCAGACTGCACTCCTCAAAACCCCGCAGCTCAATATGCGGCAGATTCGCCGCGATATCCGCCGGAAGGTCAAACAGCTTCGCCGCCTTTACGAGAAATCGTCTTGCTGGCTTCATTTCCGTCCACCTCATTTCTGTTCTATGTCTATGCGCTGGTACTGAAAGCATGCCCCGGAATCATAGATTGTCCCGGAGGTGGTTTGGATGAAGGATCGGGGTCAGAAAACCGGGACGCAGTTTCTGGCAGGTCTCGCTATTGGCCTGTGCTATGTGTGGCTGATTGTGGACGCAAGAGCGGCAAGCGCTGCCTCCGTGTCGGCGCTCGGGCTGTGCGCAAAGGTGATCGTGCCGTCGCTCTTTCCGTTTTTCGTGTGCTCCAATTTGTTCTGCGCGCTGGGTTTGGAACGGCCCATGGAGCGGGTGCTTTCTCGTGTGGTGGAGCCGCTCTTCGGCGTGCCGGGCTCCGGCGCTGCGGCGCTTTTTGTGGGGCTCACGGGCGGATATCCGTCCGGCGCGCAGAGCGTGGGCGCGCTCTATGGCGGCGGAAGCATCGATCGGAAAACAGCAAAAAGGCTGCTTCTTTTCTGCAACAACTGCGGCCCTGCGTTTATCTTCGGCGTTGTAGGGCCATCAGTCTTTGGAAGCAGCCTTGCGGGGCTTCTTCTGTATCTCGTGCATGTTGCATCTTCCCTTTTGCTCGGCATTTTCGTCCGAAAAAGCGGCCATATGCAGGAAAGGACCGCCCAGGACGCAGAAAACGTTCCGTCCGTTTCCTTCTCATCCGCGCTGACCGCGAGCGTCAAAAAATCGGGGCAGACAGCGCTGGAGGTTTGCATGTTCGTGGTCGTCTTCGGCGTTGTGACGGCGATGGTGCAAACGGCGCTCCGGCCGGTTCTCCCCGACTGGGCGCTTGTGATTGTATCGGGTCTTCTCGAGCTCTCTGGTGGGGCTTCGGCGCTCGCGGAGGCTGCCATGCCGCAGGGCGCAAAGTTTTTTCTTGCCTCCTTTTTTCTGGCTTTCGGCGGTCTGAGCGTTCACGCGCAGACGAAGGCCGTGCTGTCCTCCGCAGGACTGGAGGGTTTCCCGGTCTTTTTTCCGAAGCTTCTGCATGCGCTGCTGGCAGGCATTCTGAGCATTCCGGTCTATGCGCTGTTCCGAGCGCGATTGGAAGCCGCGCAGGCGTTTTTGTCTCAAGCTCCCGTTCTGCCGTTTGCTGTGATGGAGCTCATGCTCTGCGCCGCGATTTGTCTTGCTTTCCGAAAAATGGCGGGTAGCAATTTGCGGAGAGATCGTGTATAATATTCCCGCAAAATGCTCAGAAAGGCGGCGAGGAGATTGCTGTTCCGAAAAAATATGGACCGATACTGCGCGCACTGTCAGTTCGCCGGACGTGTCGACGACGAGACGATGATCTGCCAGTACTATGGCGTTGTCCCCTGCGAGCACCATTGCCGCAGATTTCGCTATGACGCGCTCAAACGCGTACCCGGGCGGGCAAAGCCCAAGGAATTTGAAAAATTCGACCGACAGGATTTCAGCCTGTAGGGGGACACGACTTGGAAAGGAGCAAACCATCCATGCTTGATGTTGTCGCGCTCGGCGAGCTGCTCATCGACTTCGCCGCAAAATCCAAAGGCCCCGACGGCTACCCTACCATGGCGGCCAATCCCGGCGGCGCGCCCGGAAATTTTCTCGCGGCGCTGAACGTCTACGGCAAGAAGACCGCCTTTCTCGGAAAGGTCGGAGCCGACACGTTCGGGCATTTGCTTCTCGGAACGCTTCAAAAGGCCGGAATCGAGACAAAGGGCGTGATCGTCGACCCGGATTATTTTACGACGCTCGCGTTTGTGACATTTGACCGTGCGGGCGACCGTTCATTCTCCTTCGCGCGAAAGCCCGGCGCGGACACGCAGCTTCGCTGGGAAGAGGTCCATAAGGACCTCATTGACGAGGCGCGCGTGTTCCACTTCGGAACCCTCAGCCTCACAGACGAGCCCGCCCGCACGGCGACCCGGAAGGCCGCCTCCTATGCAAAGGAAACCGGTAAGCTCATCTCCTGTGACCCCAATCTGCGCGTGCCGCTCTGGCGCTCCAAGGAAGAAGCAAGAGAGCAGATGCTCTGGAGCCTTCAGCAGGCGGATCTCGTCAAAATCAGCGACAACGAGGTTTCGTTTCTCTGGGCTTGTTCCCCGGAGGAGGGCGCGGAAAAGCTTCTGCGCGAGTTTGACGTGAAGCTCGCGATGGTGACGCTCGGCGCGGAGGGCTGCCTGCTGCGGACAAAGAACGCATGCTTCCGCGCGCCTGCTCCAAAGGTACATCCCGTGGACACGACAGGCGCGGGTGATATCTTCGGCGGCAGCGCGATGGCTCGCTTTCTGGATTTGGAGAAGGACCCGGACGCGCTCACGCGGGACGACCTTTCCTATATCGGAACCTACGCACTCATGGCCGCGAGCCTTTCTACCGAGCGCTCCGGCGGTATTCCGAGCATCCCGGAAAAAGAAACGGTGTTATCTAAACTCTGAAAACGCAAAAATCGGAAGCCATTCGGTTGGCCTCCGATTTTTTCTATGTTTTAATTGGCTGAGAACGCGTAAACCGTCGTCTGATGATACGTTTCTCCCGCTTTCAGGATGGGCTTGCGGAAGCCCTCGCAGCGCATCGCGTTCGGATAGAACTGTGTTTCCAAACAAACCGCGCCGCGCTTATCATACATTGTGCCGCCCTTTCCTGCCCAGGGGCCAAGGAAGTTGGCCGTATAGAGCTGCACACCGGGCATGGTGGTAAGCGTCTTCATCGTGATACCGCTCTTGGGGCTCGACAGGACCGCCGCTTCATAAAGGTCTCCCGTATCCGGAAGGCAGAAATTATGATCGTACCCCCCGCAGTTTCGAAGCTGCGCATCATCTGCGTCAATGTCTCGCCCGACGGGCTTCGGCACGTGGAAGTCAAAGGGCGTTCCGTCTACAGACAGGATTTTGCCCGTCGGCATGCACTGATTACTGTTCTCCAAAAACTGATCTGCGTTGATTTGCAGCACATGAGAAAGGACCGAACCGCCGCCGTTCAGATTAAAATAGCTGTGGTTCGTGAGGTTGCAGAGCGTGTCCCGGTCGCTCTTTGCGTCATACGTAATCGTGAAAGCGCCGTTTCCAACACGGTAGGTCACGCTGACCGCAAGCGTTCCGGGGTAACCCTCTTCCATATCGGGCGAAACGCGCGAAAATTTCACGCCGTCCTCCAAAACCTCCGCGTCCCAGATGTACTTGTCGAACCCGCGCAGGCCGCCATGCAGATGGTTCTGCCCGTCGTTTTTAGCGAGCGGATACGTTTTGCCATTTAAGGTAAATTCCGCGCCGCCAATCCGGTTCGCAACCCGTCCGACACACGCGCCGAGATAGCCGTCGTGGGTCTCATAGCCCTCGATCGTGTCGTGTCCGAGGACAACGTCGACCGTTTTTCCGTCCTGATCCGTTACGAGCAGTGCCTGCACCGTCGCGCCGTAATCCAGCACGCGCGCCGTCAGCTCCGGCGTACCAATCTCAAAGAGCGTGACATTCTCGCCCCGCGCCGTTTTTCCAAAGCTTCTTTTCTCAATCTTTACCGCCATATGTATGCTCCTTCCGAAGTCCTTTTACCCGGATTATAGTCCGCGCGCAGCCGGAAGTCAATTCCTGTTCGTTTTCCAAACGCACAGGATTTTTTGTCTTGTCTATTTTCCGCTTAACAGAAAGTTCGCGAAATTTTTCGCCGCATAGCTGAGCGTCTCCCAACTCTTCCATGTCAGCGCAACCGGCCGCTTCGGCGCATTTTTGAGCGGCACCAGCGCCGTTTGGTGTTCGAATCCGCGCGCAACGCGTTCATAGAGCATGGAGTTCCCGAGCCCCAGCTGCACCATGGACAAAATCGTATAATCGTCATACACGAAATACCGCACATCCGGCGTCAGGCCCTCTTTTTCGAATGCGCGCCGCACAACGCTGAACTTTCCCTCGTCCAGCATCAGAAACGGCTCCCCTGCCAGGTCTTTCAGACTGATTTCCGCCCGCCTGGCAAGCGGGTGCGATTTCGGCAGCACAGCGATCATCCGGTCCTCGAACAAAAGCTGTCCCTCCTGCGGCGGGTACGCGTCCATGTTCGTAAAGCCCAGGTCGATCTTTCCATCCGACAGCCATTGCGCAATCTCATCATACTCCCCCTGCCGCATGGAAAAACGCACACCGGGATAGCACGCGGAAAACGCCTGAATACGCGGCGGAAGATAGGTTCTGCTGACACTCGTAAACGTCCCGAGGCGCAGCTCGCTGGTTTGCAGTTGGGAGAGCTCGGCTTTTCTGCGCTCGAGTCTTCCCTCCGCCGCGGCAATTTCCTGCAGGTACGGAAGGTAGCTCTCGCCGTCACGCGTCAGCTGCAAGCGGTGCGTTTGGCGGCTCAGCAGCGTCGTTCCAAGCTCCTGCTCGAGCGTTTTGATTGTCTGGCTCACAGCGCTCTGCGAGTAATTGAGGCGCTCTGCTGCCGCTGTGAAGCTTCCGAGCTCCACGACCGTACAGAACACACGATATTTTGACATCATATCTATCATCTCTTTTCCTTATGATTTTATCATAAACATTCGCTTTTCTAATGTCAAGAGGTACGCTATAATAAGCGTGCACTGGAAAAAGAGGGATGAAAATGAATCAAAAAAAGTTTCTGGAGGGTCTGCGAGACGGCCTTCCCATCGCGCTCGGCTATCTCGCCGTCAGCTTCGGCATCGGCATTTCCTGCCACGCCGCCGGAATCACGGCCTTGCAGGGCTTCCTTATGAGCCTTTTCAATAACGCCTCCGCCGGAGAATACGGCGGCATCACGGTCATCACGGAAAACGCCGGCGTGTGGATGATGGTCCTTATGACGCTCATCATCAACGCCCGATACATGCTTATGAGCTGCGCGCTCAGCCAGAAGCTTTCCCCTGATACGCCGCTCGGCGTTCGGATGCTCATCGGCTTCGATGTGACGGATGAGGTCTTCGGCATCGCAATCGCGCAGGAGGGTTTGCTCAACGTCTGGTACTTTATCGGGGCCATGTGCGCCGCCATTCCGGGCTGGAGCCTCGGGACGCTCTTTGGCGCGCTGGCGGGAAACGTTCTTCCCGTCTGGGCGATGAACGGCTTTTCGGTCATGCTCTATGGGATGTTCCTCGCCATCATCATGCCCGAGGGCAAGAAGAACCGCGTCGTGCTCGGGTGCATCGGCGTGAGCTTCGTGTTAAGCGGACTTGCGGCCAGGCTTCTTCCGATGCTCAGCGGCGGCATGCGTATCCTGCTTCTGACGATTTTCATTTCCGCCGCCGCGGCCATTTTGTTTCCACGCGAAAGCCCGGATGTGGATACCGAGAACGCTTCCGGCAAGGAGGCGCACGCGGCATGAACACCTATCTCTACATCGCCGTCATGGCGCTCACGACCTACGCCATCCGCGTGCTCCCGCTGACGCTCATCCGAAAGCCCATCAAAAGCACATTTCTGCGCTCGTTTTTATATTACGTCCCCTATGTGACGCTTGCCGTCATGACCTTCCCCGCCATCCTGACGGCCACCGACTCCCCCATGATAGGAGGCCTCGCAATGCTGGTCGGCATTGTAAGCGCATGGCTGGGGATGGGACTTCTGCCGGTTTCGCTCCTTTGCTGCGGAACCGTTCTCGCACTGCAATTTCTCATCTGATTTGCTGCATAGATACACGAAGGCCGCCGGAGAAGATGCCGGCGGCCTTCGTGTTTTGCAGCTACTCGGACAGTCTGCGTTTTCTTCCGCTTACTGCTTTTCCCAGATACGGAGGATTGGGAAGAATCCGGTTGTACCGCGTCGGAACATGTCGAAGCGTGTCTACAAAATGTGGAAATCCATCGAACGAATTTGATTGAATATTTGCTCGTAATATGTTAAATTATACATATCTCGAGTGTAATTTCGTGTCTGGCCGGACAACTCCACGATTGAAAGGAGACTGTCCCTCGTGAACTCTCAAATCAAAATTCTTCTTGCAGATGAAAGTGCGGTCTTTCTGGAGCAGCTGCGCCATGTGCTGGAGCGGGACCCGGCGTTTGTCATTGCCGGTTCAGCAAACGATGCCCAACGCGCCGTGGAGCTGCTCCACCGCACGCAGCCGGATATCCTGATTCTGGGCCTTCTGCTGCCGGAGCGCGACGGCGTATCTGTCCTGACGGCGGCAAACGCGCTGCCCCGGCCGCCGATGACCCTGGCGCTCACCGGCGCGCTGACGGAGCAGGACGCGCAGAAGCTGGAGACGCTCGGTGTGCGCTATGTGATCCGAAAGCCCTGTAAATTGCAGGCGGTCGCCGCCTGCGTGCGCAAGATGCTTGCCGCGGTGCAGGAAATGTCTCATCTGTCCTCGGATGCGGAGGCTCTGATAGACGGTGTGCTGCGTGAACTCGGCGTTCCGGGAGTCCTCAAGGGCTGCCGGTATCTGCGCGAGGCGGCTTTGCTTGCGGCAGGCGATCTGGCGGGTGCTGGGCTGGAAGACATATACGCGCGTGTGGCGAAGGCCTCCCTCACCACGGCTTCCCGCGTCGAGCGCGCCATTGGCCACGCCATCGCCATCGCATGGGGCGGCGACGCGGAGTTGCTTCCAAGCTGCGGCAGTGCCTCCCCGGCTTGCGGACGCATGCCCACCAATGCCGACTGCATTGCGCACCTTGCCGGGCAGCTGCAATCGCAGCGCAAAACGGCGCTGCCCTGCTGAATGCAGCCTTTCCAAATGAGCTCTCCGGCTTTGCGGGTCCCCCGTGAGCCGGAGGGCTCATGCCCGGCAGAAAAGGACAACGTGGGCTGCTTTTTTCTGGCAGAGCGTGAAGCGCTGCGGCTCCCGGAGGAAATTGCCTCCAACAAGGAGTTCTGCGACTGCTCGTTCCGGTGGCTCTTTTCGGAACATGACGCGCACGGCGCGAGCATTGGAAAAACGCTTCCTGCCATCGCGTCCGAGCCCAAAACCCGCTACCCAAAAAAGCCGCTGACGGCGCAGAACGCGGCAGAAATTCCATGTGGGCAGGTGCTCGGAAGCTATGTCGTGCGCTTCGAGCGCAGCTGACGCATGAGAAAATCCAGACCTTATGGCTAGATGGCGTCTGGATTTTTGCGATATTTTTTTAATAGTGAGTCAGTGGGTCTCCGGTGCCGGATCGGACGTGGAATCCGACGCGTCGGTCTTCTGAAGAAGCGTCTCGAGACAGCGCAGCGCAAGCAGCTGCTTTTTGCTGTTTTCGGCGATGGTATCGCTGTTATCGGCAATTTGGGCGAGCATGTACAAAACGGCGACGGACAGATACGTGCTGACGCATCCGGTAAGAGCGATCAGCAGAAACATTCAGAGTGTGCCGGTAACATGGGCGATGACCAGGCCCAGAATGACGGATGCCGCCGCGCCGAGCCAGAACAGTGCCTGCGAGAAAAACTTGACTTTTTTCCAATGTGTTCAAACATAGCGGGCCTCCTTTGTTTTTCATGGTTTCACGCTAAAATGATACCATTGTTTTTCCAGCTATACAACCACATTTCTCCATTTTAACGCCCGTTCCCCAGAATTTCTCATCCTCCGAGCAAAGACAAGTGTCCCTGAAAACACGAAGCCCAAGCCAATGCTATTTCTCCCCCCGTAGTCAAATACAACAAACGCAAAAACCGAGACAGATCGCTCTGCCCCGGTTTTTCTATCCATCGTGGGACGTTACTGAAGATGCGTAAGGGCGATGTGGGTATCGCCCCGGGAGAAATATCGTCTTCGCCGCAAATCTCCGTAAAAACGGTGCGGTTTGCCGGGTCGATGTATGCATCGCCCCCTACGCAATATACTGCCTCTTCACTGCAAACGCTACTCCTGTTCGTAGCTCTGCTCCTCACGTTCGGAGATGAGGTTCCAGACGAACTGGAAGAACTTCTTGTTGAAATAGAACAGGTACACACCGAGCACCGTGAGCCCCAGCGTGACGAGCCACGCCATGGTCACGTCGGTCAGGAAATGCGCGCCCATGCGGAGCCGGGAGAACGCGACGACCGCCGTCCAAAGGCAGCCGAGCAGCCCCAGTCGCTTCTCCTTGCCCTTAAAGAGCTTCGAGACCGTCGGCAGCAGCGCAACGAGCATTGCGCAGGCGGCGCAGGCTGTGTGGCCGGACGGGAAGGAGCGGAACTCGTCGGACGAAACGCCCTCGGCAACCAGCTGGTTCTTGAGCGCGCTGCCCGCCTTCCACCACGGCGTAAAATAGCTGGCGTTCCCCGTCGAGGCGATGAGCCGCATTCTGGCTCTGCCCCAGGGCACCTTGATAATATTGATGAGCAGCATCGTCCCGACGCACACAAAGATCAGCGTCAGCACGAAGCGGATGACCGTCTTCCCCGGCGCGCCGTTCGTCACAAGAAGAAGCGCTGCCGAGCAGATCGCCGCGAAGAACACTGTCACGAGAAGCGGCACCCACGACGGCATGGCAGGCACATTGTCGGTTGCCTCATGGACCGCGAGAAAAATCCCGCCAAGGATCAGGCCTGCGGAGGCCAGCAAGTACAGAATGTTCCAGTCCTTTCTCAGACAGCCGCGATGGCGGAACAGCAGCACGCCCGCGCAGATGAGCGCCAGAAACGCCGGAAGCTCGCCGAAGGCCGCAAAGAACTGCCCGAAGCTGCTCTCCTTGCCGGGATAGAGAAAGCTTGAGATCTGAAAATCATAGACGGAGCCGGCTACCATCAAAAGCAGCAAAGCCGCAAACAAAAGCCGCGCGCTGCGTGTGTAGGAACGTTTGAGTTGTTTCATTATATACCTCTTGTAGGATCTATTTTGGTCGGAATTTTCCGGTTTTTTACGTGTGCCGGATTAGTATATCATAATTATGTAACCTTGGCAATTGACGAAATTGCATGAATCGTGGTATCATCTTTTGGAGAAAAGTGGCGCTTGTCCACGGTATCAGAAATGAGGCGACCTCTATGAAGCTGTATGAGCCATGCTTTGCCGCGCAGTTCCATTGTCTGGCGGGCGCGTGCCCGGACACCTGCTGCAAGGACTGGGAGATTATATTGGATGAAAAGACGCTCGCGCGCTATCGGGCGCTCCCCGGCGTGTTCGGCGATGAAGTGCGCAATGCTCTGACCACGGACGCAGAAGGAGACACGATGTTCCGCCTGACGGATGGACACTGTCCCCTGTTGTCCTCCGACGGCCTTTGCCGCGTGCAGCTCTCGCTCGGAGAAGAAGCCCTCTGCGACACCTGCCGCGCGCATCCGCGCTTTTATGAGGAATATGGCGCTGCGAAGGAGCTCACGCTGAGCATCTCCTGCCCCGCGGCCATCGACCTTCTTTTCGCGCAGGAAACACCCATCAAATTCGTCTGCCGCGAAGACGGCGCACCTGTCTCCGGCTGCAACGATTTAGACCCCGACCGCTATTTTGCCCTGCGCCGCGCACGCGATACGGCCATTTCGATCACGCAGAACCGCGCGCTGCCGATCTCCGACCGCCTTTCTTTACTGCTGCTCTTTTCCGTGCGCCTGCAAAAGCTGATCGACACGGAAGCCTACGGAAGACTGGACGGACTTCTGGCGCGCTTTTCTGACAAGCAAGCCCTCCAGCGCGCTCTTGCCCGCGCGAAGCGCATGCAATCGAAGCCCTCCGCTTTCTTCCCCTGTTGGATGCTCCTCAACAATATGGAGCACCTGACACAGGAGTTTCCCCGGATGCTGGACTCGCAGTCAATGCAGCGCCCGCAGCACGTGTTCGACCCGGCTTTTGATGCGCAGTGGGAGCATCTGACGGTGTACTTCCTCTGGCGTTATTTCCTCAAGGCCAACGTCGATAGACGGGTGCTTTCGCAGACAGAAAGCTGCCTCTTCCACGTGCTCTGCATTGCGGCGCTGTTCTCCTGTCAGGACGTGCGGGATCTGCAAACACTCTCCACGCTTGCCTCTCTTTACAGCAAGGAAGTCGAGCATTCGGACGAGAACCTTCGCCTGCTTCTGCGTGTCTTCGACCGGAAGACGCTTTCGTGGAAGACGCTCCTCTCGCTGCTCGGCTGATTTTGCGCAATTCGCCTAAAACGCCGCATTCCATCCTGTTGCATTTGTATAATTTGCCGCTTGTGTTTTTCTGAAAACCTGATAAAATGTAGCATGCTACCTAATATACGTAGCATGCTACTTTTTTGGAGGTTTTGCCCCATGAACGCCCCCCGTCATTTAGGCAACCGTGTCCGCGTGTTATCGCAGGCTATCCGGCAGGCCATCGACCGCAAACTGACGGATCTCGATCTGACCGGCCAGCAGTCGTTTATTCTCCGCTACCTCTCCGAGCGCAAGGATGAGGTCGTCTACCCCAAGGATATCGAAAAGCGCTTCAATCTCACCCACCCCACCGTCTCGGGTCTTTTGCAGCGGCTCGAGTGCAAGGGCTTTCTCACCTGCGAGCCGGATCCCGACGACCGGCGCTATAAGCGCGTGCTCCTGACCGAAAAGGCAGAAGACTGCCAGAAACAAATCTGGGAACACATTCAGTCGATCGAGGCGCGGATGACCGCCGGTATGCAGGAATCGGAAGTTGACACGCTGGTGCGGCTTCTGGACACGGCCGCGCAGAATCTGGATGTGTCCATGAATTTTGATTGTATGAAGGAGGAAAAACGGCCATGATCAAACGTCTTGCCGGTTGTATCCGGCAGTATAAGCGCGACACGATTCTCACGCCGCTGTTCATGCTTGGCGAGGTCTCGTGCGAGTGCATCATTCCGCTGCTCACCGCCGACCTCATCAATAATATTCAGGCCGGCTGCTCAATGGACGTCATTCTCGGCTACGGCCTCAAGCTGTTTCTGGTCGCGATGCTGTCTCTTGCCTGCGGCGCGGCCTCGGGCTGGTTCTGCGCGTCGTCTTCGGCGGGCTTCGCAAGAAACCTTCGCAAAGACCTCTATTATAAGGTGCAGGACTTCTCGTTCTCGAACATTGACCGGTTCTCCACGTCCTCTCTCGTCACGCGTCTGACCACCGACGTTGCAAACGTCCAGCAGGCGTTCATGATGATGACCCGCATGGCGGTGCGCGCGCCGATGATGCTGATTTTCGCGAGCATCATGTCCATCCGCGTCGGTAAGCAGCTGGCCTTCATCTTCGCGGGCATTATCCCCGTGCTCGGCTTCTGCCTGTACCTGATGGCAAAGACCGCGATGCCACTTTTCAAGGCTGTGTTCAAAAAGTACGACCGGCTCAATAACTCCGTGCAGGAAAACGTGCAGGCCATGCGCGTGGTCAAGAGCTTCGTGCGTGAGGACTATGAGACGCAAAAATTTACCGCGGAGTCGGACGACGTGCGCAAAGACTTCCTGAAGGCTGAAAAAATCCTCGCCCTCAATAACCCCCTCATGCAGTTCTGCATCTCCGTCTGCCGGATTCTCATCAGCTACTTTGCGGCAAAGCTCATCGTCCAGTCCGGCGGCACATATCTCAACGTCGGCTCGCTCGCGAGCATGATCACCTACTCCATGCAGATCCTGATGGGTCTTATGATGCTCTCGATGGTCTTCGTCATGATCACAATGGCCTCCGCCTCGGCAAAACGTATCTGCGAGGTGCTCGACGAGGAAAGCGACCTGCATAACCCGGCAAATCCCATCTATGACGTTCCGAACGGCAGCGTGGATTTTGACAATGTCAGTTTCAAATACTCCGCGAAGGCCGACCGCATGGCGCTCGAGAACATCGACCTGCATATTCACCCCGGCCAGACCGTCGGCATCATCGGCGGCACCGGCTCTTCGAAGACGAGCCTCATTCAGCTCATTTCGCGTCTCTATGATGCGACGGAAGGCACGGTCCGCGTCGGCGGCATCGACGTGCGCGACTACGATCTGGAAGCGCTTCGCAATCAGGTCTCCGTGGTGCTTCAGAAGAACGTCCTCTTCTCCGGTACGATCAAAGAAAACCTCCGTTGGGGCGATGAGAACGCGACGGATGAAGACTTGGTTCGCGTCTGCAAGCTTGCACAAGCGGATGAGTTCATCCAGACCTTCCCCGACAAATATGACACCTATATCGAACAGGGCGGCACGAACGTCTCCGGCGGCCAGAAGCAGCGGCTGTGCATCGCGCGGGCGCTGCTGAAAAAGCCGAAGATTCTGATCATGGACGACTCGACCTCCGCCGTCGACACGAAGACGGACGCGCTCATCCGGCAGGCCATGCGCGAGGAGATCCCGGACACGACAAAGTTTATCATCGCCCAGCGTATTTCCTCTGTGCAGGACGCGGACCTGATCCTCGTCATGGAAAACGGCCGCATCGACGCGAGCGGCACGCACGAGGAGCTGCTGCAATCCAGCGATATCTACCGCGAGGTCTATGACTCGCAGAACAAGACAGGAGGTGAAAACCATGGCTAACAGAGGTCCTCACGGAAAAGCGCCCGTCGGTGCAGGCCGCGGCAAGATGGATTTCAAGGTGCTCGGCAGGCTTATGAAGCAGGTCTTCCATGACTACCCGGTACATTTGACCGTGGTTCTCATCTGCATCGTCCTGACCGCGCTCATCAATGTTGCGCCGGCAGCGTATATTGAGACGATCACAAGCTATATTGAAGAGGGTCTTGGCTCCGGCTGGGACGCGATTTTGCCGAAGCTTTTAAGCGCTCTTGTCACCATGACTACACTTTATGTCGTGAACATCATCCTCACGACCGTCTACACCCAGCTTATGGCGCACGTCACGCAGGGCTTTTTGCACAAGACCCGCGAGCGTATGTTCTCGACCATGCAGCGCCTTCCGATCTCCTACTTTGACCGCACGCCGCGCGGCGACATCATGTCCCGCTTCACAAACGACACCGATTCCCTGCGGCAGGTCATTTCCCAGAGCCTTCCGAACCTCATTGCCTCGGGACTTACTGTCATCGGCGTTGTGTGCATGATGCTCTATTACAGCATGCCGCTGATGGTGGTCGTCATTCTCGGCATCATCTGCATGACGATTGCGACCAAGAACATCGGCGGCAAATCCGCCAAATACTTCGTCCGCCAGCAGAACTCTCTCGGCAAGGCCGAAGGCTTCATTGAAGAAATGATGAACGGCCAGAAGGTCGTCAAGGTCTTCTGCCATGAGCAGGCCGCGGAAGTCGATTTTGACAAGCTCAACGACCAGCTCTTTGCCGATACGCGCGAGGCAAACCGCTTTGCAAATATCTTCATGCCGATCATGAACAACATCGGTAACCTTCTGTACGTGCTCACCGCGTTCGCGGGCGGCCTTCTCGTGACGCTCGGAAGCTCGGTTGCGAACGTCTCTATTCAGAATCTCGTGATGTACGGAACGCTCGTTGCGCCCCTTTCGATCTCCGTTGTCGCGTCGTATCTTGGCATGTGCAAGCAGTTTACGGCGAACGTCTCGCAGGTCTCCCAGCAGATGAACGCCGTTGCGATGGCCGTTGCGGGCGCGGGACGTATCTTTGAGCTTCTCGATCAGCAGCCCGAGAGCGACGAAGGAACCGTCACGCTCACGCGCTGCCGCGAGGAAAACGGCACGATCGTCCCCTGCGCCGAGCGCACGGGCAAATGGGCCTGGCAGCACCAGAAGGACGACGGCACGATGGAATACCGGCTGCTTCAGGGCGACGTTCGCTTCTTTGACGTAGACTTTGGCTACGTGCCGGATAAGACGGTGCTTCATAACGTGTCCCTTTACGCCGAGCCCGGTCAGAAGCTCGCCTTCGTCGGCGCGACCGGCGCAGGCAAAACTACGATCACAAACCTCATTAACAGGTTTTATGACATCGCCGACGGCAAGATCCGCTACGACGGCATCAACATCAACCACATCAAAAAGGCGGACCTCCGGCACTCGCTCGGTATTGTGCTTCAAGATGTGAACCTCTTCACAGGAACCGTTATGGAGAACATCCGCTACGGTAAGTTGGACGCAACCGATGAGGAATGCATCGCGGCGGCGAAGCTTGCAAACGCGCACGACTTCATCACTCGCCTTCCCGAGGGCTACAACACAATGCTGACCTCGAACGGCGCAAACCTCTCGCAGGGCCAGCGGCAGCTTCTTTCCATTGCCCGCGCCGCCGTCGCCGACCCCCCGGTCATGATTCTCGACGAAGCAACCTCCTCCATCGACACCAGAACTGAGGCGCTCGTCCAGCGCGGCATGGACGCTCTGATGAAAGGCCGCACGGTCTTCGTCATCGCGCACCGGCTCTCCACGGTCCAGAACTCGGACGCTATTATGGTTCTCGATCATGGCCGCATCATCGAGCGCGGCACACACGACGATCTGATTGCCAAGAAGGGCACATACTACCAGCTCTATACTGGTGCGTTCGAGCTCGAATAAAAACCAGCAAGCCCGGAAAGCAGTGTTGCTCTCCGGGCTTGCTATTTTTTGAGGTTTCCTGTAAAATGGAAGCGCGAACAGAACAGACCATTTTGAAAAGGAGGCTTTTTATGAAACCGGAACAGGCGCAGCGGCTTCGGGATATCCTGCTCATGCTTGGCGCGCTTATCATGTTTTCGTCATATCTCTTCGGTGAAGCCCTGCTGTGGGTCGGCATGGTCGTCACGTTCTCTGGGCTGATTCCGCATTTTCTGTATAACAAGTGCCCGCACTGCGGCCATCAGCTGCGGCCATGGACACACAAGGCCCCCTACTGCCCCTTCTGCGGCAAGCGCGTCGACGGCTGGGCCGAGTAATGCCGTCTTCAAAAAGCAGCAAAACCCCAGACCCGACGAAATACACTTCTCCGGGTCTGGGGTATTTGATTAAAAATTTCAGTCCTTGTTTCTGCGGAGCAGGCAGACAATCGTCGCCGTGATGGCCGCGACCGCGACAACCGCCGCACAGATGCCTGCAACGATCATCGTCAGGCTGACCTTTTCCTCGTTGAACGCGGGCAGATCCTCAAAATCGGCAGCGTCGTTCTTGCAAAAAAGCTTTCTCATGATTCTTGCTCCTTTCCATCGTCCGTGGGCGTGTCATTGTCCTCGCTCTCATCCTTCACGTCAGCCGGGCGCGGTGTCTTCGTCACGACCACGGCCTCCACGCGATTGATGGGCGTTCCAAGCGCGTAGAATTTTTCCTCATAGCCCGTCATAATCCCGACGGGGCCGTTCGCGTGCAGATCGCGCGTCAAATTGTGCAGCTCCAGATAGCAGCTTTCCATCTCGGGAATTGACCACTCGAAGAGCTTGGCGTTATCGGTCTTGAAATGGATCTGTCCGCCGAGCTTCAGCACCTTCTTGTATTTTTCCAGGAACGTGTGATACGTCAGCCGCCGCTTGGCGTTCTTTTTCCGCGGCCACGGGTCGCAGAAGTTGATATACAGGAGATCAATTTCGTCGTCCGCGAAAAATTCGTCAATGCGGTCTGCGTCCAGCGACACGAAAAAGACGTTTTTAAGGCCCATCTTCATCGCGCTTTCCATCGCCAGAACCAGTGCGTCCGGCACCTTCTCGATGGCAATCAGCAAAACATCGGGCTCTGCTGCGGCCGTCTCGACCGTGAACTTCCCTTTTCCGCAGCCGACCTCCACCCGAAGCTCCCGGCAACCCGGCATCAGGCTCCGCCAGTTTCCCCGCAGCGTCTCCGGCTCATGGATCCAGACCGGCTCGCACGCGGCCATGCGCGGGGCTAAGTTATTGCGTCTTCTCATTCTCATCGCGTGTTCCTCGCTTGTTTTTCTATTTTAAAGCATACCACAAATTTATGAAAAAAACAACCTCTTCCCTTCCCCATCTTTTCCCTTGCAATTTTCCCAGAAATCCGTTATAATAATTGAGCTTTCAAAGATCATATTTCCGGGTGTAGCTCAGATGGTAGAGCGCGTGGTTTGGGAGCGTATCGGCATCCATCCGACAGGCAGCAACCAAAACGCCCGAACCCCTTGACACACGGGGGTTTGCGGGTTTTCCGCAATTTCCGGAATCGCCCGAAAATCCGCCTTTGACCACATGGCTGACTACAGACAGCTTAGACTTTCAATTTCATAACCGGGTGTAGCTCAGATGGTAGAGCGCGTGGTTTGGGACCACGAGGCCGCTGGTTCGAAACCAGTCACTCGGACCAGAAAACCCGCTGAAATCATAAGATTTCGGCGGGTTTTCTATGTAAATTATTTGATTTTTTCAAAAACCTATTCTTTGTTTCTTGCGGCGCAGAGTTTGCGCTGCGGATTTGACAAACTGGAATTTTCAAATTAGTCTTTGCAAATAACCTTTGAATCTTCACCATCAATTACAATTCCCTGACGGTTGTTAATTGGGCATAGATTCAAATCCGAAAACTCAGTCATTATTTTCTCGGTAACTTTCTTAAATGGTGCTGTAAGATAATGCGGAAGAACATAGAAATCAATCAAATCAATCCCTGCATCATCTTCTTGTGAGTAGTCCTCCGGCTTTTCATCCATTTGCTCGATATATTGGATGCTTGGAGCGCATATAATCGCACCTGCCGATTCACCAATCATCAGTTTTCCCTTTGCCAATTCGTTCTTCAACAGCTCATCCGTTCCCGTTTTACGGAGCTGGTCTATAATGAAAAAAGAATTTCCGCCGGTAAAATATATCACATCCGCATCTTCAAAAACAGACTGTATCGTTGAATAAGCCTCCGTTGAAATATCAATTTCAGTTACGATTGCTCCCAACTTTTTGAATAATTTTCGAGCCGAGCCGACATAACCGGTGTAGCCTTCACGCAGCGAAGCTGTTGGAATAAATGCGACTTTTTTATTTTCAATTTCTTCCTTTATCAGACTTCCTACACTTGAAAAGTGCGAACATAAAAATAGTTTCATCAATATTCTCCTTTATAAATTTCGATTAGTTTCATTATAGCAAACGATCTGCCAAAACACAATTGCAGCCATCCGGAGCATTCCGGGCGGCTGCATCCCGTTCATCCGTTCAATGCCTGTCGCCTTTCTGCCGCTTCAACTCCACCAGCTCCGCTTTCATCTCTGCGATCAGCACCTTCAGCTTCTCCTCACACTCCTCGCGCGTATGCGCATACACATTCCGCGCGTGCTTTTTGCCGTCGATCCATGTCGGGGAGTAGCTGCCTTCAAACAGGTGGTCGTTGATCTGGCTGATGCAGCCCGTGCCGGGCTTGCGGACCTTGCCCATGTAGGGCTGAAAATCAACGATGGCGGGTGCATTTGCCTGCGGCGCTGGCTCGTCCGGGAGTTCTGCCTTGCCGATTCCGCAGTCGATCTTCCGCGCAGCGGCGTGCTGCATATCAGAGGTCGAGTGCGTGTAGATATCCAGCGTCGTGGCCGCCGACACATGTCCCAGCATGGCGGAGAGCGTTTTTACGTCCATCCCATTTTGCAGCGCCAACGTTGCGAACGTGTGTCTGAGGTCGTGAAAACGCACCTGTTTGCAGTTTGCGTGCTCCAGAATCAGTTGCAATCGGTCGTAGACCGAACCGGGGTTGAGCGGCATATCCTCCAGCACTGGCGACGGGAACATCCAGCGGGAGTGATTGCTTTCGCGGTATTCCCGCAGCACCTGCACGACGGCAGGCGGCAGCACCAGCTTGCGGATGGAGCTTTTCGTCTTCGGCACGCTCATCACGATCTTGCTGCGAACCAAGCTGACCTGTTTGCTGATCGTGAGGACGCCCGTTTCAAAATCGAGGTCATTCCATTGCAGCGCCAGCAGCTCGCCGCGCTGCAGGCCTGTCGCCAAATCCAGCAGAAACAGCTCATAGTAACCCTCGGCTTGCGCCTGAATGAGAAACCGCTGCAATTCGTCCCGCGCCAGCACCTGCATCTCGCGCGCCTTTTTGGGCGGCAGCTTGCAGCCTTCGGCGGGATTGGTGCGGATAAGTCCATCCTGTACAGCCCTTTGGAGCGCCGAGCGGCAGGTCGCGTGACACATCCGCACCATGCGGTCGGACAGACCCTCACCATAATACTCCGTGCGCGTTTTGCGGCCGCTCTTTTTCAGCCGCGCGTAAAACTGCTGGAGGTCGTTCTGCGTCAGCCTGTTCAGCGGAATTTCGCCCAGCTCCGGCTTGATGTGCAGGCGGATGCGATCTTCGTAGCCGGACTGCGTCGAGGTGCGAATGTTCGGCTTGCAGTGCGTTTCATACCAGTAATCCAGCCAGTCGGCGAAGCGCATCTCCGGACGCAGCTTGCCCGACGGAATGCCGCCGAGCTGCGCTTTGAGCGCCGCCAGCTTTTCGGCGCACTCGCGCTTGTTCTTGACGAAGACAGCCTTTGTTTTCGGGTAGCGAAACTTGAACAGTGCAGCGATTAGCTGCTGCTTCACATAGTCCTCCACCTCGGCATTGACCTGTCCGTTCACCTTGGAGAAAGAGCGGATATATCCGGCGTAGTGGAGCAGGACAGCGTTCACGGCTTCCGGGTCGCCCTCACACGCTTTGATAATAGTTTCGTAAGGGAGAAGTTTACTCATGGCGGTATCTCTCCATTTCCTCCCGCAGTTTCCGCAAGACAATCTGGATATGCCGCCCTGCTGCACTGCGTGACCGGCCAATACACGCGCCGATCACGCGCTGCGACTGATGCAGAAAATAATAGCGCAGGATTTCTTCCCGTGCCTGCTCCAGCAAAACAGAGATCGCGTTGGCAAGGGAGGCGTTGCTCAATAGGACGGTCTGACCGCAGACGGTAAGGGGGTGTTCTTCGTCCGGCTCCGGTTCGGCAAATTGGATAAACTTCTCATTTGTTAGATAATCAAGGGGAATTTCCCGTTCCCATTTCTGCCGCAGCCGTATGATTTTCCCGATGGCGGCATAGCGAATGACAGCTTTACAAAAGGCGTTGTGCTTGCACCGGATATACTCTTGATAGGCGTCAATCTCGGTCATGGAAATTCCCCCTCTCTGAATAATAGTGCGGGGCGGCAGCACTCCGTGCTGTCGCCCCTTGATTGCCTATCTGCAAAGGCAGACGGGGCTGTCAACGGCGGCGCAAAGCAACGTTCATTTTACTGTTGACTGGCTCAGCTGGCTTTGTGCTATTGCCTTGTAGTAAACACAAATAGAAATGATTGCAGTAATCGCTTCCGTGATCCAAAACGCATTCCAGACGCCAACTGCTCCGAAAAACCTGCTGAGTAAAAACGCAGCCGGGATGATGACCACTACATACCGGCAAAGTGAAATCAGTAATGAAGGAGTGCCTTTCCCAAGTCCCTCCAATGCGCCGGAAGATGTAACAGAAACCGCCGAGACGACAAACCCGGTCCCGATGATGCGTAAGGCGGTTTCCCCGGCCTGAATCGTCGCTTCTGTGTGGGTAAACAGCCCCATCAACTGTCCGGGGATCAGCAGACATATTACTGTCCCAAACACCATAATGATACCACTCATGCACAAAACGATCTTAAAGATCTGGCTGACCCGTTGGTGTTCCCCCGCGCCGTAGTTATAGCCGATCAGGGGGCGCATCCCCTGCACAATGCCATTCGCTGGAAGATAGACAAATGTCTGCAATTTGTAATAGATTCCCAAAACCAGAATATACACTTCGGAATATGCCGCCAAAATCGCATTGAGCGCCGAAATCAAAAGAGACGGAAGCGCGAGATTCAGGGTTGCGGGAATGCCAATGGAGTACAGCTTTATTACCATCTTTTTGCTGGGGAGAATGTACTGCCTGCGGATATGCACGCGAATTGGCCGCGCAAGATAGACTACAAGGTAAATCGTCAGCGTCAGAGCCTGTCCGATGCCAGTCGCCAGCGCAGCGCCTTCGATTCCCATTTCCGGGAATGGGCCATAGCCAAAAATCAGAACGGGATCTAAGACAATGTTTGTGATGCACCCGCACATCAGGCTTATCATGGTCGTTTTCATGTTTCCTACTGCCTGGAACAATTTCTCAAACGCCATGCTGACGGTAACAATGAGTGTAAAGGCGAACGCAACGACAGAATAGCGGACGCCAAGTTCAATGACCGCTTCGGATGAAGTGAACATCCGCAGGAAAACCGGCATGATCGTAATACAGCAGACTGTCATAACAACGCCATGAATCACGGCAAGCACAAGTCCCTGCGTGGCGGCCTGATCCGCTTTTTCATGATCCCCAGCGCCCAAATGAAAGGCGATTACGGCGTTGATTCCAACGCCAAATCCAATTCCAACAGCATTGATAAAATTTTGAACCGGGTAAACCAGTGATAACGCCGTCATAGCTTCCTCGCTAATCTGTGCGACGAAAAAGCTGTCGATAATGTTGTATAGAGAATTAACCAGCATGGATAAAACCATAGGCAATGACATGGATAAAATCAGCGGTAATACCGGTTTCTCTTTCATGAAAGTGTCGTTCATCATTTTTCCTCCCTGGAACACGTTATGAGATATTTTTGCGGCGATGCCATGCCATCATCACAAGAGCAACGAGTAAAGTGGCAGTTTCGGCAACCGGAAATGCAAGCCAGATTCCATTCAGATGGAACAATTTGTCCAGACACCATAAGGCGGGAACAAGGAAAAGCATCTGCCTGCATAATTGGATTGCCATGCTGGAACCTACTTTTTCCGTAGCCTGAAAATAGGTGGAAATCATAGTAGAGAGACCGCAAACCAGATAGCTTGCCGCCATAATCCGCATAGCGGATATCCCAAAGGAGCGCATGGTTTCCGACGCCGTAAACAATCCCAAAATCTGTGCTGGAAAAAGGATGACGGCCAATGTCCCCAGTATCATCATACCAGTGACCAAAGCGGTTCCGTATCGGAAAGCGGAATGTAGCCGTTCGCTGTTGCCTGCGCCGTAGTTAAACCGCATGACAGGCAAACAGCCTTGAATCAAGCCGTTTACCGTCATAACAATCAGCTGCTGCACCTTAAAATATGCGCCGAAGAAAGCGATCGCCGTATCGGAATACGCCACCAAAAACAGATTGACAAAGGTCACCATAAACGAACTGAGGGCGTTCATGATAAAAGATGGCAGGCCAAAGGCAAAAATACGGTGGATCATCTGCTTTTTCAAATGAAAGCCTTTGATTTTTACCTGCACTTTCTGCTTTTTGCCCAGCAGTAAAGCAAATGCCAAAATCATGGACAGCAGATAGCCTGCAACGGTAGCTACCGCAGCGCCGCGGATTCCCATAGCTGGGAAAATACCAATCCCAAAAATCAGAATGGGGTCGAACACGAAGTTGACGACCACGCCCGCGATCTGGAACCACATGGGAGCGACCATGTTCCCGGTGGCCTGTATCATCTTCTGGATGGCGATATGCACCATATTGGGAATTTGCATGAAGGAGCACACACTCATATAGGCGATGCTCAGCTGATAAATTTCTTCATTATTGGTGAATGCCCGAAAATAGGGTTTCATAATCAGTAATGCCAGAAGATTGAGCAAAGCACCAATTCCAAAGGCCAGTAACAATCCATGTGTGACGGTTGTATTTGCATCATCCTGCTTTTTCTGTCCAAGATATCCTGCTACCCTAATATACGTAAATTTGCTTTTGAAAAGTTTGTAAAAGAATAAGTCACCGCTCAAAATTGGGTGGTAGCGTTAAAATTGTTTTCTCAGGATGAATACCTCTTGCCGACTACCAGCAAACCGTTGATATATCTGTGTTTTTTGAGATCCTATAATTACACTCGGACCAGAAAACCCGCTGAAATCATAAGATTTCAGCGGGTTTTCTATGCAAATTGTTCGGTTTTTGAAAAAACGCTATTCTTTGATTATCGCGGCGCAGGATTTGCGCTGCGGATTCGGCAAACTGGAATTGTTCTAAATCTTCTCGGTTGCACCTTCTTGCCCTTCGGACAAGGAGTCTCCCTCGTTCAAAGTTCTTACAAAATTTCTGTTTAACGATTTCTTTTTCCTGTATTTTCTGTCCCTCGGATTTCCTCATGATAGAAATAATCCACGATCACCGGATGTCCCTGCGGGACTCTTCCATAAGGCATTTCATTATCCACAAAGGGACAATCATACTTCTTAGCCATTCCCTCAGCTTTTACTTCAAGCGCTTCAAAGTAGCTGCGGTTATGCTTGTTATAGATCTCATCGTAAAGCGGTACAAGGTCAGGATATTTACCGGCGATATAATCCATAATCGTCTTCTTGAAGCCGCCCCGAAGATTGAGGTTTTCGAGCCAGAACAGATCGCACTGATCCTTTACCCGCTCAAAGATGGCTTCAAAATCCGTGATGCCGGGGAATACCGGAGATACGAAACAGACTGTACGGATACCTGCATCATATACTTGCTTCATAGCAGCGATGCGCCGCTCAATGCTCGAAGCAGAGTCCATATCGTTCTTGAAATTTTCATCCAGTGTGTTGATCGACCATGAAACGGTCACTCGTCCAAGGTTCTTCAGCAGATCAATATCCCGTACCACAAGATCAGACTTTGTGCAGATCAAAATATCTGCGTCACTGCCGATCAACTGCTCCAGAAGTTTTCTGGTATTCCCGAATTGCTCCTCCTGTGGATTGTAGCCATCCGTCACAGAACCGATGACCACACGCTGTCCGGCATATTTCTTCGGATTTTTAATTTCCGGCCAATGCTTCACATCAAGGAAAGTGCCCCATTCCTCTGTGTGTCCGGTAAAGCGCTTCATAAAAGAAGCATAGCAATACTTGCAGGCATGTGTACAGCCCACATAGGGATTGACCGAGTAACCGCCTACCGGCAGACTGGACTTGGTCATGATGTTCTTTGTTTCCACCTCACGAATGAGAATTCCATCGATTACTTCTGCCATGATCTCTGTACCTCTAACACTTTATTGAATTCCTCCGGCATTTCCTGAATCATATTTTCATCCCCTATGATAGGGACAAGGTCTTCCTTCATAAACACCGGAATGCCGAGCGCATGTGCCTGATCCGTCAGAGACCATGCCCACTCTGGCTCCGTATGAACCTTCCTGCTCTGAACCCCGGTCATAGTGCCGACAACGATCCAGTTGATTCCGGAAAGGTCAACTGTACCGGGATCGTCGAATAACGGCTCAAAGGTAACATGGTAATGTTTTGCTCTGACGTTTTTCCGAAGGGCGTCGATACGCCACAGTTCTGCTTTCCTCGTCACCGTAGCGCCAAACCATGCGTTTTCCAGATCGGTATCAAAATCCAGCAGATCGGGGCGCTTGGTAAGGAACAGGAACTGATGCTGTGGATTTTCACGGATCTTTGCAAATACCTCGTCTCTCCATTCCGGCTTCCATCCGGACAGATCGCTCATGCCGGTAAGAAGAAAGTTTTGCGGACGTTTCTTTTCCATCATCCTGAGCTTACCCGGAAAGAAATCAGGATCAGCAAAGTCATCGATCATATGCCAGCGTTTCACATTGTTGCGGGCATAGCAATATGCACACCCCACTGTGCAGCCGATGACGAGATTCATGTTCTGAATCTGATTTTTGATACAAATACTCATGACTTCTGCCACTCCTCAAGATTCTTTCTGATGCGGTCGAGGCATTCCTCAAACCAGGTAATTTCTTCCTCTGAAAAACCTTTGTAGTAAATGCTGCCCATCTCATCAGATACAGAATCGTACTCGTCCTTTAAGGCATGTGCTTTCTCGGTCAGAAACAGGAGGGTTTTCCTTTTGTCCGTTTCAGACTGAACACGGCTTATCAGCCCTTGATTTTCCATTCTTTCCAGCATCGTCGTAAGAGATGTTATCGCTAATCCGCATTTGACCGAGAGTGACCTGATTGAGATTCCATCCTCCTGCCACAGCACATAAAGAATGCGCCCCTGGGCTCCATTGAACGCATCAATATTCTTTTCGCTGAGAATCTTCTCAAACATCCGGTCCCCAAGCTGTTTTATTTTGGTGACAAGAAATCCTCCATTTGTTTTCATACAAAAGCTCCTATATAGTAATTTATAAAATCATACTATATAGGAGCTTTGCTGTCAACAGTTTGTATGTCTAAATAAAGGTAAATTCCGCTTTATTTCATTATCGCAAAACCGCGCCCAAAACACAATGCAGCCATCCGGAGCATTCCGGACGGCTGCGTTCCGTTCATTCGATCAATGACTGTCCGCTTTCTGCCGCTTCAACTCCGCCAACTCCGCTTTCATCTCCGCGATCAATACCTTCAGCTTCTCCTCACATTCTTCGCGCGTATGCGCATACACATTCCTCGCGTGCTTTTTGCCATCGATCCATGTCGGGGAGTAACGGCCTTCAAACAGGTGGTCGTTGATCTGGCTGATGCAGCCCGTGCCGGGCTTGCGGACTTTGCCCATGTAAGGCTGAAAGTCAACGATGGCGGGCGCATTTGCCTGCGGCGCAGGCTCGTCCGGGAGTTCTGCCTTGCCGATGCCGCAGTCGATCTTTCGCGCGGCGGCGTGCTGCATCTCAGAGGTCGAGTGCGTGTAAATATCCAGCGTCGTGGCTGCCGACACATGGCCCAGCATGGCAGAGAGCGTCTTCACCTCCATCCCATTTTGCAGCGCCAAGGTCGCAAATGTGTGTCTGAGGTCGTGAAAACGCACCTGTTTGCAGTTTGCGTGTTCCAAGATCAGCTGCAATCGGTCGTAGACCGAACCGGGGTTGAGCGGCAGATCCTCCAGCACCGGCGACGGGAACATCCAGCGGGAGTGGACGCTTTCGCGGTATTCCCGCAGTACCTGCACAACGGCGGGCGGCAGCACCAGCTTGCGGATGGAGCTTTTCGTCTTCGGCACGCTCATTACGATCTTGCTGCGAACCAAGCTGACCTGTTTGCTGATCGTGAGGACGCCCGTTTCAAAATCGAGGTCATTCCATTGCAGCGCCAGCAATTCCCCGCGCCGCAGGCCTGTCGCCAGATCCAGCAGAAACAGCTCATAGTACCCCTCGGCTTTCGCCTGAATGAGAAACCGCTGCAATTCATCCCGCGCCAGCACCTGCATCTCGCGTGCCTTTTTGGGCGGCAGCTTGCAGCCTTCGGCGGGATTGGTGCGGATAAGTCCATCCTGTACAGCCCTTTGGAGCGCCGAGCGGCAGGTCGCGTGACACATCCGCACCATGTGGGGGCACGCGTTTCTTGAAAGTACCTCTCCCCTATTTCAGTCGATCGCGAAGAGAACGCCCACTGTCGTTGGTTCTGCCAAGAATATAATCCGTTGTGACGCCGTAGAAATCGGCCAGCCGAATCAGATGCGTCACCGGGATGGTCTGGAATCCGCGCTCATAACGGGAATATACAGTCTGGTTAATTCCAAGAATTGCAGCAACATCCTCTTGCCGCAAATCCTTATCCTCGCGTAGATCGCGAAGTCTTTGAAAATACATATCGCCGTTTCCTCCATAGTACCAATAGATACTATTGACGATACCGCAGTTTTGTATTAGAATGGTCTCTACAGTACTAATAAGTACTACTTAGGAGGTGTGTTATGCAGCTTATCCAGGAAATTCTGATTCATGTGCTAGAAACGCAGTCGCTTGAAGTGCGCATTCCTGCGCTTCCTCCGGGTTCACTTGAACGCATTATGGAATCCTTATGCTATCAAACACTTTTAAGAATTCAGGAAATTGTACACGATGAAACGCTTGACGACGCAGAATGCTTTCAGCGTATCGAAGAAATTGTTTGTGCCTACGAGGCAATCGGTTCCGATGGCGGAAGTCGTCACGATTTTTAGTGTCGTCATACAGCACTGCGTTGCCGTGTACACAATGGAAATCATTCTGTTTTTTGTGGGACTATCTTCCCAGAGGTCTTCGGGATTGTCGTAGTCATCCCGGACGCTTCCGGAATTGCTGCTGCCCGATGTACTCGGTGGTGTCCACGGAGAGGCAGAGTTTGGACGTCCGATGGGCGTTTCATAATATGTAAAGGCATAAATGACTTCTGTATACTCTCCCTTTGGATGATGAGAGTGACAGTATGCTACGGTCTGTCCCTCACTGTTATACCAATGCAGGATTTTGTATCGTCCATGGACATCCATGCTGTCATAGAACTGACACTTTTCAGTTTTGCTGGGTGCGCCGAGTGACGTGTACTTCAAGCAGCTCACGGGCATACCATCCACGGGCAGTTTTCCGGAATACTGATCTTTCAGACTTTGTTCCCGCTTTGCAGCATTCTCCGCAGCGATGCGTTGACGCTCAGCTTCCTCGGCGGCGTCTTTCTCCGCCTTGTAGCCCTTGACGCGGGTTTCCAGCGCATCAACATCCTGCTGCCAGCTCGTATCATATTGCAGCGTGATGTCTGCCAACTCATCCTGCCCGCCCGCGTAGTCCGTCCTGTCTTTGTACATATCGGCGTACTTGCAGTAGACGGACAGTGAAGCAGCATCCCGATAGCCGGAAAGCTCCGAGAAGTCCTGCTCGGCAGAAGTGTAATTGCCGTTTGACAGCTCTTGCAGGGCTGCGTCATAAGCTGCTGTTCTCTGCTTGTTGCGGTTTGAGACGGAAATAGAGATACCAGCAATCACGGCTACTGCCAGAACTGCCGCGATGATCTTCCCCAGCGGGAACGGCTTCTTTGACAGCGTAGATTTCTTTTCGGTTATTTCTGGCTCCGTCGGCGTCTGGCTGACGATCGGCGGTGTGATTGCCGATTGTACAGTCGGCGCAGACTTCTGCGGATTTGCGGTCGGTGCGGACTGCACAGGCGGAACTGCTCGCTTCGATTCAGTCGGTGCTGACACGTCTGCTTGCTTTGGAGCAGGATGCTGCGGCTTTTTGCGTTCCGGAAAGGCTGTCCGTTCAGACTTGCGGAGCACAAATTTCGCCTTCTCCGGCGGATATGGCGCATTCTGTGTGCTGCAAACGAACACCTCTGTCACCCGAGCAAGCTTTTCTGCTTGACGATCGCCGATCGGAACGACTACAAAATCGCCTGCTTTCAGCGAAATTCCCCCGGTCAGATAGGCATATGTCGCTCCATCCTCCTTGAACTGCACATTGCAGAACTGATAATAGCTTTCGCCAGTCGGCTTTTTCTGTGTGCTGACGGGCGGTCTTGCAAGTGCACGGGCAGGTGTCTTTGCGCGTTTTGAAGAAGGTGCAGCCGCAAGGACCTGTGTATACCGCTTTCTCCACCGCTCCTCCAGACAGGGATTTTTCAGTGCAAGGTCCATACAATGCCGCGCCAGCGTTTCCTCCCCACAATCCCGACAGATCTCCAGAACATTGAACTGCAATCTGTCGAGGTGCGCGCTCTCAAAAAGCTGTGATACAAACCGCTCGTCATCCAACGCGACCAAAAGCGGAAGCGCCTGATCGTCAGTTGGAGAATCCAGCCAATCCCAGTCCGGGAGCAGTTTCTCGGCTGTTTCGGCGTTGGTTTTCAGAGATGGCTCTGCGATGTCCAGAAGCCGCCGCCACATCTCCATGCCCTTTTCCGGCTCGTCTGCAAACACATCGTCCAAAATGCGGTTCCACGACAATTCATCGAAATCCTCGGCGGTTTCATGCGGAACTTCCTCTGGGTATTCGACCAGCAAAATCTCGCGGCAAATATCCTCGTAATCCGGAAACTTGCCCTGCGCCAAGAGACGTTTGGCGCGCTCCACGTCTGGGTGCAGCAGCACCTTGTTCTGCCAATGGGTGTGATAGGCTTCTTCCAGCGCATTCCGGTAGTCCTGCGCTTCGCCCATTTCCTCATCCTTTTTCCCGCCGAAGTAAGCATAGGCAGAAGACAATTCGGAGAAAAGCTCGAATAAGCCGTCCGGATCGACGCGGTTGTAGTAGTCTTCTACTGGGCGCGTCGAGAGCAGTTCCGTCCAGAACGTGCCGCAGTTCGTTTCGGAAAGGGCAGCTTCTTCGCGGAACAGAACGCCGCGTTTTGCATCGCGCATGATCTCGTCTGCGCTTTCACCCAGATTCAGGTCAAGAGTATTATGTAGAAATGTCCGCAGTTCCTCCGCCTTTTTCTCGTCCGGCAAAGCTCCTGCGTGCTGGATTCCGGCTGAGATATGGTACAGCAGCACTTTTCCAAGTAGCTGCGAGAGTGAGGTGTCGTTAGGCGCGATCTGCCTCAGTGCCTTTTTCAAATCGCTCCAAGTTTCGGGTAGGTCAACATGATAGACGAAGGAAAGCGTCAACGTGATCTGCGCCGTGTTCGGTGACTTTTTTGCCGGTGTTCTTTGCAGACTTCCAAAGTCTCCGCACCAGCCGCATTCCCAAGATGACCCGCGTATCATAACCGGACTTCCGCACCACGGACAGTTCATATTGCGCTCACCTTCCCTTATGATACAGAAGTAAACGGATAGCAAATCTTTTTCATATTCTTTGCTCAGTTTCGTTCAGTCAACTATGTCACATCAATGATTGCGGTTGTATTTTTGCCCTGTTATCGCTATCAGCGTTTATTAGTTTAATTGTACCAGCTTTTATTTGGAAATTCAAGAAAACGATAGAACTGTGTATTTTTGAATGTGCTTATCGGCTTAATGCAGCTGGGCACAAGATGCAGCGACGGCTCTTGCCAGGCGCATGAAGATCTGATCGC
>CAKASQ030000005.1 GCA_916988195.3 Oscillospiraceae bacterium
TTCGAGAAAAATTTACAGAATCCGGAATGTGTAAACAATCCTCCCGGTCAACCTGTAAACAATCTGGCCTTGACAAGAGGCGTCCGCCCCTACGAAGATTTTCGAAGCTTGGCAAAATTTCAGAGAACTGCCTCGCCGACGAGGCTCCAGGTGGTGCAGCCGGTGATTTTTGCATCGATGAATTGGCCGATCAGGCTGTCATCGCCCGGCAGGCGCACGAGTCGGCCGCCTTCGGTTCGGGCAGTGAGATTCTCGCCGTCGCGCCCGTCGACCAAAACGCGCATTGTTTTTCCGACGTAGGCCTGATGAATTTCAAGCGAAATGCGGTTCTGCACATTGCAGAGCTTGTCGAAGCGGCGGTTTTTTTCCTCCTTCGGCGTGGGGTCTTCCATTTTGGCCGCAGGGGTTCCGCCGCGGGGAGAGAAGATGAAGGTGAAAAGTGCGTCGTAGCGGACCTGTTCAATGAGGCTGATGGTGTCTTCAAACTCTTCCTCCGTCTCACCGGGGAAGCCGACAATGACGTCGCTCGTGAGTACAAGGTTCGGCATGACCTTCCGGCCATAGTCGACGAGCTCTAAATACTGCGCGCGGTTGTAGTGCCGGTTCATGGTTTTGAGCACGCGGTCGTTGCCGGACTGGAAGGGGAGGTGGAACTGGTTGCAGATTTTATTGTGGCTCGCGATCGTGTCAAAAAGCTTGCAGGACGCGTCCTTGGGGTGGCTCGTCATGAAGCGCAGCCAGAAATCTCCCGGGAGCTCGGCAAGAGAGGCCATAAGGTCCGCAAAGTCGACGCCGCAGTCCAAATCCTTGCCGTAGGAGTTGACGTTCTGGCCGAGAACGGTAATGTCCTTATAGCCGGCGGCAATGAGCCCCTTGACCTCTTCGATGATTTCCTCGGGCCGTCTGGAGCGCTCACGACCGCGCACATAGGGGACGATGCAGTACGAACAGAAGTTGTTGCAGCCGTACATAATGGAAACCCACGCCTTGAGCTTCGAGGCCCGGACAACGGGGATACCTTCTGCGATATTGCCCGCCGAATCGTCGACCGCGAAAATGCGCTTGCGTCGCGTGAGGACCGATTGCAGCAGCTCCGGGAAGCGCCAGAGCTGGTGGGGGTTAAACACACCGTCGACATGGTGGTAGCTGTGCTTGATCTTTTCGACCACAGCTGGCTGGCCCATCATGCAGCCGCAGAGGAAAATTTTCTGCGCAGGGTGGCGGTTTTTCGTGTGGACCAGCGCGCCGACATTGCCGTAGACGCGGGTCTCGGCGTGCTCGCGGATGGCGCAGGTGTTGATGACGATGCAGTCCGCGCCCTCCTCAGTGTCGGACATCCGGTAGCCGCACGCCCGCAGCATGCCGCGGATGCGCTCGGAATCGGCCTCGTTCTGCTGGCAGCCGTAGGTATCGACAAAGGCGAGCGGGGTCCGGCCCTCGGCCTTCCAATAGCTTGCGATTTCGCGGCAGATGGCCGCCTGCCGGTCGAGCTCCGGCTGAGAGATAACGGTAGTGTGACGTTCCAAAAAAGTACCCTCCGATAGACCGATTTCAATGTAGCACAATATTATAACACAACGCGCGGGAGTTTTCCACAGGCGCGGCTTAAAAAATGCCGATTTTGCGCGTATTATACCAGAAAACCCGGCGCATTTCAACGAACGGCGGGGCGCGGATGCGGCAAACGGCGCACAATTCACAAATTGTTTACCGCGTGGCCGGGGCCTCGTCGTTGCAAAAGCGGGGGGTATGTGGTAAACTGTAGCAGATCATTTCCGGCGGCAAATGCGCTTTGCGGCGGGAAAACAGGCGATTTTGAGATGATGCCGCATGCGCGGCAGAAGGAAGGAACGTATGAAAAAGTGTAACCATTGCGGCGCGGATGTGCCCGAGGAAGAGAGCGTGTGCCCCGCGTGCGGACAGGAAGTAACAGAAGAAACGGCTTCCGCGGAAGAACCGACCGAACAGACCGCCTCGGAGGAGACTGCGGCGCAGACCGATTCGGAAGCGGAAAGCTTTACCTGCGAAAAAGAGCCGGAGACGGACGGCGCGGAACAGACTGAGGATGAGGCTTCTGCGTCGGGGGATGAACCGCAGGAGACTGCGCCGGAGAAGAAAAAGCCGTCGGCGCTCGTGTGGGTGATTGGCGCGCTGGCTGTCATCGCGATCGTCGCGGCAATTCTCATTGCCGGGAAAAAGAGCGCGGCCAAGCTAGATGCAGACGCTCCCGCCGAAAATGGCGTGACGGAAACGACCGACGAAAACGCGCAGAATGCGGACGACGCGGAAAGCACGGATAGCTTCGTGTCCTACACCGTGACGCAGGACGAGCTGACCGATGAGGTTCTCGCCAAGGTCGTCGCCTCCTGCGGCGATCGGGACCTCACGAACCGCGACCTCGCGTTCTATTACTGGCAGCAGTACTATACGTTTGTCAATAACTACGGCTCGTACCTGAGCTATATCATGGATACCTCAAAGGGACTCGACGAGCAGGCCTACAGCGAGGGCCAGACGTGGCAGCAGGCATTTTTGGATAGTGCAGTCACGATGTTCCACTCGATGACGGCCATCAATCTGGAGGCCGACAAGGCGGGCTTCGAGCTCGGCGAAGAGGATCAGGCGCAGCTCGACGCGATTCCGGAAAGCCTGGACGCGACGGCGGGCTATTACGGCATGGAAGACGGCCTTGCGTATTTGCAGCGGGTCTTCGGGCCGAGCGTGACGGTAGAGGACTATGTGGCGTTTGTGCGCGACTCGATGCGCGCTTCTCGGTACATGGAGCTGCTTGTTGAGCAGATGGAGTTTTCCGACGCGGAGATCAGCGACTACTATGACCAGCACGCCGAGGACTACGCGCAGAGCCGGATTGAAAAGATCGACAAGCCCATGGTGAGCGTGCGGCACATTCTCGTGATCCCGACCGAGCAGAACGAGGACGGCACGTATACCGACGAAGCGTGGGCAGAGGCTGAGCAGAAGGCGCAGGCGCTGCTGGACGAGTGGAAGGCAGGCGAAGCAACGGAGGATTCCTTTGCCGCGCTGGCAAACGAAAACTCGGAGGACCCCGGCAGCAGCTCCAACGGCGGGCTGTACGAGGATGTGTATCCCGGCCAGATGGTCGATCCCTTTGACGAATGGTGCTTTGACGACGCGCGCCAGCCCGGTGACACCGGCATCGTGAAGACCGACTACGGCTATCACGTCATGTATTATGTCTCAAAAGGCGAAGCGGTCTTCTGGTTCGAAGCGGCAAAGAGCGATTTGCAGACCGAGCGGGAGAACGCACTCGAAGAGTCGATTCGCGAGCAGTACCCGCTGACCGAGACGCTGGAGAACGCGGCAATTTTTGACGTGCAGGCAGAAGACCGCGCGGCGGCCAATGCGGCTGCGGCAGAGGCGGCGGCAAGCGAAGCGGCCACCGAGGAAAGCGGTACAGATGCGTCGGAGGATACGGCGGCGCAGAAAGAAGCGGACGAATAAGGCGCTTGCAGCAAGCAGGAGGCGGTAGTGGATGCAAAAAAAGCTGCTGTTTTTTGTAAACCCCAAAGCCGGACATTCGGAGATCCGGGGAAGCCTGATGCAGGTCATTCAGATTTTTACGGCGGGCGGCTACGAGGTGACTGTCCACCCGACAAGCGCGCCGCGCGACCTCACGCGGCAGATTGAAAAGCGGGCGGCGGATTTTGACCTCGTTGTCTGCACGGGCGGAGACGGCACGCTCAATGAAGCTGTTTCAGGCCTTATGCAGCTGCCGCCGTCTGCCCGGCCGCCGCTGGGGTATATTCCGGGCGGAACGGTCAACGATGTGGCGCGGACGCTGGGGCTGAGCATGGACCCGATTCTCGCCGCACAGGATATTGTGACGGGACGCGAGTTCCCGATCGACGTGGGTGCGTTCGGGGAGAACCAGTGGTTCGTCTATGTGGCGGCGTTCGGCCTGTTTACAGGCGTATCGTATCAGACTCCGCAGGAGGACAAGCAGGTGTTAGGAAGGCTTGCGTATTTTCTCCACGGGGTCAAGGCGCTCGGCGAGGTCAAGCCGATTCACGCGCGCGTGGAATTTGAAGAGCAGGTGCTGGAGCTGGACGTGCTTGACGGGCTCGTGTGCAGCACAACGTCCGTCGGCGGCGTGCTGGCGTTAGACAGCCTTGGCATCAGCCTCAACGACGGACAGTCGGAGCTGCTTCTGGTGCGGGATATCAAGAATCTGATTGATTTCAACAATGTGAGCACGGCGCTTTTGAAAAGCGATTTCCGCGAGAACGAGAACATCGTTTCCAAAAAGGTGCGCCGGGTGAAGTTCCTATTCGACAGTCCGGTCGATTGGACGCTTGACGGCGAGTACGGCGGGACGGTCAAAGAGGTTGAGATCGTCAATCATCAGAGGGCGGTTAATATGATCGTGCCACGATAATAAGAAGGGGGGGCGGCGAAAGGCTACTCCCGATAAGAAAACATCGTGAGGAAAGAGAGAACGGTATAGCTTCGGCTGTACCGTTTTCTCATTTTTCCATTGATGCCGTGACTTTTGACATTTCCAAGGCCCCGATGCCCTTGTAGTAAATATCGATCTCCTGCGTCCGGTTCTTGCCCTTCGGGTCGCTGGCCGCATGGACGATGATTTTCTCCACGAACTCATGGAGGATGCAGGGCGTGAGTTCCGGGATATCCGTATACCTCTCCACAACGGAGAGAAAACGATCTACATCCGCCGATTTACTTTCCTCCAGCTCCACTTCTTTCCGAAGGGAACTCGCCAGCACCTTGAGCTCCTGTTCTTCCTTCTCATAGTCCGCAGAGAGTTTCTGAAAGCGTTCATCGGAGAGCTTGCCCGAAATGTTGTCCTCATAGAGCCGCTTGAAGATAGCATCCAACTCTGAGATCCGCTTTTCGGAATCGGCAAGCTGCCGTTTCCGCTTTGCAAGATCCCGGTCGCGCTGCCGCAGGTCACTGTCCATGACCAGCCTCACAAACTCGTCCTTACTGCGGGAAGCGAAGGAAACGATCTCCCGCAGGTTTTCCAGAATCAATTCCTCCAAGATCACCGTGCGGATGGAATGAGTCTGACCGCAGAAGTCACGGCTCTTTCGGTAGCCGGCGCACAGGTAGTATTCCTGCTCGCGTCGGAAGTTGGTGGCTCTGCATTGATACATGACAGATCCGCAATCCGCGCAGAACATCATGCCGGAGAACATCCCCATTTCTCCCATTTTTGTAGGACGACGGCGCGTCTGCCTTGCTGCTTTCGCGGCGTCTGCGATTGCCTCCGTCCAGATCGGGTCATGGGTGTTCTCAAAGATCATCCACTCACTTTCCGGATTATGGATGACCTTTTTGCTCTTGTAGGACTTCTTCCTTGTCTTGAAATTGACCGTGTGCCCCAGGTACTCCCGCCAGCGGTCCATGATATCCGCTACGGTGGAGGCATCCCATGCGTAGGGCAAGCCCCGCTTGATATTGCTTGCTTTCCGGCCCCTGCTGGCATAATAGGCGGCCGGGGTCAGGATCCTTCGCTCTGTCAGCTTCCTTGCAATCTGGGACGGTCCGAAACCGTCCATCACATATAGGCCGATCTCATAGACCACCGCTGCGGCTTCCTCGTCCCTGACCCACAGCTTTTTGTTGTCAGGAGACTTCATGTAGCCATAGGGCGGCAAGGTCGTCAGATGCTCGCCAGCGTTGCCCTTGACCTTCATCACGGCACGGATCTTCTTACTGGTGTCTTTCGCATACCACTCATTGATGATGTTCCGAAAAGGGGTGAACTCATTATCACCCTGGGTGCTGTCCACGCCATCGTTGACAGCAATAAAGTGAATGTCATGCTCCGGGAACATGATCTCGGTATACATGCCCACTTGCAGATAATCACGGCCCAGGCGTGACATATCCTTGATTATGACCCGATTGACAAGGCCGGCTTCGATATCCGCAATCATTTGCTGGAAGCCAGGTCGGTTAAATGTCGTACCCGAAATGCCGTCATCAATATAAAAGCGATAGTTTTTGTAGCCGTGGTCAAGTGCGTAGCGTTGAAGGATCTTTTTCTGGTTGATGATACTGTTGCTGTCGCCCTGCAATTCATCGTCGCGCGACAAACGGCAGTACAAAGCGGTAACAGCTTCGACGCTCATAGCGCTGTAAGGGAATTGAAGCGCGGCAGCGGTGTTTGACTGATGATACATAGTAACCTCCCATCCGGCAGTCAAACACGGTTTTGAAGTCACCTTCATTATACCGCGTCTTTTTGTCCCTGTCTGCCTGTTTGGGAGAATTAAGTTGTCGCTTCTTTCTGAACGTCCGCTTTCATCAGACATTCCAGCTTCACGGCAATACTCTCGTCGCTCTTTTCTCGAAAGAAGGAATTGACGATAAAGGTTGTGTTGCCGATCTGTTTTTCGCTCCGCTTCGGCGGGGCGTATTTCTTTTCAGATGAAACGGTTGTTTGCATAGTTAGCCCCTTTCTAATCGTCTGAAAACAAATCATTTTTTGATAGCTTACGAAGAACAGCAGAACGGACGGCTGAATGGCCTATCAGCTCCACGGGAATCCCACCCCCGCACGGTTCTCGCGCGGCCCTGCTCATTGCCTGCGACGCCTCACCGCCTGAATACGGCTGCACGCCCGGACTATGACTGCAAGGGAGTATCGCCCCGCCTGTGCATCGTGGCCCGCGGGCTGCCTTGCCCGCTTTGCGTCCCGGTGGATATCGCTCGCCCCGTTGGAGGGTCATGGCGCGCCGGCCGTATGGCTCCGCACAGACGGGAATGTATCCGTCTGCTCTATGCTGCGCCGGGATTTGCCGGGCTTTCTTTGTCAAGGAGCAAAGGGCTCAGCCGCGCGGAAAGGGGGACGCACGGTTAAGGCCCGCCTGGGTTTAGTTCAGGTCGAAACTCAGGATGGCAACGATCAGCTTCGTCTCAATTCGACGGCGGATCTCCTCGTCCACAGCAAAGCAGGGGTTTCCGTTCTGATTGCAGCCCCTACGCATGGACAGTGCCGCTATGTAGCCGGAATAGTGGTCCAGCACACGGTTTACGGCTTCCGGGTCGCCCCGCACGGCGGCGGCGATCACCGGATAAGGGATCAGACTGCTTCGCGCGTTTCTGCGCTTACTCATTCGCGTCACCTCCCATCAGCTTTCTCAGCAGATCGTAGGCCTGCTGCCTGCGGTTGTTGACCGTTCTCCGGGACAGGCTCAGCCTCTCGCCGATCTCCCGGTCTGCCAGCTCCAGGAACCAGTACATCAGAAGGATATCCCGGAATCTCTGAGGCAGGGCGGTCAGCGCGTCGGCCAGCCGGTCATCCTTAATGAGGATCACGTCGCCGCCCACGGGGAAGGATGTGTATTCCCAGGGGTAGACGTCCCAGGTCGCAAGCGTCTCCATCGCCTCCTCCGGCAACTGGCTGAACGGGATCTCAAGATCCTGCCGGCGCCCGATTGCGCGGTAGGCGTTGTAGGCTTCGCACCGTATCACCTTTTTGCAAAAGCTGTCAAAGGCGTGCTGCTTGTGTTCGTCGTGACGGTCGAGGTCCATTTTTTCACCTCCCTTCGCGCCGGAAGGCAGGTCGATGTTTCCCCTTTCACCCCCTACTCGTCTTGCAAACACCCCTTTTGGCCATTTTTGCGGAAATTTCTCAAAAATATTTTTCTCGCGGCTCATGCTGCGCTCCTTTCGTTCTGTTCGGGTGGATGTTCCTTCCAGAACGAAGGGCGGCGGGGAGCGGCAGCCCACGGCGAAAAAGTGCCGGGAACGACAAAAAGCGCCCACACAGGCATAAAAGCCTGCATGGGCGCTTTGGTGCGGTTCAGCATGGAAATTGTCGGCGGCTGTCGGAGGGCATAGGTATCCTGCGGTGTCCGGGTATCGCCCGGCTATGCTCCCGGCGTGGCTCGTCGCCGCAGCATTAGCGGCACCTCCTGTGCTCTCCTGTCATACGCATAGGTCCCTTTCATCTGAAAAATGTTGGGACAGCAAAAACGACGGCTGCCCCGTACAGAGCAGCCGCCGTTTTCCCTATACCATACGCTGCTTTTCAGTACCGCAAGGATGGGTGTCCTATTATCGTCGTATTCTGATTTCTTTCAGGGCATTTCCGGCTTCTTCACCAGCTTGACGGTGAACGCCTGTTCCGTGGCCCCCTCCGGCAGCAGCTTCGCCATGACCACCAGCCGTTGGTTGCCGGTATTGGCCTTGTCATACTTCCGGCAGCAGGTGGAAAGGGTCAGGACGGAATCTTCCTCGGAGAAGGTCACACCGTCAAAATCCAGCCAGTTTTTCCGCGCAATCGTCTCAAAGAAGCTGGTCAGATCATCTCCCGTGGGATTAGGCGCAATATAGTCAAAGCCAATATCCGTGACGAATAGCGCGGTGATCTGGAAAATCATGTCCTCGCCATCCACAGAGAGATAGATATACGGATGCTCCTTTACAAAGTCTGCGTCCATATAACGGTAGAGCTTGGTGAACCGCACACCGTCCGGGTCGCAGTTGCTGGCGGAGTGGCCGAAAATGGTGGTGTTTTTGTCCAGCTTATCCCTGCCGCCGAGTTCGTTTTCACAATGGGCATAATAGCATCCCCACATGGCATACTCGCCGTTTTCATCCAGCTTCAGGTAATAGCCGTTGTCCTCCGCCTGCATCACAGGATCGTCTACCTCCGCACCGGGAATATACAGCCACGCCGCGGTGTCGGGATTCTTCGCTCTGGCTTCCGCCAACTCTGCCTGCCTGTCCACCGAGGGGATAACTTCGCCCGCGGGAGTCGCTGATGGCTGAGACGCAGATGTGCCGGAAGGCGTTCTGTCGGGAATGTCGATAGGCTCCGTCCCTTTCTGATAGCAGCCCATGACTGCCGTGGTCATGGCAAAGAGAAGGACGGCCATGCAGATGATCGGACGAATGATTCTTGTGATTCTTTTCATAATGCTGTCTCCTTGCCGCGCTGGGATAGCGGCGCAGCTCAAAATGTCATTGATTTGTTTCTTGTAGCGAAAAGAGAACAGCGCAGCTTCAGGGCGAGATGCCCGTCCGCTGCGCTGTCCGATGTTCGCTTATGGGGTCATGCCAGCGGCTTTGATGTTTAGCCGTATGTCAGCCGGTCACTTCTTGCAGCGCCAGAGGAAGGTCACGATCTGCGCTCTGGTGCAATCCGCATTGGGGCTGAATGTCGTGCTGGTGGTTCCCTTGGTGATGTTCTCCTTGACCGCCCACAATACCGCATCAGCATAGTAGGCGGTGGACTTCACATCAGCAAAGGGATTGGCTGTACCCGCTGCCGGGGACTTCTCAGAACGCCACAGGAATGTGACGATCTGGGCACGGGAGCAGGTCATGTTGGGGCTGAACGTGGTGTCGCTGGTGCCCTTGGTGATGCCGTTTTCTACCGCCCACAGCACCGCGTCGTAATAGTAGCTGCCCACAGGAACGTCGGTGAAGGGCATGGTGCTGGTTTTAGAGGCGGGGCTTCCAGCGGTGCGCCACAGGAAGGTCACGGCCTGCGCACGGGTGCAGATGCCGTCCGGGGAGAAATGGGTATCATCGGTTCCCTTGGTAATGCCGTTCTCCACTGCCCAATCCACAGCATCCTCATAATAGCTGCCGGTGGCTACATCCACAAACACGCCGGTCTGGGGGTTGCCGTTGGCTTTCATAAAGATGACCTCGATGGTATGGGTTCTGCTGACATTCTCAAAGGTGTAGGACTTCACCGCGCCGATGCTCTTGCCGTCGATCTTGACATTGGCAACAGCATAGCCCTTATCCGGGGTGATGGTGAAGGTCTGATCCCGGCCCTCACGGACGCTGACATTGCCGGAGGGAGCAATGGAGCCGCCAGCCCCGGCAGTTGCCTTGATGGTGTAGTAGCTGTAGCCGCTGCCGCCACCGCCATTGTAGCGCCAGTGCGCCGTATAGCTGCGGTCGCCAGTGCTACCCGTTGGGATGGTGACGGTCATATTATTCTCGCCGTCAAGCCCTGTGCCGCTCCAGCCGGTGAAGGTGTAGCCGGGCCGGGTGGGGGTATTGAGGGTGATGGCATCCGATTCAACGGTATAGGAATCCGGGTTCCCGGTCGCTGTACCGTTGTTCAGGTTGTAGGAAATGGTGTACCGTTCGAGCGTCCACTGCGCCGTGACGGTCATATTCTCAGCGGGCATCGTTGCCGGGAGCGCAGGACTCCAGCCGGCAAACGTGTAGCCGGTCTTGGTCGGGTCGGCAGGGGCGGTGATGGCCGTACCGTAGTCCTGCGTGATGGGGGTAACAACACTGCCTCCGGCAGTATCAAAGGTGATCGTGTACTGATTGATCTCCCACTTTGCCCAGTATTCCTTATTGCCCATTTCTGTACCGCCGATCGCCGTAACAGGAGAGCCGGTCAGATTTTCGTTGTCATACCAGCCCTTGAAGGTGTACCCGGTGCGCGTCACATCTGTCGGGAGTGTTGCGCCCACGCCGTAGGTGTATTCGGTGACATTGCCGTTGTTGATCGTGCCGCCGTTCGTGTTCAGCGTGACGGTGTAGGCATTTGCTTCCCACTTCGCCCAATATTCCTTGTTGCCCGTTTCGGTGTCGCTGATTGCCGTAACAGGAAAGCCGGTCAAGCCTTCGTTGTCATACCATCCCTTGAACGTATATCCCGTATAGGTCATATCGTCGGCTGTCGGAAGCGTTGCACCCACGCCGTAGGTGTATCCGGTGACATTGCCGCTGTTGATCGTGCCGCCGTTTGTGTTCAGCGTGACGGTGTAGGTATTTGCTTCCCACTTCGCCCAATACTCTTTATTACCCGTTTCTGCACCGCCGATTGCCGTAACAGGATTGCCGGTCAAGCCTTCGTTATCATACCAGCCCTTGAAGGTGTACCCGGTGCGCGTCACATCTGTCGGGAGTGTTGCGCCCACGCCGTAGGTATAGCCTGTGACATCCTTCCCGTCTGCGATCGTGCCGCCGTTCGTATTCAAGGTTACGGCGTAGGTCGGGGCTGTCCACTGCACAGTCAGTTTCGTCACCTCAGCCGGAACAATGGCACCGGGCGCGTAGAGCTTGCCGTCGCTGCCAAGCCACATGAAGTAGCTGCCTGTATTTCCGGCCGGACGGGTCAGGCCGTTGGATGCAGGCGCGGTAAACTTGCTGCCGTTTTTCACGATGATGTGAATAGCATCGGAGCTGCCGCCCAGCTTGCCGCCGTTCAGGTCAAGGGTAACGACCTTCAGTCCGTCAGAATCCAGTGTGTCAGCGTTCAGGATTTCAAGCACGGGGCGGAAACCGACGAACAGGAGGGAGTACGAAGCATAGTAGCTGCGCCAGTAGCGGGCCGAACTGTGCCCGCGAACCGCACGGATCGACGCATCAGCATGGTTGTCCTGTCCAAAGGAATACTTACGTGACCAGTTTTTGATATACCCAGATGTATTATCCTTCCAGTCTTGATTTGCCTTATCTAAAATCGCATCCCATTCGTTGCTTTTCGGGATGCCTCGCGTACTACTATCGTCTTTGCCATTATTATTATTAGACTGACTCCCTGCCGACGGCGCCCGCATGGTGTAGTCCACGCCGCCGCTGGCATAATTTTTGCCGAAAATCAGACCTTTCGTATTTAAGTCATCCCAGCTTACCGTATGCGTTACGGCATAGTCCGCCACAAACAGGCTGTGGGCGTATTTGTTCTGCTGTGCATATTCCTCGGTGGTCGCCATCGCAGACGTGAGCTTGTAGGCTTCTATTGTTCCCGCATAGGTAAAGGGAACATAGTGCTGCGTCGTGTCCGGCAGATCGCCGTTTGCCGTTCCGGGAATATTCATCGCTGATAGGTCAAAGTAATATCTGCCGCCGGGAGCGAGGGAAAACTGCTCGTCAGGCGAATCATTAGCCAATAGCATTGGCGCAGCCAGCGCCCCCAATGCAGCGGCAGCTTCCGCATACCGGGTCATATCCAGCTCATCGATTTCCTCGTCGGAGAGCTTCTCCTTCGCCTCGTCGATGGCCTCAAGCTGCGCCTTGACTTCTTCGGCGTTATTTTCAGTGATTTCTTCTGCATTCGGTAAACCGTCGATCATGGCCTGTACCTGATCTGCGGCACTCAGCTCTGTGGGACCATTCGGATCATCGGCTCTCTCGGTGCTGCCGTTTTCGCCGGTTCTGTCCTCAACAGGGATGTATTGACCGCAGTTCTGCGGTATGGCATTCTCCGCTCCACAGACAGGGCATTCCTTGTCCATGTTGTCCGTCGTGCAGGCCGTTTCACAGCTGCAAACAGGCGGGGTTTCCGTGCTTTCCTCCGCAAAAGCCGTTGTTGGCAGCAGTGTCAGCACCATACAGCACATGAGCAGGATGCTGAGCAGTCGTTTTTTCATGGTCATTCCTCACTTTCTTCTCGCGCGTCGTCCCGTCCCCCGTGGGAAGCGCGTTTTGGAGCAAGAGGGGATTGCATCGGGATATATCCCGATGCAAGGGAGTACTCCCTTGCAATACATATTGGCTTCTATTTTTGTGCTGGCAGCGTGATCCCCGCGAGGGAAAACTCAAAGCGCATCGCCAGCGCACGGAACAGCGCCTGCATCACCTGTTCGGAGATCGTGCGGATATCCAGCCCTTCCACGAACCGGATTGCCTGTTCCGTTTCCTCCTTCGGGACGTTGTACGCCCGCAGACTCATGGTGAGAAACAGCCGCAGCTTTTTTTCCAGTGTCAGCTCCTCGTCGCAGGGGTGGGCCATGTAGCCGCGCATGATGCTGGCTGAGCCGATCTCCATGTCATAAAAATCGCGGGCAGTCAGCTCCGGCTGATACGGGCCGAAGATCTGATACAGCTCCTTCGCCGTTTCCCGGAAGATAAATTCAGACGCTTCCTTCTGCGTGTAGGCTTCAATGTAGATCTCCCGCAGGTTTTCGTTCAGCTCCGTCAGCGTCATCTGGATTGCCGTTTCGACCGCGTAGACATAAATCGGCGGCAGCTTCGCACCCGCCGCGCTTCGCGCCATAGCGAACTGGTTTTCAAACATGAACTCCACCAGCTCCGTCAATACGCCGTCCTTGGCGCGAAAAATGTTCTGGAACTGGCTGAAAGACACACCGGCCTTTTCGTTGATTTCCGCCAGCGTGGTCTGCTTGTAGCCCTTTTCCAAAAACAGCTTCACGCAAACGGTCAGTATCCGCTTCTTCGTGGGTAAGCTTGCGCTTGTGATGGCTATGGGGATCACTTCCTTTCTCTTGTGGTGTAAACACCATTAGTATAGCACAGAAAAGGGCTGGATGCAATAACAAAAAGAAAACGACTTGCGTCTTTTCTTTGAACGGGTGCAATTATTGCAATAATTTTCTCCGAAACTGGCCAAAACGCCCTGTTTGGATTGTAGTATGGGTAGAGGGGGAAATACGGGGGTACGGAGTAGTCAGCAAGCACAGCAAGCGAGTACCCGCTTGCGGATTTTGCGCTGTTCAGGTCCCTTGCCCGAACAGTCAAAATTGCTTGCTGGGATATCCCAGACCCTTATAAGAAACGGAGGCTGCCCATGGCAAACCGAAAGCGGAACATTCAGATGAAGTTCTATGTGACGGAGGAGGAAAAACGGCTCATAGATGAAAAGATGGCGCAGCTCCCCACACGGCGGTACGGCGCGTATCTGCGGAAGATGGCGATAGACGGGTATATCATCCAGCTTGACACCACGGATATCAAGCGGATGAACGCTGCCCTGTCCGCCATTGGTCGGAACGTCAATCAGATCGCCAAGCGTGTCAACGCCGGAGGCGGCGCGTACAAAGCGGATATGCGGGAGATACAGGAGAGGCTGGATGAGATATGGCAGTTACAAAGACGCATCCTATCAAGTCAACGCTGAAAGCGGCCATTGACTATATCTGCAACCCGGAAAAGACGGACGGAAAACTGCTTGTATCCTCCTATGGCTGCGCCGCCGAGACTGCGGATATCGAATTTGCCTGGACCCGCCGCCATGCCATCGACAAGGGAACGAACCTGGGCCGTCACCTGATCCAAGCCTTTCAGCCTGGGGAGGTCACGCCGGAGCAGGCCCATGAGATCGGCATGGAGCTGGCAAGGGAGATCCTGGGCGGCAGGTATGAGTTTGTCCTGACCACCCACATAGACCGGGATCATGTTCATAACCACCTGATTTTCAATGCCGTCAGCTTTGCGGATCACAAGCACTACCATTCCAACAAGCGCAGCTATCACTTCATCCGCCGCACCTCAGACCGGATCTGCAAGGAACACGGCCTGTCCGTCATCGTTCCCGGCCAGGACAGGGGCAAAAGCTACATCGAGCATCAGGCGGAGCGGACCGGCATCAGCTATAAGGCGAAGCTGCGCGCCGCCATCGACCAGCTGCTGCCCGGCTGCCATGATTTAGAGGAGCTGCTGGTGCGGTTGCAGCGGGAGGGCTATGCGCTCAAGCGGGGCAAGTATATTTCCGCCAGAGCGCCGGGACAGGAGCGCTTCACAAGGCTAAAGACCCTGGGCGCGGACTATGCCGAGGACGCCCTGACCGCACGGATGGCCGGACGCGCCAGACCCTCCCGCCAGCCGAAGCAGCAGAGCGGAAAAATCAGCCTGCTTATAGATATTCAGAACAACATCAAGGCCCAGCAGAGCGCGGGCTACCGCCATTGGGCGACCATCGAGAATCTGAAACGCATCGCCGAGACCAGCAACTTCCTGACGGAGCATGGAATCGGCAGCATGGATGAGCTGACGGAGCGCTGCGAGGCGGCTGCCGCCTCCGCCGCCCGGCTGAAAGCGGAGCTGCGGGAGACCGGGGCGCGGATCGAGGAGCTGACGCTGAAAATAAAGCACGTCGCCGCCTACCGTCAGCTCAAGCCAATCTACGACCGCTATCAGGCGTCGAAGGACAAAGAGAAGTTCCTGCGGGGCTATGAGAGGGAGATCATTCTCTTTGAGGCCGCCGCCAGAGAGTGCAAGCGCCTGGGCGCCGTGCCCCTGCCGTCCGCGGAGCGGATGCAGGCGGAAATGGACGCGCTCACCGCCCGGAGGGCGGCGCTGACCGCCGAGCGTCAGAAGGCGCGGCGGGAGGAGCAGGACTACGCCGCCGTGCGCCGGAACGTGGAGGAGTTCCTGTCCCCGCCCCGGCAGGTGCCGGCACGGCAGAAGGATATGGAGCTGGAATGACCCCTGGGACAAACTTTTTGCCGCGATCTGCGTTTTCCCCTGGGCTTTTGCCGAAACGTCAGATATAATGAAGATACAAACGATTTTGAAGGAGGCGAACCCCATGACAAGAGGCGAGGCCTTAAAAGACTTTTTCCGCAAGACCATCCTGCCGGTGGCGTCGGCCGCGCTGCTGTACTGCATCTTCCGCTCCGCCTGCGTAAAGAACGGGGAGCTGGATTATCTCTGGCTCTGGATCCTCTGCGGGCTGCCATTTGGGATCTGGCGGCTGCGGCTCTGGATCATACCGGGCGGCGGCTCTCTGGGCGGCGGGATCGCCCTGTTCCTTCTGAACTTCGTCTTTGCCGGCCTTATCGGCGGCTGCGTCCTTGTCTGGCGGCTGCTGGTGGCGGCGTGGTACATCCCGGTCACGGCGTACCGCCTGCTGACGGCAGACAGGTATTCCTTCCTCCCGGAGGAGTAGGATCCGCGCCATGGAAATGTGGAAAACGGCCGCTTTGCCGATGGAAAACGCATTCACGGCCCGATGGAAAAGCCGCTGCCTTTCCCACAGCCCGCAAACACCGTTTCCCACAGCACCGCCCGGCTTGGCCGTTTGCCCACAATCCCACAGCGCCTACGACTGCTGCTGCCGCAAAAATCGCATTCCCTGATAGAAAAAATCATCATTTCATGGTAGAATGGGGATAGCCCATCGAAGGAGGGAAAAGCCCATGGACGAGAACAATTCCATCCAGCTTTTTGAAGATAGAAAGATCCGCACTGCCTGGGACGAGGAAAAGGAAGAATGGTATTTCTCCGTAGTGGATGTGATCGCCGTTCTGACCGATCAGCCAACGGCAAGAAGCGCCAGCACCTATTGGGCGGTTTTGAAAAAGCGTCTGAAAGAGGAGGGCGCAAGTGAACTGCTTACAAATTGTAAGCAGTTGAAAATGCGGGCAACAGACGGAAAGATGCGTCTAACGGACGTTGCCAGCACGGAACAGCTTCTGCGCATCATCCAGTCCATCCCGTCGCCCAAGGCAGAACCGTTCAGGCGTTGGCTGGCTCAGGTCGGCCGGGAACGCATCGAGGAGACCATCGACCCGGAGCAGGCCATCGACCGGGCGCTGGAGACCTACCAGAAGAAGGGCTATGATGCCGACTGGATCCACCAGCGCATCCTCTCCATCCGCGTCCGCAACGAGCTCACCGCCGAATGGCAGGCGCGGGGCGTGGAGCAGGGCCGGGAATACGCCATCCTCACCGACGAGATCACAAAGGCCTGGTCCGGCATGACCACCCGGCAATACAAAAACCTGAAAGGGCTCAAAAAGGAAAACCTCCGGGACAACATGAGCACATTGGAGATCGTGCTGAACATGCTGGCCGAAACCACGACCACGGAGCTTTCCAAGGTCCATCAGCCGGAGGGCTTTGAGGAAAGCCGGATCGTCGCCCGGCGCGGCGGCAAGGTGGCGGGAGACGCGCGGCGCGCCATCGAAGCGGACACCGGGCGGCCCGCCGTCACAGCGGAGAACGCCGCCCAGCTCAACGCCGTGGTGACGGATGTGATCCAGGGCGTGGCGGAAGCGGACAAGCCCAACGAGGACGAGAAATAAGCAAAAAAAGAAGCGGGGACGCAGCCAACGGATATACCGAAGGCCGCGTCCCCGCTTTCGCTATGGGCGCGGATGGGAAAGTGTCGAAAACCGCTGCTTTTTCGCCGCAGGAGCGCGGAAAAAAGCACGGATGGGAAATCATAAGGGCATGGTCTGAAAACGCCGCCACGGGGGACTATTTTGCCCGTTTCCCTCCCTTATCCATGCCTTTTTTCACACGCTGGGACTGGAAGTGTGGGCAGTCCAGCACCACCGCCCGGAAGCTCTGCTTGCAGGGATGGACACAGCCCTTGCAGAGCCGGTTGTACTGCCGCCTGCCATTCTCCCCCAGGAAGAAGGCCCATTCCAGCCGCCACTTCACGCCCCGGCTCATCGTTCCCCCAGCTCCGGGGGCTTCTTCTCCGGGGCAGGCCTGGGCTGCTGCTTCGCGCACTCCTGCTTTGCCGCCGCCAGCCGTTCCCGGATGGAGGGCTTTTTCTCCGGCTGCGTCCGCTCCGCGTGCTCCCTGGCCTTCTCCAGCTCCTCGCCCCGCCTGCCGTTGTTGATCACGCCGTCGATCATGCCGTAGTCGTCCTCCAGCGTCATTTCCGCCGTGCGGAGGGGATTGTCCTTTTCCGGCGCATCAGCTCTGACCGCATACGCCTGGGTCCCATTTGCCATAATGAGATATTTTCCATCCTCAGAGGCGTGATGAAAACCGTATCCGTCTGCCTCCATCTGCTCCCTTGTCATGCCGCAGAGATAGAAGCTGCCCCTGGGTGTCTGGATGCGCTCGGTGATCTCGCGGCTTTTCTGCGCCGGCTGCAAAAACTCCGGCACTTCGGAAAAGCCAGTGCGGTCGCAGTAATGGGCGGTATCCTTCCCGTTCTGATGCAGCACCACGATATCCGATACCGACAGGGAGTGCCCGGTGAAATCTGCCGGACGATCCACATTGAACCGGGTATAAATGCTTTCAAGGTTGTCCTTTTCCGTCAGCGGCGCTTCATAGACCAGCTCGTAGTTTTCCGGCTTTACGGAAAGGCCGTTGCGGTGGATGCTGTCCAGCGGCTCAAAGCGATAATCCAGCGTTTCATTGCCGCCCTTGAGCTGGTAGATGGAGAAGCTGCCCACCGGCTCGTCCCGCACCGCCCGTGCCTGCTCCACGATAGCGGCGGGGGTCTGCGCATAGGTGGCCGCCTCCGCCGCGTACTCCCGTTCCGCCTTTTCCGCGGCGGCCAGCATTTCATCCACACGGGATCTGTTCGGATCCTCCAAAGCCGCCTTGACCTCGGCAGGGTCGAAATCAAGAAACTCCTCGTATCCCGTGGCGTCCTTGAACTTTTCGATCTCGGAGGGAAGATAGTCCTCCTGGGTCTGACCCAGCGCCGCCAGCCTTTCCTCCAAAGCGGAGATGCGCCCGGCCATCAGGTTTTCGTAAAGCACTTCCTTTGCGGTGTGCGCCTCCGGGTGTTCCGCCGCGTACTGCGGATCGTTCTGACGGAAAAACTCGTCCATGTCAAAGGCGATATCCATAGCCCACTCGGATTTTTCTTCTTCGGGAAGATCGTCCTGGAAGGCCATCACCCGGTATTCGTCGGGGATGCTGCCGCGCTCACCGTCGTAATACTCGCAGAAGCGGTCCCCCGTATCCCGCACATAGCCCTGATCCGTAAAGCTGCCGTTTTCGTCCATCGCCACGTCCCGGCCGTAGGCCTCATAGTCGATGTAATTTTGCAGGTGCTCCGGCACCTGCATGACCTCCAGCTCCTCGATATAGTACCGGCCCAGATCGTCATAATCTTCAATATTGGGGTAAATCTCATAGCAGTCCAGATTTTCCGTCAGGTTGATGATCTCCTGCAGGCTGCCGCAATGGTCGCCCATTTCCATACCGGCCTGAAACTGTGCGTATTCGCTGTTGCTCATTTCATCCAGCTTCGACGCCAGATAATTGAGCTCGTCCAGACTTTCGTATTCGCCCAGCTTGTCATAGAGGCCGTCCACATAGCAGTCATAGTCCGTGATGAACCATTCCTCATAGGGCTGGCCGAAGTCATCCCTCTGGCCGATGCCGATACGCTTGAATACCTCCTTCAGTTCCTCGGCGGTGGTGGGGAACTTCACCCACTCGCCCACAAGCTCGCCCTCGTTGTACTTGCCAAGATTGGTGATAAAGGCGGCAAAGGGATAGTCCTTGTTGTAACTGTAATCCGGCATATACGCTCCTCCTTCAGCTTCGCTTATTTTTGGGAAATTCCAGCTTGAAATCGATGTACCTGCCGCCCGTGTCGCAGAGGATCACGGCGGCATCGTAGGCAGCCTGTTTCTTTTCAGACCACATTCCCTTGACATTGGTGCGGCCCTTTTTCAGAAGGTCTGCCGCCATCTTCTTTGTCAGCTCCTTCCTGCGGCTCGTCCAGAAGCGGTCATTTTTCCAGAGAACAAAGCCGCAGGACCGATCCGAACAGGCGAAGTTTTTCTTTCCCTCATAGACCGGCTGGCCGCAGCGGGGGCAGGTACCGACCACTTCCTTCTCCGGGGCAAACAGCTTTTGGCCGTCCTCGGAAATACAGGAATAGGTGGACACGATCTCCTGAACCATCGTGCGGATACCGTCCATGAAGGTATCCGGGTCAGCGCCGCCCTTTGCGATCTCCGTCAATTTCTGTTCCCATTCCGCTGTCAGCATGGGAGAGGTCAGCGGCTCCGGCAGGACCGTGACAAGGTTGATACCGGCTTTTGTGGGGATCAGGCTCTTGCCCTTGCGTTCCACAAATCCGGCAGCCACCAGCTTTTCGATGATGGCTGCTCTGGTCGCAGGCGTGCCAAGACCTTTTCGCTCTGCCTCGTCGGGGATATCATCCTTGCCCGCGTTCTCCATAGCGGACAGGAGGGTATCTTCGGTGTAGGGCTTCGGCGGCTGGGTGAAATGCTCGGTGACGGAAACCTCCGCGCCGTCAAAAGTCTGCCCTTCGGTGAAGTCCGGGAGCGTGCCGCCGTCCCCATCCTCAGGCTTTTCTTTCAGGAAGGTACGGAAAATGCGGTCGATCTCCCGCCAGCCTTCGGAGAGGATGCGCTTGCCCTTTGCGGTGAAGGACTGGCCACCGCAGTCAAAGGTGGCCGTGACCGCCTCATACATATGGGGCTCCGCCGATGCGCACAGCAGACGGCAGCAGACCAGAAGAAGCAGCTCACGCTCGCCCAGGGACAGGGCGGGGGTATCCGCTTTCTCGATCTCCATCGTGGGAATGATGGCGTGGTGGTCGGATACGTCCTTGTCGGAGACCATGGCCTCCACCAGCGGATAGAAATTGCTGATTTTATCAAAGGGCGGCAGCTTCGCCGCCAGGTGGATCACACAGGAGGCCGTTTCCGCCATATCGGAGGTCAGATAACGGCTGTCCGTGCGGGGATAGGTCAGCAGCTTTTTTTCATAGAGGCTCTGAGCGTAGTCAAGGGTCTGCTTCGCCGTGTAGCCAAGCAGCCGGTTTGCCTCACGCTGCAAGGTGGTGAGGTCATAGAGCTTCGGAGGCGGTTCCTTCTTCTGCTCACAGGTGACGGAGGTACAGATGACGGCCGCGCCCTTGCACATGGCCGCCGCCTGTTCCGCCTCTGCCGGATCGGTGAACTTCTCTGACACCGCTTCGGCTCCGTCCAGCGTCAGGCGCAGCAGATGATATTTTTCCTTGTGAAACAGCGTGATCTTTGCGTCACGCTCCGCCAGCATTGCCAGCGTAGGCGTCTGCACACGGCCCACGTTCAGGGTACGGTGGTAGAGGACGGAGAAAAGGCGGGTGGCGTTGATCCCCACCAGCCAGTCAGCCCTCTGGCGGCAGAGGGCTGACTGATACAGGGCTTCATAGTCAGCGCCGGGGCGCAGTTCGGAAAAGCCCTCCCGGATGGCGCTGTCCTCCATGGACGAGATCCAAAGCCGGAGGACCGGCTTGCGGCAGCCGGCCATTTCATACACCAGACGAAAGATCAGCTCGCCCTCCCGTCCGGCATCACAGGCGTTGACGATCTCCGTTACGTCCTCCCGCGCCATGAGGCGCTTCACATTGTCCAAAGCCGCCTCCTTGCCGGGGATGGGGGCGTAGCGGAAGGGCTCCGGCAGGATGGGCAGATCCTCATAGCGCCATTTTTTGAAGCGTTCGTCATAGCCGCCCGCGTCCAGCGGGGATACCAGGTGCCCCACGCACCAGGAAACGATCAGGCCGCTGCCCTCATAAAAGCCATCGGCCCTGGATAAAGCACCCAGGGCCGACGCGATGGATTTTGCCACGCTCGGTTTTTCCGCGATGATCAGTTTACTCATGCTCTGCCTCCGTTTCAGCCTCCGCAGGCTCGTCCTCGTTGATATACTCCTCGTCGGGGAAATCGTACTCGTCGGGATCGGCGCTGACCTTCACGCTGCTGCGGTTCGGCTTGATGAACTTCACATAGGCGAAGGCTCCGCCGCCTGCCAGCACCAGCAGCGCCACCACAGCCAACAGGCCGCTGCCGCTCTTTTTCTTCGGCTGCTCCGGTTCCGGCTCCGGCTCCCTGACCTTCTCCCTGCCCGCGCACTCGGAGAGGTTGGTCTTGCAGACAGAGCAGGATGTATCCACCGCGCCGGCCGTGCATTTTTCCTTACAGGTACACACAGGGGCGGCAGGCGTCTCCTCGTCCATCAGGGCCAGCAGGTCGCGCTCGTCTACCTGGTTGAGAAAGTGGACGGTGTTCTCGCCGTCCTCCGCCCGGTCGATGATGATGTAGAAATAGTTGCCGCCTTTTGTGACCACGGTGATGAACTGCTTATCCCCGGCGCTTTCACCGGCGATATCGTCCACCAGGGTCATGTTGCCCTCCGGGGTCAGGGGCTGGGGCTCATGGCCGCCCGTGGTCTCCTCCCCGGTGTAGTAGGGCTCGCCGTCCCCGCCGCCGGCGAAGGCCACGGTGGAGGTGGCCGCCATGCAGAAAAGCGCCAGGAACACGGCGGCGAAACGGCGAAAAGCTCTGTTACGCTTCATCTTCTGCACCCTCGCTTTCCTCCGTCTCCATCAGCCCGTCCGGCAGGGAGATCATGCCGCTGGCGTAGGCGCGCAGGAAGGCGGTGAGTTCCCTGTTGTCCATGCGGACAGCCTTCACCATGCGGACGATCTCCAGGTTCTCCTCCTCCGTGAGCTGGGCTTCCAGCGCGCGGAGACGCTTCTGCTGCTCGGCGATCTTCTCCCTCGTTTTCTCAATATCCTTGCGGATCTTCTCAGTCGTTGCCATGATTGCATTGCTCCTTTCCAAATCGTTCTTTCCATGAATAATTGCGCCCAAGCCCCCGAACGGTTTTCAGGTTGGCCCGTGCGTTATCCTCCAATGCCAGCGCGCGCCGGAACAGATCCGGGTAACGCTCCCGCAGGTCGATGATCTCCTCCGCTCGCATACTGGGGCAGAAAAAGCAGGAGGACTTTCCCGGCTGCGGCAGGCCCGCTGCCTCGATTGCCCGGACACACGCCTCCCGATCCCATCCCCATTCCATCAGGGGATACCATTTGCTGTACTTCGGGTCTGCCAGATCACGCAGAAGGACCTTGTCGCTGCGGTAGTATTCGCCAGCGTCATAGCCGATGAACTTGACCACCTTTTTTCCGCTGTTCCAGACCTCACGGCATGGAGGATAGTTGTTGCAGAACTTTTCCTGTGGTCCGATCTTGTGTTTCAGAGAACACCGCTTGAAGCCGTAGGCGATAGAGGGCAGCGTACCGCTTTTCAGACATTCATCCTCCAAGGTCAGCCGCCTGCCGTCCTTCGTGGCCTTATAGACCCGTGTGATCTCCGGCATACCGTGATCCTCCAGCCAGCGATCCATGATATCCAGATAGGCGTAGGTATGGGGATGCTCACCGCCCGTATCCGCAAACAGGATCAGGTCAACAGGGATACGGTGCTGGTGCAGCCCAACGAGAAGGGCGGTGCTGTTCGCACCGCCGCCATAGGAAACAATATTGATATGCTCACCTCATCTCAAAGCCTTTTCGTATCGGTATTTCATTTGTGCCGGATACAGCGGTTCGGGCGGGCGGCGTCTGCCGGTCCACTCCCGTCCGCCCGCCAGCCCCGCGCATCGCCAGCCGGAGGCACGAAGGCTGATGCCGCTCTCCGTGTCCAGAATGTAGGTGACGATCCTATGGTAGCCCAGGACCTTCGCCGCCCGCGCCGCCGCGCCATAGAGGAAGCTGCAAGCGTTTTTTGTCCCGTCCGTGCAGAGGCGGTTGACCTCCAGGGTCAGCCCATCGTCCAGGTATCGGCTCACCGGCCGCCCCACGATGGCGACGCCCGCCAGATGGCCGTTCGCCATGCAGCCCAGGGAAAACTTATGCCCTCGCACCGGCTTATGGTGGCGGTGGTGCTCTGCGACAAACCTGTTTGCGTCGGCAAGGGACATCGGTTTTACAGTCAGCATCGGCTCCGCCTCCATCAGTTGTACGGCGGTCTGCCGTAGGCATAAAAGTGGGACTGCCAGTAATTTGTGTTGAGACTGGTGTACTGGATGGGATCGCCGCAGTGCAGGAGCATCCCGTCCCCCACATAAAAGCCCACATGGCTGACCCCCGGCGTGTCGTAGGTGCCCACAAAGAACACCAGATCCCCCGGCCGCGGCTCGGACACCGGCGTGGAAATGTTGTAGAGACCCTGCGCCCCCAGCCGCCCGGTATCGCACAGGCCGCTGTTGGTCAGGACATAGCTGACAAAGCCGCTGCAATCAAAGGAGGTAGAAGGGCTGCTGCCGCCCCACACATAGGGAAAGCCCAGATACTTCTCCGCCTCCGTAATCAGCGCCGCAAAGCGCTCGTCGGACAGATACTCCGCCGGGATCTCGTACTTGGTGGGCGGGTTGGTCACATACTTGGGAACATAGCCGGAGGACGGGAACAGGTCGGGGCGGTTGCCAAGGGTGGACATATACACGGCGTACATGGAAAGCGTCTCCTGATCCATCATGTAGACCGGCAGATGGGAGAGGTCGAAGTTTTCCAGCTTCACGGTGCAGATATAATAATCGTAATAGACCCGGTAGCTCTCCGTATGGGTGTTGCCCTCCTCGTCCGTCCAGGTATCCGTCTCAATGTAGTACCGCCGCTCCACCTCCACCGTCTCGGTGAGGATATATTGCCGGTCAAACAGCATTTGAAGGTCGCCCTGCACCTGGTCTATGGTAAACTGACCCTCATGGAGCGCCGACAGGATGGACAGCAGCACATAGGGATCGTGCTCGATGTCGTCCAGATCGTAGTGATACTCGTCATAGTCGTGGGTCTGCTCATAGGTGTCCAGATACCGCCGCAGCTCATCCTCCTTGGCGCAGTAGGCGGCCTCCGCCGCCAGCAGGTCAGCATCCTCGGAGAGATAAGATGAGGCCACAATGTTGGACACGCCTCCGCCGAACATGGAGGAGCAGGATTGCAGCAGGCCCAACAGCAGCACCAGCACAAGGCCGATCCCGCCGATAATAAGGAACACCTTTTTGTGCCGGGCTATGAACTCGCCGGCCTTCTTTGCTGCCTCCGCGCCCTTCTTTGCGCTCTTGGCTGCCGTCTGTGCCGCCGCCTTTGCACCCTCCGCGCCGCGCGACGCCCGGTAGGCCGCCGCGTACTGCCGCTGCATCCGCTTCTTCTGCCAGATGCGGGAGATGGGGCTGCCGGACGCAAGCTGTGGGTTATCATGGAGCGCCTTTTGGTAAAGTGCCTCCGCGTTGGCCCTGACCGCCGCCTGCTCCGCCTTTGCCGCGTCCCGCCAGGGCTTCACCTGCCGCTCCGCCCGCCAGTTTTGCAGCTTGCGGTTCCCATAGCCCACGGCCTTTTCCATGCCGCGCTCGGTGAGATGGCCCGCGGCCACGCCGGAGTTCTCCTGCTCCACCTCCCGCACCTTGGCATGGGCGGCGTGGGCGACCTCCTGCAAAGGCCGCGCCAGCGGGTTCGGCCCCGGCTGCCGGATCGAAGCCGGCTTATCCGTCTCATGGAATACCAGTCTTGTACGCCCGGCGCCGGAAGCCTCGTCAAAGACGCGCTCCGTACCCAGAACGCGCTTTTTGGGGATGGCGGCCCTTGCCGCGTCCAGCTTATCCGCCGCCTTGTCGGACTTGCGGATCGCCTGTTGCAGCTCCGGCGCGGCGCGTTCCTCCTCGGTGAATTGCAAACGGGAGGATGGGCGGCTATTTGCCGCCGTACCCTCCCGGTAGGCTTTGCGGCGGTTCCGCCGCTTTTTCTTCTGAGACTTCCGGACGTGCCGGTCGTCCAGATGGTGGAGGGCAGTCCTCGCCAGCGCTGTGGAATCGCCGGAGGGGGAATAGTCCTGCTCCGGCGCACGGTCTGAAACATGGCTCGCCTCGCCTGTGACCATGTTGACGGAAATGGCCCCGTCACGGGTCATCTTCTGCGCCTCCTTCTCGGAGGCCTTCCATTCCTTCATGCGTCACCACCTGCCTTTCCGTAGGGACAAATGCTCACGCACTCGCCCGTCTCGATCATGGAGATATACTTGAAAATGGGATATGCCTGGGGCGGGCAGACCGCGTTGCCCAAGGTTTTCAGCCGTAGGGCGCGGTCTGCGGTGTTTTCTGTGATACGGGGGACTCCCTCCGGCTCGGCAGCCCAGAGGATACGTCCGTCCATTTCTGGGGGAAGCCCATGAGCCATTCCACCCAATCCGGGTTCAGCGCCGCCGTCTCGGATACCGGCCGCTCCTGCCGGATTACCTGCGCCGACAGGTTGGCAGACGGGGCGCTGTTCCGAAACGCCGCCGGTTTCAGCGTAGAGCGGTAGCCCTCCGACGCTGCCGGGGTCAGATAGAACACCGCCGCCGACAGGCTCAGGCTCCAGATGGCCCCGTTCCGGTTCACCTTGCGGAAGATCCCGTTGTCGGAGAGGTACACATCCAGGTTGGCCGCGTCCCGGCAGGTGTTCTTGTCGGAGGCAAGGGGCGTGGGAAACATCAGCCGCGACGATAAAAGTTCGCTGGCGCTCATGCCATGCGCCGACACCGCAAGCCGGAAATACGAATGGGAGAACAGCGTATCCCGCTTTTGCCAGGTCAAAGATCGTTTTGTCGAGGCCCAGATTGATGAAGCCAGCAACATTTTCCCCAAGCACCCAACGGGGCCGCAGCTCGGTAATAACGCGGCACATTTCCGGCCACAGGTAGCGTTCATCCGCAAAGCCCTTTCGCTGCCCTGCGGTGGAGAAGGGCTGGCAGGGAAAGCCGCCGGAGATAACGGTAACGGTTTCAAGTCCTGTTTTTTCAAAAAACGCCTCCTTCGTAAAAGTCGTGATATCCCGGAATCTCGGCACCTCCGGCCAGTGCTGTTCCAGAACGGAATAGGGGTAGTCCGCCCATTCGCATTGACAGACGGTGCGGAAGCCCGCCGCCTCCGCCGCCAGATCAAGCCCGCCGATGCCGGAAAACAGGCTCACATGGGTCAGCTCAGTCATAGTCGTCCTCGCAGGAATGATCTCCGCAGTGGACGCAGCAGCGGCCGCAGCCGATGCCGTCCTCCGCCGCTTCCTCCGGGTCATACGGTGTCAGATGCGCGCGCCGCAGCGTTGCCTCCAGAATGTCATAGCAGGTGACGACCTGATCCTCCGCAAAGCCCCACCTGCGGTACATTCTTCGGATGCTCGGATTCTCGCCGGAGAGATTCTTTTGCAGCCGCGCAAGCCGTTTTTCTGTTTTCACTTCTACAACACGGTTGCGGAGAAAGCTGTACTGCGCCAGCAGGTCAAAGAGATCGCCCACCAGCATACGGAAGGCGCTGCCGGAGATAATGTAGGCGGGATCATCGGCGGTGGCGGCGCGCTGCTTTTCCCTGATTTTTGCGTCGTGCTCTTTCAGCACGGCGGTCAAGGGCGTGAGCTCCGCCGCCTTCAGCTCCGCAAGGTCCTTCCTGTCCCCAAACACCAGATAGCGGCCGGGGATACGCCAGGCGGCGAACTTTTCCTCCGCGATCTCGCCGTAGCGCTTTGCCGTCTCGACCAGATTTTCCAGATCCTTCTCGTCCTTCGCCTTTTCCGCCAGAAAGGCGAGCTGATGGAGAAGTCCGTACAGATGCACCTCGTCATTGATGTGGTTTTCATAGGGCTTGCTGTCGATCACATATTTCATATCTTGTCCCATCCTTTCCTTATCCGGTTTCTCCATCATGGGAAACCTCGCTGGGCTTTGTCGTGAGAAGTCTGTATAGCTCGGTGGTCTTGGGAAACTCGTCCTTGAAGGGCAGGATCACATTTTGGAAGAACAGAAGGCCGCTGCCGGGGTCCGCGTTGGTCACATAGGCAAGCTGCTCGGCAGAGATGTTCAGCCGCTCCGTCATCAGCTTGCGGTCGCCTGCGGAGAGGTTCAGCAAATAGATAAAATCGCTGTTTTCCAGAATGTTTTCGATCTCCGGCGAGGAAAGCAGGTCCTTCGGGTTCTGCGTTGCCCCGGTCGGGACGCCGCCCCATTTTCTGAAACGCTTCCAAATCTCGGCGCTGTATGCCGCCGTCTGTTCCTCCTTCAAGAGCAAATGGAACTCGTCCACGAAATACCAGGTGGCCCGCCCAATGGAGCGGTTCACCGTGACGGTGTTCCACACCGCGTCCTGGACAATGAGCATCCCCGGCTTTTTCAGGTTCTTGCCAAGGCCCTTGATGTCGAAGCAGACAAGGCGGTTGCGGATATCCACGGTGGTACGGTGGTTGAAGAAGTTGAGAGAGCCGTTCACATACAGGTCAAGCGCCTGGGCCACACGGTCCGCCTCCGGGATATGCTGGGCGGTGAGGGCTGCCATGAGGTCGGAGAGGATCGGCATATTCTCCGGCCGGGGGTCCGCGAAGTACGGCTGATAGATCTTCTGCACGGCACGGTCAATGACGGTTTTCTCGATGGCCTCCAATCCTGTCTTGCTGCCCATGATGAGCTCACAGAAGGACAGCACGAAATCGCTTTTCAGCGCCAGCGGGTTTTCTTCCTCGCTGTAATTGAGGTTGATATCCAGGGGATTCACATAGTCGCGGCTGCTCGGCGAAAGCCGGATCACCTGGCCGCCCAGCCGGTTCACCAGCGGGGAATATTCATCCTCCGGGTCGCAGATGATGACATTATCCTTCGTGGTCAGCATGACATAGGTGATCTCCCGCTTGCAGCTCATGGATTTGCCGCTGCCCGGCGTGCCGAACACAAGGCCGTTGGGACAACGGGACTGCTTGCGGTCCAGCAGGATCATGTTGCCGGACAGGGCGTTGAGCCCGTAATACATGGCGTCCCCGCCCATAAAGAGCTCCTGGGTCACAAAGGGCACGAACACCGCCAGCGCCGAAGTGGTGAGGCTCCGTTCAATCTTAATGCGGTTGAGGCCCAGCGGCAGCGAGGACATCAGCCCGTCCTCCTGTTGGAAGTCCAGCCGGGTCAGGATGCAGTTGTGGGTCTGGGCGACGCTGGCCGACTGGGAAACGGCGATCTCCAGCTTTTGCTTCGTGGGCGCCAGATGCAGCATGAGGAAGGTCATATTGAACATTCGCTCGTTGCGGCTCTGTAAATCCTGCAAGAGATTTTTCGCCGCGCCGCCGTAGGTGGAGAGGTCGGACGGAAGGATATCCAGATCGTAGCCGCTGCGTGCGGCCTTCTTCTGCTCCTGGATCTTCATGGCGTCCAGATCGGTGATCTTGCGCTTGACCATCTTGATGGCCTCGTTCTGGTTGATGCCGCGGACGTGCATGGTGACGAGAAGGTTTCCCTCCACATCCATGAAATCCGTGAGGATACGGTCCTGGATCTCCGGGGCCAATATCTGCAAGAAGGATACCGCGCCGTACATTTCGCCCATGCGGAAGCGCCGCGTCTCCCCAAACTCGAAGGAAGAAGGCGCGATAAAATCCTTCACGGACAGGCCGGAGGGCGCCAGCCAGTCCCATTCAAAGGCAAAGGGCTCCCCTCTGGGGTGGAGGAGGCCGTGCAGCAGCGCCAGCCGCTCCTTGCCGTCCAGCACCTTTGCCGCCGCACCCATGACCTTGAAGCGGTTCAGGGTGTCCGCCTCGATGCGGGAAAACCTTGCCCGCGCCGCCTGGATGCTCTCCGCCTCGATGCTCAGCGTGACATACTTGCTTTTCACATAGCCGTTGCTGCCGCGCTCATACTGTGTTTGCAGGATGCCGGAGGCCTCGGCGCGGATCCCGTCCAGGTCGTCCCCCTGGGCCGCCATGCGGAACAGGTCCCCGCCGCCGGCCTTGTGGCTGCTGCTCAGGGTCATTTGCACGCCGATGGAGGGATCATAGCCGTTATAGAAATCGCAGAGGCGTTCAAAGATATCCCGCTGATCGTCTGGCCCTGCCAGACGGTAGCTGACGTCGGCGTAGGCGATGGTTTTGGAAAAATGCCGGTCGTCCAGACGGCACAGGCCGTCCGGGTGCATATTGCGGAAGGGGAGGCTTGCCTGTACGGTGTGGTTCTTGCCGTCCCCCTTGGCCTGCCGGATGACGGCCTCGATCTGCTTTCGCTCCTGCCGGGTGAGTCTGCGTCGGCCCTTGCCTCTTTTCCCAGCGCCGGAGGCGATCCGCCCCACCGTCCGCTCCAGCTCCGCCTGCTTTTCCAAAGCGGAATAGGCGTTATTTGTCTGATAGACACGCTTTTTCGGACGGATGAATTTGCACTGGATCAGATTGCCCAGCAGTGCCTCCGGGGTCTGCCCGTTCTTCTCATACAGGGCGAACAGGAAAAAGGGCAGCATCACAAGGATCATGCACAGCGCCGCCGGCGTCGTGCCCATGCTGCCCTTGCTCAAAAAGAAAAGCGGCACTCCAACAAGCGCCGCCGATCCGAAACACACAAGCTGCCGCTTCGTCAGGCCGAACAGCATCTTGCTCTTGATTTTTGTCAGGTCCTTCGGGACCGTTACGTATGCCAATGGTTCACATCCTTTCCACAAGCCGGATATCGCTTGCAACTTCATTTCCCCACACATCCCAGCCGGGCGGTGAGGCTCTTGCGAACAGCTCAATACGGGGCACATCCCCCATGAGGGCTTCAATCCGTCGCCGCGCCTCCTCCGGCTTCTGGCTGTGCCGCTCCACGTGGGAGAGGATGACCTGCTTCACATCCCGCGCCGCCCGCTTCGGGCGTCCGCGGGTCGCCAGCAGGCAGATCTCCGCGTTGGCCCGCGTCCAGTAGCCCATGCCGGTGAACAGGCCGTCCGACTTCCGGTTCTGCTTGATCCAGACGAAGGCCACGGTCTTGAAGGTGAAGCCCCAGGCGTCCATGACGCCCCAGGCCTCCCGCAGCATGGGGAAGGTGATCCAGAGGAACAGGGCGCAGTCCTTGTCCGCCAGCTCCCCCACCGGCAGGGCCTTGATGGCCGCTATGTCCATGGTGGGGTAATGGCTCTCGGCGCTGCGCCCCGCGCCCTTCTTGCTCCAGACCTTATAGGCCCAGGGCGGATCCGCGTAGATGACCTTGTATTTTTTCATGGCCGCCTCCCGTCAATGCGCCCCGAACAGGCTCTTTGCGAGGCTGCCGGTGCGGAACAGCGTGTAGCACAGCAGCACCGTATAGCCCAGACACTCCCAGATGGCTACGGTGATATCGTCCCCCACGGCGATATTCTGCACCAGCACCGCGTAGATGCCGACGCAGACCATGATAAGAAACGCCTGAAAGCCCAGGGCCAGCAGGGACTTCAAATAGTTCTGCCCCGTCTGGCCCCACTCACGGTTGGCCATCGTGGCAAAGGGGATCGGCCCCACGGATACGGTCAAATACACCTCGATCATTCTTCCGTAGATCACAAGGAAGATGGCGATGGTGAGGATATGGGAGCAGAGGCCCACAAAAATGCTCTGAAACCACAGGCCCAGCAAAGAACCGATGCTCCAGTCCGCCAGGGTCGTTTCCAAATTGCCGACCACGCCGGAAATGTCGATCCCCGCGTCAGAGATGATGACGCCGGCGCTCTGATTGACCACGCTCTGCGCCATATCGAATACCGCCATGACGATGTTCCAAGTGTTAGTGACGATGAGCACCGCGCAGAAGGTCTTGAAGATCCACTTCCAGAAAAGCCAGGTGTCAAAATCGTGGAGATTATTCTTTTCCACGATGAGCTGGATCAGCTCATAGCACATGACGAAGGTGAGGATGATGCCGGCGATGGGGACGATGACCGTTTCAGAGAGGCCGCGGATCATGTTGAAGATGCCGCCGTTCCAGCCGGCCGGCGTCATGCCCACCTCGCCGGCGATCTCGCCCACCTTCGTATTCACGGTGTCAAAGGTCCCGGAGAGGTTGGAGATGATGCCGTCGATCAGCAGCTCCTTGAACCACTCCTGGATCATTTCAATTATCACGGGTGGTCACACCTCCTTTCGGGGGCTCCCGCCGTGAAACGGGAGCCTCCGGGTGGGATGGTCCTGCCGCCGCTCAGCCAAGCAGGCCGGACAGCAGAGGGATCAGGGTCACGCCGATCAGGGCGACGCCGCCGCCCGCGACAAGCTGCTTGACGCCCTGGCTTTTGGCCGCGGGGTTGTCCTGGCCGTAGCCTTCCAGAAGGTTGATGCCGCCCCACACGCAAAGGCCGCCGCCCAGGGCGATGACCAGGGTCTGCAATACGTCGATGGCACTGTTGAAGAAATCCATAAATCATGTTTCCTTTCGTTTTGTAGAATTGTTGTCGGGTTCCAGTTCTTTTGCGCTCAATTCGTACATATCGAAAGGCTCGTCCGGCTTCACGATGGCCGGTCTGCGCTTCATGTACCGTTCTACGTCAAAGACGTTCTTCTTGTCGGCGTCGGACAGGTATTTGTAGCGGGGGTGCTTTGTCAGGTCGTACTTGTCGCTGAAAAACGGGCGCACGCCCCGAAGCTGCAAAATACACTTGCCGCCGTCCATGACCGCAATCTCGTCCTGGGTCATCAACTCCTTTCCCAATTTCTGATAGCTGAGGCCGTGAGAGGTCTGCGCGCCGCGATTTTCAGACTGGCTCAGGCTGTCGATGGTCTCCTTGCCCAGCAGCTCCGAAATCTCTTTCAGCGTTGACTTCTCCTTGCCTCCCAAAAACAAGGTGACGTCGCAGTTGCCGACAATGGTATCCGCGGCGTCCTTGTAGATGGTCTTTAATTGCGACTGGCTCTGCAAAATAATAGAAGCCGATATCTCACGGCTTCGGATGGTGGCGATCAGCTTATCAAAGTTTGGTATCTGGCCGATATTGGCAAACTCGTCCAAAAGGCACCGCACATGGACAGGCAGCCGCCCGTTATAGAGATCGTCCGCCTTGTCGCAGAGCAGGTTGAAAAGCTGGCTTTGCAGCATGGCGATGACGAAATTGAAGGTGGTATCGGTATCGCTCATAATGAGGAACAGCGCCGTTTTCCGGTCGCCCATCGTGTCAAGCTCCAATTCGTCCTCCGTCATAATGTCCCGCAGCTCCTTGATATCGAAGGGAGACAGGCGGGCGCCGCAGCTCACCAAAATACTTTTGAGAGTTTTGCCGGCCGCCATTTTGAACTTGACATATTGCTTGACGGCGAAGTGCTCCGGCTGTGCCTGCGCCAGCTCGTCAAAGAGGATATCCACGGGGCTTTTATAGGTCTCGTCGTCCTCTCTGGCCTCGCAGGCGTTGATAAGCTCCAGCAGGGTGATGAAGTTTTTTTCCTCCGGCTCCGCCTCATACCAGATATAGCCGATCAGGGCGCAGTATAAAAGGCGCTCGGCCTTGATCCAAAAATCCTCGGAGGATTTTTCACCGTCGCCCTTCGTGTTGGCGATGATGACATTGACCAGCTTGAGGATATCCTTCTCCGAGCGCACATAGGCCAGCGGGTTATATTTCATGCTCTTGGAAAAGTTGATGGTGTTCAGGACCTTGATGCGGTATGGCTCATAGACGACCTTGCCGTGCTTATCCCGCACCGGCTTTCCGTTCTCGTCCCGCTTCGGCCCGCCGTGCGCCAGGAGCTTTCCCGTCTCCCGAAGGAGCTGCCCTTTGGGATCGGTGACCACATAGGAGCTGTGCATTTGGAGCAGGGACGGCTTGACAAAGAACCTTGTTTTACCGCTGCCGGAGCCGCCGATGACCAGGATATTTTTATTCCGCGCTGTTTTCGGATTCTTCGGGCGGCTGGTCATGGTGAGGCTTTCCGTCCGGGTCAAAGGGATGTTCCAATCGGGAACGGGGTCTATGTAGGGCGCGATATCCTCCGGCCGGCCCCATCTCGCGCTGCCGTACTCAACACCACGGCGATATTTCTTCGCGTTTTTTGCTTTCAGATACACCGCCAGCCGGACAAGCGCCGCCCCGGCCACGCCCAGCAGTAGATCCAGAGGATGCAGGCTGAGCCAGAGGGAGGCAAAGGCCTCGGTGAAGCCCTGGGCGATACGAAGCAGCTTTTCCGAAGCGTCAAGCCCCGGCGCCAGCCGCACCGCCTGACAGAGCTTGTCAAAGAGCCAGACGAACAGCAGATACGGAAGGTTCGGCAGCAGGACCTTTTTCAGCTTTCCCGTCATCGTTCCAGCCCCCGGTCCCTGTTTTTGACCTTCTCGCCCCGCTCCAGCTCCTGCCGCTTCGCCTGCTCCTTGGCCTTGGTCAGCCGCCTGCGGATGGATGGCTTTTTCTCCTTCGCCAGATTCTTTGCGGAGAACTCGCGGAAGGCCGCCGTCACCGCGTCGGCGTCCCTGCCCTTAAAGAACACCAGGTACCGGGGGATCTCCCCGGTGGTATCTTTTTTCAGAGCAAAGTCAATGCCGTACTTTTTTGCCGTAGCGGAGAACGCCTTGATATTCTGGTCTGTGATCTCGATATTGGACACGCCGGCCCCATGCTTCATAAGCTGCCGGATGGTCTGCTTTCCGTGATGGAGCTGGGGATTCGTCTTGTGCTTTTCCATATCCGCCAGCACCTTCTTCATGGCCTGCTGCAAAAGCTGGGCGGTCATTTTACCGGTCTGCACACAAAGCGCAAGGGTTTTCTGCGTGATTTCTTCCTGCAAGGCGCTCACCTCCGATCTCCGCTGCCGTACAGGTCATGGCTGACAAGGGATGTGTAGTAGCTGTCCATCGTGACCGGCGCGTTATACAGCGCCGCCAGCAGATATTTCTTGATATTGCGGACATAGGTGGTGTTCTCCCGCATCCGTTCCAGCACATACTCGATGTGGGAGCTGTCGATCTTCAAGAACCGGGACTTCACCACCTCGGCGGGGTAGTCGTCCCCGGCGATACGGATCATCTCCCGGTTGGAGCAGACGGTATCCACCATGAGCTCCACCAGCTCGTCCAGACGGTCCCTATCCAGCTTTTCATCCTGGGTGAGGATATCGTAGTCGATATTCTCCAAAATGATCTCCCGGTAGCTCTCGCGCTCCCGCATCCTGTCCTGTCCGATCCTGCTTTTTTCTCTGGGGGTAGGGGGACTTGATGGGATAGGACTTGATCCTTGCGTAATTGATAATTCTTTATTTTGTTCTTTAGTATTTAATTGGGCGGGGTTCTCCTGAATAGGGGCATCCAACATTGGCTTCACCTGTATTGGATTTTCCCGTATAGGTTTTTCCCGGATAGGCGCGGGCGTCTGTGCCGGCTCCTTCGGCTGCTCCAGGATGGTGTACTCGATGGAGCCAAGCTGCCCGTTCTCGTTGCGGACGCGCGCCCGAACGAGATAGCCATGTGCTTCCAACTCCCGGATCCCGCCGCTGATGCTGTCGATGCCGTCCTTGCAGATGCGGGCAAGCCCCTTCATGGTGTAGTCCCAGTCCTCCGGCAGCGACAGCATGAGGGACAGCAGGCCCTTCGCTTTCAGGGACAGCGACCTGTCCCGCAGGTGGTAGTTGGACATGACCGTGTAATCTTTGGTCTTTTCGATGCGGAAAACTGCCATATCCGGCGCCTCCTTTCTCTGGTTTTGAAAAGTGTTGATTTTGGCGCAAAAAGCCCCTGTCCTGCCTCCCGGACGCTTCCCATGGGAAAACACCCACGCCGCCCTTCAAGCGGCGCTCTGAGAGGAAAAAACAGAGGTTTTCGCACCCTAATTGATACATTTTTCGGGTGGGTATAGGCACGGATATGAAAAAACGCCATAGGGCGGCTGCCTATGGCGTGGGGACAGGAAAAGGGCGCTGATTTTCACATCAGCGCCCTTCGTGCCTGTCAGTATGAGATTTTTTGACTTCGTACCGTGTTCCCTGCCTTTGAAAACATTGATTTTACTGACTTTTTCATGTTTTCTTATTAGGAGGCGGGGAAAGCCGCCCTTCTTTTTTTGTTTTGCCGTCCGTGGCGGCAAGCGCCAATTTAGTCTGGCAGAGACCTGCCAACCGGTTCATTTTTCGACCCCACGCTTCTTAGCTGCGCAAAGAAGCGCGGTGTCGAGCCACCGCGAAGAAATTGCCCAGAGGAAACCCTTTCAAGGGTTTCCTCTGGACTCCTTCCGAAACAGAGGGGCAGCGGCCCCTCTGGCACCCCGGGCTGCCCGGTACGGACGGTTATACCGGTTGGGCGTGCCTACGTACTTTTGAACGCTCTGTAGTCGGGGGTACGACAAATTTGTGAGACCCGACTCGGCGCAAAGCAAATTTCCTCTGGAAATTTCTTTGCGCGGGGACTTCTCCCTCTGCGATGAGGTCACCCGTCCCCCATCGCAGCCCGCCCGCAAGGATTTTTGCAGAGCAAAAATGCCTTGCGGCGGACAAAGTGTCACAAATTTGCTGCTCGGCAGGAAGATCGTCAGCCATTTTACAAACCAGTAAAGCTGTGCATACCAGAAAGAGAGTGCTTCCAAAATACGTAGGAGATGCTCGACTTGTCTGGCACTGCAAATCCGGAACTCCCGGGATCTCAAAAGGGTCGAAACCCTTTTGTATTTACGCGCAAGCGTAAAAAGCAACTTCTTCCCGACGGCTCGACACGGCGCTTCTTTGCGCAGCTAAGAAGCGTGGGGTCGAATTACCGGGCTGGAAGGCCTCTTCCAGTTGAACTTTGGCGCCTGCGCCACGGACAGCAGAAAGTAAAAATCCTTTCTTGATTTGTTCACAAATTATTTATAGTAGAAGGTATTGACAAGCGAAGAAAGCAGTGGTAAACTGCGTTTAGCACTCAGGGATAAGGAGTGCTAAATCGATGGGAGGAAGAAGCATGGAACTGACAGACAGAAAAAAGCAGATTCTGCGGGCGATTGTAGACAGCTACATCCGCACGGCTGAGCCGGTCGGCTCTAAGACGATCTCCCAGATGCCGGGCATGGATTTTTCCCCGGCGACCATCCGCAACGAGATGGCAGACCTCACGAGCATGGGACTTCTCGAGCAGCCGCATGCGTCGGCCGGGCGCGTTCCGAGCGCGGCGGGCTACCGGCTGTATGTCGACGAGCTTATGCAGAGCTACCGCCTTTCGATGGATGAAACGAAGACCATCAATCAGGCAATGGAGGTCAAGATGCAGGAGGTCGACAAGATGATCTCCCAGGTCGGTAAGCTCGTTTCCAAGATGACCGACCTTCCCGCCTACGCCGTCGCGGCCAGAAGCTCGGAGAGAACCGTTAAGCGGTTCGACCTGATTCTGGCAGAAGCAGGAAGCTTTATCTTAGTTGTCATGTTAAGCGACAATCAGGTGCAAAATAAGCTCATCCGCCTGCCGCTCGATGTGTCGCAGGAGGACTTGAGACTTCTTTCCGCGGTGCTCAACGCGAGCCTCACGGAGCTGACGGCGGATGAAATCACGCCGGAGCTTCTCGCAAAGGTCACAAGGAGCGCGGCGGGCGCGGCCAATCTGGTTCCGGTAATTGTGGACTACACGGTGGAGCTTTTAAGAAAGACCCACAGCGAGGTTTACATGACCGGGCAGGCGAAGCTTCTTGGCCAGCCGGAGTACCACGATGTGGAGAAGGCACAGGAGGTTCTGACGAGCCTCGATGAAGACGTCATTTCGAATCTCCCTGCGACGTTATCTTCCGGCACGACGCAGATTCTGGTGGGTCCCGAGAACGTGGCGAAGGAGCTGAAAGATTCCAGCGTCGTCATTACGAAGTTTGACATCGGCGACGGCATGCAGGGCATGATCGGCGTGGTCGGACCCACAAGAATGGACTACGCGAAGATCACCGCAAGGCTCAGCTATTTCGCCGAGAACCTGGGCCGGATGTTCGCAAAGCCCCAGCAGCCGGCGCTCCATGAGCCCGCACTCACAGAAGAACCGAAAAAATAACAGCCCCGGAGGCATTTTGATATGAGTCAGGAAACAAAGAATAAGAACGAACAGCCGAAGGACGAGGCCGTCAGCGAGCAGGTTTCCGAAAAGGAGCTGCCCGTCGAGGAGCCGAAGCAGAACGCCGGGAACCCGCAGGAGGCCAAGGCGGAGGAAGCAAAGAAGGAAGAAAAGCCATCCGAGCTCGATACCGTGAAAGAGCAGCTTGCAAAGGAGCACGACGGATACCTTCGTCTGGCGGCGGAATACGATAACTTCCGCAAGCGCAGCCAGAAGGAAAAGGACGACTTATACACGGTGATCAAGGCCGAGACGGTCGGTAAATTCCTTCCGGTCTATGACAATCTCGAGCGCGCGCTCGCGCAGGAAACCGCCGATGAGGCGTACAAAAAGGGCGTGGAAATGACGATGAACCAACTGGTGAAGGTCATGGAAGGGCTCGGCGTGACAAGCTTCGGCGAGATCGGAGAGGCGTTTGACCCCGCGCGGCACAACGCCGTGATGCACGTCGAAGAGGAAGGCTTGGGCGAGAATGTGATCGCTGAGGTTTTCCAGAAGGGATTTCTGGTCGGCGAAAAGGTCATCCGCTTCGCGATGGTCAAGGTCGCAAATTAGCGTTCCCGCTTCTGTCACAGAAGCATTCACATAAATTCGCGAAACCAAAAATAAAGTTGTAAAAACATTCACCTGATGTAGGAGGATTTCAATTATGAGTAAAATTATTGGCATCGATCTTGGTACTACCAACAGCTGTGTAGCAGTTATGGAAGGCGGCGAGCCCGTCGTTATCGCAAACGCGGAAGGCAACCGCACCACCCCGTCCGTTGTGGCGTTCTCGAAAACCGGCGAGCGTATGGTCGGTCAGGTCGCAAAGCGTCAGGCGGTCACGAACCATGAGCGCACCATCGCTTCCATCAAGCGTCACATGGGCACCGACTACAAGGTCGACATCGACGGCAAGAAGTACACCCCGCAGGAAATTTCCGCAATGATCCTTCAGAAGTTGAAGGCTGACGCAGAAGCGTATCTGGGCGGCCCGGTTTCCGAGGCTGTCATCACCGTTCCGGCATATTTTAACGACGCACAGCGTCAGGCGACCAAGGACGCGGGCAAGATCGCGGGCCTCGAGGTCAAGCGTATCATCAACGAGCCGACGGCGGCCGCGCTGGCTTACGGCGTTGACAAGGAAGCCGAGCAGAAGATCATGGTCTATGACCTTGGCGGCGGCACGTTCGATGTCTCCATTCTGGACATCGGCGACGGCGTGATCGAGGTTCTGGCCACCAACGGCAACACCCACCTCGGCGGCGACGACTTCGATGAGTGCATCATGAAGTACCTTGTGGACGAATTCAAGAAGGCAGAGGGCATTGACCTGTCGAACGATAAGGTCGCGATGCAGCGTCTGAAGGAAGCGGCCGAGAAGGCGAAGATCGAGCTGTCCGGCGTGACCTCCTCGAACATCAACCTGCCGTATATCACCGCGGACGCAACGGGCCCGAAGCATCTGGATGTGACGCTGACGCGTGCAAAGTTCAATGAGCTGACCGCGCATCTGGTCGAAGCGACCGTTGGCCCCGTGAAGCAGGCAATGGCAGACGCTGGCCTTACCGCGAATGATATCTCCAAGGTTCTGCTGGTTGGCGGCTCGAGCCGTATCCCGGCAGTGCAGGAAGAGGTCAAGAAGCTCACCGGCAAGGAAGGCTTCAAGGGCATCAACCCCGACGAGTGCGTGGCAGTCGGCGCGGCGATTCAGGGCGGCGTGCTCGGCGGCGACGTGAAGGGGCTGCTGCTGCTCGATGTCACCCCGCTGTCGCTTGGCATTGAGACGATGGGCGGCGTGTTCACCAAGCTCATCGAGCGCAACACCACCATCCCGACCAAGAAGAGCCAGGTCTTCTCGACCGCGGCAGACAACCAGACCTCTGTTGAGGTTCACGTTCTGCAGGGCGAGCGCGAGATGGCCGCTTACAATAAGACCCTCGGCAAGTTCCAGCTGACCGGCATTGCTCCCGCGCCTCGCGGCGTGCCGCAGATTGAGGTTACGTTCGACATCGACGCCAACGGCATCGTGAACGTCTCCGCGAAGGACCTTGGCACCGGCGCAGAGCAGAAGATCACCATCACCGCTTCTTCGAACCTCTCGAAGGAGGATATCGACAAGGCCGTCAAGGAAGCCGAGCAGTACGCGGCGGAGGATAAGGCCCGCAAGGACGAGGTCGACGCCCGCAACGCGGCCGATCAGGTCATCTATCAGTCTGAAAAGACCCTGAACGAGATGGGCGACAAGGTCACCGAAAGTGACAAGGCCCCTGTTCTGGCCGCGATCGAAAAGCTGAAGGAAGCCCAGAAGGGCACCGATGTTGCCGCCATCAAGGCCGCGACCGACGAAGTGCAGAAGGCGTTCTATGCAGTTTCTGAGAAGCTTTACAAGAACGCGGCTCCGCAGGGCGATCCGAATGCGAACTGCGGCGGTGACTGCGGCGGCTGCGGCACACAGGATTCCGGCAAGCCCGGCGACGACGGCGTGGTCGACGCGGACTACGAAGAGGTCTAAGTTCCGATAATCAGCCTTGGGGCGGAGCAATCCGCCCCGCTTGGCTTGTCTGAACACCATGGGAGCTTCGATCGAGATAGAAATTGATCGGAAAAGTTCCCGGTAAGAGGTGAAGAATATGGCAGATCAAAACAAACGAGATTATTATGAGGTTCTGGGCGTCGAGAAAAACGCATCCGATGCGGAGATCAAGAAAGCTTACCGTAAGCTTGCCATGAAGTACCACCCCGACCAGAACCCGGGCGATAAATCGGCAGAGGAAAAATTCAAGGAGGTCAACGAGGCCTACGAGGTGCTGTCCGACGCGGACAAAAAGGCGCGCTACGACCAGTACGGCTTCGCGGGTGTCGACCCGAACTTCAACCCCAATGCGGGCGCCGGCTTCGGCGGATTTGGCGGGTTCAGCGGCTTTGGAGATCTGGGCGATATTTTCGGCGACTTCTTCGGCGGCGGCGCTTCAAGCTCCTCCGCGCGCAGAACCGGCCCCAGCAAGGGACAGAACGTGGTCGCGGAGATCGAGATCAGTTTCGAGGACGCGGCCTTCGGCTGCGAGCAGCAGATCACGTATTCGCGCATCGAATCCTGCCCGACCTGTCATGGCTCGGGCTGCAAGGACGGCGCGCAGCCGGAAACCTGTACGTATTGCCGCGGCACCGGCACGGTGCGCACGCAGCAGAACTTCATGGGTATGACGATGCAGTCGCAGCAGCCGTGCCCGAAGTGCGGCGGTGCAGGCAAGATCATCAAGGACCCGTGCCAGACCTGCAAGGGCAAGGGAAAGGTGCGCCACACGAAGACGCTCAAGGTGTCCGTCCCGGCGGGCATCGACAACGGTCAGTCGTTCCGCGTGCGCGAAGAGGGCAACGTGGGCTCCAACGGCGGCCCGAACGGAGACCTTCTTGTGACGGTCACGGTGCGAAAGCATCCGCTCTTTACAAGAGACGGGGCGAACGTCCTGTGCCAGATGCCGATCTCCTTTACGCAGGCGGCGCTCGGCGCGACGATCGAGGTGCCGACGCTTGACGGCAAGGTGCGCTATAACATCCCCGAGGGCACGCAGACCGGCACAACCTTCCGCCTGCGCGGCAAGGGCATTCCGTACGTGGGCTATAAGACGCGCGGCGACCAGTTTGTGACCGTCGTGGTAGAAACGCCGACGAAGCTGACGAAGGAGCAGAAGGAGCTGCTTCGGAAGTTAGAGAACGGCGGCGAGGACACCCAGCCCAAAAAGAAAGGCTTTTTTGAAAAGCTGAAAGAAGATATGGAATAAGAAAAATCCGTTCCGATGAAAATCGGAACGGATTTTTTTGCGCCTGTTTGGGATTACTCGGTAAACGTATAGCGGATGAGAATGCCCTTGCCGTCGCCGGTTGTGATGACGCTGTCGCCCGCGGCGTTTTTGCCGGAGTCGATCACCGGGTAGCGGCCGTTCTGGGCGACGTAGCTTTCTGGGCTCTCGGCGAAGACTTCCTTGAATTCCTTCTTCGCGTGCGCCTCGCCGCCGCAGGGGTTGATGGTTTCGATCAAAAGCTCATATTCGTGCATGGTTTGCTCCTTTCCGCCCGAGGGCAGTTTTTCTTTTAGTGTACCACGAAATCAGAAAAACTTGCAAATGGGCAGAATGCACAATTTGAAAGGTGCATGTTAGAAAGCAACGGTTGCACGGGTTAGAGCAACAATGAATGATTATTTCTCCATATATGAACCAAGCTTTTTATCAGGAAGGACATATATGAGCAAAGAGGCAACAGGAAGTCATGGACAGGTTGTAGGCAGTGCGTCGTATTTCAGTCAGATCAATCGGTCGACGTTCTGGGGAAATCTTCCGCATGCGGATGGCTTCGATTACGGAAGAGTGCTGCGGGAACTGGCAGGCCGTGCAGACAGCGCAATCAGCAGCGTCTATGACGATCTGCAAAGAAGAAAGGATGCGTTACTTGCGATTCCAGAATCATACAGGAAAAAGCTTGCAAAACAGGTAAAAGCGCTATATGATGTAAGTAGTATGGGCGGCGGCTTCGGAAGCCGGAGCAGTGATTGCATCAGTCTTCTGGAATCGTCTGACGGAAGCAGCTTTTCGTTCTTTACGAAAAACGAACTGAACGAAGCGGCAAAGAAAATAAAAGACAGCTGGACGTTTTCCAGCACAGAAGCGGAAGCACTGGTGGAGCGGGCGGCCAAATGGGGAATTGACTGGGCGGCCAACGGAGACGAGAAGAAACGGAACTTTTTAAAGGAGATCGAGGAGGGAAAGGGGCAGCGGTTTTTATCGGAAGCGCTGGAGGCGTATAAAAAGCTCGGAAACAACAGCGATCTGAGCGGGCGAAGCGGCTACCGGATTGGAAGCGACAGCTATATGCACGCATTGGAGCGGGATGTGTTCGGCTGCAATATTCCGTCTTCATATGGCGCGGACTGGGGAAACCCGCAGTACGAAAAGCTGCTGCGCGAGGCGCTTCAGGAAATTGCGTCGCAGATACAGAACAATCTGGAGGAAGCGCAGCGCAACAACTGGTATATGCGCGATGAGAACGCGGAGCATATGCGCGAGGGCAATTCGCAGTCTGGAAAAGTGCGGAATCAGCACGTTTTCCTACGCCGGAATTGTCGACAAGCTCTCGTGGTTCGTGGGCGGAGACAGCTATAAAATCCGGCAGCTCCAGCAGAAGCTGAACGAAACGGGCGCAGTAGACCATCTGACGGAGGACGGCGTCTATGGCAAGAAAACACATAATGCATGGCTGGATTTTCTAGATAAGCTGGCACATTGCAGTGCGCCGACACTGGCCTGGACAGATTTAACGCAAAGCAAGCTGTCAAAAGTTAAACTTGGTGGTACAACATATGCGAATAATAACGGCTTGACCAATGCGTTTCTCTATCCAGGTAAAAGACCGTATATTCATTTCAACCCACCGCATCCGAATAAGCATTTGACGGTTAACGGGAAGAAAATACCGATTGATTTTCCGCATATTAACCTTGATGAGAATCTGGTTGGGCATGATGCCATTTATGATAAGCTTTTTGAAAAATACAATCATTATCCGCTTAGTGATGAAGCGTATGCAGTGCTTTCGCGGATGGACAAGGTGGAAAAAGTTATTAGAATTGGCGGAAAATCCTTCTCGTTTGAGGTATTGTGCTGGATGCGTTGGAGCTAGGAAAGGCAATTGAGGATGATTTACATGATGTGGATGGAAAACTTGGCAGGAAAACGCTGTCAACGGCGGCCAGCATTGGCGGACAATGGGGCGGCGCTGCTTTGGGCGCAAAGCTTGGCGCGATGTTTGGTGCCGCCACTACAATTTACGCGCCGGTTGCAGTTCCGATTTTAAGCCTTGTTGGAGGAGCTGTGGGCGCATTTGCAGGAGATGCACTGGCAAAATGGGTCGTCGACATTACGTATGTAGGAGAATGATATGGGACTTTTAGGACTACTATTGGAGTGGCTGTTTCCGACGCGCGAAGAGCCGCCGCACGAGGACTATCACATTGATCTCTATCAGAAAGACGGCGTAGATATGCTGAGCCTTCTGCGTTGGGAGCGCGGACAGCGCAATTATGCATTTTGGCTGGAGATCATGGAGCGGTTAATGGCGGGAAGACTCTGCGCAACGCAGGTCGAACAGTGGAGCTGCATCGAAAAGCGGGAGGAGCGGCGAAGGACGCAGATCACCTATTGCGAGACCTTTCCGATGCGCTATGGGCAGGAGCATTTGCTTGACAGCAAAACACACACGCGTCTGACCGACGGCTGGAAGGAGCTCATTGGCGTCGGCGCGGGGATCGACCGGGCAATGCTCGAGGAGATGTACAGCGATGACGGCGAAGAGCTGGGAATCCCGTGGGTCTGTACGCTGACGCTCTTCGCGCTCAAAGACCCGCCGGAGGAGATGACCTACGAGAAAGTCAAGGCCGCCGTGCAGCAGCCGGGGCTGTTTTCCATTTACTATGACATTGACGAGGACTGGCTGGACATGACGTTGCCGGACGAGGAAACAAAGCGGTTCGTCATAAAGACCATCCGGGAGATCATGACCGCACACGGGAAAAGCTTGGATGAGCCGGAGGGGGCATAGCATGGGCTTTCTGGAATTTTTGAAGTGGATGTTTTCGAAGGACGCGCGTTATGTGCCGCTGCTGGCGCTTTCGGAAGGGATAGAGGACGGCGAGAAGGAGCTTTGGTTTTCCTGTGAAGGAGATTACAACAGCGAGTGCTGCGAGATCGTGGAGAGGCTCTGCACAGGGCGGTATGCTGTAACCTGGATGGAGGATCTGTTCTGGAAGGACGAGCGGCAGGAGAAAAAGAAGCGCGAGATCATCTACCATACGACCTTTCCCATGTATTACGCGCGGGAGATCGCCGGAATGGACGATCTGCAGCGGATGGCGGGCGGCTGGAAAGAGCTCTTTTCCGTCAGTGAGGGCTTCGACCGGACGCTTTTTGCCGCGTTTCTGGAAAAGGGATACGTCTTTTCGTGCGACAACCGGACGTATGTGCTGGAATCTGCGCCGCACGTTTATCATACGTTTTCTGAGGTGCAGGCGCTGCGCGAGCTTCCCTGCAGGCTGACGATCGAGTACACGCCCTGTGACGGCGCGCTGATCTTCCGAGATTATTCGCTTGCGGTAAGGCGGGAGATCATCCGAACCGTAAAGGACGTTTGCCGCGAGCGCGGGCACGAGCTGACGGTGCTGCTTGACGAGACGCAAGAATAACCGCGGAGCTGCAATTTTGCAGCTCCGCGGTTTTTCGTCAGCCGATCTCCACGCGCTTTTGAGGATACGCGGGGAGCCAGTGGCCGAATTTGTAGTAGATGAGGAACATTGCCGAAGCGGCGGTCCACGTGATGGGGTAGCAGAGGGCAATGGTGAGATTGCTCAGGTGCGGGAAGGTCATCGTGAACAGCAAAATCAGCCGCAGCACGCACGCACCGAAGAGCGTGATAATGGTCGGCTTCACGGCGTTTCCAACGCCCCGCATCATAGACGACAGAACCTCCGTCGCCGAGAACAGGATATAGCACGGGGCAAGATAGCCGATGATCACGCGCCCTTGCTCGACGACCGCCGGGTCGGAATTAAACAGGTGGATCGTCCAGTCGCGCGTCAGGAAAATCCCGCCGCCAATGAGCGCGCACATCGCGAAGTGCAGCAGAAACCCCACGCGCATTGTTTCAAAGATCCGGTCTTTTTTGCGCGCGCCGTAATTCTGCCCCGCGAAGGTCATGACGGCAATGCCGATGGCGTTGTTGATTGGCCAGAAAATGCCGTCCAGCTTCCAGAAGACCGACCAGGCCGCGACGGTGTCGGTGCCGAGCATGTTGATGGCCTTCTGGACATAGACGTTTGTGATGTTATAGAGCATGCTGGAAATGCCGGCGGGAAGGCCGATGACGAGCATGCGCTTGAGGAGCCACGCGTCCGGCTGGATTTTCCGGAACTCGAGATGGTAGTCTCCGTTTGCACGCCGGAGCGTGTGAAGGACGAGCCACGCACAGATGATCTGAGAAAGACTCGTCGCAATCGCCGCGCCCGCGACCTCCAGCTTGAAGACGGCGACAAAAAGAAGGTCCAGAATGGTGTTCACGATCGTGCAGACGACGAGGAACAGAAGCGGCCGCTTTGAGTCTCCGAGCGCGCGGAGGATGCCGCTTCCCATGTTGTAGATCATGGAGGGGATCATGCCCGCAAAGTACCAGACGAGGTAGTCCTTCGAGTACTGCATCGTATCCTCCGGCGTATTGAGCGCGGGAAGAAGCAAGGGCGCGACGGTTGTGCCAAGCAGCGTTGTGAGCGTGCCCACCACGACGGCCAGAAACACCGCCGTATGCACGGCCTTACTCACCTGCTCGTGCTCCTGCGCGCCCGCGTGCTGCGAGATGACGACGGAAGCGCCGGATGACAGGCCGACGAAGAAATTCACAATGAGGTTAATGAGCACAATGTCCGACCCGCCGACTGCCGCGAGCGCGGTTTTGCCGACGAACTGGCCGAGCACGACCGCATCGACCGCGGAGTAGAGCTGCTGGAGAAGCGTTCCCAGCATGATCGGCAGGAAGAACGCCAGCATCCCCTGCAAAACGGGGCCTTCGGTCATGGAGCTCTGATGGAACAGCGTGCGCTTCATGAAAATTCTCCTTTCGGCGCAAATCGCAAATATTTGAGGTCAGTAGATACTATCATACTGATTTTTCGCGCGTTTGCAAGAGGGCACGGGAAATATTTCCGGCGGAAAAATTTTCGGGAATCGGGGCTTGACGAAACGGGGTGCTTTCCCTATAATAAGGAAGAATCGCATACAATCGAACACAGGGGCGCTGGGAAACCGGCTGAGATTGCGCATTGCGCTTGTCCCTTAACCTGATCCGGGTAATGCCGGCGTAGGAAGCTGTTTCGGACATATTTGTTCTGCCGCTCTACACCACATCCGGTTGTAGGCGGTATTTTTATTTTCTGAGGTGCTTTTCATGACAAAACGCAAAATGACGCTCCGCTGCCTGTGCGAGGGCGCGCTTCTGCTGGCTCTGGCGCAGGTGCTGGGCTATCTGAAGCTCTGGGAGCTGCCGAACGGCGGCTCGGTGACGCTTTCGATGCTCCCGATTTTCCTGTTCTGTGTCCGCTGGGGCTTTGGCCCGGGCCTGCTTGTCTCGTTCGCGTTCGGCCTTCTGCAGCTGTTTCTCGACGTTGCGTACGCCGCGGGCTGGCAGTCGATCATCGGCGACTATCTGCTGGCTTTTGCTGTGATGGGCTTTGCGGGCCTGTTCAAGGGCAAGAAGAACGGCATCTACTGGGGTTCGCTCCTCGGTACGTTCCTGCGCTTCCTCGTCCACTATGTTACCGGCGCGACGCTCTGGGCCGAGTATATGCCCGATGAGTTCTTCGGTATGACGATGACCTCTCCGTGGATCTATTCCGCGCTCTATAACGGCAGCTTCCTGCTGCTCAGCCTTGCTATGGTGCTTGTTGTTATCGCGATTTTGCAGAAGCCCCTCGGCAAATATCTCCGCGGCGACGACCTGAAGAAGTAATTACACGCAAAATTTTCGTCCGCTCCTACGAGATTTCTGAGAGTTTCCCGTTTATGCGTAGGGGTCGATGCCCACATCGACCCGGCAGAAGGTACCGTTTTGATGGAGATTTTTGGCGAATTCGATGGCGTCAAATGGGGCGATGTGGGCATCGCCCCCTACGAACCTCCCGGAGGTGCGCAGGAATCCCGTAAGGGCAAATTACATAAGGATCAGCGCCGGTTTTCTCTTTTGAGAAGACGGCAAAGAGCTCCAAGTCTATCTGGCTTGGAGCGCTTTTTTTATAACGGACTCTTTTTGATTTTCGCAAACGGACGGGGGTATTTTGGCGGCGTCGGCTTTTCCTTGCGGATGACGACGGCGCGATGGACGGCGCTTGATACCTCGTATTCAAACACGCGCTCGACTTTGCCGCCTAAAAGGGCGATTCCCTTTTTTGCCTCCTCGAGCTCCACATCGGCCAGCTGTCCCTTCATCGCGAGGAAAACGCCGCCGACCTTCACATACGGAAGGCACAGCTCCGCGAGAATGTTCAGCCGCGCGACGGCTCGCGAGACGGCAATGTCAAAGCTCTCGCGGCAGTTCACGACATATTCCTCCGCTCTTGCCGTCACGACGTTGGCTTCGACCTGCAATTCCGGCAGGACTTCGCGCAGCCAGTCCATGCGCTTGCCGAGCGAGTCAAGAAGCGTCAGGTCCATCGACGGCTCTGCGATTTTTAAGGGAACGCCCGGAAAGCCCGCGCCGCAGCCGATATCGACCACGCGCTTGCCCCGAAAGTCCGCCGCGTTCAAAAGCGCGAGGCAGTCGTAAAAATGGAGCTCCGCGACCTTCTCCGGCTCTGTAATGGCCGTCAGGTTCATGACTTGATTTTTTTCCAGAAGCGCCTGTCCGAAGCGCTCAAGCGTATCAAGCTGGCCGTCTGTGAGCGTAATATTCTGTTTTGGGAGCAGACGCCGGAGTGTGTCTTTCATAGCTTACCTTTCGTGAAGGAACAAAACGCCGATTGTGCCGGGACCGCAGTGGCTCGAGACGGTGCACCCGGCGCGCGTGACGCAGATTTCCTCAAAGTTCTGATATTGCCGGACAGCTTCCTTCGCTGTCTCGATGATTTCCTCCGACACGCCGGAGTGCGTGATGAAGACGCGGCGCAGGTTCAGGTCTTCTTTCCCTTGCAGGCGGTCGGCAATGTATGCCTTGACGCAGGCTTCAAACGTGCCGCGGTATTTTTTGCAGACGTGCATCTTGCCGTCCGTTACTTCAATGGCCGGGCGGAGCCTTAATAAATTCGCGCCCAGCACGGCGACGGACGAGCACCGGCCGCCTTTTTTCATGTATTCTAAGCGGCTTAAAATGAAGCTCGCGTCCACCTGCTCGGTGAGCACCTGCAAATAGCTTACGATTTCCTGCGGCTCCATACCCTCCCGCGCGCAGCGCTCGGCTTCTAAAACAACCAGCCCGTGCCCGGTTGAGAGATTGCGCGAGTCTACAACGTAGACGTTCGGATACTCTGCCGCCGCGAGGCTCGCGTTCTGATAGCAGCAGGAAAAATCGGAGGAAATGCAGATGTGGATGACAAAGTCGTATTTCCGGGATAAATCGGAAAACAGGCGCACATAATCGGCCAGATTCACAGCCGCCGTCGCGGCAAGCTCTCCGCCATTTGCTACGTGCTCATAGATATCGTCCGGGAAAATGTCCTCGCCGTCGCGGTACGTTTTTTCGCCCAGCTGGACATAAAGCGGCGTTAAACCGAGGCCATACTGCTCCAACAGTTCAGGGCTCAGGTCACAGGTCGAATCGGCGGTAATTTTATAATTCAAAGTCCTCACCTCTCGTTGGTTCGCGTAGTTGCTGTTTCTTTCTTTCGCGAAGCGAGCGGAAAAAGGTCTGCAAAAGCGCCCGGCACTCCTCTTCGAGAACGCCGGTTGTAACATCGGGACGGAAGCATCCCGGAAGGCAAAGAAGATTCACGAGCGAGCCGCCCGCACCCATTTTAGAGTCCGCCGCGCCATAGACCACGCGTGGAATCTGCGCGCCGGTAATTGCACCTGCGCACATGCAGCAGGGCTCAAGCGTCACGTAAAGCGTACACTGCCACAGCCGCCAGCCGCCAAGCGTCCGGCAAGCCTCGCCAATGGCCTCCAGCTCCGCATGGGCAAGGGCAGACTTTCCCTTCTCCCGGCGGTTTCGCCCGCGGCCGACGATCCGGCCGTCTTCCATCGCGACAACGCAGCCGACCGGCACCTCGCCGTCATCCGCTGCTTCCTGCGCAAGCCTCAGTGCCTCGCGCATCATGGCCGTATCGTCCATCCGTTCTCCTTGTCTTCGATCAAAAGCCGCCCAGAGGTTCATCCCGGCAAACGCCCGGCAGTGGGAGGCTTTTTGTTTTTGGCTGCACACACCTTTTTCAGCCGTCGCGCCGTATGGTACGGTGCTGGTATCATCATACCTGAAACTGGGCCGTTCGTCAATACGCGCGGGCAGATTCGGCAGGCGTCGAGCGAATTTTACAAAAAATGTAAAATTCTGCTTGACAACGATGGTTTGGCGTAGTATGCTTTGACTGTAAATAATTGGTATTTCTACAAACGAATTTACAAGGAGGAGCATTCCTATGATGCAAAAACAAAGAGCCTCGCGCAGATCAAAGGACCGGCAGCAGGCGGCCGTCTTCGCCTATTGCGGCCTGTGCGGCGGGGAAATTTATCTGGGGCAGCTGTATTACGAGATGGACGACCGGCTTCTTTGTCCGGAGTGCCTGCCGGAGTATGCAAAATCGTATTTTCTCAGCCGCCAGCGTACGGCCATGCTTCCGGAGTGGATGGCATGACGCTTCTGGAGCTCTCGGCGCAGTATGAACAAAGCGCGCAGCTGCTGCGCGTCCGGCTTTCCGAGCTGCGGCGGCAGAAAAAGACGGCGGAGGACCGGCAGGAGCTTTTCTGGCTGGAGCGGCGGATGGCCGTGCTATCGCAGATGCTGCGGCAGACGAACGAGCTGGCCGCGCTCACCGCGCACTATTATGAAAGGGGATATTACCGCAATGAAAGCTATCGGATATGAGGACTATCAGGGCCCGCGGCTCACGCGCCAGCAGCAGATTGCCCGCATGCACCGCGTGATCGAAAACGAGCTGACGGAAAAGCAGAAAAGAGCTGTGCTCGGCTATTACGTCGACAGAAAGACCATGCCGGAGCTTGCCCGGGAGTTTGGCGTGTGCAAATCGACCGTCTGCCGCACCATCCAGCGCGCCGAAAAGCGCCTGCGCAGATGTTTGCGGTATTAAATGAAATTTTGCATGCCTTCCGGAATGTTCGTAGGGGTCGATGCCCACATCGACCCAAGGGCAGTTACGAATTCGCCGAAGATTTCCAAAAAAACGGTGCGTTTTGCCGGGGCGATGTGGGCATCGCCCCCTACGCATAACAGGGGAATTTTCTAAAATTCTGTAGGGGCGGACGACTCTGTCCGCCCGGCGGAACACATTTCCAAAACGCGAAAATCTCCGGCGAATTCGTACTTCTGTAGGGACGATGTGGGCATCGCCCCCTACGCAAATTTGAGAAATTTCTGAGATCCTTTAGAGCGGATAAAAAAATCCCCCGACGAGTTGGTCGGGGGCAGGGTTGTGGGATTGACGGCGCGTGCCGTCCGGGATATGAAGTGCGCTCGCATTGGATAAGCTGTACGCTCAGTATAGCGTGGGGGAAGGAGAAAGTCCGTCGAAACGGGTCGGGCGGAAAAAAATTCGGATTGGCCTTGCCTACATGCCCTGTTCGCGAAAGAAGATCTGCGCCTGTGTGCAAAGTGCGCGCACGTTCTCCAGCGCCTGCGCGTCTTCGATGGACGGGTCGAGCGCGAGCGCGCAGATTTTTCGCAGCAGCTGCACGGAAGCATCCGCGCAGGCTCTCCCGGCGGCCTCCTCCGAGAGCGTCAGATTGCCGGCCAGAAGCCCAGATACCGCCTGCCGCAGCAGCGCGTCAAATACGTCCATCGCCTCGCCTCCTTTTCCTTATTTTACACGAAGGCGGGCGCGAAAGAGCGAGAACCGGGGGAGCCCGGCTTTTTTTCTGCGGAAACCGGCGCACGTCCTTGCAAAAACGGCCTTCCCTTGCTAAAATAATACCTTACATGAAACGGAGGCGATGCATATGAATTACGCGGCCGGGAGCTACGATGTGGCCGTCATCGGCGCGGGACACGCGGGAATTGAAGCGGGGCTTGCCTGCGCGCGGATGGGCCTTTCTACCGTCGTCTTCACGATCAACCTCGACGCGGTCGGCAATATGCCCTGCAATCCCGCCATCGGCGGCACGGGAAAGGGGCACCTGGTGCGTGAGCTCGATGCGCTGGGCGGCGAAATGGCCAGGGCGGCGGACCGCTGCTGCATCCAGTACCGGATGCTGAATCTTGGAAAGGGCCCGGCGGTACACTCGCTGCGCGCGCAGGCCGACCGGCGGAAATATCAGGAGGACATGAAGCATACGCTCGAGCGGCAGGAAAACCTGGACCTCAAGCAGGCGATGGTGGTCTCCATTGGCCTCACCGACGGGCATGTTTCGTCTGTCACGACAAGGCTCGGCGCGGTGTATGACGTGAAGGCCGTTGTGATCGCCTCCGGCACATACTTAGACGCACGGGTCATCACGGGCGACTGCGCCTATTCCTCTGGTCCCGACGGCATGCAGGCGGGCATTTTGCTCACCGATTGCCTCAAATCCTTCGGCCTTCGCATGCGGCGATTTAAAACCGGAACGCCCCCGCGCGTGAACCGCCGTTCGGTGGACGTCTCCAAGATGGAGCTTCAGCCGGGAGATGAGCGCCCGGAGCCGTTTTCCTTTTCCACAACGGGCGAGGTCAAAAATCAGGCTGTGTGTTACCTCACCTATACGAACGAGGAAACGCACCGGATCATCCGGGAAAATTTTGCGCGCTCGCCGCTTTTTAACGGCATGATCGAATCGGTTGGCCCCCGGTACTGCCCGTCGATCGAGACGAAAATCGACCGCTTTCCGGAAAAAACGCGCCATCAGCTCTTTGTGGAGCCCTGCGGGCTCGGGACGGACGAGCTCTACATTCAGGGCCTTTCGTCAAGTCTTCCCGAGGATGTGCAGATCGCGATGGTACACACAATCGCGGGACTCGAGCACGCGGAGATCATGCGTCCGGCGTATGCGATTGAATACGACTGCATCGACCCGACGGAGCTTCTTCCGACGCTGGAGAGTAAAAAAGTTCCCGGGCTATACGGCGCGGGGCAGTTTAACGGCTCTTCAGGCTATGAGGAGGCGGCGGTACAGGGCTTTGTTGCGGGTGTGAACGCGGCGCTCAAAATCAAGGGCGAGGAGCCAATGATCCTAAGGCGCATGGACGGCTATATTGGGACACTCATTGACGACCTCGTCACCAAGGGCACGAACGAGCCGTACCGGATCATGACCTCGCGCTCGGAATACCGGCTTTTACACCGGCAGGACAATGCAGACCAGCGCCTTTGCCCCATCGGGCACAGGATTGGCCTGATTTCAGATGCGCAATACGAGGCGGTCTTAGAAAAATACCGGACGGTCGAGCGGGAAAAAAAGCGTCTGGAGGCGACCGGCATTTCCGAGAGCGAAGCGCTGAACGCCATGCTCCTGGCGCATGATACTGCGAGTGTCAAGGGCTCTGCAAGGCTCTCTGATCTTTTGAGGCGGCCGCAGATCGGCTATGAGGATCTTGCACCGTTTGACCCCGAGCGCCCAGCGCTTTCTCACGCAGTGCGCGAGGCCGTGGAGATTCAGATGAAGTACGCGGGCTATATCGAGCGTCAGCAGCGGCAGGTCGCGGAGCTTGCGCGAGAGGAAAGCCGCCTGCTTCCAAAAGAGATCGACTATCTGTCCATTACAGGTCTTCGCGTCGAGGCGCGGCAGAAGCTCGATGAAATTCGTCCGCTTTCCATCGGGCAGGCCGGACGGATCTCGGGCGTGTCGCCGAGCGATATCGCGGTGCTTCTCATCTGGCTGTCGCAGCACGAAAAAGGAGAATGACATGTATTTGGATTCCCACGCGCATCTGGACGACGAACGGTTCCAGAAGGACTTTGAAGAAATTCTTGCGCGCATGAAGCATAGCGGCGTAACGGCGATGATGAACATCGGCTGCGATCTGCCGTCGTCTGAAAACTCCGTGCGTCTGGCGGAAACCTACCCGTGGGTCTGGGCGGCGGTCGGCAGCCATCCGGACGATGCGGACCATGTGGACGAAGCGCGCATTGCGGTTTACCGGGAGCTGTGCAAACATCCCCGCGTGAAGGCGATCGGGGAGATCGGGTTAGATTATCACTACGAGGACGTGCCGCGCGAGGTGCAGAAACAGGCGTTCCGGATGCAGATGGCGCTGGCGCAGGAGCTTTCTCTTCCTGTCGTCGTTCATGAGCGCGAGGCGCACGAAGACGGACTGCGCATTGTGGATGAATTTCCGGACGTGAAGGGCGTGTTCCACTGCTACTCGGGAAGCCTCGAGATGGCAAAGGAGCTCGTAAAGCGCGGCTGGTACATCGGTTTTACCGGCGTGGTGACATTCAAAAACGCGCGCAAGGCCGTCGAGGTGGCGGAGAATATCCCCTTGGACCGGATCCTGATCGAGACCGACTGCCCGTATATGGCCCCTGAGCCCTATCGCGGCCGGCGCAACGACCCGTCGCTCGTGCCCTTCGTCGCAGCAAAAATCGCGCAGCTGCGCGGACTTGCCCCGGAAGATATCGGCAAGGCGACGAGCGAAAACGCAAGAAGGCTCTTCTGCATCGAAGAAGGCAAATAAAAAACGGACTGCTGTTTAACAAGGACAGCAGTCCGTTTTTCGCTGGAAGGGTTCCAAATCTGCGTAGGGGCGATGCCTACATCGCCCCATTTGGCAATTACGAACTCGCCGAAGGTTATCGTAAAATCAGTACGTTCTGCCGGGTCGATGTGCTCAATCGACCCCTACGAACCTCCCAGAGGCACCAAAAAAGCTTGTAGGGGCGGGCGACTCTGCCCGCCCTTGGGAAGTTTCGAATTTGCCGATGGGTATCGCGTTTCGAATGTGCATTTTGCCGGGCGGACAGGGTCGTCCGCTCCCTACGAACCTCACGGAAGCGCTTCAAAACAGGGTCGATTCGGTATCCTCGGCCTGCTCCAGAAGCGTTTCGATGTCGCTCTCGCCGAAGACCTCAATGCCGTTTTTCTTGAAAAGCGCCGCGGTCACGCCGTCGCCGGGGGTGAGCTTGCCGGAAAAGGTTCCGTCGTAAATTTCGCCGGAGCCGCAGCTGGGGCTTCGCTCTTTCAAGACGGCCTTTTTGCAGCCAAATACGCGCGCCAGGTGCAGCGCCTGCTCCGCGCCTCTCTGGTACTGCGCGGTTACATCAAGGCCGGACTTCATGACGACAAGGTCTCCCTGCCGCTCGGATGGCTCGCGCGGGGTGGGGAGGCCTCCCAGCTGTTCGGGACAGACGGGCACGAGCTGATAGCGCCCCATGAGCGCCTCGACGGACAAAACGGGCTTGCTTCCGCCGTCATAGCGGCAGGCCGCGCCAAGAAGGCAGGCGCTGATCAAAATCGGTTCCATTTATCGTATCCTTTCTCCGTTCAAAACGGCGGCAGTGAGCGCATCGCCCTCGTAGACGAGCTTTAAAGAAAAAAACGGCACGCGCATATCCATCAGCCGCAGGAAGATTTTATCCCCCTCCCACTGCTGAAGATCATAAAGCTTTTTCTTGTCGATCCACTCCAGAACGCCCTCGTCACACTCGCGGAGCTGTCCTTCAAAACCCGTTGCGTGGAACAGGTGCATGTACTCGGTCCAGTCGCCGTTTACGAACGTGACAATGCCGCAGTAGCGATAATCTGTCAGACGGAGTCCTGTTTCCTCCCGCACCTCGCGGCAGACGCAGTCCTCCGGGCTCTCGCCGGGCTCGAATTTTCCGCCCACGCCGATCCACTTGTCATGATTTTCATCGTTCTCTTTTTTGACGCGGTGCAGCATCAGATACTGACCCCCGCGCTCCAGGTAGCAAAGCGAGGTGTTTTTCATCGTCCCGCCTCCTTTTTGTCTATTCTATCAGCCCCGGCGGCGACTTGCAAGCGGAAGTCTTCGGCGGAATGCTGCAAAAAAGAAAGGAGATTTTGTCGGAAATCACATTCCATTTTCCTCTGTGTCTGTGGTACAATACATATATTCTGGTCGGGCTGATTCCAAATCCACATTCTTGGCAGCCCGATAACAAAAAAGGAGGGTAAAACCAAACTCCGGGAGACTCCCGGTGCGGCATTGTGGAGACATGCCGTAATACGTTCGCCAAGCCCGGCGTTCGTGAGAGTGCGCATTGCGGAGGCAGCGCAGTCAGAGTCAGAAACTATGGCAGAAGTCAGATTGGTAAACGTCAAGAAAATCTATCCGTTTGTAAGCGGAGAAGAGAAAAAGAAGAACAAAAAGAAGAAGGACGACGAGCCTGTCAAGGAAAAAGCGAACCTTCAGATTACCGACAAGGGCGTTGTCGCGGTGCAGGAATTCAACCTCGACATCGCGGACAAGGAATTTATCGTTCTCGTCGGCCCGTCCGGCTGCGGCAAATCGACGACGCTGCGCATGATCGCAGGTCTCGAGGAGATCACCGAGGGCGAGCTCTACATCGACGGCAAGCTTGTCAACGACGTGGCGCCCAAGGACCGCGATATCGCGATGGTCTTCCAGAACTACGCGCTGTATCCGCACATGACGGTGTACGACAACATGGCGTTCTCGCTGAAGCTCAAGAAGGTTCCGAAGGCAGAGATCGACCGCAAGGTCAAAGAAGCTGCCGAGATTCTCGATATCACGCAGTATCTCGATCGTAAGCCGAAGGCGCTTTCCGGCGGCCAGCGGCAGCGTGTGGCCATCGGCCGCGCGATCGTCAGAAGCCCGAAGGTCTTTTTGATGGACGAGCCGCTGTCGAACCTTGATGCGAAGCTCCGCAACCAGATGCGAGCCGAGATCATCAAGCTGCGCGAGAAGATCGACACCACGTTTGTCTACGTCACCCACGACCAGGTCGAAGCTATGACGCTCGGCGACCGCATCGTCATCATGCGCGACGGCTTCATCCAGCAGATCGGAACGCCGCAGGAGGTCTTCAACCATCCGGCAAACCTCTTTGTCGCGGGCTTCATTGGTACGCCGCAGATGAACCTGTTTGACGCGGCGCTCTCGAAAAAGGGCGATAAATACGTTGCCACGATTCTCGGCCGCGACTTTGAGCTTCCCGAGGCCAAGCAGACTGTCCTCAAGGCGATGGACAAGGTCCCGTCCGAGGTCATTGTCGGCGTGCGTCCGGTGCATGTGCATCTTTCGAGCGACGGCATCGACGCGACGGTCGACGTGTCCGAGCTTATGGGCAGTGAACTTCACCTGCATGTGAATTCCGCCGGAAAGGACGTTGTCATCGTCGTCCCGACCACGGACATTGACATCGACTCTGTCCACGGCGGGCACAAGGCGGTCAAGTACTCCTTCCGTCCCGACCTCATGCACTTCTTCGACAAGGAAACGGAAAAGAATCTCTTCTGAGCTTTTTGATTTTGCATATACCGGGAGCCGCGGGCAAAGCCCGCGGCTCCTTTCGCTGCGAAAGCTTCTTGTTTTTAAAAATTGACTGAAAAAATACGGCTTTTCCGGTTGACATTCTTTTAAAAAGCCGATATAATAATCCAGCTTGCGTAATGCAGGCGATCCTTGCCGCAGAGGGATTCTGCGGCCATAAGTCCAAAAGGAGGTGCAACATCATGGCAAAGCTTTCCGCAAAGTATGAGATCCTCTATATCATCGATCCCGCGCAGGGTGAAGAGGGTATCGCGGCTCTCGTGGAAAAATTCAAGGGCATCGTGGAAAACCACGGCACGCTCACCAGTGTTGACGAGTGGGGCAAGAGACATCTGGCCTATCCCATCAACGACCTGACCGAAGGCTACTACGTCTACATGACCTGTGACGTCACGCCCGACATGCCCGCAGAGCTCGATCGTGTCTTCAAGATCACCGACGGCATTCTGCGCTCGATCATCGTGGCTGTCGAAGAGTAAGGAGGCTATTCATGCTGAACCAAATCGTTCTCATGGGTCGTCTTACCCGTGACCCCGAGCTGCGCCGGACCGGCAGCGGCGTGGCGGTCGCGTCCTTTACGCTCGCTGTCGACCGCGATTTTGCGGCCCAGGGCGCGGAAAAGGAAACGGATTTTGTCGATATCGTCGCATGGCGCAACACGGCGGAATTTGTCAGCCGCTTTTTCACCAAGGGCCGTATGGCTGTGGTGACCGGCCGGCTCCAGATCCGCAACTGGACAGACAAAGAGGGCAATAAGCGCCGCTCGGCAGAGGTCGTTGCAGACAATGTCTACTTCGGCGACTCCAAGCGCGATGGCGCGGCCCCCGGCGGCTTCGACCAGACGCCGTCTTACCCGCAGGCGCCTGCCTATCAGGCTCCGGCCAGCCCTGCGCCCAGCGCGTCCGGTTTCTCCATGCTCGAGGACGACGATTCCGAGCTCCCGTTCTGATCGGGTTTTTCCCAACGAATGTTTCCACAAGACAAGATAGGAGGATAAATTATGGCAATGGCTAATGATCGTGTCCATCCTCGCAAGCGCAAGAAGGTTTGCTCGTTCTGCGTCGACAAGGTTGCCCACATCGATTTCAAAGACACTGCGAAACTCCGCCGTTACCTGTCTGAGCGCGGCAAGATCCTGCCCCGCCGTACGACTGGTACCTGCGCTGCGCATCAGCGTCAGCTGACGGTCGCCATCAAGCGCGCCCGCCACATCGCCCTGCTGCCGTACGTAGCAGAATAAAAACGTAAAAAAATTCCGTCCGCATTGGACGGAATTTTTTTACGTTTGGCAAAAGCAGGGGCTTTTGCCGAGGGGGATCGCAGCCCGACTGCGCGCATAATTTTTGTCCCTGTGGGACAAAAATTCTACACTTGCGGGCTGAGAAGTATTTTTCCGGTCGGCGGAGCCGCCGGATAAAATGGATTTACATTTTATTTTGCGCCTGCGGGCGCAAAACTCTGCGAGGCTTTTGGAGGGTGCGTATGTTCTCGATGACGCTCATTTGTATGGGGAAACTGAAGGAGAAGTTTTATATACAGGCTTCGGAGGAATATAAGAAGCGGCTGGGGGCATTTTGTGATTTTACGCTCCTGGAATTGCCGGAGATTCGGCTGCCGGAGAATCCGAATGAGACACAGATTTTGCAGGGGTTGGCGAAGGAAGCGGAGATCATCCGTGCGAAGGTTCCGAAGGGGAGCTGGCTCTGCATTTTTGCCCCGGAGGGGAAGATGCTCTCTTCCGAGGAGCTCGCGGGAAAGCTCTCGGAGCTCAAAAAGAGCGGTAAGTCGAGCGTGTGCTTTCTCATTGGGTCGTCCTTCGGCGTGGATGCGGGACTCAAAAAGCAGGCCGACCTCCTTCTCTCCATGAGCCGCATGACGTTTCCGCACCATCTTGCGCGCGTGATGGCGCTTGAGCAGCTCTACCGCGCAGAGGCCATTCAGGCGGGGACAAAATATCACAAATAGCGCTGGCGGGCACGGAACAATCGGTGTTCGCCCGCTTTTTGTTCCGGCTTTCCATACAATGTATCTTGTCAAAGTATCCGTTATCCGTTAAAATAAATCCATCTACTGTGAAGAACTGTTCAGCCCGTGCTGGATTGACCGAATTTTCTGGAAAAGGATGCTAGTATGAAAGACAAGACCGCTTCTTCCCGATCGGACAAGCAGAGCCCTGTTCTGCGTGGGGTATTGCCTGCGCTGTGCGTGGTGCTGGCTGTGTTTGCCTTTGCCGTGCAGCCGCCTGCGGAGCTGTTCCGAGGCTTCTGGAGGATTCTCATCTCCGACGCAGGACTCATCACAGACCCTGCGGTTACCGGCGGTGCGGGCGCGGCGCTTTTGAACGCTGCTTTGGTGCTGGCGCTGAGCACGGCGCTGGTCTATGGCATGCACCTTCCCGTAACGGGCCTGACGTTTGCGTGCCTTTTTATGATGGCGGGCTTCAGCCTGCTCGGAAAAAACATCTTGAATATTCTGCCTGTGCTCCTCGGCGGCTGGCTGTACGCGCGGTTTCAGGGCGAGCCTTTCTCCAAATACGTCTATCAGACGCTGTTTGCTACGTGTTTGTCGCCGCTTGTGAGCTTCTGGCTCGTGCATCTGCCGGGCGCGTGGCGCTTTGCCGCGATGCTGGGAAGCGGCGTGGCCATCGGCTTTTTCGTCCCGCCTGTCGCGGGGTACACCGTCCGGATTCATCAGGGCTTCGATTTATACAACGTCGGCTTTGCCGCGGGCTTCATCGGCCTTGGCATTGCGAGCATCTGCAAGGGGCTGGGCGTGGAATTCGTCACGGAGCTCCGTTGGGGCACGCAGGACCACGTGGTATTTTTGTGGCTGCTGCGCGTGATTCTTTTGGGACTGTTTCTCGCGGGCGTGTACCTCGGATGCAGGAAACCAAAGGATTACCGGCCGCTGCTGCGCCATTCCGGCCGTTCGGTCGCGGATTTTATCCTGATGGACGGCGCGGCGCCCACGCTTGTGAACATGGCGCTCACGGGGCTCATCGGGCATGTATATCTGTTGGCGCTTTCTCCGTTTGGTGTGCGGCTCAATGGCCCGCTTGTCTGCTGCGTGCTGAGCATGACGGGTTTTGCCGCGTTCGGTAAGCACCCCAAAAACGTGCTTCCCGTGATGGCAGGCGCGGTGCTGGCAAAGAGCCTTCTTGTCGCCGTGCCGCTGACTGCGCCGGGGTCGCTGCTTGCGGTGCTGTTTTGCACGGGGCTTGCGCCGATCGCCGGTCAATTTGGTGTTTTCTGGGGCATGGTCGCGGGATTTTTGCACATGACCATCGTCCAGAACACCTCCATCTTGCATGGCGGCATGAACCTCTACAATAACGGCTTTGCGGCGGGCCTTGTGTGCGTGCTGCTGCTGCCGATCATCGAAGCTTTCCAAAACCGCTCGAAGGAGTAACAAGGAGTACCTATGAAACAACGACATCCGCAGGCCCGGCAGAAGATGAGCCGGGTCATCGACGAAATCGGAGCCGCTCTCTTTGCCTGCGGCGCGACGGAGGTGTCCCTCCGATTAAAAAAAGAACCGGAAGGACTGCGCCTTCTGGTTCAGGGAGATTATCTTCCGGTCAACCGCCCGAAGCTCGAGCGGCTGGGAAAGCTCCTGCAGCCTGAGATTCGCGACCCGGCCTTGGCAGAAACCTTCTGGGAGCTTGCCGGGGCGGACCTGGCGGATGACACGTCGGAGCTTGCCCTTGTGGGGCAGATTTTAGACGACGCGCGCGTCGTGCTGGGCGAGCAGAGCGTCGAAATGGAGCTGTTCGTCGCCCGTTGAGACGGCCTTTCGCGTAGAGATGATAAGCGGCTGACCTGTCACGGGGTGCGGAAGCTCTAATTTCGCCGCGCAAAGCTGCTGCGTAAACAGGCCGCGCGCGCAGGAAAACAGCATCGACGCGGGCGACGCGTACTGCGGGTCTCCCAGGATCGGAAAGCCCGCCATCTTGCAGTGCAGCCGCAGCTGGTGCGTCCGACCGGTCACGGGGGTGAGCGCGAGAACGCTCGTGATTCCGTCCGTTTGCAGAACGCGGTACCGGCTCACGGCGCGCTTTCCGCGCGGGTCGACGATGCGGAGCAGGCTCCCGTTTCCGATTTTGTAGATGGGAAGCGAAATTTCGCCCGCACGCTCCTTCGGGCAGCCATAGACGGCGGCCAGATATGTTTTGTGGATTTGCCCGTCCTTCATCATCTGGCAGAGCTTTGCGTGGATATGCGCGTTTTTGGCCAGCAGCACCACGCCGAACGTGTCTCGGTCGAGGCGCGTCACAGGATGAATGCCGCAGGGCTGGTTCGTTTCGGCGTAGTAGCCGAGCAGCGCGTTTGCGAGCGTCCCGTCGTTTTTTCTGGGCGACGGATGGACGAGCTGCCCGGCGGGCTTATCGAGCGCGATCAGGCTCTCGTCCTCATAGAGAATATCGATCGGAAGCGTCTGGGGGAGAAATCCCTCGGGCGCTTCTTCGATTTTTACGGTGATTTTCTGCCCCGGCAGCACGCGCGCGTCGGTGTGGACAGGGACGCCGTCGAGGAAAAACACATTCTGCCATTTGAGCCGCTTGACAAGGCCGGACGAGAGCGCCAGCTCGCCCCGCAGAAACGTCAAAAGCTTTCCCTCGCGCTCTGCCACATGCGAAAGCACCATCGCGCCCGCCTCCTTTCAGAAATTCTCCCCTATCATACCGCAAAGAAGCCAAAGCTGCAAGCTAATTCGCACGTTCCGGCTTTCCGGCGCGGGAAGACGCGTTCTGCCCCTCCGGCGTTTTTTCCATGAGCGCCCGGTAGATCTGGCAGCAGAAGACGGAAAGCAGCGGAAACACGATCATCCCCGCCACGCCCATCACGCGGTAGCCGACATATAGCGCCGCCAGCGTCACTGCGGGCGGAAGCCCGATCTGCCCGCCAAGAAGCCGCGGCTCTAAAGCCTGCCGGGTAAGCGCCGCCGCTGCGTATAAAAGAAGAAACCCCACGCCGCACCGCGCGTTTCCCCGGACAAACTCCAAAAGACTCCATGGAAGCAGCACCGTCCCCGTCCCGAAGACCGGCAGCGCGTCAATAAACGTCGTTAGCAGCGCGAACAAAAGCGCGTAATCGACCCCCAGCAGCAAAAAGCCCGCCGTCAGAATCAGAAACGTCACGCCCATGAGCTTTCCCTGCGCCCGCAGCCACGCGCCAAGCGTGGACGACAGATGCGTCCTTGCAAACGAAAGTTTTTCCTGCCAGCTCTTTGGCACATGGCGGCGGTAAGCTCCGGTCAGATCGTCGAATTCCGCCGTGAGCATGAAGCTCGATAAAAGCGCCGTCACCGCGCCGAGCACCAGATCCGGAAGCTTTCCCAGAAAGCCGGACGCGAGCGTAAAAAGCCGTTCATAGAGCTTTGCGCCAAATCCCGCGCCGCTTTCAAAAAAGCTCGTAAGTCCCGCGCGAAGGCCGGAACCCACGCCGTCCGGAAATTTGTCCGCGATGGCGTAGAGTCTGTCCTGCAAGGCCTTTGCGGGCTCTTCCAGCCGCCCGGCCAGCTCCGGCAGCTGATGTAAAAAACCGCCGACCTCCCGGCAAAGGAGCCGGCACAAAAGAAAAAGCCCCGTCCCCGCCAGCGCGTAAATTGCCAGCACGCACAAAAATGCGGCGAGCCCCCGGGGGAGCTTCGTCCGGCACTCCAGCATGGATACCGGCTTTCTTGCCATCGCCGCCACCGCCAGACCAATGAACAGCGGCAGCAGCAGCGGGAACAGAACCGCCGCAAACAGCCACAGCCCGCCCGCCGCACAGACGGCAATCAGCACGATCGTTCCAAGCTTTCTTGCGCGCATACGGGAGGCCTCCTTTCTTGTAATTTTTTCTGAAAATGCTCTTGCATTTTTGTGAAGTGTGTTGTATAGTGGTCACATCAAACGGACATATGATTTCTTAGCAAAGACAAACGAGGTGAACAGCATGGAAAAAGCTCCAAAATACTTCATTGTGGATTCCTCCGCTCTGCCTGAAATTTTCCGCAAGGTCGCAGAGGCCAAGCGCATGCTCGAGACGGGCGAGACGGATAAGGTCAATGTCGCGACAAAGGCCGTCGGCATCAGCCGCAGTGCGTTTTATAAGTACCGCGACTGCATCTCTCCGTTCCAGAACATGATGGCGGGACGAATCATTACCTTCCAGATGGTTCTGAAGGACAAGGCGGGCGTTCTGTCCTCGATATTATCTATTTTTGCCAATTGCGGCGCAAATATACTGACGATCAACCAGTCGATCCCAACCGGCGGCAAGGCCATGGTCACGATTTCGGCCGAAACGGGCGCGTTGAACTGTCCGATCGAGGAGCTCACGCACGTGCTGGCCGAAACGCGCGGCGTGGTGCGTGCCGAGGCGGTCGCGGGTTAAAAAGGAGAAGAGAATATGAAGTCATTTGAATACTGCGTTCCGACCCGGGTGGTCTTTGGAACGGACAGCCTCGATAGGCTCCCGGCGCAGTTGGAAAAAAGCAAGGCTTCGCGCGTGCTGGTGGTCTACGGCGGGCAAAGCGCGAAGAAAAGCGGGCTTCTGGATAAGGTCCTTGCGCTGCTGGACGGCGCAGGCATTTCCCATCAGGAGCTTGGCGGCGTGCAGCCGAACCCGCATCTCGGCCTTGCGCGCGAGGGCGTGAAAAAGGCCATCGCCATGGACGCGCAGCTGATACTCGCCATTGGCGGCGGCAGCGTCATCGACACGGCCAAGGCCATTGCCCACGGCAAGGCAAACCCCGAGATTGACATCTGGGAGTTCTGGCTCGGAAAGAAAAAGGTCGAGAAATCAACGCCCGTTGGCGTCATCTTAACGATCCCGGCCTCCGGCAGCGAGACGAGCGACTCTGCTGTGCTGACCGACGAGACCATTTTGCAGAAGCGCGGCCTGAACACAGAGTTCAACCGCCCGGCCTTTGCCATCATGGACCCGGCGCTTGCTGCGACCCTTCCCCGGCGGCAGGTGGCCTGCGGCGTGACCGATATCATGATGCACACGCTTGAGCGCTACTTTAACCCGATTCAAGGGAACGAAACGACCATGCAGCTGGCAGAAGCCGTGCTTCGCGTCGTGATCGCAAACGGTTCCGCCGTGATCGCGGACGCGGGAAATCTGGACGCGATGAGCGAGATTATGTGGTGCGGCAGTCTGTCTCACAATGGGCTCACCGGCCTTGGCGGCGCGAAGGGCTTGTCGGTCCATCCCGTGAGCTTCGCGCTGAGCGAGAAGTACGATATTATTCACGGCGAGGCGCTTTCTGCCCTCTGGTGCAGCTGGGCGCGCTATGTCTGCAAGGCCAATGAAGACAATTATAAGCTCTTCGCCCGCTACGCGCGGAACGTCTGGGACATCGCAGAGCCCGACGTCAAAAAGGCCGCGAACGCCGGAATTGACGCATCGGAGGCGTATTTCAAGAGCCTTGGCATGCCGGTTTCGATCGGCGAGCTCTCCTGCGGCGTGCAGGATGAGGCCGGGATCGAAGACCTGGCCGCCAGAGTCAGCTACCACGGTACACGCCGCGTCGGCACGCTCGTCAGCTTAGACCATGAGGCGCTGCGCGAGATTTTCGCGATGGCGAACCATTAAAAGGAGAATCCAATGAAGCAGATTGCAATTGCCGGCCTTGGTGTGGTCGGCGGCGGTGTGGCCGATCTTCTGGTGAATCACGCCGCGGTGATAGAAAAAAACGCGGGCGAGGAGGTTCGGCTCAAGGCCGTCTTCACCCGGACGAAAAAGCCGGACAGCCCGTTTGCGTCCTATTTTGTGTCGGACTTTTCCGAGATCGAAAAGAACCCGGAGATCGATCTTGTCGTCGAGACGATCGGCGGCTGCTCGGTCGCGCTCGATGTTGTGACGCGCGCACTGAAGGCGGGCAAGCACGTCGTGACAGCGAACAAGCAGCTCGTCGCGGAGCATGGATTGGAGCTCTTTGCGCTCGCAAAGGCCAACGGCGTGAACTTCCTCTTTGAAGCGTCCGTCGCGGGCGGTATTCCGGTCCTGAACCCCCTCACCCGCTGCCTCGGCGCGAACGAAATTACCGAGGTCTCCGGTATTTTGAACGGCACGACCAACTACATCCTTACGCAGATGTTAGAGAACGGCGAGAGCTATGCCGACGCGCTCTCAAACGCGCAGCGACTGGGCTATGCCGAGGTGGACCCGACGGCGGACGTCGAGGGTATCGACGCGGCAAGAAAAAGCTGCATCCTCTCCGGTCTCGCGTTCGGCAAAAACGTGAGCCCCGACGACATCCATGTCGAAGGTATTTCGAAGGTCGACGCGCTCGACGCGCAGTTCGCGGAAGCCGGCGGCATGAAGATCAAGCTCCTTGGCCGGACGCTTGTGCAGAACGGAAAGCGCTTTTGCTTCGTGAGCCCGCATCTGGTAAAGTCCTCCGCGCTTCTGGCGGGCGTGAACGACGTGTTCAATGCCGTTTGCGTGAGAGGCAGTGCCGTCGGCGAGGTCCTCTTTGCAGGCCCCGGCGCAGGGCGCTATCCCACGGCGAGCGCGGTTGTCGGCGACATCATCGACATTGTAAAAAATCCCGGCCGCATGCAGCCTGCCGGTTGGGAGGCCTGCGCGGAAAAGCCCGCCGATTTTTCGCAGTTCCACGCGCGGTTTTACATCCGCGTTCCGGAAAGCGAAAAAGAGGCGATGGAGCGGCAGCTCGGCAAGATCACGTGGCTTCCCGCGCGCGCAGGGTATCTCGCCGGCGTAACCTCGCCCATCGAGGCAGGCCGCGCAATCGGCGCAAGCCCCAGACCCGCGTCCGCATGGCCGATTTTTGAATAAGCTCCAGGAGGGAAAACATGGCACGTATTGTACAGAAATTCGGAGGAAGCTCCGTTGCCAACGCAGAGCGCATTTTCCGCGTGGCAAAAATCATCACAGACGCTTACGCCAAGGGGAACGAAATGTGCGTCGTTCTCTCGGCGCAGGGCGACACTACGGACGACTTAATCGCCAAGGCCGAGGAGATCAACCCCAACGCCTCCAAGCGCGAGATGGATATGCTGCTGGCCTGCGGCGAGCAGATGTCGATTGCGCTGATGGCGATGGCGATTGAAAAGCTCGGCTACCCGGTCGTGTCGCTCTGCGGCTGGCAGGTCGGTATGAACACCTCGTCGACGCATTCGTTCGCCCGCATCAAAAAGGTCACGTGCGAGCGCGTCAAGGAAGAGCTCGACAAAAAGCGCATCGTCCTTGTCGCAGGCTTCCAGGGCGTTGATAAATACGGCGATGTGACGACGCTTGGCCGCGGCGGCTCGGATACGACGGCGGTCGCGATGGCGGTCGCCCTGCAGGCCGATCTCTGCCAGATTTTCACGGACGTTGACGGCGTTTATACCTGCGACCCGCGCATTGTCCCGGAGGCGAAGAAGCTTCCCGAAATTACGTATAACGAAATGCTGGAGCTCGCATCGCTCGGCGCGCAGGTGCTCAATAACCGCTCGGTCGAGCTTGCCAAGAGCTACGGTGTGCAGCTGGAGGTTCTGTCCAGCTTTTCCGGAAATCCCGGTACGATTGTCAAGGAGGTAGTCAAGAACGTGGAAAAGACTTATATTGCCGGTGTGGCGCAGGATAAGAAGATTGCCCGGATCGCGCTGGCCGCGATGCCGGACGTGCCGGGTGTGGCCTACAAGGTATTCAGCCTGCTCGCAAAAGAAAAAATCAACGTCGATATGATCCTGCAGTCCTACGGCCACGATGAGTGCAAGGACATCGTCTTCACCGTCGCGGACAAGGATGTTCCCCGCTGCGAAGAGGTTCTGAACGCGAACCGCGATACCCTGAAATTTGACCATATCGACGTCAACACCGACGTTGCGAAGGTCTCCGTCGTCGGCGCGGGCATGCAGGGCAATCCCGGCGTTGCCGCCAAGATGTTCGAGGCGCTCTATGCCGCGCACATCAACATCCACATGATCTCGACGAGCGAGATCAAGCTCTCCGTGCTCATCGATAAAGAGGACTCCGAGCGCGCGATGCGGGCCGTCCACGCGCAGTTCTTCCAATAAGCCGGGAGAAAAATCTTCGGGTATAATTTCACCCTCCTGCCAGTATTGTATTGGCGGGAGGGGATTTTTATGAAGGGGCGCTTTTTTCTGGCGTTTGTCCTCACGGCGCTGGCTGGCAGCGCGCTGCATTTCGGCTACGATCTTTGTCCGTCGCCGCTTGTTGGGCTTATCTGCCCGGTGTCGGAGAGCGTGTGGGAGCATCTGAAGCTTCTGTACTGGCCGTTTTTGGCATCGGGCTTTCTTTTGAATCGGAAAGCGCAGGACGCGCAGGCGGCATGGAGCGGGACGCTGGCAGCGCTGCTGGTCATGCCCGCGTTTTTGCTCGGGATTTACTACATATTGGAGTCCGGCTTTGCGTTCACGGCAGGCTGGCTCAACATCGCGCTCTATGTGCTCTCGCTTGCGCTGGGGTTCTGGCTCATGGCGAGGCTTACGAAAACGGGCGGGCTCTCGTGGCTCTGCGGGGTGCTGGTGATTGCTGCCGGGCTCTACGGGGCGGCGCTGATTCTCTTTACGATGGCACCCCCGGCGCTTCCGATTTTTCTGGATTGAGCGAAAAAAAACTTGCATTTTCCGCAAATTTATGTTGACATCCGGCCGCTTTGCCAGTATAATAGCTGGAGAAAACAAAGAAGGAGCGGTAAGCACCGCAACTCACCTCCAGCTTTGCGAAGAGGTTGATACGAAGACGTCCCCATTCGGGGGTTTTTGTGCGGGTGCTTGTCGGCATCCGCACTTTGCATTTGGAGGTGCTTTCCCATCGGTAAATTAGAACATCAGATCAACGAGGAAATCCGGGACAAGGAACTCCGCGTGATCGGAGCTGAAGGCGATCAGCTTGGTATTATGACGTCCGCCGCTGCTCTGGCGCTGGCTGAAGAAAAAAATCTCGATCTGGTCAAGATTGCGCCGAACGCCGTTCCCCCGGTCTGCAAGATCATGGACTACGGCAAGTTCCGGTTCGAGCAGCTCAAGAAGGAAAAGGAAGCCAGAAAGAACCAGAAGGTCGTCGAGGTCAAGGAGATTCGCATGTCCCCGAGCATCGACACCAACGACTTCAATACCAAGGTCAAAAATGCCCAGAAGTTCCTGAAAGATGGCAACCGGGTCAAAGTTACCGTTCGTTTCCGCGGCCGCGAAATGGCGCACACCTCGCTCGGCGAGCAGCTGCTCAAGCAGTTTGGCGCTGACTGTGATGAAATTGCCACTGTGGCCAAGGGCGCAAAGCTCGAGGGACGCAACATGTCCATGTTCCTCAGCCCCAAGAATTCCAAATAACCTGCGAAAAAGCAAAACACGGAAGGAGAACCACTATGCCTAAGCTGAAGACCCATAGCGGCGCAAAGAAAAGATTCAATCTGACCAAGACCGGTAAGGTCAAAAGAGCGCACGCATTCAAGAGCCATATCCTCACCAAGAAGCCCACGAAGCGGACCCGTAACCTTCGCAAGAACGGTTATGCCGACGTGACCGTGGAAGATATCGTGAAAAAGATGATTCCTTACAAATAATCGGTAAGGATTGACGACACATAGGAGGATACAAGAATGGCAAGAGTTAAAGGCGCAATGATGACGCGCAAGAGAAGAAATAAGACCCTGAAGCTCGCAAAGTCCTACTGGGGTTCCAAGTCCCGTCACTTTAAGATGGCCAAGCAGGCTGTTGCAAAGTCCGGCGTTTACGCTTACGTTGGCCGTAAGCTGAAGAAGAGAGAGTTCCGTCAGCTGTGGATTTCCCGTATTTCCGCGGCCGTCGCTCCCTACGGCATCAACTATTCCCGCTTTATGAACGGCCTCAAGAAGTCCGGCATCGAGATGAACCGCAAGGCTCTGTCCGAGCTGGCCATCACCGACGCAGAGGCTTTCAAGGTTCTCGTCGAGACCGCGAAGAAAGCAATCTAATTTCAAAACCTAAAGGCCACGACCAATCGGTCGTGGCCTTTTTCTGCCTTTTGTGAAGAGCGTTACAAAATTTCCGGGAATTTTCCGGTTATGCGTAGGGGTCGATGCCCACATCGACCCGGCAAAGAGAACCGATTTTACGAGAAATTTCGGCGAATTCGTTGGTGCCCATGGGGCGATGTGGGCATCGCCCCCTACGAAAAGAGAGAAAGTCGATGCGTTCAATCGCCCCTTATGAGCAGCTCGGAAGATGTCAAAGAACCGTGAATTTCTGACGCAATTGCACCGCGATATAGGTTCGGACTCAGTCCTCCAGAAGGGCCCAGGCACGGTTCAGGACGCGCTTGGTGTTGGCAAGAACGATTTGCTCGTCCTCGCCCGGACGGAGCGTGACCTCAGCAGAGAGGATGTAGGGACTTTCGGCGTTGAAGAAGCCCTCTTCCTTCAAGATGCGCAAAAAGTCCAGAAGCTCCTTCGTGTCGTTGGCACTGTTAGGATAGCCGAAGCGCGGGTGCTTGTCGCCGTAGCCGTCGCAGTTGGGGTCCGCGACCGCGTTTCCGTAGTGGAAATGCGTGATATACGGCCGGAGCGTACGGATGACAAAGCGGGTGTTCTCATGCGTGATGGGAATGTGGCTGAGGTCGACGATGAGGCCGAAGTTATTGTGCCTCGAGCACACATCAGCGGCAAAGCGCGCAGCTAAGGGAGCCGGACCGATGAGCGCGGCCTTATCGACGTCGTAGTCAAACACCTCGAGCTCCACACCGAGCCCTTTTTCCGCCGCGTAATCGCAAAGCGCGTTCGTGGTCTTTACAAGCTGCGCGTATGCCTGCTCCTTCGTCGCCTCTTCCCAGTGACCGGCGAGGAAGGCCATGGCCGTCGCGCCAAGATATGCCGCCTCGTCGATCGCGCCCTTGAGCGCGTCTTCTGCCTTCTGCCGCTCACTTTCGTCCAGCGCGTTCGGGTTCAGCTTGTCTTTCAGCTGCATCGGGTGCGCGCCGAAGGCGACCGTCAGGTGACTCTGGTCCAGAATCGCCTTGGCCTGCTCCTTTTCTGCGCCGTAGGACTTGATCTCGACCGCGTCAAAGAAGTCGTCGCGCGCGATCGCCGTCAATGCGTCTAAGGGAGCGCTGTTCGGGAAGCTCATCCACTGCAGCGTTCCGAGCTTAAAATATTTGTGAATGGATTCTTTCATCGGGATTCCTCCATATCTCTGGGCTGCGGGCGGGAAAACGGTGATTTCAAAGAGAAGAAAAGCGCCCGCCGGATCGCGTATATCATATCCACTTTTTTGCTGCCTGTCAAATCTTTTTCCGCGCGTCCGCTGGGCATTTTCCGCGATATCCGGATGCGCTTTCGCGGGAAATTTTCGCAGGAAACGAAGACCGGCGGCGCATGAGAGATGCACCGCCGGCGCGTTATGCGTGTTTCCCGTTCAGGTACCGGACGGACTGGGTATTCACCAATGGAAAGCGCACAAGCCCGCGCGCGTCTAAATCCTCTTCAAAGAGCGAGACTGCCGTGATCTGCCGGTTTTCATAGGTCGTGTAGTAGTAAATGCCTTTGTCTGCGTTGCAGCAGCTCGAATAGAGCGTGATCTCAAACTTCCCGTTTTCCAGCTCGCAGCAGCCGCGCGTCTGTTCGACGGCGGTTAAAATGTGGAAAAACTGACTGACGGACGCCATCTCGCCGTCTTCCGATTTTGCGTTCAGCCGGGTAAACGCCGCGCGGACAAAGCGGGACGCCGACGACAGATCGCCCGGAAGGCCGATCGCGCCCATGCCGCGGGAATAGGTTTGCAGCGAAAGGTCCTTGGAGAACCGGTTCACGGGCGGCTTCGGCGAGAGCTGGGCGTAATTGTTGAGGGCGAACAGCTGCGTCGGGAACGGGGGATTGTTCGTCAGAACGCCTGCGGGGTTTTCATAGACGTGAAGGCCGTCTGCCATAGACTCCAACACGATGCAGCCCGTCTTGTCGGCAATCATCCAGTGCAGCTGCGCCGAGGGGAGCTTGGCGGAAAACGGCGTTCCGACGAGGTTGAGGTTTGCAATGGCCTCGTGCGCCTGCTTAAGGTCCCGACACGTGCCGAGTAACCACAGAATGAGCTCGAACTGCGCAACATTCGTCTTGCCGTCTTGAACCTCCGCATACGCCGCGTTTCCGACGAAGTTGAGCCCCGCAATGCAGAGCCCCGTCTCGTTCACCGCGTCGTAAAACAGCGGGTAATTGTCCTCTACGTGCGCCATGCCGATGATGGCGTAGTGCTGCGTGAGCTCCGGTAGGTGCCGCAGCGGAACCGGAAAATTCCGCGGCACGATGCAGACTTCTTCGCCGTAGGGAAATTCATAGTCCAGGTTCCGTCCAAAATAAAAGTCCTTTGTCTGATATGTTGCCGCCGTACACATGGCACGCGCCTCCTTATGCGTATTGTAGTGCATAGCATACCACAAAGGGCAGCTTCCAATCCACCGCGGATTTGTAAATTATTCTGCCGCGCCCAGCTCGCGGTAGGTTTTCGCAATCAGAACTGCCGCGACCACGAACGTCAGAACGTCCGAGACGGGCATGGAGTACAGAACGCCGCTGAGCGCGAAAAACCTGGGCAGTAATATCGCAAAGCCCACGCCGAAGACAACCTCCCGAATCATGGACAGCGCCGTCGACGAAGCGGCTTTTCCCATCGCCTGCAAGAAGATGAAGCAGGCCTTGTTGACGCACGCAAGCGGCAGCATGCAAAGATACACCTGGAAGGCGCGGATGGCAAAGTCCGTATAGTACGCGCTCTCGTTGGCCGCGCCGAAAATGCCGATGAGCTGTCTGGGAAAGAACTCCACCAGAAGAAGCGCCGCAAAGCCCACGAGTGCCTCCCAGATGAGAAGCTTCGTAAAAAGAGCCTTCACGCGCGGTTTCAACCCGGCTCCCATGTTGAAGCCCACAATCGGGATACAGCCCGCCGCCATGCCGACGACGATGGAAATGACGATCTGGAAGAACTTCATCACGATCCCGACGACCGCCATCGGAATCTGCGCATACTGCGCCTGCGAAAAAATCGCATCCAGCGCGCCGTATTTGCGGAGCATGTTGTTGATCGCCGCCATTGCCGCGACGAGGGAGATCTGCGAGAGAAAGCTCGTTATGCCGAGCCCCAGCGTCCGGCCGCAAACCGCGCCATCGAGCTGGAAATCCTGCTTTGAGAGCTTCACGATCTTCATGTGACACAAATACCACACCGCGAGTGCCGCCGTGATGGCCTGCCCGATGACGGTCGCGACGGCGGCTCCCATCATGCCCCAGCGGAAGCAGAAGATGAAAATGGGGTCTAAGATGATGTTCGCAGCCGCGCCGGCGAGCGTCGAGACCATCGCAAAGCGCGGACTCCCGTCAGCGCGGATGACTGGGTTCATCGCCTGGCCGAACATGTAAAGCGGGATGCCGATGGTGATATAGAAGAAATATTCCTGTGAATGACGGAAGGTCTCCTCGTTGACCGTGCCGCCGAACATGGCGATGATCTGGTCAGCGAAAATCAGATAGACAGCGGTGAGGATCAGGCTGGCCGCCACGCAGAGAAGGACCGCATTGCCGACACTTCGGCTCGCTTTCTTTCCCTCCTGCCGCCCAAGACTGATCGAGACGAACGCGCAGCAGCCGTCTCCCACCATGACCGCGATGGCGAGCGCCACGACCGTCAGCGGGAACACGACCGTATTGGCCGCATTGCCGTAGGAGCCGAGGTAGCTGGCGTTCGCGATGAAGATCTGATCGACGATGTTATAAAGCGCGCCGACAAGTAGGGATATGATGCACGGCAGCGCGTAGCCGCGCATGAGCTTTCCGATCGGCGCGCTCCCGAGAAATGCGTTGTTTTGTTCCATGTTGTTCCTCCTAAAAATGCGCAAAAAAATAACGCGGGCACTTTGCAACCGGAATTACGCAAAGTGCCACACGTTGTCCTATTTATTTTACCGGGAGGAAACGCCGTTTGCAAAGGCAGTTTTGAACAAAATCTGTCTCTGATTTTTGGCGCTTTTGCGCATCACGGCTCGTTCAGCTGGTCGGCAAGATCGGCATACGGGCTGTCCGCGCTGGACTGGATCTCCGCCTCAGACATGTGCTGCTGAAGCTTTTTTGCCGCCGCGTCGCTGGAGATGACCGTGCCCGCGCCCGCGATGCACCCGCCGGGGCAGGCCATGCCCTCGAGCAGGTATCCGTCAAACTTGCCTGCCTTGGCAAGCATCAAAAGTTTCCGGCATTCGCGAAGGCCGTCCGCGCGCTGGGTCTTTACCTCGAAATCCGGGTGCTCGCGCCGGATGATCTCCTCGACCGCCGCGGCTACACCGCCAGCCTGCGCAAAGCCGCGGCCCGCGCTTGTCGCCTGTGCGAGGGGCTCACTTGCCGGGAGGCTCGAGAAGTCAATTTCCTTCGCTTCAAAGATGCCCATGAGTTCTTCATAGGTCAGGACAAAATCCACGTCCTGCCGGAGCTCTTCCTGCATGGCCTCCAGCTTTTTTGCTGCGCACGGGCCGACGAAGACGACCTTTGCCTCAGGCTTTTCGCGCTTGACGAGCCTTGCCGTATAGACCATCGGCGTGTAGGTCATGGAAATATTGCCGGACTCATTCGGGAACAGTCTTCTTGCCATCATCCGCCACGACGGGCAGCAAGAGGTCGCCATGAAGCGCTGCTCAGTCGGCACCTTCTCGAGAAAATCGCGCGCTTCCTCAATTGCGCAGATGTCCGCGCCCGCCGCGACCTCGACCACGTCGGAGAAACCGAGCGCCTTCATCGCCGCGACGAATTTCGCCGCCGTCACGTCTTTGCCGAACTGCCCGGCAAACGACGGCGCAACAATCGCGACGACGTCATTTCCCTCCAGAATCGAGCGGATAACCTGATAGATCTGGCTCTTATCGACAATCGCGCCGAACGGGCAGTTGACCAGACACTGGCCGCACGAGACGCAGAGGTCATAGTCGATTTTCGCCTTGCCGTATTCATCCACGCCGATTGAGTCCATCCCGCACGCCGCCTGACACGGGCGCTCAAGATAGGTAATGGCGTGATAGGGGCAGGATTTGGCGCATTTGCCGCACTTGATGCAGAGTTTCTGGTCAATGCGGCTCTTGCCGTTTACAAATTTCACCGCGCCCTTCGGGCACACCCGCTGGCACGACGCGGCAAGACACCCCTGGCAGAGCTCGGTCACGCGGTACTGCTTCGTCGGGCACGCGTGGCAGGCGTAGGGGATGATGTTTACAAGCGGCGCTTCATAGTATTGCTCGGCGATCGCCGCCTGGTCCATGCCCTCGGTGAGAAGCGTCCGGGTCTGCACGGGCTGCAAGGAAAGGCCCATCGCCAGACGTACGCGCTCGCCCGCAATCGCACGCTCGAGAAATACCGATTCCCGGTGCAAAGGGTTCGTGCCCGGGACGATCCGGAACGGAATGTCTTCCATCTGTGTGTAGTCGCCCGAATACGCCATCCGCGCCACCTCGGCGAAAACCTGCTTGCGAATGTCCGTAATCAGCGAAGGAATACCGCGCATAAAAACCTCCAAAGAAAAAGAAATACAAATCAAAACCGCCTGTCCTTACGGGTTTCGGTAATGTTTTAAACATTGCGTAGGGGGCGATGCCGACATCGCCCCGGCACGATGCGCCGATTTTACGGAAATCTCCGGCGAATTCGTACTGCCCTTGGGTCGATGTGGGCATCCACCCTACGCAAACTTGGGGGAATTTCAGAAACTCCGCATTGTGTAAAATCGGCTCACGGGTATTATACCCATGTGTACGATAAATGTCACGCTAAAAATGCCGGGTGCCCATGTTAAGAAGCGCTGTCTGCGGGCGCGTCGGTGCTTCCGGCTCCGCAAAAAATCGGACGCCCGCTGGTTCCCAGTCAGCAGGCGCCCGGTTTTTATGGCAGAACTTACGCAGGGGGAGCGTAAGCGGTCTTAACTGCCGGAGAAAAGAGAGACATCTATTGCAATCACCGCCTTCTCCCATAAAGACGGCAAATACAAACAAAAAATCCGTACAGCCAAACCCACTGGCCGCACGGATACACTCCCTGATTCTTGAGAGAAATACACGTTCGACCCCGGTTCCGGCGCAGGTACGGGACAGCGCTCAGCAGACCTGACTTAGCTCAAAAGCATCACAGTGACCGACTCGCGGGGCTTCTCACCCCATTCAGCCTGCGCCGAAACGGCGCGCGCGCTATCCTTTTTATTTCGTTGGCTTTATTCTAGCACAGGGCGCACGGTTTTGCAAATACTTTTTTCCGTGCGCCCTGCAAAAAATCCTGATGGCAAACTTCCTTTACCGGCGGCAGGCCTCGGTGACAGCCTCGCGCAGACGAAGAAGCTCGGGACTTGATAAATCGCGCGGATACGGAATATGGGACAGGTCGAACGTTTCGGTTTCTCCCAGCTCGTGCATAACCGTAACGGACTGCCCAAGAAGAAGCGCCTCGTCTAACTGGTGCGTGACGAGAACGATCGTGCGCGGCATGTTTTTTTGCAGCTGCAGAATCTGGTTCTGCAGTTCCGCGCGGGTGATGAAGTCCAGCGACGCGAACGGCTCGTCCATTAAAAGAAGCTCCGCCTGACTTGCCAATACGCGAGCCAAGCCCAGCCGCTGCTTCATGCCGGTCGATAGCTCCACCGGTGAAAGGTCGGCGTAGTCCTCCAGCCCAACGAGCCGGACGTATTCCAGCGCGTGCTCATAGCGCTCCTCGGGCGTTTTTCCCACGCCGGAGGCCATCGCCACATTCTGCCGCACGTTGGTCCACGTGATGACGTAGGGCTCGGGGCTGAGAAGCGCCGCGTGCCAGCCATGGGGGAGCGAAATTTCGCCGGAATCCGGCGCTTCTTTTCCCGCGAGCATCTTTAAAAGCGTACTCTTGCCGCACCCGCTTCGTCCCACCAGCACCGAAAGCTGCCCGGCGGGGAAGGCGAGGTTCACATCCTCCAGCACCTTCCGCGTCCGGCTTGGGCGCTTGGCGTTTCCGATGACAAGGTCTGTAGAGAGCGTCGTATAGCTTTTGGAGACATGGCTGATGCGGATCTCTTCCATAACGCTTCCTCGTTTCTTTCTGGATCGGGCGCAGGGGTCAGTATTTGAAAATGCTGCCGCCGACGAATTCTCTTACGATGGAATCCTTCGGGACGTAGTTCGTTGTGAGTGGCGGAAGCTCCTTCACGACGTCCATGAGGATATCCAGGTTATGCGCGCGCATGAATTCCGGGGTCAGCTCCTCAGAGAATTTTGGGATCTCGCGCAGATATTTTGTCAGGATGCACGGCTCATAGTCGTGGAAGGTGTCGATGTGGATGGATGCGTTCTTTTTGTTGGGCGCAATATATTGCACCTCGCCCTGATCGACCGACTGCGCACGTTCGATGGTCTCCCGGAGCGTCCGGCCGCGGGAGAGATAGTCGCGGATCATGCGCCGGGCCACACGCACCTGCTCGGGCTTGACGATGCGGTCGTCGGGCGTGATGATTCTCGTGCGCGGCGCGACATATACGCCCGTTGCGCGCGAGCGCATGGCATCGAAGAGCAGGGGATTGAGCATATGGATGCCCTCGGCAATGATGATGGCCTCCCGGCTTCCCTCCATGGGCGTGTAGCCGCCGGTTTTGTTGGCCTTAAAATCATACCACGGCACCTGCGCCGTCTCGCCCCGGCTGAGTTTGTCAACAGTATCTAACAGCAGCCCGCGGTTCACGCAGTAGGGAGACTCCCAGTCGGTGGCCTCGGGCGGGCGCTGGTCGAGCGGCAGGAAGAAATTGTCCATGCTGATTTGGCAGACCTTTACGCCGAGGTTTTCGAGATACGCCTTCAGGCGCATGGCAGTCGTCGTCTTGCCCGAGCCGGAGGGACCCGTGAGGCAGACGAAGGGCTTTTGCGGCTGCGCCGATAAAATGGACGCGGCGGCGGAGCTGATTTTGTCGTGGAACACCTCTTCGCAGCGCAGAACGAATTGTGTCTCGTTCTGCATGGCGCGGATGATGTCAGCCATGTCGATAACGCGCATAAAATCCTTCCTTTCAAATATCAGGTTGCGGCGGACGGTCGGTTCGCCAGACGCTGTGCCAAATTGCGGTAGGTGAGAATGAAGCAGACGACGTGCATCAGGGCCGTCAGGATCCAGCTCAGGGGATACGACAGATAGAGGATCTCCGGCGTATGGACGGCCTGGAAGACGGTATAGATCCAAATGATCCGGCTCAGGCACGCGCCGATCCCGGTGACAAACATCGGGAGCCACGATTTTCCGAGCCCGCGCACCATGCCGCACGTGACCTCCATGAATCCGCCAAGGAATTGGAAGCAGCCGAGCCAGCGCATGCGGATGAGGCCGTAGTTGATCACGTCCTGATACGAGGGGTCGGCGCTCGAAACGTAGATAGAGAGCAGAGACGGCGCAAACAGGAAATAGACAAGGCACATCGGAAGGCCGATCATCAAGGATGTTGCGATGCACGAGCCGTAGACGCGCTTGGTGCGGCTGAGCTTTCCCGCGCCGAGGTTCTGGCTGGTGAAGGTGATGGCCGCATGGAACACGGAGTTCATCGCGGTGTAGATAAAGCCCTCAATGTTGGACGCGGCGGTGTTGGCCGCGACGACGCTTGCACCGAAGGAGTTGACCGAGCTCTGCACGAGCACGTTCGAGATGCTGAAAAGCATGCTCTGGAGCCCTGCGGGAAAGCCGATCTGAATCATGCGGATGGACTCTTCCTTATCGAGGCGGATTTCCTTCAGCTCCAGATGGCTGAGCCCCTCGCTTCTGCACAGGCAGCGGACGACGAGGAAAAGCGAAATATATTGCGAAATGACTGTGGCGGTGGCGACACCGTCGACGCTCATGTGGCAGACGATGACAAAAAAGAGGTTCAGGCACGCATTCACAACGCCGGAGACAGTCAGAAAGACCATGGGGCGCTTCGTGTCTCCGAACGCGCGCAGAAGGGCGGCGCCGAAGTTATACATGACCGTTCCGGGAACGCCGATAAAATAGATGCGAAGATACAGGCTCGAGAGCGGCAGCACGTCCTCCGGCGTTTTCATGAGCTCGAGCAGAGGCGTCGAGAGCGTGAGACCGGCAACCATGACGATAAGGCCCAGAACAAAGCTCAGCGCAAACACCGTATGCACGCACGTGCGCACGCGGTCATATTCCCGGCAACCAAGATAGCGGGCGACGAGAATATTGACGCCGACGGAGATGCTCATGAGCGCGTTTACCAGCAGCGCGACAAGCGACGTCGTTGCCCCGACTGCGGCCAGCGCCGTTGCACCGGCAAACTTGCCGACCACGATCACGTCCGCCGCGTTGAATAGCAGCTGCAAAACGCCCGTGGCTGCCAGCGGAAGCGAGAAGCGGACGATTTTCGGGAGCAGCGCACCCTCCGTCATATTTACCTGTTCAATCGTAGCCGCCATATCCTCTCTCCTTATCTTGGGCCCTTCCGCATCATTTTCCAAATAATTCAAGAATATCCTGTTCTGCGAAACGTTAAAGCTGATGCCCCGAAACTTGGCGGGCGCAAGCGGTATTATAGAGCGTGCATCCGAAAAAAGCAACGCTTTGTTGAGAAAAGAAACCGATTTTTCTGCTATTCGGAGAAATCAAACAGATTCCACGGGAAAACAGGCGGCGGGGTCTTGGAAAATGAGACAGGCGTCTCATTTTGCGGGTGCAAGAACGCAAGCCGCCACGACCAGAGCGCAATGGACGCACAGCCGTCCTCGTCTCCCGCACCGTATTTCCGGTCTCCGAAGAGCGCGTGATCGTGGGAGGAAAACTGGATGCGGATCTGATGCGTCCGCCCTGTGTGCAGGCGGATCTTGACCAGCGATGCGTCTGCGTGTTCTGCGAAGCCCAGCACCTCGTAAGACAGCAACGCCCGCTTCACGTCCTTGCCGGGAGCGTCCATGACGCGCGATTTTCGAAGCGAGCGGTTGTACCAGAGCAGATCCTCCATCTGACCGGAAGCATCCTTGAGCCTTCCGTGCACGACGGCGAGATATTCCTTCTCAAATACATGCTCGCGTACCTGCTCGGATAAAATACCGGCGGCCGCCTGCGAGCGGGCAAAGACCATGAGCCCCGAGACCTGCGCGTCGAGCCTGTGGACAGAGCGGACGCACGCGTGCTCGTCTCCGAGCTCTTTTCGCAGAAGATCAACCATCCCGCCCGGCTCGTCGCCCGCCGAAAGAACACCCGCGGGCTTGATGCAGACAAGGATCCGGCTGTCCTCGTATAGAATGTCCATGAAAGCCTCCTTTAAGGGGGATATCATTTTTATTATATCAGAATTTTCGCAAATGTCCATGTTCTTAAAAATTCTTAAAAACCACAAAAATACCGCCCGCGTGTGATACAATGGGGAAAACACAGGGGACAGGGGCGTCAGCGCGCCCCAAAGCGCCTGCTTTATTGACTATTTTTGGAGGATGTTATGGATGATTCTATCCGCATTTTAGTGGTGGACGATGAGGCAGACATCCGCCGCATCATCCGCATTCTGCTCGAGAGCCGGGGCTACCGCGTGCTGGAAGCGCCGAACGGACGGCTCGCAGTCGAGACGATACGAAAAGAGCCGGACGTCGATCTGATTCTGCTCGATATCATGATGCCCGAGCTCTCCGGCATTGAGGCCAGCCGGGAAATCCGGAGCATAAGCAGCGCGCCGATCCTGTTTCTGACAGCCAGAACGCAGGAGCAGGATAAGCTGGAGGCGTATTCATCTGGCGGAGACGACTATCTGGCAAAGCCGTTTTCCCACGGGGAGCTTCTGATGAAGGTCGATTCGCTGCTCCGACGCTACCGCGTCTATAAGGGCAAGGTCACGGGAAAGCAGCTCAAAAGCGACGTGGTGCTCGACGAAGAGAACCGGAGGATCCTGCGCGGCGGCGAGGCCTTAGAATTGACGGAGACGGAATACTCTATTTTGCAGTTCCTGGCCGACCATCGGGGAAGCGTCGTTTCGGTCGCGCAGATCTATGAGGGCGTGTGGCACGAAAAATACATGCCCGCGTCCAACAACACCGTCATGGTACATATCGTGAACCTGCGCAAAAAGCTCGAAGACGACCCGGCAAACCCCCGCCTCATCCGGACGATCTGGGGAAAGGGGTATCAGATTGACTAAGCAAAAAAAGCCGCGGTTCCGGACGCTCCACCGAAAGCTGCTTGTCACGATGCTGGCCGCCTTACTCGCCGCCATCGGCATGTATTTACTGACGGACACGGTCGGGCAGGCGCTCGTTGAGCGGATTTATATGAGCGAGAGCGCGCAGAACCAGCGGAACCTCGCGACAGTCTCGTCGTTTCAGACCTACGCGCGCGAGTTCAATCTCGCGTCCTACGACACAGAGCAGATTTCCCGCTGGGCGATTTCGCAGGACGACACCTACATCTTATTATATAAGGACCGTAGGCTTGCGTTAGAGGCCGGCTGGTGGGGCATTGACGAGCAGAGCGCGGGCACGGAAAATCTGGATGATCTCTACAATGTGACGACCTATCCCGTGTACCTGCGAGACGGCGTGTTTCAGGCCGTTGTCTACGATTTTTCCGAGACGAAGCTCTATGACGGCGTGCAGATCGGCGCCATCGCGATGGCCTGCGTGACGTTTGCAATCTTCATGCTGTTTTATAACCGGCGTATTACGCGCGCAATCGTGGAAATTTCAAACGAGGTGCGGCAGATCGGAGACGGGAACCTGCAATTGCAGCTTGTGGCGAGCGGCGATGACGAGCTTGCGCGGCTGACCGAGAGCGTCGAGGAAATGCGCAAATCCATTCTCAAAAAAACGGCTGACCAGCAGCAGGCGCTCAAACAGAATCAGGAGCTCATCTCCGCCATGAGCCACGATATCCGAAACCCACTGACGGCACTGCTCGGCTATCTCGACCTTGCCCAGAGCGGGCAGTACAGCTCGCAGGAGGCCTATCAGAGCTATATTTCCGCCGCCTACAGCAGAGCCATGCAGCTCAAAACGCTCACCGATGAGCTCTTCCGGTACTCTCTTGTCTTCGGCGCGCAGGAGCTTCCGGTAAAGCTCGAGCGCTTCGACGCGGCGGCGTTTCTGGACCAGATGGTGGGTGAGGGGATTGTAATGCTCGAGCAGAAGGGCTTTACGGTCTTACGCGCAGTGCAGCCGGTTTCCTGCGAGATCGAGGTCGACGCGTCGTATTTTAAACGTGTGCTCGATAACCTGGCGGACAACATCTGTAAGTACGCAGATCCCGCGAAGCCTGTGCATGTCCTTGTTGCGCAGGAGGCGGGAACGCTTACGATCTGTGAGGCCAACGCCGTTTTAAAAGACCCTGGACAGGTCGAGAGCAACCGCATCGGCCTTCGCATCTGCGAAAAAATCATGCGCCAGCTGGGAGGGACCTTCGAAAAGAATCTGACGGACGATACCTTCACTGCCACCCTCACCCTCCCGGCGCATCCTCTGGAAAAGACGGAAGAACAAACCTCTTAAAATTTTCTTAAAAATGTCCACAGGGGGTTTTCACTTGAAAGAAAGCCTGCTATGATAGGGCCAAACGGAAATTGATACACAATATGTGGAGAAAGCTCTCCACGCGGAAAGGAGTATTTATGAAAACGTATCGTATGATTGCGGCGCTGCTCGCAATTGTGATGCTGCTGGGCATGTTTGCCGGATGCAGCAAAAACGGTGGCGACACCACAGACCCGTCGAATCCCAATTCCACGATCGGAACGAAAACCGAAACAAACGACGAAAAGGCGGCCAGCACCAGCAAGTACACTTATCAGGCGGAATTTCTTCCGATTCCCGACAACATTCAGTATGTGAACACCTCGACGATCTCGGGTGCGAACCTCTACTTCACCGGCAGTATCATCGATGGCAAGCAGAGCTACATCGACGAAAACGGTGAGGAAATCGAGTATGACAACTACCGCTCGGCGCTGTTCAAGATGGACGTCGAAACCGGCGACTGCACGGAGCTGACCGAATTCCAGCTGCCTGAGGTCCCGGAGGGCTGGATGGGAAGCACGGATCTCAATACCATTCAGACCGGAGCCGACGGTACGCTCTGGGCAATCTACAGCAGCTATACCTACCGCTACAATCCGCCCGCAGATCTGGCGGCGGACGACAGCATGTATAACTACTATGAGCAGGGCGAAAACAAGACTGGGCTTCTGCACCTCGACGCCGACGGCAAGGAGCTCAAGCGCATCGAGTTCAACCAGACCGATGAAAACGGCAACAGCTTCTATGTTTCGAGCTTCTTTGTCGATAACAGCGGCAACGTCTATCTCAGCGACTGGCAGAACGTGTACATCTATGACCAGGACGGCAACCAGAAGACGACCGTCGACCTGAGCGAAAACGGCGGCGAGCTGTGTGAGCTGAAAGCCGGCGTTGTGGGCGTATGCTATTACAAAAATGACGAGACAAAGCCGGAAGAGAGCGGCCGCGTCTTCCAGGAAATCGACCCTGCCACCGGCAAGCTCACGGGCGACACCGTCAAGATTCCCGACTCCGCCTACAATTTCTTCCCCGGCGACGATGTGTACGATATCTACTACGACTACAACGGCAACATCTACGGCTATAAATTCGACACCGACACAAAGGATAAGGTGATCGACTGGATCGAGTGCGACATCAACTCCAACAACCTCAATTCCTACTCTATCCTGCCCGACGGGCGCGTGATTGCGTTTGAAAACACCTACGACGACCAGACGCAGACGAACACCATGCAGCTGATCGTTATGACGCGCGTCGATGCGGCGAGCGTGGTCAATAAGACCGTTCTGACCTTCGCCTGCATGTACCTCGACTGGAACATGCGCGACGCGATCGTCAAGTTCAACCGTGCCAGCAACACCCACCGGATTGTTGTGCGCGACTATTCCGAGTATAATACGGACGACGATTATACCGCCGGCATCCAGAAGCTCAACACCGAGATGCTCTCGGGCAAGCTCCCGGACATGATCGACATCAACACCTACAGCATGCCCATTGAGCAGTACGCGGCAAAGGGCTTCCTGACGGATCTCTACGAGCTGATTGACGCAGACGCTGACCTGAGCCGCGAAGACTTCGTCCAGCCGGTGCTTAAGGCGCTGGAAAGCGCGGACGGCAAGCTCTATCAGCTGCCGAACACGTTCGCAGTCAGCACGGCAATCGCGCTCGACAAGGTCGCGGGCGACTACGACACCTGGAACCTTGCAGCGGTCAAGGACGCGATGACGAAGCTCCAGGACGGCGCGTCGGTCTTCGACGTGTACCGCACGAAGTCCGACATTCTTCAGACCTGCATCTCCCGCAACATCGACGCCTTTGTCGACTGGGAGAACGGCGGGGCGCACTTTGACTCGGATGAATTCAAGGCGCTTCTCGAGTTTGCCAACCAGTTCCCCGACACCTATGACTGGGAGAACGCCACCGCCGAGGAAAACGACTCGGCGCAGAACCGCATGAACTCCGGCAAGCAGCTCATGACCGACATGTACGTTTCGAGCTTCGAGGATATGCTCTATCAGCTGACCGGCTTCAACGGCGGCGTGAAGTTTGTCGGCTATCCGTCCGAAGACGGCACCTCGAACCATGCCTTCCAGTTTGACGGCGCGATTGCCATCTCCTCGACCTGCGCGGACAAGACCGCGGCGTGGAACTTCATGAAGCAGTTCCTCACCGAGGACTATCAGTTGGGCAGCAACGTCTGGAACTTCCCGATCAACCAGAAGGCGTTCGACCAGAAGCTGAAAGACGCCATGACCGAGGAATACCAGACCGACGAGAACGGCAACGTCATGAAGGATGAAAACGGCAACCCCATCCGCATCCCGAAGATGACCTATTATACCACTGACACGGGCGGCGGCGTGGCGTTCGGCACAACCACGGAGACGGCAGCCAGCACGGTTGTGATCGGCGGCACAGGCGTCAACGAAGACGGCTCGATCAGCATCTACGCGATGACGCAGGAGCAGGTAGACCAGATTCTCGACCTCATCAACACCACTACCGCAGTCTACGGCTATGACGAGAGCATCCTGAACATCATCTCCGACGAGGCAGCCGCATACTTTGCAGGCGAAAAGAGCCTCGACGACACGGCGAACATGATTCAGTCCAGAGTCAACCTCTACGTCGCCGAGCAGTCGTAATTTGTAAAAAACCCAATCCGGAAGGGCAGCTTGCGCTGTCCTTCCGGACACGTAAATTTCTCAGAAAACAGAAAGGACCGAAGCGTGAAGCAGGCAAAAAAAATATGGAACGGCGTAAACGTGAAAATCCGGGACTTTCTGGCATCCCTGTGCTTCTCGGGTCCGAGCTTTCTCGGCATGCTCATCTTCTTCGTCGCGCCGTTCTGCGTGGTCATCTATTATTCGTTCATCGCCGGTGCGCTGGATCACAGCTTTGTCGGCCTGAAAAATTACATTGCAGTCTGGAATAACGGCGCATTTCAGATCGCGGTCAAAAATACCGCCGTGTTTTCGGGGCTCTCCGTGCCGCTGGCAGTTGTGCTGGCGTTGGTGCTGGCGCTGATGCTCGAGTGCCGGATCCCGTTCAAGAGCCAGTTCCGGACGTTCTTTTTAAGCCCCATGATGGTTCCGGTCGCGTCCATCATCCTCGTGTGGCAGGTGCTGTTCCACTCGAACGGCGTGGTCAACGAGTTTCTCTCGGTCTTCGGCGTGAAGGCCATCGACTGGTTAAAGTCCGACTACTGCATGGTGGTCATCGTTTTGCTCTTTCTCTGGAAGAACCTCGGCTACAACATGATTTTATTCATGGCCGCGCTCAACAACATTCCAAAAGAGCTTCTGGAGGTCGCGGAGGTCGAGGGCGCGTCGAAGGCGTATCAGTTCTTCCATATTAAGCTGCGCTATCTCTCGCCGACGGTTCTGTTCGTCACGATACTCTCCATCATCAACTCCTTTAAGGTCTTCCGCGAAATATACTTACTCTCCGGCGACTATCCCTACGAGGGACTGTACATGCTCCAGCACTTCATGAACAACATGTACAATAAAAACCTCGACTATCAGCGCCTTTCCGCTTCGGCTATCATGCTGGCCATCGTCATCATTGCGCTCATCGCCCTCCTGTTCGCCATTGAAAACTACTTTGGAAAGGACGTGGAAGGATGAGACGGAAAAAACGCTATTTTTCGCGCGGCGCGCTGACGGTTCTGGCCGCTGTGTTTGCTTTTATGTTCCTCATGCCGACGGTGCTCACGATCACGAACTCGTTCATGACCCAGAGCGAAATCACCGCCAACTACGGTCAGGTCTTCCAGAATGCGACCGACGGCAAGAGCTTCATCAAAGATACCATCAACCTGAAATTTATCCCGGACAAGGTCAGCTTCAGCCAGTATTTTACCGTGCTGCTGAAAAGCCCGGATTTCCTCTATAAATTCTGGAACTCAGTCATTTTAGTCGCGCCGATTGTCCTTGCGCAGCTGATGGTCGCGTCCGTCGCGGCCTACGGCTTTACGAGGTGGCGCGGCAAAGTCCGGGACACGATCTTTTTTGCCTACGTCATTCTGATGCTCATGCCGTATCAGGTGACGCTGGTGCCAAACTATCTCGTGTCCGATTTTCTGGGACTACTTAACACGCGGTGGGCGATCATCCTGCCCGGCGCGTTTGCACCGTTCTCGGTGTTTCTGCTCACAAAGTCCATGCGCCGCATCCCGGTTTCGCTGATCGAATCGGCAAAGCTCGATGGCGCAGGCGAGTGGCATATTTTCTGGAACATCTGCCTTCCGCAGTGCCGCAGCGCACTGTATTCCATCGCGATCCTCGTGTTCATCGACTACTGGAACATGGTCGAGCAGCCGCTGATTCTGCTGCCCGACGCGTCGCAGCAGCCGCTTTCCGTGTATCTCTCGCAGATCAACGCGGGCGAGATCGGCATCGCCTTTGCCGCGGCGGTGGTTTACATGGTGCCGGGACTTCTCATGTTCCTGCACGGCGAGGCTTACCTCGTGGAAGGCATCACATACGCAGGCTCCGTGAAAGGATAGGGAACTATGGATACGAACGTAAAAAGACGCGAATGGGTCAAAACCGTGGCCATCATTTTTCTGGCAGTTTTGCTGGTGCTGACCTTCTTCTCCAACACGATCATGAACGCTTCCCTTCCGGAGGTCGCGACACAGCAGGTGACGCAGGGCACGATCAACGCAAAGATCCGCGCCTCGGGCACGATTGCCGCGAACGAGACCTACAACGTCAAGCTTACGCAGACGAGAAAGATCGAGAGCGTCAAGTGCAAGGTCGGCCAGGAGGTCAATGCCGGAGATGTGCTGTTTGTGCTCGAAGCGCAGGAATCGGACGAGCTGAAGCAGGCGAAGACCGATCTTGAGACGCTGGAGCTCAACTACCAGAAGAGCCTCATCGAAGCTTCCAACGGCAATGCACAGGAGGACCGCGACGTGCAGAAGCTCCGGGACGCCTATAACGAGGCGCTGACGATCTATAATCAGTACAGCTCGATGGATCCTTCGAGCATCGCCGTTTCCAAGATCAAGGCTGAAGAAAAGCAGAAGGAGCTGAACAAAGAGCTGGAAGAGGCGCAGAAAGCACTCGAAACGATCAAGAACAGCGAAGAGTATAAAAACCTCGAAACCGAAATTGCGGATTTGGAGAAAAAAGCCGAGCCCTTGAAAACAGCGGCAGGTCAAGCGAAAGCAGCCTTGGAAGCTACAATTGAGAAGCTGTTCACAGAAAATTTGACAGATGTTTCTCAAATCAAGCGCCGTAACAATACTTGGCAGGATGATGTTGACACTGCAAGAAAAGCACTTGAGAGGACGATAGAATCCAAGGGAGAAAGCCTTGATCGATATCTCTATTTAGCGAACAAATACGAATCAGATTATTTGTTCTTAATTCGGCTTTATGAAGGAAACAGCCATGATGCAAAAGCCGCTATCGAGAGCGGTGATTTGGCAACAAAGCTGGTTAAAGATGGATTCGAAACAAATGAGACTGTTGCGTCAAGGGTCTCTGCTCTTAGTGATGCATACACCAATTTGAACGTGTACTATGAAGGCGAAGACACAGAAACGCAAATGATTGCCTTGGCAAAGGCAAAGGCGTACCTTGCGTATGGTGAAGCCTACCTTGCCTACAAAGAAGCTGTATCCGGCACAGAAGAATTGCAGCAGCGATACGACGCAAAAAAAGCGGAAGTCGAGCGTTACGAGCTTGCCGTCGAACGTGCACAGAATGCTGTAAACGACCAGAAGGACACCGTTGAAAAGCTGACCTCGGCGGCTTCTGCGGCAGAAACGCTGAAATCCGCAAAGACGGCGCTCGAAGATAAGATTTTCGAAACGAACAAGGGCGACACGGCGGCACTTGATATGCAGGCGGCAAAGAAGGCCATTGAGGACAAGAAGGCCGATATTGAAAAGCTGACGAAGGACGCGGACGCGCAGGAGGTCACGGCGAAGGTCGGCGGCACGATCGCGTCTGTGAACGTCACGGCCGGCGATACCGCAAGCGCCGATAACCCCCTTGCTACCATCAACCAGACCGACCGCGGCTTCACCGTGAAAATTTCCATCACGAACGAGCAGGCGAAGAAAGTGAAAGTCGGCGACACCGCCGAGCTCGTCAACTACTGGGGAGACGCGACCGCGACGTTAGAGACCATCGGCAACGACCCGCAGAATCCGCAGAAAAACCGGCTGCTGACCTTTAGGCTTACCGGCAGCGACATTCAGCCGGACAGCAATATTACGCTTGCCATTGGCCAGAAAAGCGCAAGCTACGACGCCATCGTCCCCACGTCTGCCATCCGGACGGACAACAATGGCTCATTCGTGCTGGCCATCGTCTCCAAATCCACGCCCCTTTCCACGCGATACACCGCCACGCGCGTTGACGTGCAGGTGCTCGCGAGCGACGACAAGAGCTCTGCCGTCTCCGGCATCGGCTCTGGCGAGTTCGTCATTACCACCTCGACCAAACCCATTGAGGCAGGCACACAGGTGCGCCTGGCGGAGAACGGATGAGCGGCGGCAAATTCGCGCGGAGGCGGGAAAGAAAGCCGCTTCCGCTCCGGTTTCTCGCGCTATTCCTGTTAAATGTGGCGCTTGTCGTGCTGGCCATCGTGTTTGCCGTGAAGCTCCATCATGTGACGAATTTACTCATTACCCAGTCGGCCGCCGAGGTCTGGAAGGGACAGAGCGAAGAGAATTTTGTGCAGGTCTCCGCGTTCCAGCCGGTCGGCAAGGAGCTCACGGAGTCGCAGATCGAAACCTTCCATCACACCCTGGAGCAAAAATTCGTCGACGCATCCCTGGAAGCGCCGGAAAACGGAAGCTTATATCAGGACGCGTGGTCGACCACAGCGCAGGACATCACCGTCTCCACAAATTCCGTCACCTACACGGCCAAGACCATCGGGGTCGGCGGGGACTTTTTCCTGTTCCATCCGTTGCCGCTTCGTTCGGGCAGCTATATCTCGAACCGCGACTTTACCTATGACCGCGTTGTGCTCGACGAGGAGCTCTCCTGGGCGCTCTTCGGAAGCTACGACGTGGCGGGGCAGACGGTCTGGATCTCCAATGAACCGTATGTGGTAGCCGGCGTTGTCTCGCGCGAAAAAGACAAGGCAAGCTCCAAGGCCTACACCGACGGCGCGGGCATGTTTGTCACCTATTCCGCCCTCACGCACATCACCGGCGGCGAGGAGGCAAAAGAGCCCGGCATTTCCTGCTACGAGCTGGTCATGGCAGAGCCGATCACGGGTTACGGCCTGAGCGTTCTGCGCGAGAGCTTCCCGACAAAAGACGAGAGCGTTTTCGTCCAGAATACAAACCGGTACGGCCTCAAAAATCTTCTTACCATTGTCTCGCAGTTCGGTGAGCGCTCGATGAACACGGCGGGCGTGATCTTCCCCTATTGGGAGAACGCGGCAAGATACACGGAAGACCACGCGGCGCTTGACTTCGTGCTGCTGGTCCTGTTCAGCCTCTGCCCGATCGTATCCCTCATCATTCTCATCATCCGTGAAATCAGGTCCGGCTGGCGCTATTTGAGCACCAGGATTCCGGCCGAGATCGAAGCGCGCGTCGAGAAGAAAAAGGAAGAGCACTACGTAAGAACCGGCATATAAGTTAAACCCCGCCTCCAATTTGGAAGCGGGGTTGCTTTTTGCGACAAAATATGGTATTGCCATATCGGTGCTACCGATAAACGGCAAGCGGGCGGCTCCCCTCGCGTCAGCAGGGGGCTCACCTCTTTTTGTTGCCCCCTGACTTATAGAAAGGGGGCTGCGGCAGATGGTTACATATTCTGATATGATTCAGCTTGGTATCCGCATCGTCGGCATTATTAGCCTCTTCATCCAGGTTAATAACAAAAAGAAGTAACCGCCCAATCTCCCCAGATTACGGTTACTTCTTTTAGCAATTCGTAGGGGAACTGCCCGTTTGCCGGTAGCACCCTTCGTATTTTCAGCATAGTCCAGGGGACGCAAAATGTCAAGCGCAGCGGCTTTTTCTTTGGGCGCATTGACTTTTGATGCAACTTATGGCAACATGGTGTTAAGCGGATTTTTTCTGCGGCAGGGCGAACATGGCGGGCATGCGGCGCGTGATGGCAACGCAGAGAAGACTTCCAAGTACGATTTTCAGAAGGTCGCCCGGGAGATAGATGAGCATGCCGCTGCGGATGACCTGCCAGAAGGTAAGACCCTTGCCAAGATAGCCGTTTGCGATCAGCGCCATATAGGGAACGCCGATGGCATAGAGAACCGCGAGACCCGCGAGCATCGAAAGCGCCGTCCGCCAGAAGGTAAGGGGCCGCTTTGCGAGCTTGCCGATTACATAGGCGCACGGGATGAGGCCCAGAAGAAAGCCAAACGTCGGCTGGAAGATGTACGAAAAGCCGCCGCCGAGCGCGAAAATCGGTACGCCCACGAGGCCGATGAGCACATACACGGCCTGCGACAGCGCGCCGTATCCGGCGCCCAACAGCACGCCTGCCATCGCCGTAAAGAGAAATTGCAGCGAAATCGCAGCGAGCGCAAACGGAATTTTGAAGAAGGCCCCGACCGCCGTCAGAGCGGCAAAGAGCGCGCAGAGAATCATTGTTCTGGTTTTCATGGTTCCTCCTGAATTGTAAACTTGATTTTTTGATTTTGCGGTTTACAATAGGAGTATAGCAGATACCGGCCCAAAATACAAGGAGAATTTTTATGACGAAGGATGACGTTCTGGCGCTGTTGGAGCAGGCGGACGCACCGGTTTCCGGCGAGCAGATGTGCAAGACGCTGGGTCTGACGCGCGCGGCAGTCTGGAAGGCGATCGAGGCGCTGCGCGCAGACGGATATGAAATTGAAGCAGCCACGAGGCGGGGATATTTCCTCTGCACGTGCCCACTTACAAAAAGTGCGCTTGAAAAGCGGCTGGCGGGGCAATTTCCCACGGAAAAGCTCATCGTCCTGCCCGAGGTCGACTCGACAAACAATTATCTCAAGACGCTCGCCGCAAACGGCGCGCCGGACGGGACGGCGGTTCTGTCTCTCAAGCAGACGGCCGGACGCGGACGGCGGGGCAGGAGCTTCCTGTCTGAGCCGGGCGGGCTGTATCTGAGCTTTCTGATGCGCCCGCAGGAGCCCGCGGAAGCACTTTTGCACCTGACGGCACTGGCGGGGCTGTGCGTATGCACGGCGGTCAAACAGGTGACGGGCATGCAGGCCGGGATCAAATGGCCGAACGACCCGGTTCTGAACGGGAAAAAGCTCTGCGGCATTTTAACGGAGCTCTCGGTGTCTTTGGAGACGCAGGAGGCGGAATACGTTGTCATCGGCATCGGCGTCAACTGCAACCAGAAGCGCTTTCCGGAGGATCTTTCGATGGCGACCTCTCTTCGCATGGAGCAGGGAAGCCCCGTGGATGTGAACGCTGTCGCGGCGGCGCTTTTGCTGGAGCTTTCGCGTATGCGCCGGGAATTTCTGACCCGGAAGGACGCGTGGGTGCGCGCGTTCGCGGAAACATGCCTCACAGTCGGAAAGGACGTGCAGATCCTGCGCGCGGGAGACACGAAGCAGGCCCGAGCCGTCGGCATCGGAAAGGACGCGGAGCTTCTGGTTCAGTACCCGGACGGGACGACGGAAAGCATCTCGTCCGGCGAGGTGTCGGTGCGCGGACTGTATGGGTATGTATAAAAGAGCACGCCACATAACTGCGGCTGTCTGCCGGATGACGTGGTGTTGCCCGAATGGGAAAGGAGCATGTTTATGACAAACGAAGTATTGAAGGCGATTGAGGCGCGCAGAAGCTGCCGCAGCTATGAGGAAAAGCAGATCAGCGCCGAGGAGCTGAGCGCCGTTACGAACGCGGGCACCTGGGCCCCCACGGCCAAGGGCCTGCAATCGCCGAAGATGGTCGTGGTGCAGGACGCGGAAACGATGGCAAAGCTTGAGCGCATGAACGCGGCAGTGCTCGGAAATCCGGATGCGCACCCGTTTTATGGCGCGCCGACGGCAGTGGTCGTTTTTGCCGATACGCAGGTTCCCACCTATATGCAGGACGGCTCGCTCGTGCTCGGAACGATGCTGCTGGCCGCATCGTCGATCGGCCTTGGCTCGTGCTGGATCAACCGCGCGAAGGAATCGTTCCAGACGGAAGAGGGCAAGGCGCTGATGCGCAAGTGGGGTTTGGCAGACACGTACGAGGGCATCGGCATCTGCATCCTCGGCTACGTCAAGGGCGAAATTCCTGCCCCGAAGGCAAGAAAAGAAGACTATATCGTCATGGCCTGACGAGTTCAAAACATCAAAACAGGAGGCGCACCATGAGCTACGAGCAAACGGCATTTTGCGGCGCGGTCGGGCGCGGCGAAGAAATTTTCTGGGTAAACCCGGCCAAAAAGCCCTATGAAGCGGTAAAAGCGTCCCTTCCTTTTTCCCGTGCGCAGATCGAAGACGCAGCAAGCAGACTCGCCCGCTTCGCTCCCTTCCTGCAAATCAAGTTTCCCGAGACGATCCCGACAAACGGCCTCATCGAGTCGCCCCTGCGCGAGATCGCGGAGATGCGTGCGTGGCTTCATACGCCGTGCCCAGAGCAGCCTGGAGGAAGACTTCTTCTCAAGATGGACAGCCATCTCGCGGCGGCGGGCTCTGTAAAGGCGCGCGGCGGCATTTATGAAATTCTGCATCACGCGGAAACGCTTGCTTTAGAGCACGGGATGCTGAAGGACGGAGATTCGTATGCGCGCTTCGCGGACCCGGACTTCCGGGAATTTTTCGGAAAATTTTCGCTGCACGTCGGCTCGACCGGCAATTTAGGCCTCAGCGTCGGTGTGATCGGCGCGGCGTTTGGATTTAAAACCTGCGTGCACATGTCGGCGGACGCGAAGCAGTGGAAAAAGGATCTGCTTCGCAGCCGGGGCGTGGAGGTACGCGAGTACGCGTCCGATTACTCCGCGGCGGTCGCGGCAGGACGGAAGCTGGCGCAGGCGGACCCCACGGCCTATTTTGTGGACGACGAGCAGTCGGGCGACCTCTTTTTGGGCTACGCCGTCGCGGCGGGGAGACTGCAAAAGCAGCTGGATGCAATGGGAATTATCGTGGATGATGCGCACCCACTGGTGGTCTATTTGCCCTGCGGGGTCGGCGGCGCGCCGGGCGGAATCTGCTACGGGCTCAAGGAAATCTATGGCGACAACGCCGTTTGCTGCTACGTCGAGCCAACGCAGGCGCCCTGCATGCTGCTGGGACTTGGCACGGGGAAGATGGAGAATATTTCGTGCGCGGACGTGGGCTTAAGCGGTAAGACGGCGGCGGACGGACTGGCAGTCGGCCGGCCTTCGGGTCTCGTCGCCCGCGCAACAGAGCATTTGGTCAGCTGCGAAGCGACCGTCAACGACCGCGCGCTTTACCGCTACCAGAGGCGGCTCTGGGACACCGAGGGGATTTTCATCGAGCCCTCTGCCTGCGCGGGCTTCCACAGCTATGTGCAGCTCGCGCGTGCCTGCAAAGATGGTGTAGCCCCCGAGGCGCTCCACCCGGCGCTTGGGAACGCGACGCACATCATCTGGGCGACCGGCGGCAGCCTCGTCCCGGAAGCGGAGCGGGAGGTCATGCTGCAAACCGAAACGAGCGCAGACGATCTTTCACAAAGGCCAGTTATCTTCCAATAAGGACAGCAAAAGCGCGCAGGCTCAGCCTGCGCGCTTTTTGTGCGTTATTCAGATATCCTCCGATGGAGTTCGTAGTAGTCCGTTAATGTTAAAAGCATATTTTCTTGAATTTATGTGATATGATAGCACAAAAGTTCTAAAAGGATGTGCAAACACATGAACAAGGAAATTAG
>CAKASQ030000006.1 GCA_916988195.3 Oscillospiraceae bacterium
GTTCGCTCTTAGCTTTACTCAAGAATTTTCGTTGGCTATTCAAAGAATCTCATTTCGACATTCATTGAACAACTTATTTTTCGTTCCTTTCGGAACTAAATTGTCCAAGGTGTTTGTTCATGTTTCTCGTTGTTTAATTTACAAGGTGCACTCGCGTTTCCGCATCGCTCATAAAAGAGCTTATTTATTATATCACATTATCTCGAGTTTGTCAAGAACTTTTTTCAAATTCTTTTTTGATTCGCTCGATTTTATTGTGATCGCTTCCCGAAGAAAGCTTATTGATTATATCATATCGTTTTGAGCTTGTCAAGAACTTTTTTCAAATTCTTTTGAACTTTCTCAGCCCGATCTTCAAAATCAAGCGTTCTCTCGAACGCAGGAATCATTATACCAGTTTCTCGGCAAAAGTCAACACAAATTTCACCGTCTTTTTCCACAAATGCCGTCCCATTCCAATTGTCTGTTTTGACAGCTATCCACATCTTGTGTGTACAAAAACGAGGACGCCCTATCGGGCGCCCTCAGGTTCTTTTATCGTATTACTCCGCGTCTTCGATGAGGCCGTAGCCGCCATCCTTTCTCTTATAGACAACTGCGAACGCTCCGTCGTTGTCTTCATCACGGAAGGCAAAGAACGTGTGTTCCAGCAGGTTCATCTGCAAGATGGCTTCTTCTCTCGTCATCGGCTTCATGTTGAATTCCTTCTTGCGCACAATCTCAAACGCGCCCTCCTCCGGCTCTTCGGGCGCGAACGAGGTAACGTCCGGCGTGCGGACGAAAGCGTCCTGCCGCAGACGGCGGGCAAGTCTTGTCTTATTCTTGCGGATCTGCCGCTCCATCGTGGCGACCGCCGCGTCGATCGACGCAAACATATCCGACGTGCTCTCGCGTGCGCGGAAGTACATATTCGACGCGTGTACAGTGATCTCTGCAATGTTCCAGTCCTTGTCTACGCTGAACGTAACCAGCGCTTCGGCGTCATCGCCAAAGAACCGCTCCAGCTTCATGACCTTCTTTTCGGCATACTTGTGAACGTTCTCCGGGAGGTTGACTTTCTTCTCGGTGTACTGAAATCTCATATAAGCCGCTCCTTTCGTTTTTGCCTCTGCCAGAGGATCGGAGCTTGCGTTTGTCTCTCCTGCTCCTCTGTATCTACAGGATATCACATTTTGCACAATTTTTCAATCCCATATGTGCCCGTTTTAGTAAATATTCTGTAAACAGACTTTTACGAGAGTTTGTCCATCAGCTCCCGCAGCGAAACGCCGAAGAATCTGGCCAGCGCTACCATGTTTCTCGTGCTGATGGCGCGCTGCCGGCCGGACAGAATGTGCCGGATGGTCCCCGCATCAATGCCCGTCTGCCGGGAGAGCTGGCTAGACCCCACCGCGCGCTCGCGCATCCAGCAGCCAAGCTTCTCGGCCGCTTTCTCATACTGCCGCACCGCTTATTTCTCCTGCTGCAGAAGCTGCTTCATAACGCTGTTATAGATGATCTCCGCCTTCTGCTCAAACGCCCGCTGCAAAACCCTTCCCTGCGTCTTACTCGGCGCGGTCAGCTCCAGCTTCATAAGGCTCCCCACGTCGTCTCTTAAGTACATCCGCACCGCGCAGCTCCCGTCCTCCTGCTCAACGACCTCGCTTTTCACGAACTCGCTGCGACGGGTCTTCGCGTTATATTGGTCCACGGCCGCTTTTGCCCGCTGCATCACGGGAAACGCGATCGAGTCGCGCGTCACTTCCTCCTGCTCGCGTCCCTTTTCGGTAATCACATACGTCTCGTCCGCCAGCTGCTCAAGATGTCCGCTCTCAACCATCTGCGGCACTGCAATACTCACATCAAAATAGCTCAGCCGATCGTCCTGATAGCACAGCTCATAGATCTTCTGCAGCGTCAGCGGATACTTCGCCGTCGCCGCCACAAACAGGATCAAAACCTTCACATCCAGCATGTCCCGGATGAATCCGCGTTCTTCCATTTCAGTCACCTCTTTGGCAAGGATTTCTAATATGCTTATAGTATACCATAAAAGCTGTTGAAAACACAAGGATTTTGACGAACGCGCAATTTTTCTTCCAACATTTACAGCTTGCCTTTTGCCACGCACTGGCGTAAAAAGAAAAGCAAGGAGGGAAACCCAATGAAAAGAAAAATTTTCACATTCGTCTCAACCCTGGCGCTTTCTGCCGCGCTGATCATCTCCGCGCAGGCAGCGTCCTCCACCTGCACCACGCGCAGCCGAACGTTCTGCTTTGGTCAAAGCGTCTGCATCCTCTGTCCGCCATCCGTCTGTCAGCCCAGCTCCTGCCCGTCTGCGCCGAATACCCCGACACTCCCGGACGAGCCCGAAACGCCGGACACACCGAGCACGCCGGATACCCCCGATACGCCGAGCACGCCCGATGTTCCCGAAACACCGGACACCGGCAGCAGCGAAAGCTACGCCCAGCAGGTCCTGACCCTCGTCAACCGTGAGCGCGCAGCAAACGGCCTTTCGGCGCTCCGGCTTGACGACGCGCTCAGCCGCTATGCCGCCGTCAAATCCCAGGACATGCACGACAACGGCTACTTCAGCCACACCAGCCCCACCTATGGCTCGCCCTTTGACATGATGAAGTCCTTCGGCATCACCTACAATTACGCCGGAGAAAACATCGCCATGGGCTATTCGACCCCTGAAACTGTCGTGACCGCGTGGATGAACTCTGCCGGCCATCGCGCAAACATCCTCTCCGCGAACTTCACCACCATGGGCCTCGGCTACGTCGCAGATGGCGGATACTGGACGCAGTGGTTCATTGGCTAACGCCTGGCTAAAAAGCGGCGCTTTTTAGCCAAAGGGGACTGCACCTCGACTGCGCGCATAATTTTGCCCCTTTGGGGCAAAATTCTACACTTGCGAGGTGATAGGTATGTTTCCGGTCGGCGGAGCCGCCGGATAACATGGATTTCCAATTTCTTTCACGCCTGCGGGCATGAAACTCTGCGAGGCTTTTTATGCCTACATAGAAAGAGAAAAGCGCTTTCCCGACTTCCCCGCTATATGGCGGGGTCTTTTTTTGCCCTCTTTTGCCGAACGGGTCGCGTGAAAGGCTTCCGCTTCATATTCTATTGTAACGAATATCAGAAAAGAGGGGATGCGTTTGCTTCACACCTTTGCCGTCCTCGGCGGAGACGCGCGCCAGCATTATCTCGCTGAGCTTCTGACCGCCTCCGGCTTCACGGTCCATACCTTTGCCGTCCCGGAGCTTCCGAACACTGCCGCTTCCTTGGAGGAATCCGTTTCGCAGGCCGACGCGGTCTGTCTGCCCACCCCCGCCGTCACCTCCGGCGCGATCACAGGTCTCTCATGCCTCACACCCGCGCACCTTTTAAGCCTCCTGCCGGAGCGCGCCGTCGTCTTTGGCGGCGGCCTCGGCGCCTTTAAAACGCTCCTGCAAAAGACGAACACACCCTATTATGATCTCCTGCAAAATTCCGCTCTCGCCATCGAAAATGCCTCTCTCACCGCCGAAGGCGCGCTTCTTCTCGCCCTGCAAGCCATGCCCATCGCCATCCGGGATTCTGCCGTCCTTGTTACCGGCTTCGGCCGCATCGGAAAAAGTCTTTCCGCCAAGCTCCATTCCCTCGGCGCGCACGTCACAATCACGACGCGCGATCCGAAGAACTTCCCCGCCATCGAGCAGCTCTCCTGCACCCCCGACGAAACCGGCCGCTACCACGAAGGCCTATCGCAATACGACGCCATCTTCAATGCCGTCCCCGCGCCCATCTTCTCAGTTGAGCAACTGAAAGCGCTCCGTCCAGACTGCTTCTACATCGAGCTTGCGTCCAGCCCCGGCGGCATTTCCCCCGACGCGCTAAAACCCGCCCATTACATCCCGGCCCCCGGCCTTCCCGGCAGAACCGCCCCGAAGACCGCCGCGCAGTTTATTTTCCGCGCCATGTGCGATTCCCCCTATCTATCCCAACCGGAGGTCTTATGAAACATCCTGTCATCGGCTTTGCCATGTGCGGCTCATTCTGCACCTTTGCTCCCGTTCTCGAAGCCCTCGAAGAGCTCCATACCGTCTTCCCCGATATTATCCCGATTATGTCAGACACAAGCTATGAAACCGATTCCCGCTTCGGGGATGCTTCCTCCTTCCGCGAACGGCTGGAGGCCATCTGCTCCCATGAAATCCTCCATACCATCCCGCAGGTCGAGCCCATCGGCCCGAAAGCCCTTTTAGACGCGCTCGTCATCGCTCCCTGCACGGGAAACACGATTGCGAAGCTCGCAAACGGCATCGCCGACACGCCCGTCACCCTCGCCGCCAAGGCGCATCTTCGAAACGAAGCTCCCATTGTGATTGCCGTCTCCACCAACGACGCGCTCGCCGGAAACGCCGCGAACATCGGCGCGCTTCTGAACCGCAAGCACTATTATTTCGTCCCCTTCCGGCAGGACAGTCCCCAGAAAAAGCCGCGCTCCATGGTCGCCGACTTCTCCAAATTGACCGACACCGTCTGCCACGCCCTGCAAGGCGAGCAGCTTCAGCCGATTCTATTGTAAACAGGCCGCAAAAACCCGCTGCAAGAGTCCTCCTCTTACAGCGGGTTCAATTGATGTTCTTATTTGCGCATTAAACCGACGCAATCGTAATACGGCTTCGTCGCAATCAGCGCCTTGTTCTCCAAAAACGGCGTATGCATCAGCGTAATGACGGCGTAGTCGCATTCGGCCATCGCCTCTTCGAGCGTATGGTTCTGGAACCCGGCCACGTCACCCTTGATGAACGGCTCGCAGGCAAGAACCTCATAGCCCTTACCTTTCAGGATGTTCGCAAACAGCACCGACGGACTCTCGCGCGTGTCGTCGATATTTGCCTTAAAGCTCATACCGAGCACCGCAATCTTCGCTCCAGGCTTCACGTCTCTGCCGATCCGCTCGGCCACCCATTCGGGCTTCCCGTCGTTGACCGTCCGCGCCTCGTAGATGAGCGGCGTAATGTCCTCGAACTTTTCATGGATGAACCACGGGTCGACCGCGATGCAGTGTCCGCCCACACCCACACCCGGGGTGTGCACGTTCACGCGCGGATGGCAGTTCGCGAGCTCGATGAGATTGAACACATCAATCCCCAGCCGGTCGCAGACCTTGCTGAGCTCATTTGCATAGGCGATGTTGATATCGCGGAACGTATTTTCCGTCAGCTTGCACATTTCCGCCGTCAAGTCGTCCGTCAGACGGATGGTGCCCTTCGTGACGACCTTCTCATAGATGGACTTGGCATACTCCGCCGCCTCCGGGCGATTCGAGCCGATGATCCGGTCGTTCTCGCGCAGCTCAATGAGCATTCTCCCCGGGATAATACGCTCCGGGCAGTGTGCCGTCATAAACTGAGATTTATCCATCCCGCTCACTTCGGCCACAATCGACTCCACCAGCCGCGTCGAATAAGGAGGCGAGGTCGACTCCAGCACGCAGAGGTCTCCCGGTTTTGCGACCGATCCCACCTCGCGCGCCGCGGACTCCACAAAGCGCATGTCCGATACCCGCTTGTGGTCCTCCGTTTCCTTATACGGCGTCTGCACCGCAATGATAAACACGTCGGCAGGCTCCGGCTTCGTCACAAAATGCAGCCGCCCCGTCTCAAGCGCCTTTGTCAGCGCATCCTGAAGCCCGGGCTCTACAATATGGATCTTGCCGCCGTTCAGCTGGTCAACAACTTCCTGCTTCACATCGAAGCCGCAGACCTCGAACCCCGCCAGCGTAAAGGTAATGGCAGTCGGCAGACCAATGTAGCCGCAGCCCATAATTTCAATTTTCTTCATTGGGAAGCTCCCTTTCTCATTGACTCACTCGGGAGTATCATACCCCATTTTTCACGCTTTTGCAAGCAGTTCCTGCACCCGGTCGACCTTCTCCCACGGAAGATCGAGCTCGGGTCTTCCAAAGTGGCCGTAGGCCGCGACCTGCTGATAGATCGGCCGGCGCAGATTGAGCGTCCTGATAATCGCCGACGGACGAAGATCAAAGCACTCGCGCACGATCTCGCCGAGACGTTCATCGGGCACCTTGCCCGTGCCGTAGCTGTCAACGAGCACAGACACCGGCTGCGCCACACCGATGGCGTAGGCCAGCTCCAGCTGGCACTTGTCGGCAAGGCCTGCCGCAACCAGATTCTTCGCAATATACCGCGCCATGTAAGCTGCGCTCCTATCGACCTTCGTCGGGTCCTTGCCCGAGAACGCGCCGCCGCCGTGCGCCGCATAGCCGCCGTAGGTGTCGACGATGATCTTGCGCCCGGTAAGGCCGGAGTCGCCCACCGGTCCGCCGATAACGAATCTGCCGGTCGGGTTCACAAGGAACTTCGTGTTGCCGTCAAGCAGCTTCGAAGGAAGATTCGGCTTGATGACCTCCTCCACGATCGCCTCGCGCAGATCGGAAATCGCGATATCCGCCGCGTGTTGTGTGGATACAACGACCGTGTCGATCCGCTCGACCTCACCGTGCTCACCGTACTGCACGGAAACCTGACTCTTGCCGTCCGGCCGGAGCCACGGAAGCCGTCCGTCCTTTCTCGCCTTCGTCAGGGCCTTCGTCAGATTGTGCGCGTAGGAGATCGGCGCCGGCATCAGTTCCTTGGTCTCGTTGCAGGCAAAACCGAACATCATGCCCTGATCGCCTGCCCCCTCCTGATTCGCATCGTCATAGGACGCATCCACGCCCATCGCGATATCCTCCGACTGCTTGTCAATCGCCGTCAGAACCGCGCAGCTTCTTCCGTCGAAGCCGAACTCTGCATTATCGTAGCCGATTTTTGTGATCGTGTCTCTGGCGATATCCGCAATGTCCACATAGCAGTTCGTCGTGATCTCGCCCATCACCAGCACAAGGCCCGTCGTTGTCGCGCACTCGCACGCCACACGCGCCTGCGGGTCCTTGGCCAGAATCGCGTCCAGTACGCCGTCTGAAATCTGGTCGCAGATCTTATCGGGATGTCCCTCTGTGACCGATTCGGATGTAAAAATTCTCTTGCTCATTTGATTCGTTCTCCTTTCGTCGTCTGGGAAAAAAAGAAATGCACTTTGCAAACCTGCAAAGCGCACGAAATCTAGCTTTCCCTCATCTTTCGATTGCTTCGCCGGAATTGGCACCTTGCAGGGGTGTATTCACCCTGAAAGCAGGTTGCCGGACTTCATCGGGCCGTTCCCTCCGTCACTCTTGATAAGGCTATTTGGTTGTCAAGCTTATTATATGCGTATTTTTCTAAATGTCAACCGCAATGTGTCTGTTTTTCCGCATTTTTGTCCATACTCCGAAAAGTGAGACACTTCTTGTACATTGTTCATACTTTGTCTGTAGACTTCCGACTTCCTTTCGGGTAATATGAGGAGTACTGATGAAACTGCGTCACGCAAAAAGGTAGGTTGACATATGAAAGATCTCCGCAAAAAATTTGAACGCTTCTGTCTGAAAAACCGCAATCGCGGCATTCCGAATCTGATGCTCGTCATCGCCATCGGCAATCTCATTGCCTACGCTCTGTCTGTCATCGATCCCAGCAAGGTCGTCTACCGCTTCCTCTGCTTCTCCTCGAGCAAGATCCTGCAAGGGCAGGTCTGGCGGCTGTTCACCTATGTGTTCACATATCTGCTCGACGTCTCTGGTGGTTATCTGCTCCTCGCCGTTGTCAGTCTCTTCTGTTATTACCAGTTCGGCAAGATGCTGGAAAATTACTGGGGTACCTGCCGCTTTAACCTCTATTATCTCACGGGCGTCCTTCTGACGGACCTTGCAGGCCTTCTTCTCGGCTACAGCGTCACCTCGACCGACCTGAACCTCAGCCTGTTCCTCGCCATCGCGACCCTCGCGCCCGACACAAGAGTCCTTCTCATGATGTTCATCCCCGTCAAGATGAAATACATGGCCTGGGTTTACCTCGGCTTCACGGCCCTGAACGTTATTCTCCTGCTTCCGGCGGGTCTTTTCTCGTTCTACTGGCTGATGCCCCTTGTTCCGCTCCTGAACTACTTCCTTTTCTTCGGCTCGGACATTCAGAACCTCTTCCCGGACTCCTGGCGCTATCGCCGTCCGAAGCAGCACAAAACCGCCTACCCCTCCGGCGCAAAGCCCAACGCCAACTGGGCCGCCGGCTATCAATCCAAAACCGGCGAGCGCCCCTACCGCCACAAATGCACCGTCTGCGGCCGCACCGACACAGATTATCCGAACCTCGAGTTCCGCTACTGCTCCAAGTGCAACGGCTATTACTGCTATTGCATGGACCACATCAATAACCACGTCCACATCCAGTAGCCTCCCCGATATTCCGGACAAATTCCCAGAACACGCGTAGGGGGCGATGCCCACATCGCCCCATTTGGAAGCCGCTTATTCGCCAAAGATTCCCGTAAAATCGGATTGTACTGCCGGGTCGATGTGGGCATCGACCCCTACGAACTCCCTGAAAGAACGTATACGAAAAGCCCCGCAATCGAGCGATTGCGGGGCTTTCCTTACTTCAGAAGCTGTTCAATTTCTTCCTTCGGCCGGTAGCCGACGGAGGTCTCCTTGACCTCGCCATTCTGGAACACCATCACCGTCGGGATGCTGCTCACGCCGTACTCCAGCGCCAGCTCTCGCTCGTCGTCAACGTTCACCTTGCCGACCTTGACCTTGCCCGCGTACTCGTTTGCGATTTCCTCGATCACGGGCGCAAGCATCCGGCACGGGCCGCACCATGTCGCCCAGAAATCCACCAGCACCGGCTCCTTGGCCAGCAATACTTCCTGCTCAAAATTTTTCCCTGTAAGGGTCAGTTCTGCCATTGCGATCATCCTTTCTTCTCGCGTGATTTATAGTACAGCATGCAGTGGCAGAAGCCCTCAAAGTCGGGATCATCGATCTGCTCGCGGAACTCCCTGCACATGCACCTGTTGTCCTCCGTCCGTTCGAGTCTGCACGGACAGTAGCCTCCGGTCTTCTTGAGACCTTCCCGCACCGCCCGCACGACTTCCTTGTCCGGATTGAGCGTCACCGCCATCTCGCCGCCTCCTTTGCATTCCCGTTTATGTTTATATTATACCATACTTTCAAAAAAATAGCCACCCCCGACAAAAAACGCACGAAGAGTCCCCTCCCCGTGCGTTTCCTTTTTCACTCCTCGTATCCCTGGCTCACGCCGCCGCCTCCGACGTCGCTCCCCAGATCGCAGGTGTACATCCACTCGATCACGTCGCCTGCCTGCACAGCGTACCGGCTGCACCCGTAGTTCGGGAACCACCCGTTCACCCGATACATCCAGCCCGAGAGCGCGCCGCAGTCAAACTCATAGAGGTTGCCGATGCCCTCAATGTACGCGGTTTCATACATCGGCGTATTCTGGTACTCCATATGAATCGCGTTGGCCTTCACCGTCGCCAGCAAAACATCAAACACGTTCTGTCCTGCCATAAATTCGACCGTCACCGGCGCAAGGATCCATCCGTCCTCCGGCACAAGCTCGACCTTCTCCGGGTCCAGCTTGTCCAGATGATCAAGAATCGTCGCGCAGCTGATGCTGATCGTGCACGTAAGCGGCGCATCCGTCACCGCGGGCGCTTCCTGCTCTGGCAGCTCGTCGATCGGCGCGCGCACCTCGGGTTCCTGCGCAGTCTCTTCGTTCTCTTCGGGTTCAACCGTCTCCGGCTTCTTTTCTTCAATGGCCGCGTCAGGTTCTTCTTCCTTCGAGGGCTTCTCCGCAACCGGCGCTTCCTCCGGCTTCACAGCGTCCTGTGCAGGCTCAGCCGCAATTTCCGATGCAGCCGTCTCTTCCTGCACCATTTCCGTTTTCGCGCTGCAAGCGCACAGTCCCAGCAGCAGCACCGCAAGGACCAGCGCCAGCGCGCGCCGTCCAAATTTCTTCATTTATACCTCCCCGGCTGCCGCCAGCAGATTCCAGACCATCTGCGCCACCTCGCAGCGGCAGATCGCCTCACTGGGTTTGAGGTCCGTTCGATCAGCCTCCAAAATCGCATGCTCTGCGCAGAATGCCAGCGCATCTTTTGCGTAGCTTGATGCCGCCTGTGCATCCGGATACGCTTTCAGCGCCGAATCCGCATCCTTGGCCGCGCCGGAAAGCCCCAGCGTTTTAGAAGCTCTCGCCAGCATCGTCGCCGCCTGCTCTCTCGTAATTGCACCCTGCGGATTGAATTTTCCATTTCCAACGCCGTTGACGATCCCGGCCTTGCTTGCCGCGCCGACGAAGCCGCAGAACCAGTCCGTCTGCAAAACGTCCGTAAACTCCGCCGTTTTCTCCTGCGAAAGTCCCAGCGCCCGCACAACGATCGCGCAGAACTGCGCCCGCGTAAGCCCGGCGTCCGGCGCGAACGTATCTGCCGTCATGCCGTTGACCACGCCCTTCTCGGTCAAAGCCTCAATCGCCTTCTGGTTCTTGTGCCCGACCACATCGCGGAACGTCCCGCTCTGTGTGTCCGCCTTGGGCGCGTCCATCTTGTAAAGCGACTTCCCGCTCTCGGCGAGCTTCGCAGCCGCCAAGGCATAGAGCGCCTGCTCGGTCGCCATCTCGTTTGCATCGCCGTCCATGGTGTGCCGGAAGCTGCCGTCCGCGTTCGCATAGGTCAAAAGCGCGTCCAGCGCCGTGTTTCCGTTCTTCACGAACCGGCTGTCATCCAGCGAAATTCCAAGCTCCGCCAGCGCCACGAGCACCTGCGCGTTCGATTCGCACGTCTCTGCCCCGCCGGTTGAAAATCCGCCGTCCGCTCCCTGGATTTTAGAGAGTGCCGCAACGCCCTTCTCGACCGCCGCCTTCACGGAAGCCTGCGCCGTATACCCGGCCAGCGCCTGCAAAGCCATTGCCGTCAGATCTGCGTCCGCCGCCGTTCCCGCGATGTTCCAGCCGCCGTCTGACAGCTGGGAACCCAGGATCTTCTGCACATAAAGTTCCCGCGTTGCCTGCGTCTTTGCATCGGCATTCACAGGCACTTCATACTGCCCCGCGTCCAGCGCCAGCAGCGCAAAAATCGCGCCGTTCACGCCCTGATAGACCGTCTTTTCATAGTCTCCCAGCGGCAGAAGCAGGTTATACCCCGCGACATCGCGCGCGTCCTTCCCGATCGCCGTCACCGCAAGGGCGACTCTCGAGTACTCCGTGTATTTGCGCTTGTGCAGCACGCCCTCGCAGGATTTTACGTAGCTCTCCAGTCTCTCGTAATATCCCTCAAAATATCCGCTCTTGACGTCTGCCCCGCCTCTGGCAAGACCGAGCACCGCCCAGTCTCCGCCAATCGAGCCAAATCCGGGGCTTGCGACCGTCTTCGCCACATACCCCGCTGTCTTTTCATACTGCGCCCCTATGATATCCTCTGCCATTGCCGGAACTGTCAAGCCTACGCAAAGCACCAGCACCAGCACAAACGCCAGGATCCGTTTCGTCTGCGTCATTTGCCGCATCCTCCTTTTGTCCACAAATCTGCCAAGGCCGGGCCCTGCATCCCAGAGCCCGGTCTTCGCGTCAGGGTGTTTGATACCCCCATGTTACCCGTTCTTCAATTATTTTGCAACATTTTCCGCAAACCGGTGCAAAATCGCCGCAACCTCCGCGCGCGTGGCCTGCCCCTGCGGAGAAAGCGCCGTTTTGCTTCTGCCGCTGACAAGCCCTTCCGCGTTCGCCCAGCTGAGCGCCTCGGCGGCGTAGCCAGAGATTTGCTCGTAGTCGGCAAAGCCCGTCAGATCGGCCGTCTTCTCCGTGTCATAGCGCTTGTCTCTTGCGTACCGGTAGAGAATCGCCGCCAGCTGCTCGCGCGTCACCCGACTGTCGGGTGCAAAGCGTCCATCACTCACACCGCTCACAATGCCGTTTTCTGCCGCCCACGAGACCGCATCTGCGTAATACTTGCCCGCCGCCACATCGGCAAAGCCGCTGTCCGCCACGCTCTTCGGGCTTCCCGCCAGCCGGTACAGAACCGTCACCAGCATCCCGCGCGTCATCGGCGCGTTCGGGGAGAACAGATCCTGCGTCGTTCCGTGGAACAGCCCATGCTCGACCACATAGCGCACATCGCTGTAGAACCAGTCCTCGCGCCGCACATCCAAAAAGAGCATCGCGCCCGTAAACGTCGCCACGATCCGGCTGTTTAACGTCAGATTCTTGTACGTATAGCTCTCCGGTGTCCCGATGGACTTGCCGTCCACTGTCACTTCGAGCAGCTGCTGGTTCGTATCCGGCTCGAAGGTAAACGTCACATCCGCGCCGAGCTGCGAGAAGCCAAGACTCGGCTCCACCGTGCCGCCGCCGATCACCTGCACGATCCGCGCCAGCTTCTGCTTCGCGTACTCCTCCGGCGAAATATCCGCCGCCTTGAGCCACGTCTCCGCATCGGCCTCGGTCGTATAGTCGTCGACATAGTGCCAGATGACCTTGTCGCCCGCCTCGAGCGTGAAATCATTCAGCGCCTGATCCGGATGCTCGCCGTTCACCGTGTACATCCAGCCGGAGTTCGCGCCGTTGTCCATCTCACCCAGCCAGTAGCCGCCCAGCGCCTCGGGCGCCAGAATAGCGCTCACATAGCCGTCGTCCGCACCGGTTTCCTGAAGCCCTGTCTCGTCCAGCGCCTTTTCCAGCAAATCCTTCACCGTCGCTCCGGCGCTGAGAGAATAGGTCTTCGTCTGAATCCATGTCACATAGTCCTTGTGCTCGTCCCCCTGTTCCTCGTGCAAAAAGTCTCCGATCAGCCGGAACGAGACCTTCATCGTATGCAGTGCATTTTCCATATCGGTCTTTGCTTTGGCGAGAATGTCTCCGATCTCTCCCGTGTGCGCCGCGTCCCGGATATCCTTCTCCGCCTGCGCCATCACCTTGCGCACCTCTTCGAGCGCCGCCTCGGTCAGAAGCGAGGGATCTTCCTTTCTTGCCGCGTCAATGACCGCGTCATAGACCTTGGAAAGTGAAACCGTCCGCGCCGTCTGCTTCTTCTCCGCGAGAATCTCATCGAACGCACTCTGCTTTTCTTCAAGCGCGTCCTGCGCGGTCTTTTTGTCCTCGTCCTTCAGATAGCGGATTTTCTGCCGGATGGTCTCGAGCTTGACATAGGTCTCCCGGCTCGCGTCGGTGATCTCGCCCAGCGCTTCGATCTCGCGCAGAACGTCCTCCAGCGCCGCGTCGTCGAGCTTCTTTGCGTCGTCCATGTCATAAAGCCCGTGCGCATTGCCGCCTGTGAGCCTCGCGTAAGCTGCCAGCGCATAATACGCCTGCTCGCTTGCCATCTGGTTGTAGCCCGCTGCGCTCGCCGCGTGATAGAACCCGCCGCCGTCCAAATAATATTGCAGCAGCCCGTCAAGTACGGTCTTTCCGTCCTTGCTGAACCGCGCATCCGTCGCCGCGTCGATCCCCAGCGTGCTCAGGGCGACCAATGCCTGCGCCGACGTCTCCGCCGTGGTTCCGATCGCGCCGCTCGGAAGCTGCTGGCCCTTGAGATAGGAAAGGCCCAGCGTGATCGCGTCCGCAGCGTCCCGGTTGTCCTGCCGATAGGCTGCCAGCGCCGTGAGGGCCATCGCCGTGGTGTCAAGGTCGCTGTTTCCCGTCGTATTTGCCCAGCCGCCGTCCGGATTCTGCTTGTCAACAAGGCTCTTGACCAGCGTTTCCGCCGCGCGCTGCAGCGCTTCATCGCCCGCAAGATACGCCGTCTTCGCATTCATCGCCAGAAGCGCAAACGCAGACGCGTTGTTGCCCTGTTTCGTGACCCACGCGGTATCCGCCATCGCCGCGAGCAGATCATAGCCCGCAAAGCTCCTTGCGTCATAGCCGAGCGCCGACGCTGCCAGCGCCACACGCGCGTTCTCTGTGGATCTCGCGTCGCCGTTTCGCCGGATTTGGCCGCTGGCGTTGATATTGCCTTTGACAAACGACTCGAGCGCCTTGATATAGTCCTCCACGTCGCCGCCATAGAGCCGCTCGCTTCTGGCAAGGCCGAGCATCATCCACTCTCCGCCGACCGAGCCCGTCGTCCACTTGCCCTGCAGCACCAAGTCGAGCAGCTTTGTTCCCGTCTCGCGGTAGGCTGTTTTCCAGTCGACGCTGGAAGAAAGGTTCCGGAACGCTTCTTCCGCGTCCAGCAGCGTCTGATAGTTCTTGACCTGCGTCTTTTCTTCATCGGTCAAGCTGTCATACGCGCTCCTTGCCGCGTCGATGGCGGGGCCGCTCAGCCTCGTCACCTCGCCGATCGCGCCGATCCGCTCCATCACGTCCGCCGGCGTGTAGACCATGCCGGCTTCGAGCGTGTAGTCGTCCGTATAGTGGAGCACAATTTTGTCTCCGTCCCCAACGACCTGCTCGTTTACCGCCTTGTTGGTATGAACGCCATTGAACGTGTACATCCACCCGGAGTTTGTGCCGTTGCTTCCCTCGGCAAGCGTCGTCGTGGTGCCGCCCTTGACCGATCTCGTCACCGAGCGGATATACCCCGGGTCGCCCTTCCAGCTATACGTCGGGTCCTCCTGCGCAACGAACGCTGTTTCGATCACATCCAGCACCGTCGCGCCCGCCGGAACCGTCACGCTGGCCTTGTCGATCCACGTCGTTAAGTTGCCGCCCTTGAGCGTGTGCGCCGTTTCGCCTGCGCCGTGCGCTTCATCGCCCAGCAGCGAGAATGTCACGGTGACCTCTTCGCCCGGTGCCTGTCCGTCCGAAACGCTGATGGTGCAGACCGCCGGGACGATCGTCCCCGCTGCATTCGCGGCAACCAGATAATACTCTCCCGCCTGCGAGAACGTCACGGTATAATATCCGTTTCCCGTTTCCGCGACCGTATAGAGATTCTTTTCCAGCGCCTCTCCCGTCGCGCCGTCCGTGGCGCGATAGGCCGTGATCTGTGCGCCCTCGCAGCCGCCGAAGACCGGGTTATATGAGGCGTCATAGCCGGTCACTGTTTCCAGTGAGATTGAAACCGCCGCGTTTGCGGACGCAGTGTAAGAAAATTTCCCGAACTTCGCGTAGCTTTCCGTCTCCGGATAAGACTTGACATACGCCATCGCGACAAAGTGGTCGCCGTCCGAGACCTCCTCGCCAAGTCCCATGCACATCCGGCCGCCATTCCAGTAGCCGGTGTTGCCGGTATCCTTACCCCAGAACCTCGTGATATATGCGCCGTATTCGCTATCCGCCGCTTGATAGCCGCTCACACCGTCCGGGCAGTATTTCGCATGCACCGCGCGGAGCACGTCGTCGTTCGTAATTTTGCCGTCCCCGTTCCGGTCGTCCACAGAAAGCTTCTTCTGCGCCACAGCGACGCTTCCCTGATCCGTGATCGTCACATAGACGCTCCGCAGGCCGTCATAGTTTCCGTCCGGCGTAAGAACGAAGGTATACGTCGTCTGCGTCACGCCATCTTCCGCCGTCGCGGTGACACGGATGATATTCGTGCCCGTTATACCACTTCGGAAGTAGACGCGGTCGGTATAATCACCCGAACCGTCATAGCGCGCCGCCGGGTCGTCGCACGTACCAAGCGTTACGCGCAGCGTGCCGCCTTGCGGCGGCTGGAACCAGACGCGCGGTTTCTTCGCCCCCAGCTCCGCATAGTTGAGCACAACTGTTGTTTCACTGACCGAAGCCGCCGTCGGTGCGCCTGTCGGTTCCTCGTTGCCGTCGGTCACAATATAGGAAATCGTCGTGTCCGCGCTGAGCGCCTTGACCGTGATGGCCGCCGTGTGCGACACATCCCACGCCGTCTTCCCGTTCAGGGTAGACGTCACCTTGCAGCGGTAATAGGTTACCTGCTCGCCCTCGATTTTCGCCGGAATTTCCGGGACATAGCTGCTCGTCGTCGCACGGTCGATGGCCGTCCAGCTTTTTTCATCTGAAGACTTCTCCCACTGATGGCTGAGCGCCGCATTGTCTGCCGCCACTGCCTCCACCGTAAGGGCCTGTGCCGTCTTTCCGGGCGCATATGCCGCGCTCTGCGGATGCCGGGTAAACTTGACCGCCGGAGCCTGCGTTTTCGCGACCGCGAACAGATAGCCGGAGTCGTTTTTGTAATAAATGGTGCCGTCGTCTCCGCAGACCGGGCTTGCCGCGCAGTACTCCGGATAATCCGCCGCGTCAAAGATCGTAAAGACGTCCGACGCGGTCGTGCTCTCCGGGCGATTCGCGTTCACCCGGATGCAGATAAGCCCGCCCGGCTTATAGTTTGCGCATTCATAGAAATAGAGATACCCCTCCGCCTCCCGCGCTGTGCTCAGAAGGGGCGAGCCCTGCGTGCTGCCGGGCATCGTGAGCTCCCTTTGGAGCGTCAGATCACCCGTCTGCGCGTTCTCCTTCACAATAGCAAACCCACCGCTCGGCCCCGGACCTGTGCCGGTTCCGACATAGACATAGCCCTTATAATAGACTGGCGTGCTCGTACTTCCCATGCCGAGAAGGCAGGTCCTGAGCTCCGTGAGCGTACCGGTCGTACCGTCCACCTTCGCCGAGCAGAGATAGCCGCCCTTCGTCGTAAAATAAATCCGCCCGGTCTGTTCGGAATACGCGAGCGAGCTTCTCTGGTCGCCAAGGTCTTGCAGCTCGAGCACCTGCGGAACGGGATTTTGGCGCGTCTCGTCCTTGCGGAAGCTCAAAATGCGCGAGGTTCCGTTCACACCGCTCTTCGCGCCATCGTCCGTGCCGACAAAAATATAGTCCCCGACCGCGACCGCGCCGGCCCAGTAAAAGCCGCCCGCGTTTTCATAGCTCCAGACGTGCTTTCCCGCCGTCGTCAGGCAGACATAGTTCTGTGTGCCGGTCTCCGAATCATAAAATCCCGTGTAGACCCGGCCTTCGGACACCAGAACCGGGCAGCTGTTCTGTCCTCCGGCGGAAAGCCCGCCAAGCGTCCATTTCTTCGCGAGCGTATCCTTGTTGAATGCCTCGACCATGCCGCCGTCCAGCGCCACATAGATCGTGTCCCCGGCGATCGTCGGCGGGATCGTGCCGAAACGGTCCTTCCCGTCCATCACCTGCTGCACGGCCACGCTTCCGTCCAGCGCCTTGATCTTATAAAGCGTCCGCCCCGCCGTCGCATAGACAAACTCACCCTCCACGACCGGCTGCCCGGCATAGACGGTGCTTGTCGTCATGCCCTCCGCCGACGTGCCGATTTTAGCCGCCCATTGGAGCTTTGCATAGTCAGGCGCGGGCGTCTGCACGTCTGTAATGCCCATGTTGCTTCCGTTTCCCCGGAAGCTGGGCCACGCAGCCATCACCGATCCCGGCAGCAGCCCGAGCACCAGAACCAGCGCCAGCACCAGCGAGACAATTCTCTTCTTCATACCTTCCTCCATGTTCCCGGCGTATTTCGCCTGTCTTCCCGGAAACCAAGCCTCTGCCTTCGAAGCCTTCCGCAAACAAAAAAGCTGCCGCACCCAATCGGTGCAGCAGCCGTTTTTCTGCGCAAACTGTATGCCCGCCGCCTTTTCCCGCAGCGCCGCACACAACCACCTTGCAGGTCTCCTGACTCACACGTCCGGGGCTTCCCCCGCGTCCTTGCGCAGCCTTCTCGGTTTCCCAATGACCGGCTTTCGCCTATGCGTTCAGACTCGTGCATACAGTGCCGGGCGGCGTCTTTCTTACTTCCCGTTTCCTCTGTCCGCGTACCCGAAGGCCCCCGCGTCCAGACACAAGATGGCGGTATCCTATTATCAGATCCATTATACCGTCCGCCCGGATATTTGTAAAGTATTATCTTGCGGTCAGGCTTGCATTTTCTTACAACATCTTGCGTCCCTCGCGCGTGACAAGGCAGTATCCGCCCTCTCCGAGGCGCACCTTCCCGGGCAGCAGGGAGGCAATGCCGCCGCCCATCAGGACCTCGCCCGGAGCGTTCAGCTCCCATATCTTGCGCGATTTGTTGCAGCACACGCAGAGCGTCTGCTCCTTCGTCCTCCGCAAAAACATCAGCCGCCCGTTTCCGGCCTCCACAACCGTCACATCGCCGGTTTTAAGCGCCGGGAGCGTCCTTTTAAGCTTCGAAAGCGTCCGGTAAAACGCGACGAGGCTCTCGTCCTCCTCGCCCCACGGATAAAACCGCCGGTTGAAGGGGTCGCGGTAGCCGGTCATTCCGGCCTCGTCTCCGTAATAAATGCAGGCAATGCCCGGGAGCGTAAACTGCAAGAACGCCGCCATGCGTAAAAGCTCTTTCCCGCGTGCGAGGTCTTCCTGCGAAAACTGCCGCTTGGCAAGCTCCGCCCGGTCGCCGTCTCTCGGGTCGAGAAGGGCGTTGATGGCCCGCGGCGTATCGTGCGTCGATAAAATGTTCATCACGCAGGCGAGCACATCCGCCGGATAATTTTCCGCCAGCGTCATGATCCGCTCGCCCAAATCGCTTCCGTCTGCTTCCCCGCGCACAAACCGGAGAATCTCCTTCTGCCACGGGTAGTTCATCACGGAGTCTAGCTCCCGGTCGACAAAATACCGCCGCCGAACACCGTAGGCAATCTTGTTGGACGCATCCTCCCAGACTTCTCCGATGAGCAGCGCGTCCGGCTTTTCCGCCCGGATCCGATCGCGCAGCCGCATCACAAAGCTATCCGGCAGCTCGTCGACCACGTCAAGCCGCCAACCATCTGCGCCCGCGCGCAGCCAGTGGACCGCGATAGCGTCCTCGCCGTCAATGAGGTACCGCAAAAAGTCCTCGTTGTCTTTTTTCACGCACGGAAGATCCGTGATCCCCCACCAGCTGGTGTAGCTATCCGGATAGTGCTTGAAGTCGAACCAATCGCGGTATTTGGAATTCGGGTCCGAGATGGCCTCCTGAAAATACCGGCTCCTGCTTCCCACGTGGGAAAACACGCCGTCCAAAATCACCCGTATCCCCCGTGCGTGCGCCTCCGCGCACAGCGCCCGGAAATCGTTCTCCGTTCCCAGCATCGGGTCAATGCGCCCATAGTCGCACGTGTCGTACCGGTGCGTCGAAAACGCGAAGAAGATCGGGTTCAGATACAAAAGCTCCACGCCAAGCTCCTGCAAATAGGAAAGCTTTTCGCGTATGCCGTTCAGATTGCCGCCGTAAAAGTCGTTGTTCCAGACCTTGCCGTTCGCATCCGGCAGATACACGGGCATATCATGCTTGTCTTCATGCACCCAATAGGGCTGGAGCTTCTCCGCGCAGTCGCAGCTCCCCGCCTGATAAAACCGGTCGGGAAAAATCTGATACATGACCGCGCCCTTTGCATACTCCGGCGCGGGGTACCGTTCCTCCACGCAGCTGACCTGCCACAGATCGCCCGCCTCGATGTTTGTGTCGTTTCCCTGCTTCATGAGCCGGAAGGCCTCGTTCTGCGTTGTGATGAAAAAATAGTAGAAATAAAGGCCCGCAGTTTCAAACGAAAATCCCCCGCTCCACGCCTCGTAGAGCGCATTTCCCTCCGTCTTTCGAAGCGGCGCGCAAAATGCCTCCGTCACGCCGTCGTCCTGCAAAAACCGCACCTCGGCTCTCACCGTCCGGCAAGAGACCGGAATATCCACCCGCAGGCGGCATTGTTCTCCCGGCCGCAGCGTCCCGAATGGGGTCTTGAATTGGGATAGCTTGCTGTCAAATAAAATTCGCATCGATTCTCAGTCCAGATTCCAGATTTCTTCCGCGTACTGCTCCACCGCGCGGTCCGACGAGAAAATGCCCGCCTTCGCGATGTTCGTAAGCGACATGTTGCCAAATTTCCGCTGGTCCTTCCACACCGCGCCGGCCCGCTGCTGCGCCTGGCAGTAGCTCTCAAAGTCCGCCACCGTCATATACCCGTCCGCCGTGCCGAAGTGGTTGGAGGTCAGGCTCTGGACGATGTCCTCAAACTTTTTCCCGCCGAGCGCGCCGGATGTCAGCATGCCCAGCACCCGGTTCAGCGGCTCCGTCAGATACGCTCTCGGGTCATATCCGCTTCTCCACAGCGCCTCGACCTGCTCGGCATGCAGACCGAAGAGGAACATGTTCTCCTCTCCCACCTGCTGGCAGATTTCGACATTCGCGCCGTCAAGCGTCCCAAGCGTCACCGCGCCGTTGATCATCAGCTTCATGTTGCCCGTGCCGGACGCTTCCTTGCCCGCAACGGAAATCTGCTCGGAGATATCCGCCGCCGGAATGATGATCTCAGCAAGAGACACCTTGTAGTCCTCAATGAACACGACCTTGAGCTTTCCGTGCATCGCAGGGTCCGCGTTCACCATGTCGGCGACCGCCACAATTAAGGATATGATCCGCTTTGCCATCTGATAGCCGGCCGAGGCCTTGGCCGCAAAGATAAACGTGCGCGGCGTCACCTCCATCTGCGGGTCGTCCTTGATCTCCAGGTACAGCCTTAAAATATGCAGCACGTTCAGAAGCTGCCGCTTATACTCATGCAGCCGCTTGACCTGCACGTCAAAAAGACTCTCCGGGTCAAGGTTCACGCCGTTGGCGCGGCTCACATACGCCGCCAACCGCTTCTTGTTCTCCAATTTGATCGCGCGAAGCTTCGCGAGAACCTCTTCGTTATCGTAGAAGCTCATCAGCTTCTCGAGCTCCCGCGCGTCCTTCGTAAATCCGCTTCCGATGAGCTCCGTGAGATACCGGGTCAAAGCCGGGTTCGCCTGACAAAGCCAACGTCTGTAGGCAATGCCGTTTGTGACGTTGATAAACCGGCTCTCGTCTAACCGCGCGTAGTCCCGGAAAATGCCGTCTCTCAAAATCTGCGTATGCAGCTGCGACACGCCGTTTACCTTGTGGCACGCCGCAAGGCACAGATTCGCCATCCGCACCTCTCCGCCGGAGATGGGCGCCATGTAGTCGATCTTTGCCCAGTCGCCCGGATACGCCAGCTGCAATTGGTTGCGCGTCCGCCGGTCGATCTCGCGCACAATGCCGTATACCCGCGGCAGCTGCTCGCGGAACAGATCGATCTGCCAGTGCTCAAGCGCCTCAGCCATAACGGTGTGGTTCGTGTAGGAAAGGCACTTGCACGTGATGTCCCAGGCCTTGTCCCAGCCCATTTCGTACTGATCGACGAGCAGCCGCATCAGCTCCGGCACACAGAGCGCCGGGTGCGTGTCGTTGATATGCACAGCCACTTTATCAGCAAGATTTGTAAGCGTGCCGTACTGCTTGCAGTGCTCCTTTAAAATCGTCTGCAGCGACGCGGACACCAGCAGATACTGCTGCTTGAGCCGGAGCCGCTTTCCCTCGATATGATCGTCCGCCGGATACAGAACCTTCGAGATGGTCTCCGCCATCGTGTTCTGCTCGAGCGCCCGCGCATAATCGCCGCGCGAGAACGCCGCCATGTCAAACCCGTGCGGCACCGTTGCCGACCAGAGCGTCAGCTTGTTTGCTGCGTCTGCGTGATAGCCCGAAATATAGAAATCGTGCGGCACGGCCATCACCGACTGATAGCCTACCTGCGCAGCCTTGAACTTGCCGTGGTCCATCCACTCATGCACCGTTCCGCCGAAGCGCACCTCGACCGCGTCGTCTTCTCTCGTGCGCAGCCAGACGTCGCCCAGCCCCAGCCAGTCGTCCGGGAACTCGATCTGCCAGCCGTCGACGATCTTCTGCTTGAAAATGCCGAACTCGTAGCGAATCGAAAAGCCCGTCACCAGGTACTCGAGCCCCGTCGCCGCGTCCATGTAGCACGAGGCAAGCCGCCCCAGGCCGCCATTTCCAAGTCCCGCGTCCGGCTCCATCTCACAGAGCTTCGGAAGCGAGAACCCGAGCTCTTTCAAGACCGCGTCCGCCTCGCTGTAAAGCCCTAAATTAAACAGATTGTTCCGAAGCGACGTGCCGACAAGAAATTCCATCGACATATAGTAGACCTGCTTGCGCTCTTTTTCCTTGGTTTCCGCCTGAAACGCGCGCTGCTTGTCCTCCAGCATCATCCGCACCGTCACGCAGAGCGCGCGATAGGCCTGCTTTTCTGTCGCCTCGCGCAGCTCGCAGCCAAACATGCGAAGACACGTCTCTTCTACCAGCTGATGCAGCATTTCCTTTGTCATGCCTTGTCCCCCAATGCTTTGTGATAGAGCGCCATGTAGCTTTCCGCGCCCTTGTCCCAGCCAAAGTCCTGCGACATATCGTGCCGCACGAGCTCCTGCCACTGCTCCGGCGCGTCATAGTAAAGCGCCAGCGCCCGGTCGATGGCCGCAAGGAAATCGTCCGCGTTATAGCTCTGGAACGTAAAGCCGCGTCCCTCGCTCTCGGGCCCTTCATAGGGAGGAACCGTATCCTTGAGTCCTCCCGTCGCGTTTACAACCGGCACCGCGCCGAAGCGCATCGCCATCAGCTGCGAGAGCCCGCAGGGCTCAGACTTCGACGGCATCAGATAGAGGTCTGCCCCCGCGTACACGACGTTTGCAAGGTCCGCGCTGAAACACAGATTCACGCTCACCTGCCGCCCGAACCGCTCCTGAAGTCCCCGCAGGAACCACTCGTATTTCTCCTCGCCCGTGCCGATGACCACGAGCTGCACCCGCCGGGACATGAGCCGCTCGGCAATATAGCAAAGAAGATCAATGCCCTTGTGCCCCGCAAGACGCGTCACCATCGCAAGCATCGCCGTATCGCGGTCCTCAGGAAGTCCCAGCGTTTTTTGAAGCGCCAGCTTGTTCTGGAGTTTGCCCTCCTTGAACGTCTTTTCATTATAATGCGCGGCCAACCCCTCCGTCGTCATTGGGTCAAAAAGCTTCGTGTCAATGCCGTTCGTAATGCCGGTAAAATCGCCGCCCCGGCTCGAGAGCACCTGCGACATGCCATGCGCATAGTAAGGGTATCGCAGTTCCTGACAGTACGTCTGCGACACCGTCGACACCTGATCGGCCGTTACGATCGCGGCCTTCATGAAGTTCGTGCAGTCGTCGAAGCGCAGAACCTCGTCGCACGCTCTGGGCAGGCCGATCACGTCATAGTTAAAGCTCAGGTTCGCCTTCCCCTGATACTCGATGTTGTGAATCGTGAAGACGCTCTTCGCGTTCGGAAAGCTCTCGTGGTACTCGGTCTTGAGAAGCAGCGGAATCAGCGCCGCCTGCCAGTCATGGCAATGAATGATATCCGGCTGCAGGCCGATGAACGCCATGGATGCAAGCGCCGCCTTTGCAAAATACGCGTACCGCTCTCCATCGTCCGCGCACCCATACACGCAGCCGCGGCAGAAATAGTGCTCGTTGTCAATAAAATAGATCCTGAGCTTTTTTCTCCGGCTCTTGAGCCGCAAAAGCCCCACGTATTCCCGCCGCCAAGCCAGCGGCACGTCGAAGTAGCCCAGAAATTCCACGTCGTATTTCCCCGAATATTTGATCCGGTCATAGAACGGGATAAACACGCTCACTTCGTTATTCTTGATTTCCGATAATGCCTGCGGCAGCGCCTGCATGACATCGCCAAGGCCGCCCGTCTTGACAAACGGGGCGGCCTCGGAAGCGACCATTGCAATTTTCATACGGTAACTCCTTTGCTGATATAAAGCGGATGTTCCGGCGTACCCTGGAGTCTGGTATCCGGCTTGACAGTAACATTTTTATCCAAAATCACATAGCGCAGCTGCGAGCGCGCGCCGACCTTGCTTCCCTGCATCAGAACCGAGCTCTCCACCTGCGTATCCTCGTCCAGATCGACCTCGCGGAAAATGACCGAATGGTTCGCGTTTCCGAAGATATGGCAGCCGTCGGCCACAAGGCAGTCGGAGGCCTGTCCGTGCTCGCCAAACAGTGTCGGCACCGAGTCACGGACCTTCGTGTAGATCGGAAGATTCGTCCGAAACAGGCTGTGCCGCACATCCTGGTCGAGAAGTTTCAAATTGTTCTCATAAAACTCCTGCAAGCTCTCGTTAAAGAGCGCAATATTCTGGAACGAATAGACGTTCACGGAGAGCTTTCCCTCGTTGTACTGCGGCAGCACGAAATCCCGCTCGAAATAGCACTTTCCGTGCGGCACAAGCTCCTGGATGATGTTCAGAAGCTTCTTGCGCTCGATGACAAACATGCTCATACCGGAAAGATAATCCTTCGGCGCGCAGTAGTCAACCGCCAGATCGACGACCTTTCCGCTGTCGTCTACCTTCAATGCCAGCGTCTGCGTGCGCCGTCCGTCGGCTCTTCCCGCCTTTGCTACCACTGTCAGATCACACCCGGAAGCCACATGCGCGTCAACGACCTCCGCGAAGTCGATCGCACACAGAACCGTCGTATCCGACAAAATGACATATTCCGCGTCGCTTCGCTCTAAAACCGGCAGCGCCGTTTGCAGCGCCTCGAGCTTTCCGCGGTACGCGCCCGTGTGTCCCGTTGCGTACGGCGGCAAAAATCGCACGTTTTCGCCCAGATGCAGGTCCCAGTCCTCGCAATTCGCCAGATGGTCCATCAGCGACTGGTAATTATATTTTGTGATGATGCCGATGTTCCGGATACCGGAGTTGCTCATGTTCGAGAGCACAAAGTCAATCTGCCGGTAGCGCCCGCCGAACGGAATCGAGCCCGAGGTGCGCTCCCAGGTGAGGTTTCCCATCTTGCTGTCATAGATGTTCGAGAAAATAATGCCCATTGCTTCCATGTTCGCGTCCCCCTTCCATCAGACGATCGCGCCCGGCTCAATGACCGTGCCCTCGGAAATTTCCTTCTCCTTGCCGATGACGCTGATGCGCCGCTCGCCGTTTTCGACGTCTCCGCCGATCTTCGCCCCCGCACGGATAACGCAGCCCTCGGCAATGATCGCGTTGCGGATGGATGCGCCGTTTTCAATCACCACGTCCGGCATGATCACGCTGTCGATGACCTCCGCGCCCTTGCCGACCGTGCAGCCGGTCGAGATGACCGAGTGCTCGATCATGCCATAAATTTCGCAGCCGTCGGCTACAAAGCTCTCATGCAGCTCCGCCGATTTTGCAATGTAGCTTGCGGGCTTCGTCGCATTTCTGGCGTAGATCTTGTGACCTTCCGGACCGTAGATATCGAATGCCGGGTGCTTGCCGAGCAGGTCCATGTTCGCCTCCCAGAGGCTCGAGATCGTGCCCACGTCCTTCCAGTATCCATCAAACTGATAGGCAAACAGCCGATGGCCGGAAGAAAGCAGCGCCGGGATAATGTTCTTGCCAAAGTCGTTTTCGCTCGTGGGGTCGGCTTCATCCGCCTCGAGGAACTCTTTCAGAACGCTCCACTTGAAGATATAAATGCCCATCGACGCGTTCGTCGATTTCGGAACCTTGGGCTTCTCCTCAAACTCGTAGATCGAGCCATCCTCGCGCGTGTTCATAATGCCGAAGCGGGACGCTTCCTTTAAGGGCACGTCGCGCACGGCAATCGTGCAGTCCGAGTCCATGCTCTCATGGAACTTCAGCATCGCCGCGTAGTCCATCTTGTAGATATGGTCGCCCGAGAGGATGAGGACGTTATCCGGGTTGTAGCGCTGGATAAAGCCAATGTTCTGGTAGATGGCGTTCGCCGTGCCCTTGTACCATTCGGAGTTTTTGCTCTTGGCGTAGGGCGGCAGCACCTGCACGCCGCCGTGTGAGGAGTTGAGGCCCCACGGCTGGCCGTTTCCGATATATTCGTTCAGCTCCAGCGGCTGATACTGCGTCAGAATGCCGACGGTATCGATCTTGGAGTTGACGCAGTTGGACAGCGGGAAATCAATGATCCGGTATTTGCCGCCGAAGGGAACCGCGGGCTTTGCCGTATTCTCCGTCAGAACCATCAGGCGGCTTCCCTGCCCGCCTGCCAGCAGCATCGCGACACAACGCTTTTTCTGAAATTGCATTTCTGTTTCCTCCTCTTGCGTTACGGTTTCGTTTGGGGTCTGGCGCGCGTGTATCGGTAGAAGCAGACGCTCATCGGCGGGATGCGGAACAGGCCGCTCTGCTTCTGATTGTGCGAAGGCGTTTTCTCTGTGCGGACGATCTCTGGTTTAAACCCGTATCCGCCGAATGCCTCGTCGTCGGTATTGAGAACCGGAACATACCAGCCCTGCTTCGGAAGACCCAGCCGGTAGTTTTCCCGCAGCACGGGGCAGAAATTGCAGACGACGACAAGTTCCCGCCCCTTCCGGTCCTTCCGGCGGAAGGCGATGACGGAGTTGTCCCGGTCGTCCGGCTCGATCCATTCATACCCGCCCCAGTCGGAGTCGTTCTCCCACAGCTCGCGGTGCTCCAGATAAAACTGGTTGAGTGTCCTGACAAAATGCTGCATCTTCTCGTGCTTCTCATAGCCGAGCAGCAGCCAGTCGAGTCCCTGCTTGAAGTTCCATTCGATGAACTGCGCAAATTCGCTTCCCATGAAGTTGAGCTTCTTCCCCGGGTGTGCCATCTGATAGGCATAGAGTACACGAAGGTTGTTGAATTTATCGTCGTAATTGCCGGGCATTTTCCCGATCAGCGAACATTTTCCGTGCACCACCTCGTCGTGGCTCAAGGGCAAAATAAAATTCTCGGAAAACGCGTAGGTCATGGAGAACGTGAGCGCGTTGTGGTCTCCCTTACGGTACAGCGGATCGAGCGACATATACCGCAGCATATCGTTCATCCAGCCCATGTTCCACTTGAACAGGAACCCCAGTCCCCCGTCGTAGTCGGGCTTTGTGATGAGCGGAAACGCAGTCGACTCCTCGGCGATCATCATGACCGACGGCTCCGCCTGAAACGCCGCCGCGTTCAGCTGCCGCAGAAAGTCGATGGCCTCCAGGTTTTCGCGCCCGCCGAACCGGTTCGGCTTGTAGTTTGGCCGGTTATAGTCGAGATACAGCATCGAGGCCACCGCGTCGACCCGGATACCGTCAGCATGAAACTGCGTGAGCCAGTAGCAGGCATTCGAGATCAAAAACGAGCGCACCTCGGGCTTGCCGTAATCATAGATCCGCGTCGTCCAGTCGGGGTGCTCGTTCATCGCGGGGTCGGAGAGCTCATAGCAGCACGTACCGTCAAATTCATAGAGCCCGTTCCCATCCTTCGGAAAATGCGCCGGCACCCAATCGAGAATCACGCCGATGTCCCGCTTGTGCGCCTCGTCGATGAAATACTTGAGGTCCTGCGGTGTGCCGTACCGGTGCGTCGGCGCGTAGTAGCACGTGATCTGATAGCCCCACGAGGGGTCGTAGGGATATTCCATAATCGGCAGCAGCTCCACGTGCGTATAGCCCATGTCCTTCACGTAGGGAAGAAGCTCGCCAGCCAGCTCCCGGAAGCTCAGAACGCTTCCGTCCTCGTGCCGCTTCCACGAGCCCGCGTGCACCTCGTAAATATTGACCGGCCGCCGAAGGACGTTTTCCTTTCTGCGCCGGGCTCTATACAGGCTGTCGTGCCACACAAAGCCATCTTCCGCCTCAATGATACTCGCCGTATCCGGCAGCACCCCGCAGCGGTTTCCGTAGGGGTCCGTCTTATAGATCGTCCGGCCGTCTTTTGTCTTGACGCAGAGCTTATAGCGCTGGCCTGCCTTTGCGAATTTGGAAAACACCTCCCACACGCCGCAGCCGACCGGCTGCATCGGAAGGTCCTCCTCATTCCAGAAGTTGAAATCTCCCGTCACGCGAACCGACTGCGCCTGCGGCGCCCAAGTCCGGAAGACAAATCCGTTTACGCCTTCGCGCACCTCCGGGTGGCACCCGAGATACCTGTACGCGTCCGCCGCGCCGCTCGTGTGAAATTGCTCCAAAAACACCTGAAACTGCTCCATAGACTGACCTCTTTCTCTTGTTTAGGGGGCATAGCCAAGCCCTACCGACGCGCCCCTAGAAACGCAAACAGCCAACTCCCGCCTACGGGAATCGGCTGCATCAAAAGCACATAAAAAGACCCATTTGTCCAAGGCCGAACGAGCCCCGGACGCACGCCGCGCACGCGCCCTTCGATGCTCCGGTATTCCATCTCGGAAACAAAAACCGCTGCATCCGTCGTCCTCCTTGCTGCCATTGGTCTATGGTAAGATTTTACCACGTTTCAGCTCGCTTCGCAAGCAGAAAATCCGCCCAAAGCTTTGTCGCTATTGCCAGTTGACGTCCCTTTTTCGTGTCCGCCTCGCAGAGTTTCGCCCCGCAGGGCGAAATAAAATGGAAATCCATGTTATCCGGCGGCTCTGCCGACCGGAAACATACCTATCACTTCGCAAGTGTGAGCTTTTCACGCAGCACGTGAAAAGCTTGCGCGCAGTCGAAGTGCATTTCCCAATAAAAAAACGGCAGCACGCTGTGCTGCCGTTTTTTATTGCGTTAGCCGAGCTCGGAGAAGTACTTGATCGTACGGACCATCTGGCTGGTGTAGGAGTTCTCGTTGTCGTACCAGGAGACGACCTGAACCTGCGTGTCGCCGTTCGGCAGCGGCAGAACCATGGTCTGCGTTGCATCGAACAGGGAGCCGAAGCGCATGCCGATGATGTCGGAGGAGACGATCTCGTCGGTGTTGTAGCCGAAGGACTCGGTAGCCTCAGCCTTCATCTGTGCGTTGACCTGCTCAACGGTGACAGTGCCCTTGACGACGGCGTTCAGGATCGTGGTGGAGCCGGTGGGGGTAGGAACACGCTGGGCAGCGCCGATCAGCTTGCCGTTCAGCTCCGGGATGACCAGGCCGATGGCCTTTGCAGCGCCGGTGGAGTTCGGAACGATGTTGACAGCGCAGGCGCGGGAGCGGCGAAGGTCGCCCTTCTTCTGCGGGCCGTCGAGCGGCATCTGGTCGCCGGTGTAAGCGTGAATGGTGCACATAATGCCGGACTCGATCGGAGCCAGATCGTTCAGAGCCTTCGCCATCGGAGCCAGGCAGTTGGTGGTGCAGGAAGCAGCGGAGATGATCTTGTCTTCCTTGGTCAGGGTGTTGTGGTTGACGTTATAGACGATGGTGGGCAGATCGTTGCCAGCCGGAGCGGAGATAACGACCTTGCGGGCGCCTGCGTCGATATGAGCCTGTGCCTTTGCCTTGCTGGTGTAGAAGCCGGTGCACTCGAGCACAACGTCAACGCCCAGCTTGCCCCAGGGCAGTTCCGCAGCATTCGGCACCTTGTAGATGACGATCTTCTTGCCGTCGACAACGATGTAGTTGTCTTCGCCTTCGCCCTCGTGGAAATCAACGGTATGACCCTGCGCAACATAGTTGCCCTGCGTGGAGTCGTACTTCAGCAGATGCGCCAGCATCTTGGCGGAAGTCAGGTCGTTGATGGCGACAACCTCGTAGCCTTCCGCGCCGAACATCTGACGGAATGCCAGACGGCCGATACGTCCAAAACCATTGATCGCAACTTTAACAGACATGAATAATTTCCTCCTTATTTTATCGCCGGCGCGCCAAGCGGCAAACCGGACACGAAACTACACATTCATTCATCATTCTTTCAAATTATAGTCCATTTGAAAGCAGGTGTCCAGTATTATTTTTGCCAAAAAGAGCCGCTCTATGCGCTGTTATATTTACATTTTTCATAGTTTCGAACATTTTAGCGGTTGGACTTCCAAATTTCAGGCTTGCGCCTTCCAATGTCAGAATTTCACCCGTTCCAACACCTTCCCACAAAATGAGGGCCTGCGCTTTCCATGAAGAATTGCAGGTTCTCCTGCAACAAACACGTGCTCCATTCCCTGCGCGAGCTGTCTCGGCTCCTGATACGTTCCCGCCTCATGAAGTCCTTCCAGCGCGAACACATTGATATCCGCGTCCATCCCCGGCTGAAGTCTGCCCTTGACGGAAAGACGCAGCCGCGCAGCCGGCAGCCCCGTCACCTTCTGCACCGCTTTGCATACCGGCAGCACCCCCGCGCGCACGTACCGCTCAAACAGCCGCACAAACGTTCCGTACACTCTCGGATGCACCAGTCCTTCGGTGGGATATGTCGCATCGGAAATGACGCAGGTCGTATCGTCCTGCAAAATTGCCGCAATATCCTCCTCGGCGGTAATAAAATCGATCATGCTCACCGCGCACCGCTCGTCGGCAAGCAAATCAAACGCGCAGTCAAAGGGGTCTTTTTGCTGCATGGCGGCAATTTCCGCAATCGACCTTCCCTCGTAAATTTTGTTTTCCGGCCTCGTGACGCTAGACGCGACAATGTTCTCCCAGCCGACCAGCAGCGAGATATTTTCAAAGTCGCTTCCCGTCTCCATGCGCCTTCTGATCTGCGCCCGGAACGAGGGTTTTCTCAAGTTCTCGCTGAGTGCGTCGAGTCCGCCCTCCTGGCACTCCGGGGGCAGGATGTGAATGAGCTGTGTCGAGCCCGCCGTATACGGGTACGCGTCGCAGAAAATCTCCACGCCGTTCTCCCGCGCCCGCGCCATCCGGCGCAGCATATTGGGCGTCGACCGGTGCCAGTTCGCCTTTCCGATGGATTTTAAGTGGCTGATCTCGACCGGTGTATGAAGCACTTTTCCGACCGCAATCATTTCTTCAAGCGCCGCCTCCACGCCGCTTCCCTCCTGCCGCATGTGGACGGTGATGGGAATCCCGGAATTTTGCAGCGGTGCGAGCGCCCGGATGAGTTCTTCCGTCGTATAAAAGCACTCCGGCGCGTACCCAAGTCCCAGCGACACGCCGAGCGCGCCGTCCGCCAAAGCCTGCTCGATGGCCGCGTGAATTCTCCGGTAATGCACGTCGTCTAATCGCTGCACGCCGAAGCCAGCCGCCTGCGCGCGCATCGTCCCGCCGCCTGTCAGCATGCCGATGTTGACCGCGAGCCTCTGCTCTTTTACCGCCTGCAAGTACGAGCCCATCGACTCCGTCCGCATCTGCTCCTCCGGCCTTCCCGTCACAGAGGTCAGATAGTCGAAAATATCCGTTTGAAACGCGCCGCCGCTCGGCGCGATCGAAAGCCCGCAGTTGCCGTTGACGATCGTCGTCAGTCCCTGAAAGAGCTCCGCGTCGCCGAAGCCTTCCCGGAAAAGCGCCGCGTCCGCGTGCCTGTGGATGTCGATAAAGCCCGGCGTAACAAGCCGTCCCGTCACATCGAGCGTGCTTTTTGCCTGCGCGCCCGATAGGTCCCCGACCGCTGCGATTTTGCCGTCCAGAATGCCAACGTCCGCCAAAAAGCCTTCCTTCCCGCTCCCGTCGATCACCGTTCCGCCGCGCAGAATCCAATCAAAAATCATATTGCACTCCCTTCTTCCAAATCCCACAAAAGCCCCGGGCGCTGCCCGGGGCTCAGTCTGTCAAGCTTCTTTCCACCGCTCAAAACACATTGCTCTTCGTAGGGGCGGACGACTCTGTCCGCCCTTGCAAAGGTTCCGTGCACTTCCGGAATGTCCGTAGGGGGCGATGCCCACATCGCCCCATTGGGCAATTACGAATTTGCCGGAAATCCCCGAAAAAAAACGGTGCATTTTGCCGGGTCGATGTAGGAGGCATCGACCCCTACGCAATTTTTTGCGGCTCTAATCCCTTCCTCTTACGGTCAGAGCTTCCAGATCTCCTTCGCGTACTGCCGGATGGTTCGGTCGGACGAGAAGTAGCCCGCCGACGCGACGTTCATCAGGCACTTGCGGCCAAACTCCACGCGGTCGCGGTAGTCGCGGTTTGCCTGCAGTCTCGCCTGCTGGTAAGAGGGCAGGTCCTTGAGGAGGAAGTAGTGGTCCGGCCGGTGCCAGCTTGCGCCGTCGAGCAGCGACGTGTAGAGCTCGCGCAGTTCGGAATCCGTCGGAACCGTGCCGTTCACAAGCGTATCGACCGCACGGCGGATGCGCGGATTGCTGTTATACACATCACGCGCGCAGTAGCTCTCGCGGATGTCGTTGATCTCCTCGACGCTCGCGCCGAAGATATAATTATTCTCGAGTCCCGCGCGCTCAACGATTTCGACGTTCGCGCCGTCCATCGTCCCGAGCGTGACCGCGCCGTTCAGCATCAGCTTCATGTTGCCCGTGCCGGATGCCTCCGTGCCAGCAGGCGAAATCTGCTCAGAGATATCCGCCGCCGGAATGATGTGCTCTGCGTACGAGCAGTTGTAGTTCTGCACGAACACAACCTTCATCTTATCCGCAACCGCCGGGTCGTTGTTCACAAGCTCTGCCACACGGTTAATATACCGGATAATGGCCTTCGCGCGCACATAGCCGGGCGCGGCCTTCGCACCGAAAATGAACGCGGTCGGCGTAAAGTCCTGAATTGAGCCGTCCTTGAGGCCGAAGTAGATATCCATGACCGAAAGCGCGTTCATGAGCTGACGCTTATACTCGTGAAGCCGCTTGACTTGCACGTCAAAGACGAAGCTCGGGTCAAGCTTCACGCCCTCGTGCTCCTCAATGACCGCGCAGAGCTGCCGCTTCTTCTCGAGCTTAATGGCGTTAAACTGCTTGATGGTCATCTCGTCGAGCCCGTTCTTGAGCCCCTCGAGCTTATCAAGCTCCGTCAAAAAGCCCGTGCCGACCTTGCTCTCGATGAGCCCGCAGAGCTCCGGGTTGCAAAGGCCGAGCCAGCGCCGGGGTGTAATGCCGTTGGTCTTATTCTGGAAGCGCTCGGGGTAGAATTTGTACCAGTCCTTGAAAAGGTCATTTTTGAGAATTTCCGAGTGAATGCGCGCCACGCCGTTGACCGCCGTCGACACGTAGACCGACAGGTTCGCCATATGCGCCTGATGATCTTTGATGATGAAAAGGCCGCTATTCGGGTGCTCCTGCTTGAGCCGGGTGTCGATTTTCTCGATGATGTCGCAGATTTCCGGCACGACAGAGCGCAGAAGCTCCATGTCCCACTTCTCGAGCGCTTCGCCCATGACAGTGTGGTTCGTGTAGGAGAACACGCGCGCGGCGATCTGGAACGCGGACGCAAAGTCCATGCCCTCGAGCTGCAGCAGTCGGATGAGCTCGGGAATCGCCATCGCCGGATGCGTGTCGTTGAGCTGCACCGCGTCAAACTCCGGGAGCCTGTAATAATCGCAGCCGTGGTTCTCGCGGAAGCTTCTCAAAATATCCTGCAGCGACGCGCTGGAAAGCACATACTGCTGCTTGATGCGCAACTGCTTTCCTTCCAACGTCGAGTCGTTCGGATACAAAACGCGCGTAATGTCCTCGGCCTTGTTCTTCGTCTCGAGCGCCTTCACGTAATTCTGCGCGTTAAACGCGTCAAAGTCGAGCTCCTTCTCCGCCTCGCACTGCCAGAGCCGGAGCGTCCCGATCGTCCCGTTTTCATAGCCGATGACCGGCATATCATACGGAACCGCGATGACCGACTGGTTCGCAAAGTCGACCTTTACGGCCAGCTTGTCGCGCCTGTGGCTCCACGGATCTCCGAACTTCGTCCAGTCGTCGGCGTTCTCGCGCTGGCTGCCGTTTTCAAAGCTCTGCTTGAAAAGACCGAACCGGTAGCGAAGGCCGTAGCCCGTCAGAGGCACGTCGCAGGTCGCCGCACTGTCCAAAAAGCATGCCGCGAGCCGTCCGAGGCCGCCGTTGCCCAGCGCCGCGTCCTCGATCTCCTCGAGGCACGCAAGGTCGACGCCCTTTTCCTGAAACGCCTTTCTGACCTCGTCCAGAATGCCGAGGTTAAAGAGGTTGCTGTAGACAAGTCTTCCGACCAGATACTCCGCCGAAAAATAAAATGCGCGGCGGCCTGCGGTCTGACGCTTCTTCGTCTTGACCCAGCTGTCGTTGATCTGCATCATCACGACCTCGCCCAGGCATTCATGCAGCCGCTGCGGCGTGGTCTCCTGTAACGTTTCCTCATGGCGCAGGCGCAGAAGCGCTTCGGTCTGCTGTACAATTCGTTCTACTTCGTTATTCATACACACTCTCCAAACTTTGACCCTTCGGTCCAGATTCAAAACAAGCGGCCCGCGCCGTCTCGCAGACGGCGCGGGCTGCGATTTATGTTACGTATTATACGCGTTTTGTACCCCGTGTCAAACGGTAAATTTCCTGTGCCAGTTCTTCGCTCGCCTGCCCCGGGAGCATCCGCCAGCGCCAGTTTTCCGGCTTGAGCGTGCCGGGCTCGTTCATGCGGGCTTCTCCGCCGAGGCCGAGATAGTCCTGCATCTGCGCGACAAAGAGCTTCGCCTTCGAGCCGGCGCCCGCCTCGATGATGGCCTTCGCCAGATCGTCCTCCTTGGAAATCCCGAGATATTCTCTCGCGTAAGCGTCGGATTCCGGCGAGATTCCCGCGCACCACTGCCGGAGCGTCTCGTTGTCGTGCGTCCCCGTGTAGCAGATGCAGTTTTCCCCGTATTTATGCGGCAGATAATTGCTCGGCTCGCGCGGGTCGAACGCAAATTCCAGAACCTTCATTCCCGGCCAGCCGGAGTCCTCCACCAGCTGCAAGACCTCCGGCGTGAGGAACCCCAAGTCCTCCGCGATAAACGCAATGTCGGGGTATGCGCTTTGGATCGCGCCGACGAGCTTCATGCCCGGACCCTTGACCCAGTGTCCCTTACGCGCGGTCTTGTTGACGGCGGGAATGCTCCAATAGCTCTCGATGCCGCGGAAATGGTCGATGCGCACCACATCATAATTTCGCCCCGCCGCGCCGATTCGCTGGAGCCACCACGAAAAGCCGCTTTGCTCCATGCGCTCCCAATCGTAAATGGGATTGCCCCAGTACTGCCCGTTTTTGCTGAACCCGTCGGGCGGACAGCCGGCCACGCATTTGGGCCGCCTCGTTCTTCCCAGCTGGAAATTCTCCGGGTGCGCCCACACGTCCGCCGAATCGAGCGGCACATAGATCGGCACGTCGCCGATGATCTTCACACCGTTTTTATGCGCATAGGCTCTTAATTTCTGCCACTGCTCATGGAACACATACTGCAAAAAGCAGTGGAACTGCACATCGAGCGAGAGCAGCTCGCGGTAGTACGCCAGCGCCTGCGGCTGATGCAGCCGGATATCCGCCGGCCACTCGAGCCACGGACGGTCTTCAAAATGCGCCTTGATCGCCATGAACAGCGCGTACTCCGGAAGCCAGCTTGCCTCCTGCTCTGTGAATGCGGCAAAGTCGGCGGGCATATCCTCCCGGAAGCCGTGAAATGCCGCCTGCAGCATATGCAGCCGCTCGTCATACATCTTCCGGAAGTCGACCTGATCGTCCCGCTGTGACCACTCTACGCTGTCCAATACTTCCTGCCGCAGCCAGCCGCGCTCGACCAGCTGCTCCGGGTCAATCAGATACGGATTGCCCGCAAACGTCGAGAAGCCCTGATACGGCGAATCTCCATACCCCGGCGGGCAAAGCGGCAGGATCTGCCAGTATTTCTGCCCCGCCTGTTTGAGAAAATCCACAAACGCGTAAGCCTCTTTGCCGAGGTTGCCAATGCCGTATTTCGACGGCAAGGACGTGATATGCAGCAGGATTCCGCTGCTTCGTTCCATAATCATCCCTCTATTTCTGTGATTTGCCGGACGCTCTGCCGCGTCAGTAAGCGGAATGGCACCGTCAGGTGCTGCGCCTGCGCGCCCTGCATGCAAGAAAGCAGCAGATCAAACGAGCGTTCCGCCAGTAGATCCACCGACTGCGCGATGGTCGTCAGCTTCGGCACAAAGTAGCCGCCAATGCGAAGCCCATCGTAGCCCGCGACAGAAATGTCCTCCGGCACGCGAAGTCCCTCATCAAACAGCGCCCGGATCGCGCCGATTGCGATCACGTCCGCCATCGCGAACACCGCTGTGAGCTTCTTCCGCTCGCACAGTACCTGCTTCATGCCGTTGTAGCCGAATTCATACGAATACCGGCCGGTATAATACATCGTTTCATCGTCAAATGTCAAGCCGTTTTTCCGGAACGCTTCGACACAGCCCTCATAGCGCTTGGCGCTGGTGTCGGAAATTGCGCGGTCGCCGCCGAGAACGATAATATCCCGGTGTCCGCAGGCAAGCAGATGCTCCACCGCGCAGGCCGCGCCCTTGCAGTCGTCGGTCGAGACGCTCGAGAGGTTCAAAAACCCCAGCTCATGCGCGTCGTTCGTCACGACCACACTCGGCACGTCGATCCTGCCGAAATCGCCCCGGAAGTTTTCGTTGTTGCCGCCGAGAAACAGAACGCCGCTCGGCTTTCTCTCCCGGCACAGCTGCGCCGCCCGCCGGACCTCGTTGTCGTCTTCATCGATGAAGTCGGCAATGACGGGGTGGTCGGTGTCCGCAAACAGCGACTGGAGCTTTTCCACCATCGCCGCGAACATCTCGTTGGACGTGCCCTTGACAACGATGAGAACGCTCTTTGTCCGCTGCTGCTTGAGTAACTGCGCGCTCGCATTGCGCTCAAAGCCGTGCGCCTCGACGAGCGCCAGAATGGTTTTCCGCGCCTGCTCGGAGACGTTCGGCTGATTGTTGAGCACACGCGATACGGTTCCCAGCGAGTACCCGCTGAGCTTGGCTAAGTCCTTGATGGTCAACCGGGTCACTCCCCTTCCGTTTTTCTGCCTTATCCTTTGACTGCGCCCGCGGCCACGCCCTTGATGATGTGCTTCTGGCACGTCAGATAGAACACAATGACCGGGATAATCGACAGCAGAATGAGCGCCATCGTCGCGCCGAGGTCGACCGTGCCGTAGCTTCCCTTGAGGTACTGGATGTGAATCGGAATCGTCAGATAGTTCGTCCGGTCGAGCACCAGATACGGAAGCAGGTAGTCGTTCCAGATCCACATAATCTCCAGAATGCCGACCGAGATCATGGTGGGCTTCAGCATCGGCAGCACAACCGAGAAATAGGTCCGCAGCGGGCCGCAGCCGTCAATCGCCGCCGCCTCTTCAATGTCCAGCGGAATCGCCTTCACGAAGCCCGTGAACATGAAAACCGCCAGTCCTGCGCCAAAGCCCAGATAGATGACCGGGATCGTCCACGGCGTATTTAATTTCAGCGTATCGGCCGTTTTCGACAGCGTAAACATGACCATCTGGAACGGCACGACCATCGAGAACACGCAAAGATAGTAGATCACGCGGCAAAGAACGGAGTTCACGCGCGAAATATACCACGCCGCCATCGACGTAAACAGCAGAATCAGCGCCGTCGACAGAACCGTAATGATCACGCTGTAAAGCGCCGACTTCCAGAACGGATAGTTGCCGAACGTCATGCCCTTTACAAAGTTGCTCCAGCCCGCGAAGCTCTCGCCGTGCGGCCAGCCGAAGGTATCGGTCTTGACAAACGTATTGACCTTGAAGGAGTTGAGCAGCACCAGCAGAACCGGCATCACGTAGAACACGCAGAGCACCGAGAAGAAGATCGTCAGCGCCCGCTTGGCCTGCTTTTCCTTGGATAATGCGCTGTTTTTCATCACTGCTGGACCTCCTTTTTCCGTGTTGCACTCAGCTGGATGAGGCCGATGGCCGCAACCAGAATGAAGAACAGAACCGCCTTGGCCTGCGCCGTGCCGCGCGCGTTTGCGTTCTGGCCGTAGAAGGTGTTGTAAATGTTGAGCGCCAGCATCTCCGTCGTGTGGACCGTCGTGCCGTCGGGATTGATGATATACGGCTGGCCGCCCGTGAGCGCGAGGTTCTGGTCAAAGAGCTTGAAGCCGTTCGTTAAGGTCAGGAACATGCAGATCGTAATGGACGGCATCACGTTCGGGATCGTGACCTTCCAGAGCGTCTGCCACTTGTTCGCGCCGTCGATCTTCGCGGCCTCCAGCATATCCTCCGGCACAGCCTGCAATCCGGCAATGTAAATGATCATCATATAGCCGATCTGCTGCCAGCACATGAGGATGATAAGCCCCCAGAAGCCGATCTTTGTGTTGAGCAGAATCGACGTTCCGTAATGGCTCAGAATGCCGTCGAAGATCATGCTCCAGATGTAGCCCAGTACAATACCGCCGATGAGGTTCGGCATGAAGAAGACCGTCCGGAACACGTTCGTTCCCTTGATACCCTGCGTCAGCGCGTAGGCTACCGCGAAGGCGAGGACGTTGATGATGATCAGCGACACAATGGCGAAGATCGCCGTGTAGCCGAACGAATACCGGAAGCTTTCGTCTGCAAAGGCCTTTCCGTAGTTTGCAAGGCCTACCCACGTCCACTTGCTCGTCGTCTTGAACTTGCAGAAGGACAAAAACAGGCCCTTCAAAAACGGATACACGAACCCGATGCAGAACGCTCCCGTCATCGGAAGCAAAAACAGCCAGAACATTCGCTGAATCGGTCTTCGAATCAGGCGGCTGTTGACCGCTGCTGGATCTCTTCTACGCTTCAACATCCTCACTCCTCATCTTTTTATGGAAAGTCCGCCCCGTTTCCGGTGCTCCGGGCCTTCCGCGTGATTTCATCGCACGCCGGACGCCTCATGCAGCGCCCGGCATGGTATCGGGAGAAAGCTCCCTGTTTTGGAAAACGGGGCGAGCGGCATGCTCGCCCCGTCCAAAGTTCATTCAGTTATGCACGCTTCTGCGCGATCGGCAAAAGACTCGTCAATCGTTAACCGTTGGCGGCCTGATACTGCACTGCCCAGCCGTCGACAAACGCAGTCTTCACGAGCTCCCAGTTGGCGTCAGTCTGGTCGGCGTCGTACTGGTTCATGGCAGCGACGAGCGCTTCGCGGTAAGCGTCAACGTTCGGCTGGAAGTTGGTGACCCAAGGCATGACATAGTTGCCTTCTTCGGTGTACTCGTTCGCGATCTTCAGGAACGGGTTGGTGGACTCGACAGCCTGCTTGTAAGGCATAACACCGAAGGAGTCGACGAGAAGACGCGAAGCGTCAGCGTCCGTGACCATCCAGTACATGAAGTCGAGGGTCGCCTGAATGTCTTCCTCGGAAGCCTCTGCGTTGACAGCCCAGCAGTTCTCGGTGCCGCAGTTGAGGCCGGCCTTTTCTTCGCCGTCCACGCCGCAGTAGTACGGGATCATGGTCAGATCGTCAGCGTTCATGCCCTTCTCCTGGAGAGCGGACCATTCCCAGTTGCCCTGCGAATAGAACACAGCCTTGCCCTCTGCGAACTCAGCCTGTGCGTCAAAGCCGCCGGCAGCCAGATCGGCAGGATTCGTTGCAGAGTTGTTGATGTACAGATCCCACAGGTTCTTGTAGTTCTGCATATACTTGCCGGTGATGGTAGCCGGGCAAGATTCCCAAGCAGCGGGATCGTCCACGGACTCATAGTAGTACTCGAGGTTTGCCATGTGGCCGGTGAAGCGCCAGCTGGAGTCCGAGCTCATGGAAGAAGAGGTGAATGCGTCGAAGCCAAGCTCGGCAGCGCGGGCGTGGATGTCTTCGGCAGCGGTCTTCAGAGCCTCGAAGTTCTTGATGTCGGCGATGTCATAGCCGGCCTCGGAGAGAAGCTTCTTGTTGACGATGATGCCGTAGCACTCGTAGCAGTAGCCGATGGAGCAGAGCTTGCCGTCCTCGTCATAGAGGTTGTAAGCGTCGGTTGTCAGCTCGTTGGCGATGGGCGTGCCGGTCAGATCGTAGCAGTAGTCGCCCCAGGTGGAGATAGCAGCCTGGTTGCCGACGACGAACAGCGTGGGCATCTTGCTCTTGTCCATCTCAGCGGTCAGGGTCTCGTTGTACGTGCCGGAAGCGGCGGTCACGACCGTGACCGGAACACCGGTCTTCTCGGTGTACATGGCAGCGACCTTCTGGAGCGTTTCGTCAGACTCCGGCTTGAAGTTCAGCCAGTAGACGGAACCGGCAGCTGCGGGAGCAGCCTCTTCGGTGGCTTCCTCGGCGGGAGCCGCTTCTTCGGTCTTGGTTTCCTCGGCGGGAGCGGTCGTCTCGGCCGGCTGCGTGGTCGTCTCGGTGTTGGCGGACGATGCGCAAGCCATCAGACCAAGCGCCAGAACCAGCGCCAGGAACAATGCGATAAGCTTTTTCATTGGTAATTCCTCCTGTTAATTTTCACATGATTGCCATCATGCTGGAAACGTTTCCATCTCCATTGCCCATATTATACTACATTTTTTGTCTTTGGGAAGAGAAAATTTTGCGTTTTCTGATAATTCAGCACTTTGATGCAAATTGGAAACGTTTTTTGTTCAAAATTACAAGACGCATTTCTGCTCGTTCCGCCACAATCAGTCTTCCCCCGCCGCCGTGCCTTTATTCCCGGCAAAGCCCGCAAAAAAACGGGGCGGATTTGCCGTGTGCCGATAAGACAGTAATTTGAGAAAACTACAAAATCGGCATCTGCTAAGCAGGATTGGACAACAAAACAGGCGGCACTCAGCTTCGGTTGGGTGCTGCCTGTTTTTGTACATCTGAGAGTTGAAATTTGCTTGTTTTCCCCTCTGTGTGGCTTTGTTCAAAAGTGAGCATATCTGGCTTCATTTATTCACATAGATTAAGTTTGAAACATGAAAAAGGCCACATTTCAACATATTGATTATACGGATCAGAGAATCACTTTACGATGAAGTCATTATACATAGCAGCATAAATTTTTGCTTGAATAAGCATCACTATTTTACATGCAGGAAAAGTGACCCAAACGGAGCGAATAAACCGATTATACTAATTCTCTGAAATATGCCACATTATCTTGAAAAAGCAGAAGAAGCTCTACTACTCCACCACCAGCTATTTTGAAAAGAGGCAGGACTTCTTCATCTGCTCCACCCATCGTGTCAATAAGGACAAGTGCAGCGGACATTATATCCGTGCCGTTGTGCTGGAACAGATCGTCTGGAAGCATATTCAGGAGGTCATATCGGTAGTCACTCGCTACGAGGCCTATTTCCGTTCCGAGATGGAGCAAAAACTCCGTATACAGAGCGAGGAATCGCTGCGGCTGTATCAAAAGCGGCTGGCACAGGCTGAGAAGCGAATCGGCGAGCTTGACCGCCTTTTCATCCGCATTTACGAGGACAATGTCGCAGGTCGGCTGGACGATGAACGCTTTGCGATGATGAGCAAGAACTATACCAAGGAACAGAAAACCCTCAAAGCCGAGGTCAAGGGTCTGCAACAGCAAATACATGAACAGGAACAACAGGCAGAGAATATAGAGCAGTTTGTTCAGCGGGTAAAGAGGAACAGCACCCTCACGGAACTGACCCCCTATGCCCTCAGAGAGCTTGTGAAGGCGGTCTATGTGGACGCACCGGACAAGTCCAGCGGCAAGCGCAGGCAGAAGGTACATATCGAGTACGACCTTGTGGGCTACATTCCCGTGGATGAGCTGCTAAAAGCGGAACAGGCATGACCGAGATCATGCCTGTTCCAAGAAATTTGAGTTTTACTGTCTTACCAGCAGGGGGCCTTGCTCCGTCCCGTTTGTTCCTTATCTCGCGTAGACCACGCCGACGAGCCAGTTGAGCGTCTTCGCCGGCAGAAGCTTCTGCAAAACGCAGAAGAATTTATAGGAAAGCCCGATCGTGTTGACAGGCCTTACGCCCTTTCTCGTTGCCACATGGCAGACGAACGCGCCCGCCTGTTCCGGCTTCATACCGGTTGTCTCGTCTTTTTCCATGCCCGCGACCGAGCGTGAGATCCGGCCGCTATAGATATCGTCGCCGATGACGATCTTCTGCCGCGCCGCCGTGAACCCGGTCTGGATATCGCCCGGCTGGACGCAGCAGACCTCCACGCCAAAGGGCTTTATTTCATTCGCCAGCGCCATCGTGTACGAGTTGATCGCCGCCTTGCTCGCCGAATAAAACGCCTGAAACGGAATCGCAATTGCGCCCGCGACCGAGCTCAGATTCACAATCCGCCCGAAACCCTGCTTTCGCATGACGGGAATGACGGCGTGGTTCATGTTCACCATGCCGAAAAAGTTCACGTCCAGCTGACGCTTCGCCTGCTCGATGGGCGTAAACTCGATTGCGCCCGAAATGCCGAAGCCGGCATTGTTGATCATCACGTCGATTCTCCCCGCCTGCGAATAAACCGCGTCAATTGCCCGCTGGCAGGCTTCCGGATCTGTCACATCCGTCGGAATGTGGTACATGCCGGGGTTCCCGGCCTCCCGGCGGCTGAGCTCATAGACCGTGTATCCCTTTTTCACCATCGCCTCCGCCGTGCATTTTCCGATGCCCGAGGTTCCCCCCGTGATGACGCAAATCTTTTCCATTATAAATCATGCCTCCTGAGTACATCCTTCATGATCCCGACCGCCTCATCGATGAGCGCGTGCGTGTGCGTCGCCATCAGGCTCGTGCGCAGCAAGCACTCGTGCGGCGCGGCCGCGGGCGGAAGCGACGAATTGACATACACGCCCGCGTCATAGAGCTCCTTCGCAATCGTGAGCGTCTCGATGGGCTCATACGTGTAGATCGGAATGATCGGCACAATATCGCCGTTCGACGGACGCATTTTAATTTCGTTCTCCTCCAGCCGGCGTCTTAAATACAGCGCGTTCTCCTGCAATTTTGCAACCAGCTCCGGATGCTGCTCCAGCTCCCGCAGCGCCGTCAAAGCGGCTGCACAGTTCGCGGGCGGGATGGACGCGGAGAAGATGAAGGGCCGCGAATTGTGCCGCACGTAGTCTGCCACGCGGCTGGACGCCGCCATATAGCCGCCGAGGCTTGCAAGCGATTTGGAGAACGTGCCCATATACACATCCACTTGGTCTTCCAGGCCATAGTAGCTCGCCGTTCCGCGTCCGCCCTCGCCGATGACGCCAAGGCCATGCGCATCGTCGACCATCACGCGCGCGCCATACTGCTTGGCAAGCCGGCAGATTTCCGGCAGGTTCGCAATGTCTCCGCCCATGGAAAACACGCCGTCCGTCACAATGAGGCACCCTGCGCCCTCCGGCACCTTCTGGAGCTTCTTCTCCAGGTCCTGCATGTCCGAGTGCCGGTAGCGGAGCATCGTCCCGTAGGAAAGGCGGCACCCGTCATATAAACTTGCGTGGTTCTCTCTGTCCATGATGACATAGTCACGAAGCCCTACGAGCGCGCTGATGATGCCGAGGTTCGACTGAAAGCCTGTCGAGAACGTCACAACCTCATCCTTGCGCAAAAACGCCGCCAGCTCCTTTTCGAGCTCCAGATGCAGCTTGAGCGTTCCGTTCAAAAACCGCGAGCCCGAGCAGCCGGAGCCGAACGCCTCATAGGCTTCCACACCCGCGCGGATGACATTTTCGTTCGTCGTCAGCCCCAAATAGTTGTTCGAGCCCAGCATGATCCGCCGCTTGCCCTCCATGATGACCGTCACATCCTGCTTGGACTCGAGCGCGTGGAAATACGGATAAATGCCGCGCGCCTTCGCGTCGTCCGCAATGCCCGGCTTATAGCACTTTTCAAATAAATCGATCATAATTTCTGTTCCTTCCTTCGCGTGTCAAAAAGGCGTCACCTTTTTTGACTGGTTCCATCCTGCATGGCCTCCAGCAGTGCGTCCAGCACCCGCCGCGCCGCGTCAATTTCTTCTTCTGAAAACTGCGTGCGCACCTTCTCCGCCGCCGCGCAGATCACCGGCCGGTCTTCGTCAAAATACTGTGCAAACTTCTTCCCGGTTCTCAGCCGGATCTCCCGCCGGTCTGGGGCGGATACGACTTTTTCCACATACCCCTTGCTCGCCAGCGCATTGACCTTGTAGGTCGCATTCGGCTGGGAAATGCCGCTGTATTCGGCAAACTGCCGGAGCGTCGGCTCTCCGAGCAGATTGATAAGATCCGCCGAAAACGCCTCCATCGCGCTGAGGCTTCCCTCCCGCTCCTGCACCGCGCCAAAGAGCTTGCGGTACCCATCGAGCCGTAGCCTGCGGTACAGCTTCAAAATGCTCTCATGCAGCATGGCTGTACTTCCTTTCCGATTCAGATTCAAAATTTTATATAAAATATTTTATGTTTTCATAGTATACGGACTCTCCCGCCGCTTGTCAAGTAAAATAACGGTTGTTTTTTTCGCGAAACGTGCTATGCTTTTCTCAAACAACCTTACAGGAGGCATCGATCATGGACATTCTTGTCGTTGTGGACATGCAGAAGGACTTTATTTCCGGCGCGCTTGGCACCAAAGAAGCGCTTTCCATCGTCCCGCGCGTGGCCGAAAAAATCGCGCAGGCAAAAAAAGCGGGCAAGACCATCGTCTTCACCCGCGACACGCACCACGAAAATTATCTGGACACACAGGAGGGCAAAAACCTTCCCGTGCCCCACTGCATTGAAAACACCGACGGCTGGCAGCTCGACCCCGCGCTCGATACCGCAGGCGCAATGATCTTCGACAAGCCCTCGTTCGGCTCGGAGGCGCTCGTGCGGTACCTCAAGAGCCTCAACGATTTGCGCTCCGCCGAGTTCGTCGGCCTGTGCACTGACATCTGCGTCATCACGAATGTGCTCTCCACGAAATGTGCCCTCCCTGAGCTTCCCATCTCGGTCGACAGCGCCTGCTGCGCCGGCGTCACACCCGAAAGTCACGCGAACGCTCTTTCTGCCATGCGCATGTGCCAGATCAAAATTGACTGAAACCGCAAAATCCCGGACCGTCCGATACGATCCGGGATTTTCTATGTTAATATGTTCAAATTTCAAAAAACGCGTAGGGGTCGATGCCCACATCGACCCAAGGGAAGTACGAATTCGCCGGAGATTTCCGTAAAATCGGTTTCATTTGCCGGGGCGATGTAGGCATCGCCCCCTACGCAGTATTCGGAGGAATTATGCAAAATCGGACGCATCAGGCGCTTTGTTTACAGCTTCTGCTCTCTGGCCAGGCTGCTGTTTTTGTAGGCCGGGTCGCCTGTGACCTCGCGCAGGATCTCGATTTCCGGCAACAGCTCCGGCGCTTCCTTTCCCTCGGGGAGCTCAGCCCGCATGATGGCGCGCTCGCAGCTGAACGGGTACACATCGATCTCGAACCGCCGTCCGTCGACCGCAAAGCGGTACTTCGTCTTGTGCACCGCGTGCAGCGCCGTGTCGGCCTCCATGAGATACTGGACGTATTCCTTCTGCGTAATCGGCTTTTCCGTCTCCCACGCGTCCTTGTCCGCGTAGCGCTTTTCGGTGTAGAAATAGAGATATTCCTGCCCGTTTTTCTGCTGGCGGATGCGGCGGACGACGTTCGGCTGCGTCTTAACTAAATACGTCTGCATCATGTCGATCGCGCTGGCCGAAAATTCTGTTTGCAGCTTCTCCACATCCGGCATTGCGATCAGATACTTGTGCCAGACCTCCTGCGGCGCGCGCATGCCGAGGCAGTCATAGATCGCGCGGATGCCCCGACGAAGCTTATCTTCAAAGTCGATGGAGTTATCGATCACGCGGAGATTCGGATGCGCCTGCCACGCCCGGAGCGTCAGCTCATCTTTTTCCCGCGCCGTCTCGAGCGGCTCATAGCGCGCCTCGTTTCCGAAGTTATAGGCAAATTCTGCGCCCTTCGCGCAGGACACCAGATGCAAAACCGCGTCATACCCCGCAAGCACCTCCTGCTCGGTCTTTCCGAAATAGGCCAGAATGTCCCGGAACTGCTCGTCGGTGATATACGCCTTGTCGTCAAACAGCGCCCGATCATAAATGATGAGCACGTTTTCCTCCGGAACCATCTCGGCGCCCTTGAGCGCCAGCCTTTCTTTATGCAGCTGGTCTCCGATGACAAAATACTGAAAATCCAGCATCGACACACAGTTTCCGAACGGGCGGATTCCGAAGCCCGAGATAAGCTCCGTCGCCGTCTCCGGGATCGTAATCACCTTCCAGCCGTCGTCCTGCTTGAACTCCTTGAGAATGCGGCTGATGAGCGTCGTTTTGCCGGCTGCGGGGCCTCCGGTCAGGACGATTCTTGTGATGCGCTTTGCCATAGTGCTGGCTCCTCTCCATGTTCTGCCCATATTGTACCATTCTCAGGCAAAAATGCAAGGGCGGCGCGGAAAAATGCTCCGCGCTGCCCCTGTTTTCTGTCTGTTACTGCTCAAACTGGCTGTTGTAGAGCTTCGCATAGAAGCCGTTCTGTGCCAGAAGCTCCTCGTGCTTGCCCTGCTCGATGACGTGCCCGTCCTTCATAACGAGAATCACGTCCGCCTCGCGGATGGTCGAGAGCCGGTGCGCCACAATGAAGCTCGTCCGTCCGGTCATCATCTGCGAGAACGCGTGCTGGATCTTGAGCTCGGTTCTCGTGTCGATAGAGCTCGTCGCTTCATCGAGAATCAGCATCGGCGGCAGCGCCAGCATCACGCGCGCAATGCAAAGAAGCTGCCGCTGTCCCTGCGAAAGAAGCCCGCCGCCATCGGTAATCACGGTGTCGTATCCTTCGGGAAGGCGTCTGATAAAGCCGTCCGCATGGCAGGCCTTTGCCGCCGCAACGATCTCGTCTTCGGTTGCATCGGGCTTTCCGAGCGTGATATTCTCGCGCACCGTTCCGGTTTTGATCCATGTATCCTGCAAAACCATACCGAAATTCTGCCGCAGGCTCCGGCGTGTGAGATCGGTAATTCTCTCGCCCGACACGCGGATTTCTCCGCCGTTCACATCGTAAAAGCGCATGAGAAGGTTAATGAGCGTCGTCTTGCCGCAGCCCGTCGGGCCGACGATCGCCACACGCTCGCCCGGGCGCACCGAAACGTTGAGGTCTTCAATGAGCGGCCGGTCGGCTACATACCGGAAGCTGACGTTCTTGAGCTCCACGCGTCCGTCGGCATGCTCCAACGTAACAGCACTCTCCGCGTCCGCTGTCTCCGACGGCTCGTCGATGAGCTCAAACACACGCCCCGCGCAGGCCATCGCGTTCTGAAGCTCGGTCACAACGCCCGAAATATCGTTGAAGGGCTTCGCATACTGGTTCGCGTAGCTGAGGAACACAGAAAGTCCGCCCACCGTAATACCGCCCGCAACCGCCACCAGCGCGCCCGTCAGCGCCACACAGGCGTAGACGATGCTGTTGACAAATCGCGTGACGGGGTTCGTCAGAGACGAGAAAAACGTCGCGCGCAGCGTGTATTTTTGCAGCCGTCCGTTAATTTCGTCGAACGCCTCCACGGCTCTGCCCTCCCGCGAAAACGCCTGCACGACCCGCTCGCCGTCCAGCATCTCGCCGACCAGTGCCGTCTGCTCGCCGAGCGTTTTCGACTGCATGCGGAACATGTCATACGTCCTTGTCGCGATGAACTTCGCCGCAAAAAGCGACAGCGGCGTGAGAATGACGACGACCAGCGTGATACGCCAATCGAGGCTCAGCATGAACCCGAGCGTCCCCGCAATCGTCAGTACGCCCGTAAAGAGCTGCGTGAAGCCAAGAAGCAGACCGTCCGCGAACTGCTCGGTATCGGAGATCATCCGGCTGACAATCTCGCCCGACGGGTGCGCGTCCAGATAGGATAGCGGCAGCGTCTGCAAATGCGAAAACGCCTGCTGGCGCACCTCGCGCGTGACACAGAAGGTAATCTTGTTGTTGATGATGTTCATGAGCCACTGGCTAAGCGCCACAACGCCCGCCGTCACGGCAATCTGCACACCGTTCATCCCGAGCGCGCCGAAGTCGACCTGTCCCGGCCCGACAATTTCGTCAATCGCCCGGCCAACTAAGATCGGCACAAACAGCGTCCCCGCTACGCTCACAAGCGCCAGCAGAAAGCTCAGCACCACCAGATGCTTCTGCCCCTCGAGGTTCTGAATGACCCGTTTTAAGGTCTTGGAAGAGGAAGCTTTCTCTTTCATCTTGCATCCTCCTTTTTAAACTGCGACTCGTAAATTTCGCGGTACACCTCGCACGTTTGCAGCAATTCGTCGTGCGTCCCGCGCCCGGCGAGCTTGCCGTCGTCCAGCACAAGAATTTCGTCCGCAAACCGGATCGAGGCCGTTCTCTGCGAGATAATCACCACCACTGGCTTCCACGGAAGCTCTCTGAGCGCGTGCCGGAGCGCCGCATCCGTCGCGAAATCCAGAGCCGACGCGCTGTCGTCCAGAATCAGGACTTCCGGCTTTCTCACCAGTGCGCGCGCGATCGTGAGCCTTTGCCGCTGGCCGCCAGAGAAGTTCCGTCCGCCGGTCTCGACCTCGTAGTCCAGTCCCTCTGGCTTTCCGTCCACGACCTCCTGCGCCTGCGCAGCTTTGAGCGCATCGTAAATCGCATCGTCCGCCGCATTCTCGTCGCCCCAGAGAAGGTTCTCCCGGATCGTGCCCTTGAAGAGCAGCGCCTTCTGCGGCACAAGGCCGATTTTTCTTCGGAGCGTCTCCAAGGGATACTGCCGCACGTCGCAGCCGTCGACCTTCACGCAGCCCTCCTGCACATCGTAAAAGCGCGGAATGAGGCCGATGAGCGTCGATTTTCCAGAGCCCGTGCCGCCGATGATGCCGAGCGTTTTGCCGTGCTCGAGCGTAAAGGAAATATCGCTCAAAGCGGGCGCGCCGCCCGTCGGATAGGTAAACGTCACGCCGTCAAACTCGACGGCCGGAGCAGCCTTCGGTTCTTCGGGATTTTCCTGCGGCACATCGAGACTGCTCTCGAGCGCCAGAATCGCCGCCACACGCTTCGCGCTCGCCGTGGCCTTCGTCATGCTGAGAATGAGGTTCGCCATCTTGATGAGCTCGACAAGAATCTGCGACATGTAGTTATAAAGCGCCAAGACCTGTCCCTGCGTCAAAATGCCCTTGTAGACCTGTCCTCCGCCCACGCGCAGAACCGCGATGATGGCAAGGTTGATCATCACATACGTCACGGGATTGAGTAACGCCGAAATCTTGCCGACAAACAGCTGCGAGGATAGAAGCTGACCGCTCTTTTCCTCGAAGCTCTCGACTTCCTGCCGCTCCTTTCCGAACGCGCGGATGACGCGCACGCCCGCCAAATTCTCCTTCGCCGCGCCAAGCACGCCGTCCAGCCGTCCCTGCACCTTTTTGTAGAGCGGAATGCAGCTGAACATAATGCCGAACACGACCGCAAACAGAAGCGGAATGATGACGGCAAAGACCCACGCGCTCTTTACATCGATCGTAAAGGCCATGATCATCGCGCCGAAGACCACGAACGGAGACCGCAGTAAAAGCCGCAGCGCCAGATTCAGTCCCGTCTGCACCTGATTCATGTCGCTCGTCATGCGTGTCATAAGCGTCGACGTACCGAGCTTATCGAGCTCTGCGTAGGAAAGGCTCTGCACCTTCCCAAATAATGCGTGCCGCACGCTTGCCGTAAAGCCGATGGCGGCCTTTGCCGCAAAATACTGCGCGGTCACAGAGCTGGAAAGGCCAAGTAAGCCCAGTCCAATGAGAAGCAGGCAGCGCTTTACAATAAAGCCTGTATCGCCCGCGCCGATACCGGTATCGATGATATCCGCCACGACCAGCGGCACCAGCAGCTCCAGAAGCGCCTCCAGGAGCTTAAAAAGCGGCCCCAGAATGCTCTCGAGCGTATAGGGCTTGAGGTAGACGCCCAATCGTTTCATTGCCTTTTCTTCATCTCTTTCTTTGTCTTATGAAATATCAAACGCGCCGCTTTCCTCCAGCTCCCGCGCGATCACATCCCCGATGGGAGACTTCATGGAATTTGTGAGCCCCGTTTCGCGCAGCGCGTCGGTCAGGAAATAGTCCTCGTCCGACATGCTCGCCACGCGCAGATACGTATCCATCGCGTCGTTCGGGCTCTCGGCCAAGCGCGCATAGAGCTCCAGCGCCGGAATGGCCGAGACGGCGTAGCTGATGTAGTAGAGCGGCTGCTGGAAGTTGTGGATGACCTCCGTCCACTCGTACTCATACCCGTCATATGGCTCGAAGCCGTAGCTCGCGTAGACCTCGCGGTAAATATCCAGAAGCCTGTCCTTCGTGAGATCGGGCTCTGCGTAAACTCTCTGCTGGAACTCGTCGTACATCGCGCCCGTGACCACACTGTATACTAAGTTTAAAAGCGTCTGCGCGCGAAGAATCTCCGCATCGTCTCCAAACAGGTCCTCGTAGAACTGCAGGAACATGACCTCCATACCCTGCGACTGAAGCTCGCTCAGATCGTAGTCGATCACGCCGTAGAGCGCATCCGATCCGTGGTAATAGCCCGCCAGCCAGTGGCCGAACTCATGGAACATATCCGTGTAATCCGCGTAGGAGTCATAGGGGCAGTTGAAAATAAACGGAACGTCAAACGAATACAGATACGACGTATAACCCGTGGGCAGTTTCTTTTCCGAATACGAAATATCATACAGGCTGTGCTCTACGAGGTATTCCGCCGCCTCGCGAACCTCCGGGCTCATGCGCGCCGTGCCGTACAAAAGCGCGTCGATCACATTCTGGCCTGTAATGCCGCCGGTGCTAGAAATTCCGCTGTCCGAAAGTGCCTGTGAAAGTGTGTCCGAGTATTTGGTGAGAAGCGGGGCAAAGTCTTCTTTTGCCGTCTGCCAGATTTTCTGCGCATCCTCCGGCGTATAGTCCCGCGAATAGAACGCGCTGTAGGCGTAGTCCGCATAGGAAGCGCTTCCTGCGAGCTCCGTCATCTGGGACCGCACCTTCACAAGCTCCAGATACACATCCGCCGCCGCGTCAACATCCAGCTCCTCCTGCGCGCTCAGAGCCGCGTACTGCCGCACGAGCTCCGACTCCTGCGCGCTGAGGGACAGGCTCTCCTGCGAGGCCTCCTGATCGTAGCTTTTGAAAATCTCAACCTGCCACGTCTCAAATTCCCGGCTCAAGAGCTTTGCATGTTCGCCCTCGGATACCTCGTGCAGCGTCTGATGATACAAATCCGCCGCATCGTAATAGGCCTGCGTCTGCCGCAACGCACGCTCGGCAAGCGCCTCATCCGTCGCGTCCCGGTCGCTGTCCAGCGCCAAAAGCGAGGCCGCCGTGTCGATTTTCACCAGCATCTGCTCGGCCTCGAAACACGCTCTGTGGAACGCCTCGCGGCTGTTTTTCTCTGCGGCCTTCGTGATAGCCGCGCAGTAGGGCGCGTAAGCCTCGCAGGTGATCTCTCCGAGCTGCATCTCATCATAGTCGAGCTCGTCTCGCGCCAGCGGCTCAAAATAGCCGTCACCCGCCAGCGTCTCTATCTCCTGCACCTGCCCGGCCGGAGCCTGCTCTTGCGGTGTCTGCGTCTGCTGCAGTTCTTCGTATAAGCTGTCCAGCGCGTCCTGCGCAACCGGAACCGGCAGACAGCCGCACAGTCCCAGCAGCAAAATCACGCAAAGCGCCAGCGCCAGTATTCTCGTTCCAAGCCTCATCCGTTCCTCCATTCTCCGCGTTCGCAGCTGTTTCTTGCCTCGTATTATATGCGATTTTTCGCGTTCTGTCCATTCGAAAAGCATACAAAAGCGCGCGGAGGACGCTCCCCCGCGCATATAAACTGCCCCGTATTCTCAGCCGAGTCCCGTCCATCGCTCGCCGTCGCCGCAGGCGCGCGCCGTGTGGTCGATTGCTGCCTCCTGCATCGCGAGAAAGTACGGCGCTTCGGTATCCAGGTTATCCGAAAAAAGCGGCATGCCGACAAGCAAATCCGAAAGCGACTGCGGCGTTCTGCCAAGAATCCGGTTCAAAATCTCCGCCAGTTCCGCCCGCGAAAGCGCCTGCTCTTTGGAAAATACCGCGCCGTGCAGCCCCATGACCCAGCCGTTTCCCGCCTCAAACGTCACGTCCTGCGCCGCCCAGCCGCTCGATAGCGCCGCAAGCGCCTCCTTCCCCGATTCCTGCGCGCGCACGCGCTCTAAAATGATGGACAGCTCCTCGCTCGTCACGCCGTCATCCGGCCGGAAATTTCCGTTGCCGTCTCCCAGCATCAGCCGCAGCCCCGCCATCGCGCTGACCGCTTCATACGCCCAGTGCCCGCACCCAACGTCCCGGAATGCGCTCTCCGACGTGAGCTCCTGCCGCGCGTCCGGGCTCATCATCCGGTGCAAAATCTCCGCCAGCTCCGCCCGCGTCACCTGCTTTTCCGGCCGGATGCTCCCGTCCGGAAAGCCCTGCAAATACGCCCCGTGAAATGCCTCCTGCGCAAAGCACGGCACGCGCAGGGCCGCCAACAGCAAAACCGCCAGCAGCAGTTTCCGAAAAATTTTCATGCTCCGTTCCTCTTTTCCCGCGAGCCGTTCTCGCGCTTCGGTTCTCATTCTGACACATCTCTCCGGAAAAATCGGTCGTTTCCGCGCGCCCGGCGTGCAGATTTTCAGAAAAATCCGCAAGAAACACGGTGCGAAATTTTCTCTTGACAAATGGCTACCGGAGTGGTAGAGTTTAGCCATTCAAACCAGTGAAGAAGTGTGAGTAAGCAATCACACCCCTTGCCAAAGAGAGCCGCGGACGGTGGAAGCGCGGCGCAAGGCGATTGCCGAATGGGCTTCCGAGGGCGAGCCGAAGTCAGTAGGTGAGCCGGAGTTGGCGCTCCGTTACAAAAGGCCGGTATGTGATAGCATACGCAAAGAGGGCGCGCAAGCGTCAAGCCGGGTGGCACCGCAGGAGTTTTTTCCCTCCTGTCCCAGCAGTTCGTACTGTAGGGACAGGAGGGTTTTCGTATTTCCGGAATGTCCCGCAAAAAACTTCCGTGCAAATTCAAAGAAAGGTGGACAAGAACATGTCTCAAGAAATCCCGTACAAAATCTATCTCTCCGAAAGCGAAATGCCCACGGCATGGTACAATCTCCGCGCCGACATGAAAAACAAGCCCGCGCCGCTGCTGAATCCCGGAACCGGCAAACCCATGGGCTTTGACGATCTGCGCGGCGTCTTCTGCGACGAGCTTGTCCGTCAGGAGTTAGATAATGACACGCCGTACATCGAAATTCCGGACGAGATCCGCAGTTTCTACAAGATGTACCGTCCGTCGCCTCTCGTCAGAGCTTATTGCCTTGAGAAAAAGCTTGGCACGCCGGCCAAGATCTACTATAAGTTCGAGGGCAACAACACCTCGGGCAGCCATAAATTAAACTCCGCCATCGCGCAGGCGCATTATGCCAAGCAGCAGGGTCTTACCGGCGTTACGACCGAAACCGGTGCCGGTCAGTGGGGCACGGCGCTTTCGATGGCCTGCGCGTATCTGGGACTGGACTGCAAGGTCTACATGGTCAAGTGCTCCTACGAGCAGAAGCCCTTCCGCCGCGAGGTCATGCGCACCTACGGCGCGAGCGTCACGCCATCTCCCTCCAACACGACGAACGTCGGCCGGAAAATCCTCGAAAAAGACCCGAACACAACAGGCTCTCTCGGCTGCGCGATCAGCGAGGCCGTCGAGGCCGCGACGACGACCCCCGGCTACCGGTACGTTCTCGGCAGCGTTCTCAATCAGGTGCTGCTCCACCAGTCGGTCATCGGTCTGGAGGCCAAGGCCGCGCTCGATAAATACGGCGTCAAGCCCGACATCATCATCGGCTGCGCCGGCGGCGGCTCGAACCTCGGCGGCCTGATCGCGCCCTTTATGGGCCAGAAGCTCCGCGGAGAAGCCGACTACCGTATCATCGCCGTTGAGCCCGCATCCTGCCCAAGCTTCACGCGCGGCAAGTTCGCCTATGACTTCTGCGATACCGGCATGGTCTGCCCGCTGGCGAAAATGTACACGCTCGGCTCCGGCTTCATCCCCTCTGCCAACCACGCGGGCGGTCTTCGGTACCACGGCATGAGCTCGACGCTCTCGCAGCTGTACCACGACGGTCTTATGGAGGCGCGCGCCGTTGAGCAGACGAGCGTCTTTGAAGCAGCCGAATACTTTGCAAGAGTCGAAGGTATCCTTCCCGCGCCCGAGTCCAGCCACGCCATCCGCGCCGCCATCGACGAAGCGCTCAAATGCAAGGAAACAGGCGAAGAAAAGACGATCCTATTCGGCCTCACCGGCACGGGCTATTTCGATCTCTACGCCTACGAAGCCTTCAACAACGGCACCATGACCGACACCATCCCCACCGACGAGCAGCTGGCCGCGAGCCTCGCGACCCTCCCGCAGATCGGCTGAGTTTCCCAAGATACGAAGCATCCCCGCACAGAACCTCTGTACGGGGATGCTTTTATATTTCCTCTTCGACGAACATCCGGAACGCTGTCGGAAGCGCCACATCCGTTTTGCGCCGCGCATCGCTCGCCCAGACAAATTCCGGGCTTTTCTCCTTGCATACTATATAATAACAGCGCATGCGCCAGATGATGTGCGTGAACACATGCACCCGCTCGACACTTTTGAGAAGCTCCGCCGGCTCGCATCCGGCCTTTTCCGCAAACGAAAGCGCCTGCGCCGCATCCAGCTTCCCCTCCACGTTCGGAAGCTCCCAGAGCCCCGCGAGAAGTCCTTTGTTCTCCCGCTTCCGGACGGCAAGGCAGCCGTCGCACGTAAGATAGAAAACCGTCTTCTCTTCCTCCCGCTTCGCCTTCTTCGCTTCTTTCACGGGGTATTTTTCCCACGTGCCGTGCGCGTTTGCAAGACACACATCCCGCAGGGGGCAAATTTCGCATTTCGGCGCGCCGTTCGGAACGCACACCATCGCGCCGAGCTCCATGAGCGCCTGCGTGAGCTTTCCGCGTGAGCCCGCCTCATAAAGCGGAAGCAGCGCCTCGCGGTAGGCAGTTTTCGTCTTCTGGTTCGTGACCGGCGCGCCGTCTTCCATCACGCGGGAGAGCACCCGCAGCACATTTCCGTCGACCGCCGGGGTTGGACGCTCAAAGCAGATCGAGCAGATTGCCCCCGCCGTGTAATCGCCGACGCCCGGCAGCGCGCGCACAGCCTCGTACGTTTCGGGGAACGCACCGCCATGCTCGTCCATGATCACCTTCGCGGCCTTTTGCAAATTCCACACGCGGCTGTAATATCCAAGCCCCTCCCAGAGCTTCGTCAGCCTGTCAGGTGGGCAGTCGGACAGCGCTTTGATCGTCGGAAGCTCAGATAAGAACCGCGCGTAATAGCCCTTCACAGCCTCCACTCTCGTCTGCTGGAGCATGATCTCCGACAGCCACACATGATACGGCTCCTTATCCTGCCGCCACGGAAGCTCCCGATGCCCCGCGTCGTACCACATGCAAAGCTTCTCCCCCAATTTTTCCGGCAACGGCCTCATATCCTTCACGCTCCCTTCGCAATGCACCTATTGTATCCGCCCCTTACGCGCTTGTCAAATCACCGCAGCGCCGCTATAATGGACATGTTCGAAAACACAACATTTCTGATAAGGAGCGAACGCATGAAGCTCAATAGCCGCCGCACAATTCTAACCGGTCTCGCGTTTTTGTCCATCTGCGCCTTCTGGCAGATGTACGACAACGTCATCCCGCTCATTCTCACCAAAACCTTCCACATGAACGAAACCCTCTCCGGCGCGATTATGGCGGCGGACAATATTCTCGCACTCTTTCTCCTGCCGTTTTTCGGCGCGCGCTCGGATAAGACGAACACAAAAATCGGCAAGCGCATGCCCTACATTCTCTTCGGAACCGGCTGCGCTGTTCTTCTCATGAACCTTCTGCCGCTGATTGACAACAGCTATGCGGTCGCTCCATCCCCCTTCAAGACGGCAAGCTTCGTCATTGTCCTCGGCCTTTTGCTTATCGCCATGGGAACCTACCGTTCCCCCGCCGTCGCGCTTATGCCGGACCTCACGCCGAAGCCCCTGCGCTCGCGCGCGAACGCTATCATCAACCTCATGGGAGCCGTCGGCGGCATGATCTATCTTGGCATCGCCGCGGTTCTCTATTCGCAGAAGCGCCTCTCCGCAATGGGGCTTACCAAGGCGGACCAGCTCGACTATCAGCCGCTGTTCCTAATTGTCTCGGCCATCATGTTCGTCTCCGTCGGCGTTCTGTTCCTCACGATCAAAGAGCCAAAGCTCGCAAAGGAAAATCAGGACTTGGAGGCGCAGCACCCCGAATGGAACCTTGCCGAAACCGACGCTTCCGGCCACGAGGTGCTCCCGAAGCCCGTCAAAAAAAGCCTCGGCTTTCTGCTCGCGTCCATCGCCCTGTGGTTCGCGGGCTATAACGGCGTGACCACCTGGTTCACGACCTACGTCGCAAGCGTCATGGGTCAGGGCCTCGGCGGCGCTTCTACGTGCCTTCTCATCGCGACCGGCGGCGCAATCGTCTCCTACATTCCTGTCGGCGCGCTGGCCTCTAAAATTGGACGCAAGAAGACCATACAGCTGGGCGTACTTTTACTTGCCGCATGCTTTGCGCTCGGCTATGTGCTCACGACGCACTTTTCTTCCATCAACGCCGTCATGTTCCTCGTCTTCGCGCTCGTGGGGCTTGCGTGGGCGGCCATCAATGTAAACTCCCTTCCGATGGTCGTCGAGATGTGCCGGGGCTCAGATATCGGCAAGTTTACCGGCTACTACTACACCGCCTCCATGGCCGCGCAGGTCGTGACCCCGGTGCTCGCCGGAACGCTCATGCGAAATATCAGCTACAAGATTCTCTTCCCCTACGCGGCCGTTTTCGTCTCTTTATCCTTCGTCACCATGTGCTTCGTGCGCCACGGAGACGGCAAGGCCGGGGCTAAAACCGGTCTTTCCGCATTCGAAGATATCGACTAATTTATAAAAGAAGGCGTTTTTATGCTTACCGTACTTATCATTCTTCTGGTGCTTGCCGCATTGTATCTTCTTACCCTGCAAGGCCGGCGCAATCACCCGCTCTGGAAAACATTCCGCCATCAGCGCTTCTGTCACCGGGGCTATCACGACAAGCCGCAAATTCCCGAAAACAGCCTTCCCGCCTTCCGCCGCGCGATCGACCACGGCTGGGGTGCAGAACTCGACGTGCACCTGCTCAAAGACGGTACGCTCGCTGTGTTCCACGACTCCGACCTCTCCCGCTGCGCAGGCGTTTCCGGCATGATCGAGGACCTGACGCTTCCGGAATTAAAAAAGCTCCGCCTCGAGGGAACGGACGAGCAAATCCCGCTCTTTGACGAGGTGCTCGCGCTGTTTGCAGATGCAGCGCCGCTCATCATCGAGCTCAAGAGCGCAAACGGCAACCATTATGCGCTTACGAACGCTGTCTGTGAGCGGCTGGATTCTTATAAGGGCGAGTTCTGCATCGAGTCGTTCGACCCCTTCTGCGTGCTGGACGTCAAGAAGCTTCGCCCCGAGATCTGCCGCGGCCAGCTGTCGATGAATTTCTGCAAGGACCCGTCCGGCCTGCCGTTTTATAAGCGCGTGATCGCGGGCAATATGCTTCTGAACTTCCTCACGCGCCCGGACTTCATCGCCTACAAGTTTGAAGACCGCAAAGCCCTTTCCCCCACGCTCTGCCGGACGCTCTGGGGCATTCAGGAGGTCAGCTGGACGATTCGCCAAAAAGAAGACCTTCTGGAAGCGGAGCAGGCGGGCTCCATCGGCATTTTCGAGTGTTTTGACCCGGACGAGCCGTAATTTTTTCGCCCGCCTCTTCCTTTTTGCTTCGAGCGTGCTACAATAGTAGCCGCACAGAGCACGCTGTTGCGGAAAATTCCGCCCTGCCGGTCCAAATTGAAAGGGAGATGGCGCATCATGTGGATTTTATATGCGTTCGGCTCGGCGCTGTTTGCGGGGCTGACGGCGGTGCTCGCCAAGTGCGGCATCCGCAAAACGGACTCGATGGTCGCGACCGCCATCCGGACGATCATCGTTCTGCTTTTCTCGTGGCTGATGGTCTTCATCGTCGGCTCGCAAAGCCAGCTGTCAAGCCTCGACGGCAGGACGCTTCTGTTTCTGGTGCTCTCGGGACTTGCGACCGGCGCAAGCTGGCTGTGCTATTTCCATGCGCTGCAAATCGGCGACATCAATAAGGTCGTCCCCGTCGATAAATCGAGCACCGTGCTCACCATTCTGCTCGCCGTCCTCTTCCTCCACGAGAGCCTGAGTCTTCCGAAAGGAATCGGAATTGTCCTGATTGCTGTGGGCACGTATCTCATGATCGAAAAAAAGCAGTCGACCGGCGCGGCAAAAGAAGGCGTGAGCTGGCTTTTATACGCGGCGGGCTCGGCGGTCTTCGCGAGCTTAACCTCCATCCTCGGAAAAATCGGCATCTCCGGCGTAGAGTCGAACCTCGGCACGGCCATCCGCACGGGCGTGGTGCTCGTGATGTCGTGGATGATGGTCTTCGTGACCGGAAAAAGCGCGAAGCTTCGCGAGGTCCCCAAGGACGAGCTCGGCTTTATCTGTCTGTCGGGGCTCGCTACCGGCGGCAGCTGGCTGTGCTATTATAAAGCCTTGCAGGAGGGCCCCGCAAGTGTCGTCGCGCCCATCGACAAACTCAGCATTCTCGTGACGATCCTTTTTTCCTACCTTGTCTTTCACGAGAAGCTCTCCAAAAAATCTGCCCTCGGCCTTGCGATCCTCGTCAGCGGTACGCTTTTGATGCTGCTCTGAACAAAAAACACTTGGGTGCATCTGAATTCTGGCAAACCCGCCGGTTTTCCGATGCGCCCTTGCATTTTCTTTCGCCGCTTGGTATGATAGGGCTATGGAAAAAAGAGTGTCTTATTATGTCAGCCGCAAGAGCTTTCTTGTCTGGCTGAGCGCTTTGGTCATGACGGCTTCGGCAGCACTCCGCATCGCATATTCCTGCGGGAAAGGCGCAGATGCATCGACGGTGTGGTTCCAGATTGTGCTTCCGGTTGCGGCCTGCCTGATCTTTGTGCTCATGATCTTGCTTGGCGGCGAGGAGCGGTTCTACCGCACGGCCATCCCGGCCTTCATGCTCGCCATCTACTATAGCGTGCGCGTCTCAGCGGTTCTTCCGAGTCTGAGCCTGCGCTTCGTGTTCTGGGTCGCGTACCTTGCCATGGCAGGTCTCTACGCCGTGACGGTCTCCGGCCGCCTGCGCAACAATTGGGTGCTGGTTCTGCTGCTGGCCGCCGCGATCGCAGTTCTTGCTTACACGCACCGCATAGCCTTTACCAGCGGCAACTGGTCTGGCCGCGTGGGCTTTTTGCCGGAGCTTCTGTTTTTGACGGGCGGCTTTTTTGCCGTTCTTGCCATGCAGCCGCACGCCGACGGAAAGTACCACCCCACTTGGGGCGACCGTGTCGACGGCCGCAAGCTGCGGACGCTGGACCCCGTGCAGATCGTCGCAAACTACATCATGCCGACGCGCGTCGGGTCTTCCAACTTCGTGCGAGACTCTGTAGAGATCACCGCCATGGAGCGCTACATCCGCGAAAAGCGCCGCGCGGGGCTTACAAGCTTCGGCATTACGCATGTGTTCTTAGCGGCCTATGTGCGCACCGTGGCAAAATACCCGGCGCTCAACCGCTTCCTCTCTGGCCAGCAGGTCTATAGCCGCGGCGACGATATCCAGTTCTGCATGATGGTCAAAGAGGACATGACGACAGACGCCGCCGAGAGCGCCATGAAGCTCCACCTCACCCCCACCGACTCGGTCGAAGATATCTACCGCAAGATGAACGAACAGGTCACACGCATCAAGGAGGCCTCCGACGCGAGTGACTTCGATAAAACGGCAAAGCTTCTGTCCCTCATTCCGGGCGTTGTCTTCAAATTCGTCGTCTGGCTTTTGAAGGTCGCGGACTACTTTGGTCTTCTTCCGAAGTTCTTACTCGAGGTCAGCCCGTTCCACGGCTCGATCTTCTTTACCTCCATGGGCTCGCTCGGCATTCCGCCGATCGTCCATCACCTCTATGATTTCGGCAACCTCCCGGTCTTCTGCGCCTTCGGCTGCAAGTATCGGAAGAATGAAATTGACATGGAGGGCAATCTCGTCCAGCGCAAGTACATCGACTTCACCGTCAACACCGACGAGCGCATCTGCGACGGCTTCTATTTTGCAACCGCCCTCAAGCACATGAAAAAATTCCTCCAGCACCCCGAGCGCCTCGACGAGCCTTTAGATGAGGTCGTCAAGGACGTGGACTGACGCTTAAAAACCTCGTAGAGTTTCGCCATCCGCAGATGGCGAAATAAAGTAGAATACATTTTATCCGGCGGCTTTGCTGACCGGAAAAATACCGCTCACCTCGCAAGTGTAGAATTCGTGCGCCTCGGGCGCACGAATTCTGCGCGCAGTCGAGGTGCATTTTTTATCCGAAAAGCAGTTGCTTTTCGGATAAAAAAACCGGCTTCCCGAAGCTTCGGGAAGCCGGTTTTTCATTGATACTTTACCAAATGCGCTTTGTCTTCACATCGTCGAGCACTCTGGCCGCGAAGTCTTCCTGGCTCATTGCGCCAAGATCCTCGCCGCCGCGCGTACGGACGGAGACGGTTGCGTTTTCCATATCACGGTCGCCAACCACGAGCATGTACGGCACCTTGCCGAGCGTTGCCTCGCGAATCTTCTTGCCGATCTTCTCGCTTCTCGCGTCGACTTCCACGCGGATCCCCTGCGCGTTCAGCTGATCGGCGACCTCGTTCGCATAGTCGAGCGCACGGTCGGTGACGGGCAGCACCTTGACCTGCACGGGGTTGAGCCAGACCGGGAACGCACCCGCGAAATGCTCGGTGATCACGCCGATGAAGCGCTCGATGGAACCGAGCACGACGCGGTGGATCATAACCGGGCGGTGCTTGAGTCCGTCTTCGCCGGTATACTCGAGCTCAAAGCGCTCGGGAAGCTGCATGTCGAGCTGGATCGTGCCGCACTGCCATGTTCTTCCCAGCGAGTCTGCCAGATGGAAGTCCAGCTTCGGGCCGTAGAACGCGCCGTCGCCTGCGTTGACGGTAAAGCTCTTGCCCATCTCAGTGATGGCCGCGCTCAGCGTATCCTCCGCGAAACGCCAGTCCTTCTCGTCGCCGATGTGGTCGTCCGGCATGGTCGACAGCTCGATGGCGTAGGACAGGCCGAACGTCGAATAGACCTCGTCGAAGAGCTTGACGACGTTCTTAATTTCGTCCTTCATCTGGTCCCAGGTCATGAAGATATGCGCGTCGTCCTGCGTGAAGCAGCGCACACGGAACAGGCCGTGCAGCGCGCCGGAGAGCTCATGGCGGTGGACCAGACCGAGCTCACCGACTCTGAGCGGCAGGTCGCGGTAGGAGTGCGGCTCGCTGGCGTAGACCATCATGCCGCCCGGGCAGTTCATGGGCTTGATGGCGTAGTCCTCGCCGTCGATGACAGTGGTATACATGTTCTGCTTGTAGTGGTCCCAGTGACCCGAGCGCTCCCAAAGGCGGCGGTTGAGGATCATCGGGGTCGAAATTTCGACATAGCCGTAGCGCTTATGCACCTCGCGCCAGTAGTCGATCAGCGTGTTCTTGAGCACCATGCCCTTCGGCAGGAAGAACGGGAAGCCGGGGCCTTCCTCAGTCAGCATGAAAAGTCCGAGCTCCTTGCCGAGCTTGCGGTGGTCGCGCTTCTTGGCCTCTTCGATTCTGGCAAGATACTCGTCGAGCTGCTCTTTTTTCGGGAAGGCCACGCCGTAGATTCTCTGGAGCGGCTGGCGGTTGGAGTCGCCGCGCCAGTAGGCCGCGTTGCAGGCGGTCAGCTTGATGGCGTTGCCCTTGATGCGGCCGGTCGAGTCGAGGTGCGGGCCGGCGCAGAGATCGGTAAACTCGCCCTGCGTGTAGAACGAGATGTGCGCGTCAAGCGGAAGATCGTTGATGAGCTCGACCTTGTAGGGCTCGTTCTTCTCTTCCATATACTTGATGGCTTCCTCGCGCGGCAGCTCAAAGCGCTCAAGCTTCAGCTTTTCCTTGCAGATCTTGCGCATTTCCGCCTCGAGCTCTTCCATGATCTCCGGCGTAAAGGCAAACGGCGCGTCGAAGTCATAATAGAAGCCGTTGTCGATTGAAGGGCCGATGGCCAGCTTGACCTCCGGATGCAGCCGCTTGACGGCCTGCGCCAGAACGTGCGAACAGGTGTGCCAGTAGGTTTTGCGATAGGCCTCGTTTTCAAACGAGAATTCATTGTTTTCTGCCATGATTTTTGTCTCCTTCCGATTTCTTTGGGGTAAAGAAAAACGCTTCACCCCCGACTTGACATTCAGGGGTGAAGCGGCAACGCTCCACGGTTCCACCCTGCTTACGGAAAAAAATCCGTCGCTCGTGACCTCTGTAACGGGAGGGCCCGGCGCAGCTTACTGGGGGATTTCCTTTCTGCCGCGCGGCTCAAAAGCGGTATCCCAATCCCGCAAGCCCAAGACTCTTGCACCATGTGAGCCTCTCTCTGCGAGCCGCAATGGACGGGACATTTCTTTCTCCATGCCTGTAACGTAGAGACTATAGCACGTTTTTTGGCCCGTGTCAAATGCGTTTGCTGAAAAAACGCAAATTTTACTAATTTGTCACAAAATTCACGTTTTTGTCATAAATTCTTTACTTTTTCAACAAGAATATTACTATTTCGCCATGCACGCAGCAATATATTCTATGCAAAATAATCCGGTTTATTCATGATTTTGCATATTTCTCTTGACTTTTCTCAGATTATCGGTATAATGTACAAACAAGCACCGGTTCGTAACCGGTTTGTATCTATTTTGTAATCATGTATTCTATCATGTTTCCGATTTCTGAAAGGAGTGTTGCTGCAATGATGCTGACAGCAAGGATCAAGTCCTGCGCCGCGGCCGTCTGCGTGCTGGCGGGCTGCCTGCTGCTTCCCAATGCGCAGGCAAAAGCAGAGTCCATTTCCCTGCCGGAACCCGGCGAAACTGTTCAGACGCAGTCCGCGCCCGCGGCAAAATCCGCACAGGCCGAAACCGCCGTCGTAACGCCGCTGGCACTGGAAACCGTTGCGCTTCCCGTCAAGGAAGAAGCCGTCACGGAGGAGCCTTTGGCGGAGGAAGCGTCCGTCACGGAGGAGCCTTTGGCGGAGGAAGCGTCCGTCACGGAGGAAGCGCCGGAGGAGGCCGCCGAGGAAACGCCCGCGCCCGAAGCGGATAACGCCATCGCGCGAGCCACGAAGGCAGACCACGAGCGCCCGGACGATCTTGTCAAGCTTGGAGACTTCATCGCCACCGCCTACTGCGTCACCGGCCAGACCTCGACCGGTACGCAGACGACCGTCGGCCGGACGCTGGCCGTCAACCCCTACGTCATCCCTTACGGTACGGAGGTCTGGCTTTACCTGGAGGACGGCACGTTCGCGGGCGATTTCATCGCCGAGGACACGGGCTCCAACATGTTAGCCAACCCCAACGTGATCGATATCTACATGGGGCAGGATTCCTATAACGACTGCATCCTCTGGGGCGCGCAGAACGTCGAGGTCTATATCCGCGCAACCGCCGAGTCCGAGACCGCACAATAAAGAACGCAATTGAAAAACTGCCTTTCGCCTGCTACAATAGACGAAAGGCAGTTTCCTGTATTTTAACATGTGTATCGAGGTTTCTATGGATCTTTGTAATATTAGCGACATCAAAGCGCTTTTGACCCGCCACGGCTTTCATTTTTCCAAGGCCAAGGGCCAGAACTTTCTGACGCAGAGCTGGGTCCCGCGCGAGATCGTTCTGGACGCCGGAATTGACGACACCTGCGGCGTTCTGGAGGTCGGCCCCGGCATCGGGCCGCTGACCCAACAGCTTTGCAAGAACGCAAAAAAAGTCGTCGCCGTCGAGGTCGACCGCAGCCTGCAGCCGGTGCTCGCCGAGACGATGGCGGGAAACGAAAATTTGGAGATCATCTTCGGCGATATTCTGAAAACGGATATCAAGACTCTGGTGCAGGAGGAGTTTCAGTCGCTTCGCCCGATGGCCTGCGCGAATCTTCCCTATTATATTACAACGCCCGTTCTGGCCGCCCTTCTTGAGAGCCGCGCGTTTGAGGCCGTGACGGTCATGGTGCAGAAAGAGGTCGCCCAGCGCATCTGCGCGCCCGCCGGAAAGGGAGACTACGGCGCATTCTCGGTCTTCTGCCAGTATTACGCGGAGCCGGAGCTTTTGTTCGACGTGCCGCCCTCGTGCTTCATCCCGCAGCCGAAGGTCACCTCGAGTGTCTTAAAGCTCACGATGCGCGCCGCACCCCCCTGCGAAATTCCGGATGAAAAGCTCTTCTTCCGCGTCGTGAAGGCAAGCTTTGCCCAGCGCAGAAAGACGTTACTCAACGCCCTGTCCTCCGGCTTCGGCGAATACTCCAAGCCGCAGATTGCCGCCGCCATCGAAGACGCAGGCTTCTCCCCCACCGTGCGCGGCGAAACGCTGGACATTCCGGGCTTTGCCGCCGTCTGCGCGGCACTCTTGAAGCTTTGAGATACTATATCTATATCGTCCGCTGCAAGGATGGCTCGCGCTATACCGGCATCACGACCGACCCGCACCGCCGCATGCGGGAGCACGTCCTGCGCCTTCCCGCGGGCGCAAAGTACACGAAGAGCCACCCGGTCGAAGCCTTGGAAGCTTTATGGTCGGCGGAGACGAGAAGCGAAGCGTCCATGCTGGAATCCGCCATCAAGCGCCTGCGCCCGGAGCAGAAGCGGCAGCTCACCGCGCAGCCGGACAGTCTGGTCCTATTTCGCGGCGCAAAGCTCGACCCATCCCGCTATCAGCCGGAAGCGGTCTTTTCCCTTGATGAAATTCTGAACGAGCAATCGTAGCGTCATCCGCTTCCAAGCCATTCGCCTCGTACGACTGCGCCTGCCTCCCAGCAAACGCATCTTTTTACGGTACACGCAAACGCGCCCCTGCGCCGATGTCTGCATCGACGCAGGGGCGCGTTTTTGTAAGCTTACAGATCGTGCACACGCAGCGCACGGATGGCGTTGAGGACCGCGAGCACCATCACGCCGACATCCGCGAAGATGGCCGCCCACATGTTCGCAGCGCCCAAAGCGACAAGCGCAAGGCAGGCAAACTTCACCATGAGCGCAAAGACGATGTTCTGATAGACAATGCCGATGCACTTGCGGGAGATTTTGATGGCCTTTGCGATCTGCAGCGGCTCGTCGTCCATGAGAACGATGTCGGCGGCTTCGATGGCCGCATCAGAGCCCATTGCGCCCATGGCGATACCGATATCGGCACGCGAGAGGACCGGCGCATCGTTGATGCCGTCGCCGACGAAGGCGAGCTTTGCCTTGCCGGACTGCTGGGAAAGAAGCGCTTCCACCTTCTCAACCTTATCTGCAGGCAGAAGATCGGAGTAAACCTCGTCCACACCGAGCTCCTTTGCGACGGAATCCGCAACCTTTTTCGCATCGCCCGTCAGCATGACGGTTTTTGTCACGCCTGCGCGGTGCAGCTGCTCAATGGCTTTCTTGGAGTTGGGCTTTACCACGTCGGAGATCACAATGTGCCCGGCGTACTTCCCATCGACGGCCATATGGATGATCGTTCCAGGGCTGTGGCAGTCGATAAAATCTATGCCCAGCTGCTCCATGAGCTTGTGGTTGCCGGCGGCGACCGGAATGCCGTCGACCTTCGCGAGAATGCCCCGGCCGCTGATTTCTTCAATGTCTGTGACGCGGCTGCGGTCGATCTCTTTTCCGTACGCCTTTTGCAGGCTCTTGCTGATGGGATGGGACGAGGCGCACTCGGCAAGCGCCGCGTACTCGAGAAGCTTCTCCTGCTCCAGCGGGCTGTGGTGGACGGCGCTGACCTCAAAGACGCCCTTGGTCAAGGTGCCGGTCTTATCGAAGACGACAGTTTTGACCTGTGAAAGCGTCTCTAAGTAATTCGAGCCCTTGATGAGAACGCCCTCCTTGCTCGCCCCGCCGATGCCCGCGAAGAAGCTCAAAGGGATACTTACCACGAGCGCGCACGGGCAGCTCGTAACTAAAAACGTCAGGGCTCTGTACAGCCACTGCTCCCACTCAGACGTAAGGCCCATCACAAGCCGCACAACCGGCGGCAATACCGCAAGGGCCAGCGCGCTGTAGCAGACGGCGGGGGTGTAGATGCGTGCGAATTTTGCGATGAAGTCCTCAGAGCGGGACTTGCGGGAGCTCGAATTTTCAACCAGCTCGAGGATCTTGGAAACCGTCGACTCGCCGAATTCCTTCGTTGTGCGGATTTTCAAAACGCCCGTCATGTTGATGCAGCCGCTGATGATCTCATCGCCGGTCTTTGCGTCGCGCGGCAGGCTCTCACCGGTCAGCGCGCTGGTGTTGAGCGTGGACGTACCGTCGATGATTACGCCGTCGAGCGGCACCTTTTCGCCCGGCTGTACGACGATGACGGAGCCGACCGCGACCTCATCCGGGTCGACCTTTTCGAGCTTGCCGTCCACCTCAATGTTCGCGTAGTCCGGGCGGATGTCCATGAGGGCGGAAATATTCTTGCGGCTCTTGCCGACGGCGTAGCTCTGGAAGAGTTCTCCGATCTGGTAGAACAGCATGACGGCGATGGCTTCGTTGTAGTCGCCGCTCTTTTCATAAATTGCCAGTGCGAACGCACCGATGGTGGCGATGGCCATCAGGAAGTTTTCATCGAACACCCGGCCGTTACCGATGCCCTTGCCGGCCTTTTTAAGAATGTCGTAGCCAATGACAAGGTAGGCCGCCAGATAGAGGATGAACCGGGGGATCCCCGTGATGGGGAGAAATTGCAGGGCGACGAGTATCACGGCGCAGACGATGATGCGCGTGAGCATCTTTTTTTGTTTCTTCGTCATGGAGAGCAGCTCCTTTTATAATTAAGTAAGCATTTAATTGTTCGGTCAAAAGCTGCGCCCCACGGATGGGGCGCAACATCAAAAAGTCTCAGAGTTCGATCTCGCAGTCGGGCTCGACCTTCTTGCAGGCCTTCAGAACGTCCTTCATGACGCTCTTTGCTTCCGCGCCTTCGGCAAATTCCACAATCATCTTCTGCGTCATGAAATTGACGGTTGCCTTCGAAACGCCCTCGGTCTTGTTGGCGGCTTGCTCCATCAGGTTCGCGCAGTTGGCGCAGTCGACTTCAATTGCATAGGTCTTTTTCATGATAGGTTCTCCTTTTCTACATAGCTTAAAGCATTAAGCACTTGTTTAATCTTTATGGCCGTAGTATAATGCAGCTATCGGGAGAAGTCAAGCCGCCCCGGAGACTCCCTTCCAAAGGGGCGAAAAGCTTTTCCAATCGGGCGAAAACGGAGGAAGTACCATGAAAGACCTGCACCTGCCGCACCATCACGGCGAAGAAACGCAGCTTCCGGCGCTGCGCCGGGAACTGGAGAAGACAGACAAATTTCAGATCATCGCGGATGTGTTCCGCCAGCTGGGCGACGCGACGCGCGTGCGGATTTTCTGGCTGCTGTGTCACTGTGAGCCGTGCGTGGTCAACATTTCGGCGATGATGGACATGTCGAGCCCTGCCGTCTCGCACCATCTGCGGGCGCTGAAGGCAAGCGGCCTCATCGTCTCGCGCCGGGAGGGCAAAGAGGTCTACTACCGAGCCGCCGACACCGCGCAGGCACAGCTTCTCCACCAGATGATCGAGCGGGTCATGGAGATCGCCTGCCCGGAGGAGGACGCGCACCATGGAGCATAAGTGCGATTGCGCCTGCTGCCGGGAGCACCTGGCAATTTTACAAGAGACGAAGGGCACCGAGCTTTTCCCGGGCGCATGGTTCTTTGATCTCCCGGCTGCATCCGCCGCATCGGTGGCAGCAGAGGGCGAGCTGATGGTCTATGCCTGCCGCCGGGGAAGCTTGCGCTTCTGCATGGAACCCGGCCAATCGCAGAGCCTGCATGCGGGAGAGCTTGCCGTCTGGAAGACGGGAGGGTTCTTATCTGGAACGATCGAGCCGGACGAGAGCTTTGCGGGCTTTTGCCTGCGGTTTGATCTCAAAAAGCTCACCGAGCAGCCGCCCGAGAGTCTTCTGGGCGCGGATGTGACGGCCGAGCGGCTGTATGATCTGTACTGCGCGCAGGAGACCATGACGCGCATCTCCCCGGACGACGCGCTGCGCGGGATTCTCGACTTTTTCTACGGGCAGAGCGCAAAGACGGCGCTGCCTTGGCGCAGACTCGGAGCGCAGGCGCTGCTTCTCTGGCTTGGTCAGCGGGGGCAGGAAACGCAGGACGCGCCGGACGATTCCTCCGAGCAGGTGCGCATTGTCCACGAGGTGCACGCATTCCTCACGCAGAACCTTAACACGCGCGTAACGATCGAGGAGCTGTCACATCAGTATCTGATGAACCCGACGACGCTCAAGCAGGTCTTCAAATCCGTCTACGGCGCATCGCTTGCCGCGCACATGAAGGAGCACCGCATGGCGCGGGCGGCGCAGCTGCTGCGGGAGACTGACGAGTCCGTGGCGGAGATTGCAAGAGCCGTCGGCTATGAGAGCCAGAGCAAGTTTACGGCGGCATTCAAGGAGTATTTTGGCGTTCTTCCGAAGGAATACCGCAAAAACCATTGAGCCGCGCGCGGCGATGTGATATGATACACGCAGAATAAACGCAGGAGGCTTTTTCAATGAAGGTTCTGAATTTTGGTTCTTTGAATATCGACTATGTCTATCAGATGGCACATTTTATCAGACCCGGCGAGACTGCGCCGTGCAAGACGCTGACGGCAGGCTGCGGCGGCAAGGGACTCAACCAGTCCATCGCGCTGGCCAAGGCCGGCACAGAGGTCTACCACGCGGGACTCTACGGCGCGGAGGCGCAGTTTTTGCTCGATAAAATGCAGACGGCGGGTGTGGACACCAGTCTTCTGCGGCTGGGCGAGGGCGCAAACGGACACGCGATCATTCAGGTCGATGAAAACGGCCAGAACTGCATCATCCTCTATGGCGGCACGAACCGGCAGATCACAGAAAGCTATGTCGACGAGGTCCTTGCCCACTTCGAAGCGGGCGATGTGCTCGTCTTGCAGAACGAAATCAACTGCATGCCCTATATCATGAAGCGCGCGCACGAAAAAGGCCTTCGCATCGCCTTCAACGCCGCGCCCTACGGGGCGGAGGTTCTAAGCTACCCTCTCGAGACAGTTACGTGGCTGATCGTCAACGAGGTCGAGGGTGCGGGAATTTCCGGCAAGACGGACTTTGACGACATTGCGGACACGCTCGTAAACCGGTACCCCGGCATGAACATCATGCTCACGATGGGAAAGAGCGGCTGCCTTTACAAAAGCGCGGACGAGACAGTGCGCCTTGGCGCGTGCCATGTGGACGCGGTCGACACGACGGCGGCGGGCGATACGTTCATCGGCTACTTTGTGCGCGGCATTTTGCAGGGACTTCCCATGCGCGACACGCTCCGGCAGGCGACGGTAGCCAGCGCGATTGCCGTCACAAGACCCGGCGCGGCGGATTCCGTCCCGTCCATTGACGAGGTGCTCGCCTCCCCGCTTCTGGATACCATTTAAACCATTGAACATGAGCATCGCCCCGGGCAGCTTTGTCCGGGGCGATGCTTTTGCGCGGGGCAGCATCCGTTTGCGGGTGCAAAACCCTGATCCCGGAAAGTCGGAATCAGGGTTTTTTACATATTTCAAGCCTGCGGGATGCTCAGACGGACCTGCGCGCGGCGCTTGGCGGACTCGGCCAGACGGTGCTCTTCCTTGGAAAGAGACGCGTCTGCAAGCTTTGCCTCGGCGCGCTCGAGCGCGGACTTGGCGCGTTCGCGGTCGATGTCCTCGGCCCACTCAAAGGTCGTTGCAATCAGGCGAACCTCGCCGTTGATAACGCTCAGCATACCGCCAATGCAGGCGGCCGTGCGCGCGTTGCCGTCCAGCACGACCTTGGCAGGGCCCATGCCGACCGTGGTCACGAAGTTCGTATGACGCGGCAGAATCGTCAGCCCGCCCTGCGCGGCGCGCAGATTGAGACTTTCCGCCTGTCCGTCGTAGAACAGACCGTCGGGGGTCACGATTTGCAGATGGAAGCTGCTCATGCATTGCCGCCTTTCGCCTTGGCGACCACGTCGTCGATCGTTCCGGCAAAGAGGAAGGCAGACTCGGGAATATCGTCGTGCTTGCCTTCCACGATCTCCTTGAAGCCGCGGATGGTTTCGCGAACGGGAACATACTTGCCGGCCATGCCGGTAAACTGCTCGGCAACATGGAACGGCTGGGACAGGAAACGCTGCACCTTACGCGCGCGGCTGACCGTCAGCTTATCGGCTTCGGACAGCTCGTCCATGCCCATGATGGCGATGATATCCTGAAGCTCCTTATAGCGCTGGAGGATATGGATGACGGCCTGGGCGACCTCGTAGTGCTCCTTGCCGACAACGTCCGGAGAAAGGATACGGGACGTGGAGTCCAGCGGGTCGACGGCGGGGTAAATGCCGAGAGACGCGATGGAGCGGTCGAGAACCGTCGTTGCGTCCAGATGCGCGAACGTGGTGGCAGGCGCCGGGTCGGTCAGATCGTCCGCCGGGACGTAAACCGCCTGCACGGACGTGATCGAGCCGTCCTTCGTGGACGTGATACGCTCCTGCAAAGCGCCCATTTCGGTGGCCAGCGTGGGCTGGTAGCCGACGGCGGAGGGCATACGGCCGAGAAGCGCGGAGACTTCGGAGCCGGCCTGCGTGAAACGGAAGATGTTGTCGATAAACAAAAGCACGTCCTGATGCTTCACATCGCGGAAATACTCCGCCATCGTAAGGCCGGACAGACCCACGCGCATACGCGCTCCGGGCGGTTCGTTCATCTGGCCGAAAACCAGCGCGGTTTTCTCCAGAACGCCGGACTCCTTCATTTCGTAGTACAAGTCGTTGCCCTCACGGGTACGCTCGCCGACGCCGGTAAAGACGGAGTAGCCGTTGTGCTCGGTGGCGATGTTGTAAATCAGCTCCTGAATCAGAACGGTCTTGCCGACGCCTGCGCCGCCGAAGAGGCCGATCTTACCACCCTTTGCATACGGGCAGATGAGGTCAACGACCTTGATGCCGGTTTCGAGAATCTCCGTGGAGGATTCCTGCTCGGCATAGGACGGCGCTTCGCGGTGAATCGGCCAGCGCTCGAGCTTCGGGTCGATGGGCTGATCGTCCAGCGGGTTTCCCATCAGGTCGAAGATACGGCCAAGGCAGGCCTCGCCGACGGGAACGGTGATGGGCGAGCCTGTGTCGACGGCTTCGGTGCCGCGGACAAGGCCGTCGGTGGAGCTCATGGCAACGCAGCGGACGATGCCGTCGCCGATCTGCTGGGCAACCTCGGCCACGATCGTGCGATCGCCGTTTTTGAGCGTAACGGCGTGGTTCAGATTGGGAAGCTGACCGTCGGGGAAGCGAATATCAAGGACAGGTCCGACAACCTGTACGACAGTACCGGTATTTGGCAATACGGTCACTCCTTTCAAGACTGTTCTGCGCCGGCGACAATTTCGGTGATCTCCTGCGTGATCGCGCCTTGACGCGCGCGGTTGTAGCGGAGATTCAGATCGTCGATGATCTCGTCGGCGTTTTTGGTGGCGGAATCCATGGCGGTGCGGCGGGCAGCCTGCTCGGAAGCGGTCGACTCGCACAGCGCGCCATACAGAACGCCGCCCAGGTATTCCGGAACGATGGCGTTGAAAACGGCCTCGCTGCCGGGCTCATACAAAATGGTGTTCTGCGACGGGCGCTTCTCGGTGGAGACGCGCAGGGGCAGAAGATCGAGTGTGCTCGGCGTCTGCGAGAGCATCGAAACGAAGTTCGTATAGCCGAGCGTGAGCTTGCCGAAGCTTCCATCTAAGAAGCCGTCAGCCAGCATTTTCGCAATCGTGTAGCAGTCGCCGATCGAGACGCTTGCCGCTTCCGCGTAGCTCTCGGTGATGACGGTCACGTTCTTGCGCTTAAAATACTCCACGGCCTTTTTGCCGATGGGAAGCACGGCGGCGCCCTCCTCCATCTGGGAATAGGCCAGCTTGAGGATGTTGTTGTTATAGCCGCCGGCTAAGCCCCGGTCGCCCGCAATGACAACGTAGGCGGGCTTGCCGTTGGGGTTGGCATGCAGATAGGGCGAAGTAAAATCGTTGTTGGTGTCGGCAATTTCGTCCATCGCCGCGTACAGCGTCTGGAAATACGGACGGCTGGAGATCGCCTTGGCCTGCGCCGAACGCAGCTTGGAGGCTGCGACCAGCTCCATGGCCTTGGTGATCTGGCGGGTGGACTGCATGCTCTTGATCCGGGTTTTGATCGCTTTTGTGGATAAGCCGGCCATGTGCGCGCCTCCTTCTTATTGGTTTTGTAAGAACTCGGCGACGCGTGTGGTAATGGCCTTGTTCAAAAGCGCCTCGGTATCCTTGCTCAGATCCTTCGTCTCGCGGATAGCAGTCAGAACATCTGCCGCGTTGGCTTCCATCCACGGATAGAGCTCGAGCTCAAACTCACGGATGCGCTCGACCGGCACGTCCTTGAGGTAGCCGCCGATGACCGCGTAGAGGATGCAGACCTGATAGGCCACGTCCACCGGCGCGTTGCGGTCCTGCTTGAGGACTTCCACGATGCGGGCGCCCTGCTCGAGGCGGTCTCTCGTATCCTTATCGAGGTCGGAGCCAAACTGGGCAAAGCTTTGCAGCTCGCGGTACTGCGAGTACAGAAGCTTCAGTTTGCCCGCGACCTTCTTCATCGCCTTGATCTGCGCGCTGCCGCCGACACGGGAGACGGAGATGCCGGGGTTGACCGCCGGCATAACGCCGGAGTGGAACAGCTCGGTCTCCAGGAAGATCTGGCCGTCGGTGATGGAAATGACGTTTGTCGGGATGTACGCGGAAACGTCGCCCGCCTGCGTCTCGATGATGGGAAGGGCGGTAAGAGAGCCGCCGCCAAATTCCGGCGCCATACGAGCCGCACGCTCGAGAAGACGGGAGTGCAGATAGAACACGTCGCCGGGATACGCTTCCCGTCCGGGCGGACGGCGGATGAGAAGAGAAAGGGCACGGTACGCGGTGGCGTGCTTGCTGAGGTCGTCGTAGATGACGAGCACGTCCTTGCCGTCGTGCATGAAGAATTCGCCCATCGTGCAGCCGGAATACGGCGCGATGTACTGCAAGGGCGCAAGCTCGGATGCCGTTGCGGAGACGACGATGGTGTAGTCCATCGCGCCGGCCTGATCAAGCGTCGAGACAAGCTGCGCAACCGTCGAGCGCTTCTGGCCGATGGCGACGTAGATGCAGATGACGTCCTTGCCCTTCTGGTTGATGATGGTGTCGGACGCGAGCGTCGTCTTACCGGTCTGGCGGTCGCCGATGATGAGCTCGCGCTGGCCGCGGCCGATCGGGATCATGGAGTCGATGGCCTTGATACCGGTCTGAAGCGGAACGGAGACGCTCTTGCGCTTCAGGATGCCGGGGGCGGGGGATTCAATGGGGGCGAATTTCTTCGCCTCGATGGGGCCCTTGCCGTCAATCGGCTGACCCAGCGCGTCAACGACGCGTCCGATGAGCTCGTAGCCGACGGGGACGGAGACGACACGGCCGGTGCGGCGCACGGTGTCGCCCTCGCGGATGCCCTCTTCGTTACCCAGCATGACGATGGAAACGGAGTTTTCCTCCAGGTTCTGCGCCATGCCGTACACGCCGCCGGGGAATTCCAGCAGCTCGTTGACCATACAGCCCGTCAGACCTGCGGCCTTTGCGATGCCGTCGCCGATCAGAATGACGGTGCCGGTCTCGGACTGGTTGATCTTCGCTTCATAGTGTTTGATTTGAGAACGGATGATTCTTGAAATCTCTTCCGGTCTTAATTCCATTGCTTCACCAGCTTTCAGTAGAATAAAGCCTTGTTACAGGGAGCTGCTTTCGAGCAGCTGTTGGATCTGGTTCAGGTGGCTCTGCACCGTACCGTCGAGCTGCCGGTCGGGAAGCTCGAGACGGACGCCGCCGAGCAGCGACGCGTCTGTCCGCACCGTAAGCTCCACGTGCTTTTTGCACTTGGCCTCGAGCTTTTCGCGAAGCCGGGCTGCCTGCGCCTCGGTCAAAGGCACAGCGCTCACCGCGCAGACGTCGATGATGTCATGGTCGCGGTTATAGCGGCCGCGGAAGGCCTCAAAGCAGTCGGGCAGAGCCGAAATGGTTCCGTTGTCGCACAGAAGCTTCATGAAGTTCTGCGTGTAAGGGTGAACGCTGCCACCCCACGCCTCGTCGATGAGCTTCGCGCGCTCCTGCTTTTCGATGGAGGGCTCCATCAAAAGCCTTGTATAATCGGGGTTTTGCCGAAACAGATCGCTGACTGCATGAAGCTCGCCCAGGATTTGTTCCTCCAGCGATTCCTCGCGGGCAAGATCATACAGCGCGCCGCCGTAGGTCATGGCAGTTTTGCTAATCATGATTCTTCACCCAATTCGTCGATGAACCGCTCGATGAGCGCTTCGTGCTGCTTTTCGTCGATTTCCTTTTCAGCGACCTTCGAGGCAATTTCTACGGCAAGGCCGGAAATTTCGCGCTTCATCTCGTTCATCGCTTTGCGGCGCTCGAGCTCAATATCGCGGCTGGCCTTTTCGCGCATGGCCGCGGCTTCGCTTTGGGCGCTGGCAAGCATTGCGTCAGAACGGGTCTGCGCATTTTTGACGGCACGCTCGGTAATGGCCTCAGCCTCCGTGCGGGCAGTGAGCAGATGACCCTCATACTCGGCCTTGGCGGACTCGGCGTCCTGCTTGGCGGAGTCAGCGTCGGCATAGATGGTGTCGACCTCCTGCTGGCGCTGGGCGAGAATCTTCTGAATGGGCTTAAAAAGGAATCGTTTGAACAGATACATCTGAATGAACAGATTCAGGATCTGCGCGATGAAGGTCCAGCCTTCAAAGGCTACCAGGGATTGATAGGACAAGGCTGCCGCCTCCTTTCAGATTGTGGGTTGCCGATCACAGCATGCCCAGGAACAGGTTGGGCGCCACAAAGATCAGAAGCAGGCCGGTGACGAAGCCGTAAATACCGGTCGTCTCGGCGCAGGCGATACCCAGAAGCATCGTCGAGGTCAGCTCGCCCTTCATTTCCGGCTGGCGGGCAATGGCTTCCACAGCCTTACCTGCCGTGTAACCTTCGCCGATACCAGGGCCGATACCGGCAATCAGAGCCAAACCAGCGCCGATCGCGCAGCCCATGAGTACGATTGCTCTTTCTAACATGTTGATATCCTCCTAAAAATTAATTACGTTTTTATCTGCGGCACGCTGCCGCATAATAAATGAAGCTTACGGCTTACTCGGCCGCGGTGGAAATGAACATCATCGTCAGCATGCAGAAGATGAACGCCTGCATGAAGCTTCCGAACCAGTCGAAATACAAAGAGATGACGGCGGGGATGCCGACGGTAAGGAACGGAATGGCTCCAAGCCACTGCCCGACAACGCCGGGGATGATGGAGAACAGCGCGTGGTTCGCGACAACGAGCGCCGCATAGACAAGGGTCGAAATGACCGTGCCGGAGACGATGTTGCCGAAGTGACGGAAGGCCATCGAGATCGGCGTGAAGACCTCGCCCAGAACGTTAAACGGCGCCATCACGAAGATGGGGTCGCAGAAGCCCTTGAGATAGCCGAGAAGGCCGTTGGTCCTGAGCTTCGTATATGTAATAATGACGAATACAACAATGCCCCATGCGAGCGTGGTCGAGACATCCGCCGTGGGCGGCCAGAGGCCGACGAGAGACGATAAGCTTGAGAAGATGGACATCGCAAAGATGGTGCTCACAAACGGCACATAGCGCATCCACGCTTCGCCCATGTTATTGCGGACGAAGTTCTGCGCGGTGATAACGATTTTTTCCGCGATAGCCTGCCGCTTGGAGATGTTGCGGACCTTCAGATCGTGCGTCAGCCAGATGCAGACCAGCGTCAGCACCAGCATCACGCCCCAGCTGACAACCAGCGTTGCCGTGATGGGGATGCCGCCCAGAATGGGGATCTCAAAATAAATTGGCGCGCCCTGAATATTGACATTCATTTACGAACGGTCTCCTTCCAAATCAGAATCTATATTGGCCGCTTCGGCGGGGTTCTCCGTGGGTTTGTCCGGCTTGTAGAGCCCGAGCGCGCGCATCGCGTAGATGACGAGCTGCGGCATGAGAAGCGGGATGATCGCCGCGATGGGGTGGAAGCACGGAGCGACAACACTGACAATCACACCCGCGAAGCAGAAGAACATGCGCAGGCTGTAGGACTGGCGGACGTACTTTGACGCAAATTCCTGCATACCGACAGCTTTTTGTAGCGTCACGCCGAGGAAAAAGAAGTTCGCCACGGCGATACCTGTTCCGAGCAGCGCGCCGAGCACGACCGTGTAGTCGAATTTTTTCAGCAACGCGAAGACGATACACATGATCACGTCCGCGATCAGAACGCCGATGGCGATATGCTCCGTCTCCTTCAAGACGGCCTTCTGGACTTTCATTTGCATTCCCCCTTGGGCTTTCAGATATGATCGCCGTAGCCGCGCGGGGGCTTGGGCGAGTTGTCTTTCTTTTTTGCAGTCAGCTTCCGGTAAAATTGCAAAGCCGTGCTCGCCGACGTGAGCAGGCCGAGAATCAGCGCGACGATGGTGACCCATACGCCAAGCTGGTATTTTGTCTGCAGCCAGTGGGCCAGCCAGAGCAGCACGACCGGCGGCGTGATGAGCGAGAAGCCGAGCTGGCCGACCAGCGCGATTCCCCGGCAAAGCTTCTGCATGAACTGGACGTGGCGCATTGCGGTCTCCTCACGATTTTTGCACATTCCCGCGCGCAAAGAATTTTCACGTTTAACAGAACAAACGCGATGCGTTCTTCGCATTTCGCACAAGAAATTTGCAAAAAATTAACACTTCTTGATTATACTAGCACACGAAAACCAAATATGCAATATACTAGTTTCAAGATGTGAATACCATTTTTGACATAACAGCGTTCAATATACCACAATTTTTTTGATACGTCTAGTCAGGTTTTCCCAAAGGCGGTATAATAAAAAGAGAATAAAATTTTGAAAGGATCGAAACCAAGAAAACTGCAGCAAAATAAAACAAAAAACTGAAATTTACAGAAGAATCAAGGAGAAAAACATGGAAAAAAATTTTTCCGGCTATTGCCGGGTTTCAGATGGGCCGCGGCTTGTTATTTTAGAGCAGGACGATGACGGCACGTGGGAAGCGGATTGCAATTATGACGCTGCCTGCCCCTATCGCTCGGAGTGTCCCATCGGCCGAGAAATCACGGAATTTCTGGAACAAACTACATAATTTCCCATAAACCGCAAATCCGCCCGCCGCAAATATTTTGCGGCGGGCGACGGACGATTTATTTATGCTCCATATGGGCGCACGGGTCGGGCGCGGAGGGGCCGTCATCAAGAAATTCGCTGACGCGGATATTGCGCGAGACCTTCATCTGCTCGACGTGCTTGTGAATGAGCTCCTTGACGACCAGCGGCTCTTTGACGTTCACGAGCGCAATGTGGGGCGTGCTCTTGTCGGACGAGTGGACGACGATCGTGCCGACACCGAAGATACGCTGGAACAGACCTACACGCGCAGAGATATCCGTCACGCGGTACAGAAGTGTCTCTTCGATCTTCATGCTCAAAAGCCCGGTCTGGACGAACAGGCGGTCTTCGGACAGGTAGTACTTTGTGAAGCTGATGGGCATACCCAAAATGCGCTTGCGGTCTTCCCAGATGGTGTCGATTCCTGTTTTCATGGGCGAGCCTCCCGATCGTTGATATGATATATTATAGCGTGGTTTCCGTCTGTGGTCAAGTGTGGGTTGCTGGCGCGGCAAAATGCGTAGGATACGAAAGAATTCCGCCATGCCGAACAAAGCGCTGCGATTTTTGCCATTGCCGCTTGACAAGCGGGAGCGGCTGATATACGTTATTTATATAAAAAGATAATGGATGGTAGCGCATGAAAAAAATGCATAGCACAGGAATAAAATTTGTGATTCTGGCACTCTTGTTCGCGCTGGTGTTTTTCGGCTCGTTCTGGGTGGGGCGGTACGATGTTTCCCCCTTGCAGACGCTCAGGATTTTGGCGGACTGGCTGCTGCGCACGCTCAGCCGTGGAAGACTCGCGCTTACGCAGACGTGGCAGGTCAGAGCGCAGGCGGTCGTTCTGAACGTGCGGCTCCCGCGCGTGGCTGCGGCGGCTCTGGTCGGGGCGGCGCTGTCTACGGCGGGCTGCGCCTATCAGGGCATGTTCCGAAACCCCATGGTCTCGCCGGATCTTCTTGGCGCGTCGACGGGCGCGGGATTCGGCGCGGCATTGGCGCTTTTGCTGAGGCTCGGCTATGGCGCGGTGACGGGGCTGTCTTTCACCTTTGGCCTGCTCGCGGTTCTGCTTGCGTATCTCATTTCGCGCGTGAGCAAGATCCAAATGACGCTTGCGATGGTGCTCGCGGGCGTGATGATCAGCTCTCTTTTTACCTCCGGCACCTCCTTTATTAAATTGGTTGCCGATCCGACCGATCAGCTGCCCGCCATCACCTACTGGCTGATGGGCTCTCTGACCGCGACAAAGGCGCGCGACGTGCAGTTTGCCGCGTGGCCGATTCTTGCGGGGCTGGTTCCGCTGTGGCTGCTCCGGTGGCGCGTGAATCTTCTTACCGTGAGCGAGGCGGAAGCCAGAAGCATGGGCGTGCATACGGGAAGGCTGCGTGTCGTCGTGGTTCTGTGCGCAACGCTCATGACGGCGGGAAGTGTCGCCGTCAGCGGTATGATCGGCTGGGTGGGCCTTGTGATCCCGCATTTTGGGCGCATGATCTTCGGACAGGACTACCGGAAGCTGCTTCCGGCCTCGAGTCTTCTTGGTGCAGTATTTCTGATGGTGGTCGACGATCTGGCGCGGACAGTCACGACGAGCGAGATCCCTCTCGGCATTCTTACCTCGTTTGTCGGCGCGCCGGTCTTTTTGTATCTTATCTTGTCGGGAGGGACGCAGCGTGAGCATTGAAGTGAAAAACCTGCGCTTCTGCTACGGCGCGCGGCCCGTTATCGGCGATGTGTCCTTCACGGCAGAAAAAGGGGAGCTCTTGGCCGTGCTCGGGCCGAACGGCGTGGGAAAGAGCACGCTCTTTCGGTGTCTTCTTGGCTTTTTAAAGCCCGTCAGCGGAGAAATTCTGGTAGACGGCAAGGAGCTGGGGGCGTATTCCCGGCGGGAGCTGGCGAAGAAGCTCGCGTATATCCCGCAGTCGCACACGCCTGCGTTCGACCACACGGTCCTGGACAGCGTCCTTATGGGCATGACCGCGCAGCTGGGCGTTTTTGAGCAGCCCGGCCAGGCGCAGCGGGAAAAGGCCATGCAGATGCTGCGCGCGCTCGGGATTGAAAAGCTCTCAAGCCGCGGCTGCATGAAAATCAGCGGCGGCGAGCGGCAGCTGATGCTTCTGGCGCGGGCATTGGTGCAGGATGCGTCGATGCTCATCATGGACGAACCGACGGCAAACCTCGATTACGGCAACAGCTGCCGCGTGATGGAGCGCGTGAAAAAGCTCGGGCAGGCCGGCTACACGATCATTTTTTCCACGCACGACCCCAATCAGGCCTTTTCCTACGCGACGAAGGTGCTGGCGCTCAAAGACGGAGGCGTGATGGCCGTGGGCGCGCCGGAGGCGGTTCTGACGGAGGACGTTTTATCAAGGCTCTACGGCATTCCGGTCGCGCGCTGCGAGATGGAAACGGCATTCGGACGGAAGACGATCTGCATGCCCGTCCCGGGCGGAACGGAGGGCGCGTGATGTTTTGCTGGACAGACGATATGATCTCCTTCATGCAGGACGCGGCAAACTTCGGCTCCTATCAGCAGGAGCTCGCCGATTGGATTTGCGGCGCGCTCCCGGCGGTAAGACATGTGTGCGACGCGGGCTGCGGCCTCGGATTTTTGTCCGTGCGATTGGCAGAGCGGTTTGAAACTGTGACGGCGGCGGATATTTCCGGGCAGGCGCTGGCAAATCTTCACCGCATGGCGGCAGAAAAAAACGTCTCCAATCTGGAAATTCTGGAGACGGACATGATGACGTTCACGCCGGAAGCGCCGTATGACGCGATGGTATTTTGTCTCTTTGGCCGGATGCGGGAAATTCTGCGCGTGGCAAAGCGCTGCTGCACAGGAACAATTGTCGTGGTCAAAAAGGCGTTCACGCACCATCGTTTTTCGGTCTCCTCCGTGCCGCTGCGAGACGAAGTGACCGATCAGGCGGCGGACTTTCTGCGCGCGCAGGGCGTTCCGTTTCAGCTGGAAACAAAAACGTTTGACATGGGCCAGCCGCTGCGAAGCCTGGACGACGCAGTACGATTTTTTGAGATTTACAGCAAGGACACGCCGGGCACGATCACCCGCGAGACGGTGCTGCCGCGGCTGCGTGAGACGGGAGACGATGTGTTCCCCTATTACCTGCCGCAGGCAAAGGCACTGGGGCGGTTTACGATTGATACCAAGGACATTCCGGAGGAATTATTATGATACAGTTATTTGAAAGCGTAAAAAGCGCCATGGAACGCGGGGAAAACGTGGTCCTGTGCAGCATTCTGGCCTCGTCCGGTTCAGCCCCCAGAGGCGCGGGCGCGAAGATGGCGGTGTTTCAGAACGGTCAGGCGCTTGGGACCATCGGCGGCGGCGCAGTCGAGCGCATTGCGGCCCAGCAGGCAGTGGAGTTGTTCCGGACGGGCGCTTCCTATTGTCAGGCGTTTTGTCTCGCGCCCAATCAGGTGAACGATATCGGCATGATCTGCGGCGGAAACGTCACGGTCTATTTCCGGTTCTTTGACCACGAAAACGCGCGTGACCTCGAGCTTATCAGAACGATCCTCGAGCTTCTGGCAAGCGGGCAGGATGCGTGGCTCATCAGCCGGATGGAACAGGGCAAAATCACCGCGATGGGAACGTTCGACGAGGCGCACGGGCTGCGCTTTGCCGAGCTGGACGAAACGATGCTCCGCCCGTGGCTCACAAGCAGCGCGGTCTACCGCAAGGGAGAGCCGTCTTATTACGTCGAGCCCATCAGCCGTGCAGGCCGGGTTTATGTTTTCGGCGGCGGCCATGTAGGAAAAGCGCTGGTGCCGGTGTTGGCGAATGTCGGGTTCCGCGTGGCGGTGTTTGACAACCGCGAGGACTTCGCGAAGCCGGAAAACTACCCCACGGCCGAGCAGGTGATCTTTGGCGACTACTATCATATAGATGCGCGCGTGCACATCACAGAGCGTGACTATGTCGCCATCATGACCCCCGGCCATCAGGCGGACCGTGAGGTGCTCTTGCAGGCGATGAAAAGCCCTGCGTGCTATGTTGGGTGCATCGGAAGCCGGCACAAGCTGGCCGCGACGTACAAATACTTGATGGAAAACGGCATTCCGGAAGCGGAGCTTTCACGCATCCACGCGCCGATCGGCATTACGATTTTTGCCGAAACACCGGAGGAAATCGCCATCTCTATCGCCGCCGAGCTCATCCGCCACAGAGCCGAGCTTGCGGGTACGGAAAAGGCGAAGAAGGGGTAAGCATGCACATTTTTTTGACGGGAGACGTGCAGGTCGGAAAGAGCACGATCATCCGAAAAACGCTCCTGGCTCTGCAATTGCAGGCCATCGGCGGCTTCCGGAGCATCTCCGTTCCCGATCTGCCGGACGGCGCGATATCGGTCTACCTGATTCCGGCCGGAGACGAGCATCCCATGATGGGCAACTGGAACCGCGTGGGTATCCGAAAAGGCTGCGGACGCGGGATTGAGAAAATCCCGGAGGCCTTTGAGCGCGCGGGCGTGCAGGCGCTAGTGGATGCGGAAAACATGCCGCTTATCCTCATGGACGAGGTTGGGCGGATGGAGAGCGCGGCGGCGCGGTTTTCGGAGCGGATTCTCGCGCTGCTGGACGGAAGCGCTCCGATTCTCGGTGTGGTCCAGAAAATTGCCGACACGCCGCTCACGAACGCGATCAGAACGCATCCGAACGTGCACGTGCTGACTGTGACGAAGGAAAACCGGGAGGAATTGGCCGGAGAGGTTCTGCGGCTTGTATCCAAAGAGCTTGACCGGACAACGGACTCCGCGGGAGCAATCGTCTTTCGGAATGATACGGTCTTGATGATTCGTGTCGGCAGCCGGTGGTCGTTTCCGAAGGGGCATCTGGAGCCCGGAGAGACGGCCAGACAGGCGGCTGTCCGCGAGACGCGCGAGGAAACGGGGATTTCGGCGGAGCTTTTGACGGATATGCCGATCGCCGTGCCATCCGCAAGACCGGAGGACCGGCGGCGCGTCTGGTTTTTCCCGGCGCGGTATCTTGAAGGAGAACGCAAGCCGCAATTGGACGAGATCAGCGAGGCGGCTTGGGTCGACATTTGGGACGCGGCGAAGAGAATCACGTTCGCACCCGACCGCGAGGCATTTTTGAAAGCCTGCAAAGTACGCTGAACTTTCCCGGGAGGTTCGTAGGGGTCGATTAGAAATATGATGATAAAAGGGAGGAACGAAGCATGAACGAACCGTTTGCGTTTTATGAAAAAACTGCGGACTATGTAAAATCCAGAGCGCCGTTTGCGCCTGAGCTGGGGCTGATTCTTGGAACCGGCTTGGGGCCGCTTGCGAAGCAGATCGAAAACCCTGTCGAGATCGACTATCGGGACATCCCGAACTTTCTTGTCTCCACCGCGCCCGACCACGCAGGCAAGCTGATTTTCGGCACGCTGGAGGGAAAGAAGCTCGTCTGTATGTCGGGCCGGTTCCACTCCTATGAAGGGTACGATTTTGAGCAGCTGGCGATTCCCGTGCGGCTTTTCAAGCTCTTGGGCGTCAAACAGCTGATTGTAACGAACGCGGCGGGCGGCGTGAACGAGGGCTACCGGCCGGGCGATATCATGGTCATCTCCGACCACATAAAACTCAATGGTGCGAGCCCCATGCGCGGGAAGAACCTTCCCGCGTTCGGAGACCGTTTCTTTGATGTCAGCCGGATGTATACCCCGCGCCTGCGGGAGGTGGCTTTACAGCTATCTAAAGATACGAAGCTCCGCGTCCACGAGGGCGTGTATTTCTTCATGCCGGGACCACAGTTTGAAACGCCGGCGGAAATTCGCGCCATCCGGCTGCTTGGCGGCGACGCGGTCGGCATGTCGACGGTCACCGAGGCGCTCACAGCGGCGCACTGCGGGATAGAGCTGCTCGGCTTTTCCGTCATCACGAATATGGCGGCGGGCATGCTGGACCAGCCGCTCACGACCGAGGAGGTCAGCGAGACGGGCCGCATGATTGAGGAGCGGTTCAGCGCGTATCTGAAATCTGTCATCCGGGAGATGAACGTTTATGAATGAAACAAGAGCAGATCAGGGCCTTGCCTTTATGCTGCAATATGAAAACGTTGCGTGGTACGACGCGGGTGCGGTTCGGATTTTAGACCGGCGCGTGTATCCTAGGAGGGTAGAGTTTGTGACGTGCCGGACGCATGTGGAGGTCATGCAGGCCATCCGCGACATGGTGACCCAAAGCGCGGGGCCGTATACCGCGGCCGGAATGGGCATGGCGCTCGCTGCGTGGGAGTGCCGGGAAAAGCCGAAGGCCGAGCAGCTGGCCTTTCTCGAGCAGGCTGCCGTCTGCATTGCAAATGCCCGCCCGACGACGAGAAAGCGCATGGAGCAGGTCTGTTCCGGCTGCCTGACGGCGGCGAAGGAGGCGCTGGAAAGCGGCGCGCGCGTGGACGAGGCCATCCGTGCCCATGTCGTCCGGGCGAACAACTCGCGGTATTCCAAGGTCAACGAAATTGCAAAATATTTGGTCGCGATGTTCCCGCAGAAGGGGACGGTCATGACGCAGTGCTTCGGGGAAACGATTGTCGGCATGATGCTCAAGGAAGCCAGGCTCGCAGGAAAAGAAGTGCGCCTGTTCTGCCCGGAGACGAGACCGTATTTTCAGGGCGCGCGCCTGACCGCGACGGTCTGCCATGACATGGGCTTTGACGTGACGGTCATCACCGACAACATGCCGGCGTTTGTCATGGAGCGCGAGGGCGTGGACGTGTTCACGTGCGCGGCGGACGCAATTTGCCTTGACGGATACGTCGTCAACAAGGTCGGCACGTTCCAGATCGCCATCTGCGCGAACCACTTCGGCATTCCGACGTTTGTCACCGGCGCGCCCGACGCGGGCCACCCGACGAAGGACACCGTGACGATCGAGATGCGCGACCCGGAGTTTACGCTTCAGGCCATGGGCATCCGGACAGCAGCTGAAGGCGTGAAGGGCTACTATCCGGCGTTCGATCTCACGCCGCCGCACCTCATTTCCGGCATCGTCACCGACCGGGGCGTGTTCTCCCCCTTCGATTTGCAGCGGTACTTCTCGTCCGGCGGCATGGGCGAGTATGAGATGGTCGTGTAAGTCCTGCGTTTGTGGCGGAATTTCACAAATTTTTGACGGCAATTGAACAGACCGGCGGGAGCCTTCGACGGGCCCTCGCCGGTTTTTGCATGGGAAGGCTTCAAAAATGACGGAAGAAACCGAAAAAATGCAGGGCGAGATGCAGCTGTACGGATGCGGTTGGAGGAATGCGGTGGAAATCCTGCAAAAACCGCCGGGGTTTTGACGCAGATGTGGGTGTTCCTGCAAGAATGGTGCGGGCGCGATGCAGGCGGGAAAATGCAGGATGAATTGCAGGAAACGCTTCTTGCAATTCATGGGCAGACACCGAAATTGTGCAGAATATATAAATACAGAAAACGCGAACTGTACAAAATCGTTGAAATTCCGAAGGAAATGCGTATAATGAAGACTGTAAGGAAACGATAATCGCTGCAAAAAATGCAGTGCTGGATTCAAAATGGAGGAAGAGAAAATGCTGAGTGTTCTGGCTGTCTGCGGTGCCGCTTATTTTGCAGGTATGGTTGCAATGACCATGCACGGTATGAAGAACTAAAAAATACGTATACAGAACGCTCCCGTCAGAACCGTCTGGCGGGAGCGTTTTTGTGTCTCTTCGGGGCCTTGCAGGGTCGGTCGCAAAATTTTAACGCGCGGCAAGCAAAAAACGGATGCAAAACGAGTGGCTCTGGTGTATAATATCAAAAAATTCAGGGCAAATCCCCAATCAAGGAGCAATGACTATGCGAATCGTCGTCAAGGTGGGTACATCGACGCTGGCCCATCCAACCGGAAGACTCAACATCCAGCGCATGGAGCGGCTGTGCAAGGTACTGAGTGACCTTAAAAATGCGGGACACGAGATCATTCTCGTCTCCTCCGGCGCGATCGGCATGGGTGTCGGTAAATTAAGCCTGCCCGCGAAGCCGTCCGACATGCCGACCAAGCAGGCGGCCGCCGCCGTCGGTCAGTGTGAGCTCATGTACATCTACGACAAGCTCTTCACCGAGTACAACCACATCGTCGCGCAGATCCTCATCACCGCGCCGGATTTGCAGGAGTCCGGAAGCCGGAAAAGCAATTTCCACAACACGCTCGCGCGGCTTTTGGAGCTCGGGGCGCTTCCGGTCATCAACGAAAACGACACCGTGTCCACCGACGAGATCGTCATCGGCGACAATGACACGCTATCTGCCAACGTCGCGTCCACCATTGGGGCAGACCTTCTGGTTCTGCTTTCCGATATCGACGGCCTCTACGACGCGGACCCGCACAAAAACCCAAACGCGAAGCTGATCGATACCGTCGAACGCTTGGACGAGCGGATTTTCGCGCTTGCCGGCGGCGAGGGGTCCAGCCTCGGAACAGGCGGCATGGTGACAAAGCTGCGCGCGGCCAAAATTGCGACGGAAGCGGGCTGTGAGATGGTGATTGCCAACGGAAGCAGGCCTGAGGTCCTTTACGATATCATGGACGGCAGGCACGTCGGGACGCGGTTTTTGACGCAGGAGGAAACAAAATGACCACACGCGAAATTCTGGAGAAAACAAAGGCCGCATGGCCGTCTGTCCGAAGCGCAGGCGCGGACGATAAGAACCGGCTGCTTTTGTCCATGGCCGAGCACCTCATGCACCACGCAGACGAAATTCTTTTCGCGAACGCGCAGGACGTGGAGCAGGCAAGGGGCACAATTTCCGAGGTCATGCTTGACCGGCTCAGTCTCAGCGCCGGACGCATCGAGTCCATGGCCGCCGGGATTCGGGACGCGGCCGCCCTTCCCGACCACACGGGACGGATTCTGGATGAAATCACGCGCCCGAACGGGCTCAAAATCTATAAAAAGCAGGTGCCGCTGGGCCTCGTCGCCATCATCTACGAGAGCCGCCCGAACGTCACCTCGGACGCGGCCGCGCTCTGCCTCAAAAGCGGCAACGTCTGCATGCTCCGCCCCGGAAAAGAGGCATACCGGTCAAGCAAGGCGATCGTAGACGCGCTCAAAGACGGCGTCCGCGCGGCGGGCTTTGACCCGGATATTGTGAACATCGTCGAGGATACCTCCCGCCATAGCGCGACGGAAATCATGGAGTCTGCCGGTCTTGTCGACCTTCTCATCCCGAGAGGCGGCGCGGGCCTCATTCGCGCGTGCGTCGAGCATGCAACCGTTCCCTGCATCGAAACGGGAACCGGCATCTGCCACGTGTATGTGGACAAGGACGCGGATTTAGAAAAAGCCCTCTCCATCATCGTCAACGCCAAGACGAGCCGCCCTTCGGTCTGCAACGCGGAGGAGGTCTGCCTCGTGCATGCGGGCATTGCAAAGACGTTCCTGCCGATGCTCAAAAACGCCCTTGTCGACGCGCGCGAGCAGGCAGGTCTTCCCCCCGTCGAGCTCCGGCTGGACGAACAGGCACGCACCATCATCCCCGGAAAACCGGCAGGCGCACGCGATTTTGACACAGAATTTCTCGATTACGTTCTGGCCGTCGGCGTGGTTCCCTCGCTGGACGCGGCAATCGAGCACATTCAGGCGCACTCGACGCACCACTCGGACGCGATCGTGACGGAAAACGAAGCCGCCGCCGAGCGCTTCCTCGATGATATCGACTCCGCCGCCGTCTACGTCAACGCCTCCACCCGCTTCACCGACGGCGGGGAGTTCGGCCTTGGCTGCGAAATGGGTATCTCCACGCAGAAGCTCCACGCCCGGGGCCCCATGGGGCTCGACGCGCTTTCAACCTACAAATATGTCATCCGCGGGAACGGACAAATCCGCTGAATTTTTTGCGCTTCCCTCTTGACAAGTAAAATCTTCAGCGCTATAATGCAGGAAACCGTTGAAGAAGAGTGAGTACATTTTAGGCCGGTTTCTTTAGAGAGCCGCAGATGGTGGGATTGCGGCGAAAGCGCTAGAATGGAATGGACTTCTGAGGGCAATCAGAAACGGATGAACATCCTTAGTATGTGCGACGGAGCAGGCGCTTCGTAATCAAACGCCAGCGTATGGTAGTACGCATGAGTGGACGCAAGCATATGCGTCAAGCCGGGTGGCACCGCAGGATTTATCTCCTGTCCCAGCAATGTGATTTGCCGGGACAGGAGTTTTTGTTTTTCCCAAGGAGGTTTTCGCATGAAGCTTTATACCAGACGATGGCGTTCGCGCCGCGAAATCAAGTTCTTTTCTCACAATCCAAATTGATTTTTACTTTGATAATTGAAAGGTTGGTATAATCCATGAAAAAGCTTCTCTCGATCGTTCTGGCCGCTCTGATGGCCGTTTCCCTCTTCACCGCCTGCGCCGCGAAGACCGAAAGCGCAGCGCCTGCTGAATCCCAGACCACTGCTTCCGAAACCACATCCGCTGAAACCAGCGATGCCGCTTCCACCGAAGCTTCTTCCGACGCTACGTCCTACACCATCGGCATCTGCAATTATGTGGACGATGCGTCCCTCAACCAGATCGTTGAAAACATCCAGACCCGCCTCGCCGCCATCGGCGAAGAAAAAGGCGTGACATTCAACGTCGAATACGACAACTGCAACGCAGACTCGAACCTCATGTCCCAGATCATCTCGAACTTCCAGGCCGACAGCGCAGACCTTCTCGTCGCCGTCGCAACGCCCGTCGCCATGTCCATGCAGGCGGCCACCGAAGAGACCGGCACGCCCGTCGTCTTCGCCGCTGTTTCCGACCCCGTTTCTGTCGGACTCGTTGACTCTCTCGAAGCTCCGGGCAGCAACCTTACCGGCACCTCCGACTACCTCGACACCGCAGCCGTCATGAACCTCATGTTTGTCCAGAACCCCGAGCTCCAGAAGGTCGGCCTTCTGTATGACCTCGGTCAGGACTCCGCCGCGAGCGCCATCGAAAGCGCAAAGGCATACTTGGAGGACAAGGGCGTGGAGGTCATCGAACGCACCGGCACAAGCGTAGACGAAATCGCGCTGGCCGCGCAGGCGCTCGTTTCCGACGGCGTGGAGGCTGTCTTCACTCCGACCGACAACACCGTCATGAAGTCCGAGCTCACGATCTATGAAACCTTCGCCGAGGCCGGTATCCCCCACTACACCGGCGCAGACTCCTTCGCCCTGAACGGCGCGTTCCTCGGCTACGGCGTAGATTACGCGAACCTCGGCGCAGAGACTGCCAATATGATCGCCTCCATCCTCCTCGATGGCGCAGACCCCGCAGCGACCGCCGTCAAGACCTTTGACAACGGCACAGCCACTATCAACACCGAAATCTGCGAGCAGCTTGGCATCGACTTTGACGAGCTGTCCGAAACGTTCGCCCCCTATTGCACGAAGGTGCAGTCCATCGTCACCGCCGAATCGTTTGACGAGGTTCAGTAAGAAAAACCTTTCCTGCAAGCTGTGGTGCGCTCCATCACAGCTTGCGGCTTTCAAAAATCACAACCATTGGAGGATACTATGTCGCTGGATTCTGTTTTAGGTCTTGTGCAGACCGCATTGGAGCTCGGGCTCATCAGCTCGCTGACGGTGCTGGCTCTGTTTCTGAGCTATTCGATGCTCGGCGTGTGCGATTTGTCGACCGACGGCTGCTTCACCCTTGGCGCAACGGTCGGCGCGGCGGTCGCGATTGCCGGACACCCCTACCTTTCGATTCCGGCGGCCATGCTCTGCGGCATGCTCTCCGGCTTTGTGACGGCTGTTTTGCAGACGAAAATGGGCGTCAACAGCCTGCTTTCCGGCATCATCGTGAATACCGCGCTTTATTCCGTAAACATTGCCGTCATGGGCGGCTCGTCGGTGCTCAATATGAACAAAACGCAGAGTGTGTTTTCTGACATGAAAGACCTGCTCGCAGGCTCTGCCCTTTCCGGCGAGTATAAGCTCGTCGTCTCCGCCATCGCGGTCGTGCTCGTGTGCGTTTTCCTCGGCTTCTTCCTCAAAACGCGCCTCGGTCTTGCCATCCGCGCCACGGGAAACAACCCCGACATGGTGCGCTCGTCGTCGATCAACCCCTCTTTTACGACGATCATCGGCCTGTGCGTGGCAAACGCGTTTACGGCGCTCTCGGGGTGCCTGCTTGCCCAATCGCAGAAATCCGTAAACATCGACATCGGCTCCGGCATGGTGACCATCGCCCTTGCTTCTCTTCTCATCGGCCACGTTTTCCTTGGCCGGAAAAAGCTTCCGCTCCGGATTTTCGGTATGGTGCTGGGCGCGTTCTTGTTCCGCCTCGTCTATACAATCGCGCTGCGCTTTGATATGCCGGCGTTCATGCTGAAATTTGTCTCGGCCGTCGTGGTCATCGCAGCCATCTCGATTCCGTATCTCAAAGACCAGCTGCCGATGCTCCGCCGCCGTGCGGCGCACAATCGCGGAAGGAGGGCGTAAGTATGCTAAAGCTCACAAACATCTCTAAAACCTTCAATCCCGGCACCGAGGACGCAAAGCTTGCGCTCGACAATGTCTCTCTCCATGTCCGCCCGGGCGACTTCATCTCCATTATCGGCGCAAACGGCGCGGGCAAGTCGACGCTTTTCGGTGCAATTGCGGGAAGCTTCATCACCGACTCCGGAGAAATCACGCTGGACGGTGCGGATATCACGCTGACCCCCGAGTACAAGCGTTCCAAGCAGATCGGGCGTCTCTTTCAGGACCCCATGCGCGGCAGCGCCCCGGGCATGACGATCGAAGAAAATCTCGCGCTGGCAGCCGGAAAGGGCGGCTGGCTCCATAGGCTTACAAAGCAGGAGAAAAAGCAGCTTCGCGAGCGCGTGGCGCTGCTCGGCATGGGGCTAGAGGACCGCATGAGCCAGCCCGTGGGGCTTCTTTCCGGCGGGCAGCGGCAGGCCTTGACGCTCATGATGGCGACCTACAATCCCCCGAAGCTGCTGTTACTTGATGAGCACACAGCCGCGCTTGACCCCGGAACGGCAGAAAAAGTGCTTGCCCTCACGACAAAGATCGTCGAGGAAAACAAGCTCACCTGCCTCATGATCACCCACAACATGGCCTCGGCACTGGACCTTGGCAACCGGACGATCATGATGAACGCCGGAAAAATCGTTCTGGACGTAGAGGGCGCCGAACGAGACGCGCTCACCGTCTCCGATCTTCTCGCCCGCTTCCGCGAAATCTCCGGCAAAGCGCTCGATAATGATCGGATGCTCCTCATTTAAGATTTCCCGCCATTTCTTCGTAAGGGCGGACGACCCTGTCCGCCCGGCAAAATGCACTTCCGAAACGCAATACCCATCGGCGAATTCGTAGCTTCCCTTGGGCGGACAGAGGCTGTATAGACCGGTAAGATAGTTTACAGAATGTACGGGGAGATTGTTTACAGTTTCGAGTAAAATAAAGGCAGAGGA
>CAKASQ030000007.1 GCA_916988195.3 Oscillospiraceae bacterium
ACTGCCCGCGGGAGCATCGAACTTGTTCCCGACGCCAGATGATCCGCGTAATAATTCACGGCGCGTTCCAGAAATTCATTCTTGCTCCGACAGCCATCCTGCCGGTACCAATGCTCCAGCTTTTCCGCCGTCTCCGGCGACATCCGAAAATTCAATCTGTTTTCTTCCTTGCTCATAATCCTCCAATCTGCGGCGTGGCGCGCCGGAATCCCTTGAACCGTCTGCATTTGTGGGATTTCTGACGCCAGCCGCGCGTAATTTCCTCCAAACAGGCGCCAATCGCAGCGCCTGCGCAACCCCTTGATACAGTCCGCACTGCGGGCTGTTGTGAACAGGAAAAGCGTCGGTTCCGACGCTATCCTTTTATCCTGCTTTCTCGCCGCGGCGTCCAAAATCCCTCGATTTTGCCTGTTTCGGCGTATTCCCGCGCTTACCGCAAGCAGCTTTCCCCGCTGCCGTTCTTGCCAATATGAGCATTTTCCGCCAACGCTCCCGCACGGCGGCGCAACGTCCGGTTTTGAGCTTCTGGTGGGCACGCGCTCGGCTGTGCCCGGAAAATCGGACACAGCCGCGACACGCGGCTCACGCGGGTGGACGGGCGTTTTTCTGCTGCGCCTGTTGGAACGCTTCCAACCGCTTTCGGATGCGTTCCTGCTCACACTCTGCGTCCAGCTTTGCAAGCTTTTGCTCGTAAAACTGCTGGATGGAGAACTGAATGGGCAGGAGCGTGTACAAAAGGCTCCCGTTTTGCTTGCGACCATCCTGCGTGATAATGCTTGTGTGCTCTGTCTGAATTAGCCCTCGTTCGACCAGCTCCGCAACATATTTTCGCACGGTGTTCGGACTCATATTGACTGCGCTCCCAATCGTTCGGTAGCTTGCATGGCACTGATATGTCGTCCGATCCTCAATGTACATCAGGTAGCTGTAGACTGCCAAGGCCCCCGGTGAGAGGCCGAGGGTGAAAACCTCATTCGGCAGAGGAAAGTAGTTTTTGATTGGATCGCGCGACGTGTAATACTTATTCCTCATGCGCGCCTCCCGTCTGCCGTTCTACCCAGAGACGAAACTGCTCCTTCGGTACGACAAGCCGGCTGCCGATCCGCAGCGACGGGAAGCCGTCCTCGTGCAGAAGTTCGTAGGCGCTTGACGGCGATATGCCCAGCGTGCGGGAGACGAGCTGCGCGTTGAGAAACAGCGGCAGCTC
>CAKASQ030000008.1 GCA_916988195.3 Oscillospiraceae bacterium
CCACGTAGCCGTCGTCCATCTCAACAATGCCAGAAAGTGCGTAGTTCTCGTCTCTTTGAGCCATCGCGCAGCGAATTCGATGCAAAAGATACCACGCCGACTCATAGCAGATGTTCAGCGTACGGCTCAGCTGGACGGCAGAAATGCCGCGTTTGTCCGTGGCACACAGATAGATCGCCCAGAACCAAGCGGTCAGCGGCAGGTGCGTGCGGTGCATAACGGTTCCTGCGGTGACGGAGGTCTGGCGTCGGCAGGCGCGGCACTGGAACGTGTTTCTCCCGCGAACCGGGTAGTATTCCGTACAGCCGCATTTCGGGCAGACGAAGCCGTTTGGAAACCGAAGCCGGAATAATTCCGCCCGGCAGCTCTCTTCCGTGCTGAATCTGGTGCGAAATTCCTGAAACGTGATCTTCTCTGCGTGTGCCATGCCAATGACCTCCTGCGTTTTCTGAGATCATTGTAGCACTTCTGCTGTCCTATATTTCGGACTTTGTATCTATTTTTCGTTCAGCTGCGTGAAGCCGATAAGCACAATGTTTTATATCAAGTCAAGAGGCAGAAAGATCAACTTACGAAACGACAACGTTTTTACACGCTGCCCTGTCTGCGGCAGAGAACACGCCGTAGACATCGTGGAGACCTTCCGGGGCGGCTTCGCGGATCTGTACGGTACAAGCGTTTACTGCCCGGAGTGCGCGGCAAACCTTGTCCGGGTGACGAGGGAAGAAAAATAAGAAAGCCGCCCAGGTGGGCGGCAGTCCTCAGGTGGGGTGTACAGATGGTAAATTTAATTTACCACAGGAGGACGCATTTTGCAAGTGTTATCCACACAGGGCGAGCGAACAAATGACATCGCCCGAAGCGTTCAGAGCGGAGACACAGACATTCTGGTTCTCTGGCTGGCGTGCCGGAGGCTTGTCATGCAGACGGCGAGACGCTGGCACAGAGCCTTCAACGGAAGCCGGGGCGTTGTTCTGGACGATCTCGAGCAGGTGGGCTTTCTGGCGCTCACGAAGGCGGCGGAAACCTGGAATCCGGACAGCGGTGCGTTTTCAACATGGCTCACGTTCCAACTGAAAACAGCTTTTGCGGCAGCATATTTTATGCGTACCGAGCGCGACCGGAAAGACCCGCTCAATGACGCGGTATCGCTGGACACGCCGCCCACAGGAACAGACGAAGACGTTATGCTTCGTGACATCATACCGGACGCGGCGGCGGAGTTGGCTTTTGAGGACGTTGAGCACAAAGATCTTTGCAGCGCCGTACAGAGCGTTGTTCTCAGCCTGCCAGAAGACCAAAGAACGGCAATTATCCGGGAATTCTGGTACGGGCAGAAGCCAGACCCAAAGATGCGCAGCAAGGCGATGAAAAGCCTGCGGCATCCGTCTGTGAGCCGAGCGCTCAGAACGTATTACTGACTGAAAATGAACCAAAACGGTGGAAAATGGACTATGGGAGGGGTGATTTACACTGACACAGAAACAGACGCGGGCGCTTGCAGCTCTTTTGACGCAGCCCACACAGGCGCAGGCGGCACAAAAAGCAGGTATCGGGCTTACGACCTTGAAACGCGATATCTTGATGAACCGGAGTTCCAGACGGCTTATCAGGAAGCTGTTACAAAGCTTTTGGAAGAAGCGTCCGTTCAGGCAAAACAGGGACTGAGTCCTGCGCTTTCCTGCCTGCGGGAGATCGTGGAAGACCGGAAAACGGCGGCTACGGCAAGGATTCAGGCAGCAAGAAGTTTGCTTGAATACGGCCTGCGCCTGACAGAAACGGTGGACGTTATGAAACAGCTGAACGAATTGGAACAATGGAGGGACAAGGTAGATGGCAACGATTGAACGGAGACTTGCAGCTTTACGGGAATATCTTAAAACAATCTCGGCGGATGAGACAGTTTTCATTGTCGAGGGAGGCGCAGAATATCACACAAAAGAAGATCCTTTTAACTACCTGATGCAACACGGCGCATTTACCCATGACGGACGGCGCATTGTCTTATATCCGCACCCAATCGAGGGCATGGACCCGTTGAGCCTGTCTCTCTATCAGTTGATTGATGCGGCGGTCGAGAATGGACGGCTGGAATTGCCGAAACTGGAAAGTGACCAGCCCGGCTTTCCGACTTCGGCAGGATGCTGAACTATGAGAGGGGGAAATTATGACGGATATTTTGAAGGAGTATCCGCTTGTTGATGAACATGGCAAGCGATACCGGATATTTGGGCGCGGATGCAGGGAGTATGCACCGAAAATTGTAACCTCCGGCGGGGAATTTCTGGTCGGAGCTGTAACGTACAGGAAGCCGAAGCTGGAGACGATCGAGCAAAGGAAGACTTGCCCGTTTAAGGGCGGCATGCAACCACACTGCACCGAAGATTGCGCTTTCTATGCAGACGGATGCAGCCTCGGAACGGCGCAGGCCGGCAAGCGCTGTCCTCTCCCTGCGCACCATACGTGCGGGGATAACTGCATGATGTACAAAACTGGGCGCTGCACCCTCTTTGCAGCAGAAAGGAAACCGGATAAATGAGCAAATTCAACACCTATGCACAGCAGCTTGACGCTGCATTCAAAACAGCACGCGGCGAATACGTGGAGACTTATCAGCGTTTTCAGCAGGCGCAGCAGGCAAATTGCAGAGCCAACGCATGGACGCCAAACGAGAGCGCCGCAGAAAAGCAGGTGAAGACCGCACGGGCAGCGCTTGCACTGCACGACGCAGAGACTGCTTTTACCGAGGTAAGCGCCCGCGTTTGGGGTGACTTCAAGACCACGCGCCGCATGCTTCGCGCAGATCTGGAACAGGAAGTACGCGCCGCCAACCTTGCAAACCCCGACGCCATCGACAGTAACGCGCTTGAACTGCTGAAAAGCGGCGTTTTGACTTCTGACGATTACGCTGCGTTCATGGAGAAGTACGACAGCAACCCCACCATGCTAAAGCTGCTTGCGCACTATGCCGCCGAAGCCGCCAAAGTTACAGACAGCCGCAGGGAAGCCGCGACACTCAATGCGATTTCCATTGACTGCCAGAGCGGTCAGAGCGCCGTTTTGCGGGCATTCGATGACATTTGTAAAATCTCTGACCATTGCCGGGGAGAAAAGCATGTGGGCGATCAAATAAGACCGGAGTATGCTGTGAATATGAGCAGCCGTTGGGAAGAACTCACAAGCGAGGCTGTGGAGAACTTTTAATCATACAAAGCGCAGTGCGGGAGGGATTGGTGCAGGCATTCAAACAAGGCTATGAACGAATCCGGCGGACGGTCGCAGACAATCATCTTGCAGCTCAACGGCAGAGAATTTGCGCGGGCTGTCTATAAGGCGAACAACGAAGAAACGCAGCGCGTGGGCTTAAAGCTTGCAAGCGCAAGAGCGAAAAAGCCGCCAACACCATGTTCAATGCCATGCTGCGCGGAACGCTGTGACGTAGCATCGGGAAAACATATTTTTACAAAACGAAAGGAACGAGCTATGGAAAAATTCAATTTTGATACCGGCATGAAGGAGTTCGAGATCAACGACGCTGTTACCGTGTCATTCAATCCCACAGACCCGGAAACGATCAAGAAAATCTTCGACGTCTTTGATTCTCTGGATGCAAAGCAGGCTGCTTACAAGGCAGAAATCGCGCGATGCGGCGAAACGAAAGAGATCTTTGACATCGCCAGCCGCCGCGACGCGGAAATGCGTGAGGTGCTGGACAGTCTTTTCGGTAAGCCGATCTGCGAACCGCTATTCGGCACGATGAACGTCTACGCGCTGGCAGACGGTCTTCCGGTCTGGTGCAATCTGATGCTTGCCATCATTGACCAGATCGACACGCGTTCTTTGCAGGAGCGTAAGGGCACCAGCGCAAGAATCGAACAGTACACAAAGCGTTGGAAAAAGTGACTTGCGGATGGGGCTCCCCGGCTTTGGAGAGTCCCATTTGTGCAATGAAAGTGAGGCGATAGCATGAGTACAAACATGACCGGGGGCGCGGATGGCGGCATTGCCATTCAGGTAAGGCTCGATACAAGCAAAGCGTCCAAAGAATTAAACCGGCTTGAGCAGAAGATCCTCAAGCTGCAAGAGGAAGTAACCGTCGGCAAGACGAAGAAAAGCGCCCTTGTTGCGCAGCTGGAACAGGCGAATACAGAGCTGACAGCATTACAGGCGAAGACGAAGATCGACGGAAAGAACTTCGTCATTTCCCCCGAGGACAGCAAACGTATTTCGGATTTGAAAATCCAGATCGAGCAGACGCAGGCGGCGATCGAGCAGCAGAACAAAGCGCTTTCCGATACGCAGCTGACCTTAGAGGGCGTCAAGATCCGCTACGGCGAGGTTACGCAGCGGGCGCAGGCACTTGCCGCAGCAGAGCAGGAAACCGCCGGAGGCTCCATGCAGGAAGCCAGGGAGCACGTAGAGCAGACGGCAGATGCTTTTGCACAGGCGCAGCGGAACGCCGAAGAATTAAATGACACGATGGACGGAACGCAGGGCTCGGCGTCACGCATGGAAAAAGCGGCGATGAAGGTGCAGAAAAGCATGGAGCGTATCGCAAAGCGCATCAAGTCCCTGTTCGGTCAGGCGCTGTTCTTCGGGCTGATCTCCCGGGCGCTGTCAAGCTTCCGCGACTGGCTCGGCGAGACGATCCGGCAGAACGACGCGGCGACAGCGGCGCTCTCCCGGCTCAAGGGCGCGCTTCTGACGCTGGCGCAGCCGATTCTGGGCGTGGTGCTTCCGGCGTTCACGGCGCTTGTGGATGCTTTGACGCGGATTGTGACAATGGTTGCGGAGTTCATTTCCATTCTGACCGGAACCAGCTTTTCTGCGTCGAAGGACGCGGCGAAGAACCTGAACGAGGAAAAGAAGGCGCTCGACGGCGTGGGCGCAGCGGCGGCAAGCGCAGAAAAGAGCATGGCGGGCTTCGATGAGATCAATAAGCTCACGGCAAATAACGCCTCTGGCGGCGGAGGCGGCGCGTCCTCCGGCATTGCAGCGGAGTTCGATTCCCTGACGTCGACGCTTCCGAAGTGGCTTGCGAACCTTGCAAAGGCGCTGCACGACTTCGCGGAAGATATCGTAATTAAAATCCGCGAGCTGAAATTTGAATGGGATAAAGGAAATATCCTCAAGAGCAAGGACGCATGGTTGGTCATGCTCTCCGGCATCCTCGGCGCGGTGATCGGCGCAGCGTTCGGCGGCTTGACTGGCGGCGTGATCGGCTTACTGCTCGGCGTTGCAATCGGCATTATCAGCGTTACGTGGATGGACAAGCTGAAAAATCCGGGGCAGGCAAAGAATATTGCCATACTTGTTCTGTCCGGCATCATCGGGGCGGTGCTGGGCGCGATGTTCGGAGGGCTTGCAGGTGGCTTCATCGGGCTTCTGCTCGGCGTGATCATCGGCGCGCAGTTCGGCGGTCTGGCCGGTGGTGTGATCGGTCTGATTCTCGGCGTGAGCATCAGCCTTGCGAGAATTGCATTCAGCGACGAGGTTTCGGAAGCCTCGCGAAAGCTGGCGGCAAGTGGGCTGAAAATCATTCTTACGTCGCTTATCTTTGCTCTGATCGGCGCGGCATGCGGCTTCGGTCCTGCGGGTGCGATCGTCGGCGGCGTCATCGGTCTTGTGGCGGGGACGCTGATTCAGATCCAGGCGATCAACTTTGACGATTCTATGTCGGAAAAAGAGAAGCAGAAGGCGACAGGCATCCTGAAAACCGTGCTGTACGGCATCATTGGCGCGTTGATCGGCGCGGCCATCGGCGGCGTGTTTGGCGGCATCGTCGGTGGTATTGTGGGTATTTCTCTAGGCCTTGCCATCCATTGGAGCAGCATCACCTACGACGAAGTACCGAAAAGAACCGCAGGCAGCGGTTTCTCGGGCGGCGGAGGCTTCGGCAGCCGGACATCCAGAGCCGCATATCAGAGCTTGCAGGTTCCGCCCGTCAGCTCTGTAGACCTTCCACGCCTTGCATCCGGCGCGGTCATTCCGCCGAACCGGGAATTCCTTGCGGTTCTGGGCGACCAGAGACAGGGCATGAACCTCGAAGCGCCTGCGGATATGATTCGGCAGATGGTAGCAGACGGCATCCGCGCGGCAGGCATCGGAAGCGGAAGCAGGACACAGACGGTGATCTTGCAGGTTGGCAGACGCGAGCTTGGGCGCGTGGTGTATGAGCTCAACAAAGAGGAAACGCAGCGTGTCGGCGTGAAGCTGGCGGGTGTAAAAGCGTAGCTCCGGCTAATATGCGAACGTTCGTTTTCCATCAGAGACGCGCAGAGGAGCACAGGCAACCGTAGATGATTCGTCCGACATCGTTATACAGAAAACGGAAAACACCGTCACAAGCCACTGAACGCCTCAGAGTGGCATAGCAAAACAGGCCGTGGGGAATTATCCTCACGGTCTGTTGTCTGTTTAATCATCAAATCTGTACACAAAGCCATCCGGCAGCTTGTTTACTGCGATACCGCCCATACGGCAATCCGGGAGCGGACAGGTGAAGCAGCTGGCGCTGTAGGGGCAGACTGTGCAGGGCTCCCGGTACCGGTATGTCGATTTGGGCTTCTTGCCGTTGGCTGCGGCGCGTAAGTAGCGGACGTTTGCCTTTGTCACGCCGAGCCGCCGGGCGATCTCGCAGGTGCTGAGCCCCTGCCGGTACAGCCGCATGACCTCAGCCTGCTTGCTGGTCATGGTGCTGCGCCTTCAATTCACGATTATGCGCTTCTTCGTCTTCCACGTTAGCCTTTGCCCGTGCTGCGCTTTCGAGGTACTGCTGTACGCAGGGAGCATCACCGTGTCCGGCGTGCAGGTGATATTCCAGCTGCGCGTCTGCGAGTAGGTCATCGGCGATCCACAGGTTATTCCGTATTGTTTGCGCGGCGTGTTTGTCAAGCGTTTTTTGCTCTCGGTCACTTAAAAACTCATCGATAAGGTCATAAATCAGCTGCTCGGCCTGATCGATTTTCAGAAATGCGCTGTCAAGCGCTGTTTCAATCGTCACACGTTCTTCTCTTGTCGTTCTGGAAATGAACATATCAATTTTCCTCCTTCGTCTGCACAACAGGGAGCATTTGCAGCGTGTCTGCAGTAAGAGAAACCAACTGCTCAACTGCGAACAGCGCCGCACCCAGCGCGTCAAAATTTTCTTCCATCCACTCGCGGGCGGCCTTGTCCAGATCGCCGCCGGTCTCCTCTGCGTACTCTTCCAGAATCCCCTCGCAGGTTCGACAGTGAATCATCGGTTCAAGCACATGTTCAAGAAGCCCATGCGCAGATACGGCGTTCAGTTCAGCGCCGAACAGTTCCACCTTGAGCGCAGCGGGGGCGATAATATATCTTTCGTCCATAAGAATCCTCCTAATAACAAGTTTCATAAAAGCGCAGCTCGCGGATGCGGCCGCTGAAAAAATGGTTGATGTTATAATCGCAGTTCCGGTATCGTGTCCGGAAGTGCTTATCGATCATGTCTTCGTAACAATCCGGGTCTATGTCCATCGTGGAATTGACCTTATCCGTCTCGTCGATATACGGCATTTCGCGGATGATGCGTTCGATCTGTACAGCGCGTATTGGCGGGTGCGGAGCGCCCGTGTACGCCTCGTACTGCTCAAAATAGTACCGGAACACCTCCAACACCTCCGCAAGGCTGTACGGGCTGTCTGCGTACACAGACGCGGTGATACTTGAGAATTTGTCAAAATCAAACAGCAACTGTTCACCTCCAATCGCTGGGGCAAACCGCACCGCGGTTTTGCTCCCTTATACCCTTATACGTTTAGAATTTATAGTTTAGGGTTTATAGTTTGTATTCGACTGGTTTACCAGTGGTATACGACTGGTATCACGCTCGCCGCCATCGTTTATTGATGTTCTCGGCGTTTCGTTTACAGACTTCCTGATACTTGGCATTGTTGCGGTCGATATCCGCACGCATGATCTGGAAGACCTTCTCTGCAACGCCATCAAGCCCGCTCGGCAGCTGTCCGTAAAGATAATAGTTGACTGTCGCTTTGATTGCCTTCGCCGCGTCACTCTCTGGCATCAGGGAGAACATCAGCGCCGCTTCCCGGTAGGTCATGTACCCGGGCGCTTCGTACTGCTTTTCCTGATCCATTCGTATAAGAAAAACACCTCCGTAAAAAGTCATAGTTGACCTTCTGCGGGAGGTGTAGTAAGATATTTACACCACTCCCGCAAGGGTCTGGCCTGTATCGGTTCACTGTCCGTCCGGCAAGATAGAGCAGTGAGCCGATATTTTTATTTCTGTACCAAAAGCAAGTGTATTCCTCTGCGTATTGCTTCAGCTCGTGTGATTTCGTGAGCTTTACAATATTCATCAAGCTTCTGCGTCGTTTGGTCATCAAGCCTGACTTTGAGATCATTTGATTTAGGGTTTTCTGCTTTTGGCCGTCCGGTTCGTGGAGACACGCAATCACCTCACTTTTTGAGTTCCACAATGTCATTATAATATTTGAGTTCCAAAAAGTCAAGGGTTTTCAGCGCATAGAATTAGAAATGGCAGAAGAAACAAATATGTTCCCATATGTTTGTGTAAAATTATATGGACACATATAAAATTACGTGCTATAATACATATGGAAAACTGTATCTTTTGGGAGACATACGCAATGGCTGTGAGTGAGGCGCAGAAAAAAGCGTCCGTAAAATATCTTGGAAAACTGGACGAAGTCCGCGTAAGAGCGGAAAAGGGAACAAAGGATCGTTGGAAGGATGCAGCGGCAAGCAGAGGGAAATCCCTGAATCAATTTGTCGTAGATGCTGTGGAAAATGAGATCTCAGTCGGAGGTGTAAACAATGAGTGACCGCGAAAGAGCAATGAGCTTACTGGAAAGTGTCCCGGACTACAAAATCGGGTATGTTCTGGCGTATTTGCAGGGCATTACTGCCGACGAAGAAGCGGACGATGCGTTTTGCGAAAGAATGATTGAGCGCTATGAAAACGACCCAGACCCGGAAAAGAATAAGACCTATTCATTAGAGGCATGCAAGCGGGAATGGGGGCTGGACTGATGTACCGGATTGTTCTCCGAAAGGCAGCAAAAAAGTTCATTGACAAGTTACCGATGAACGAGAAAAGGCGTGTTGTCTCCGCAATCGAACAGCTGCCAAACGGCGAGGATATTAAAGCGCTGAAAGGCCATCCCGGGCTTTTGCGGCTTCGTGTCGGCTCGTACCGGATTATCTACACAGTAGATCACGGAGAATTGATCGTGTGCGTCATAGACGCCGGAAACCGCGGACAAATTTATAACAGGTATTCGTAGATGCACCTTTACGTGAAGTTTATAAACAGAAACGGGGCAACCACCCATGCAACCTGAGTATTCAAAACTGTCCACATATCGCATATTAGAGAGCTTTTGCAGAATGTTAGACATTCGCGTTTGCTATGGAAAGACTCCGGAAAATTCCTACGCAATCGCAGATGTTGATTCTTACCATCCGCGCATTGTTATGAACGAATCACGAATTGAAACAGGCGATCATGCCGCGCGTGTACTTGGGCACGAAATCGGTCATTTCCTTGTAGAGCAATTCTATGCTGATAAAGACGCAGAGGAAAACGGTTGGGCTGTGAGCTACTTAATAGAAATGCAGTGCGATCAAATCGGAAACGCCCTGTATCTGCTGGCAGAAAGAATAGCTGGCAATGCAGAAGCAGAGGGTGAAGATCTTGCAGGTTTCATCAACTGCGCGATCTCCAAGACGATGGAGCGGGACAACGAAAAGCACTGAGAAACGCTTTGAGACGTTTTCAGACTTTCTGAGACGTTTTTGCGCCAAAAATTTTTCTTGAATTTGCATTGACACTGGGCAAAAAACTGCATATACTGTTTGTAGGAAGAGACCTTCCTGCCTGAGAAGCGGTTGCTATGTTGGTGTGTTGCCGTGGAGGTACTATTAGGGTTGTGTGGTCTCCAAGTTCCAACTTAGGCTTGTCCGAAAATAAAAACACTCACCTTTTAACGCAAATCGCCCTGGCGGACAATGCCAGGGCGATATTACTATCCGAAAGAGCAGAGATACGGAAATGGATGTTCTACAGGAAACCGTTGCAGTATATGAGCGGCTGCGAAAGAAACGATATCGCATTATCATCGATACCGGCGAAGAGATTACTTTTTCATTTCAGCCCGCAAACTATCATCATCTGGCAGGGTTTCAGCACTTGACGGACTTCCAGAGCATCAGCAGCCCCCAGAGCAAAGACCTGTTCTATCGGCTGGTGAAGCGTCAGCAGGTGCAAACAGAATATATTCGGAAGAGTAGTTGTTTCCATGAAATCGCCGAACGTTTGAATACGTTTAACTGTCTGGAAGATATTCTTGCAGAGGGCGACGAAAAGATTATCGTCGAGTATGACAGAAGCAAGCTTTCCTCAGAAATCGAAGCAAAGTATTATCTCTACAAAAGAGTCGGCAGCGTAATGAGCGGCGATGTTACATACCACATTCTGTTCATCGGCAGCACGAACGAGCGCTGCTTTCCGGCAACGTACATCGTGGAACACTCCAATATTTATATCCGGAATCAGGAATTGCACGACTGCCGGATTGTACATGAAGATAAATAAATCAGCGTCATTTATCGTACAGATAATTCCCGCAATTTCTGACCCCTTAATTTACCCCTTACAGCTTTTATAACATGATACAGCATGAAACAGCAAAAACCGTGAAAGCATTGAAAACACTAGGCTTTTGATACATGCTGAAACAGCATTTTACAGCCAATTTATGGTTCGAATCCCTCCCACTCCGCCATGAAGGGGCACCAAAATAGATGCCTACGCAAAAAAGCCCAGAAGTTTCAACTGTTTCACCCCATAGGTACACAATGTGTCATGGGGGTACAGCTGGTACGGGCAAAAGCAAGACGCAAGCTCATGCATTTGAGTTTGCGTCTTGCTTTTTTACATAAGGATAGAGCTTGACAGGAGCAATGTCGACGGTCGGAGTTTTCAGGCGCAGCCTGATAAAATGCTGCATTTTCAAAGTCTTGCGGGTTTTCAACGGATTTGCAGCAAATTGCCGAACTTCCCGGAAAGCATTGAAAACACTGGGCAAAACGGCTTTTTGGGATTTGCGGACAATAGTAGTCAAATAGTAGTCACGCCCCGCCGTTGACGGCGGGGGCAATTCAGGGTATAATAAAACAAAAAATGGAGGCGAGCATATGTGTACCAGAAATCAGGCAGAAGAAATTCTGCACAGCGTCTATCATGCGTGCAGTCCGATTTTCGGGCGCATTCATGACGCCTATCTGTACGGTTCCTATGCGCGCGGCGATTTCAATCCGGAGTCGGACATTGATATTCTGCTGACTGTGGATTTGGAACAAGCGGAGATTGCGAAACACTGCAACGATGTTGCAAAGGTGACCAGCCGATTGAGTCTGGAGCACGATATCACCGTTTCCGTGACCGTCAAGCCGCTGGAGCAGTTCAGACGCTATCAGACAGCGCTGCCGTATTACCGAAACGTTGTGCGGGAGGGCATTCGTTATGCAGGCACATGAACGAAAAGCGCTGTCGCAGGCGTGGCTGGAACACGCAGTTGAATGCCTTTCCGCGGCGAGGAACTTACTTGAAACAGGGAATTATAAGAGTGCAGCGAACCGTTAGCTTAACAGTGATAAGGAAGTAATTTAAACATGACTGTTAGCTGGCGGATTCGGGTGCTAAAAAGGACACCTACTCTTTTGAATAGATGTCCTTTTTGTTGTGCCGGGGGGCTGTTTTTGAATTGGGTCAGATGGTCCAGCTCTGGCTTTCGGTCTGCAGATCCACCATGTGGGTGTACTGGCCGTTCCGGGCATAAAGTGCATCGGGTGCGCCCTGTTCGGCCACCACGCCGTCGGACAGCACCACGATTTTGTCCGCCCCGGCTACGGTGCGCATCCGGTGGGCGATGATAAGGACAGTTTTGTGTTTTATGAGCCGGGAAAGTGCCTCCTGAATGGCAGTTTCGTTTTCCACGTCCAAACTGGCGGTGGCTTCGTCCAGCAGAATGATGGGCGCATCCTTCAGGAAGGCGCGTGCAATGGAGATGCGCTGACGCTCGCCGCCGGAAAGGGCGCAGCCATTCTCACCGATGTTCGTGTTCCACTTGTCCGGCAGCTTTTCGGCAAATTCCTCGCAGTTTGCCAGCTTTGCCGCCGCAAGAACCTCCTCGTCGGTGGCACCTTTGCGCCCCAGACGGATATTTTCCAGTATCGTGTTGTCAAACAGAGTCACATCTTGAAACACGATGGAATACAGGCTCATGAGCTTTTCTGGGTCGATTCGGGAAACCTCCATGCCGCCCACGGTGATGCTGCCCTTCTGGTAGTCCCAGAACCGTGCCGCCAGTCGGGAAACGGTAGTCTTGCCGCCGCCGGAGGGACCCACCAGTGCCGTGACCTCGCCCTGCTTTGCGGTGAAGGAAACATCCCGCAGCACCGTTTCGCCGGAGTTGTAGGCAAAGCCCACATGGTCGAACACGATATCGCAGCCCTGATTGGTCAGCTTCTCGCTGCCGGTCTGCAGGGGAGCATCCAGAATCTCGTTCATCCGCCCTACATTGGTGCGCATGGCAATGACCGCCGCCAGATTCTGCAACGCGCCCTGCATGGGGTCGTACATCCGAGAAGCCGCCATCAGGAACAGAAACAGGGTCAGCACATCGATACTGCCCTGCACCAGCAGCACCGAGCCGGTGAGTGCCACCGACGCAATGCCCAGCTTGAGCACCATGCTCGCAGAGGACACAAACAGCGCTGTTTCCAGTTCTGCTGCGATGGACTGCTTTTCTACAGCCCGAATTTTGCCGGAAAGACCGGACAGATACCGCTGCTCCGCATTGCTGGCTTTCAGGTCGCGGAGCGTCTCGATGTACTCCTGAATGCCGTCCGCACAGGCCATTTTCGCCGCCATGGTCTTGGCCTGCACCTTGTCCTGCCCCCGGTAGCTGCCCACCACGATAGCGGCGGATACCGGGATGACCCACAGGGCTGCCAGAGCCATCCGTCCGTCAAAGGCGAACAGGCTCAGAGCAATGAGCACCGTGGAGATGAGGGAACCGAATAGACCGGGGATGAAGTGGGAGCAGTCCTTTTCCAACACCTCGCAGTCTGCCATGATGGTGCTGGTCAGGTCAGCAAGGTCGCGCTTGCCGAAAAAGGACAGGGGCAGCTTGCGCAGCCGTTCCGCAAGGGTCAGGCGGCGGGTGCCGCTCTCTTTATAGGTCGTAAAATAGGTGCCGTTGTACTGGAACCATGTGGTCAGCAGGATCAGCGCAAAGCAGGCCGCACAACCCAGCAGATAAAAGGCGGTTCTCCCGCTCGTGGAGCCTGCCAGCAGGTCTTTTACTAGGAGATACAGCAGCCCGGTGGGCAGCATGAATGCCATGTTTTGGAACGCACAGGCCAGAACGCCCTTTACAAGCCCCTTTGCACCCTCCGGGGAACTTGCCGTGGCGTGTTGAATTTTTTCGATCATCCTTTACCCCTCCTTTGCGACCTTCCACTGCACCGATGCCTGATAATCCTGCCACATCCGGGCAAATAGGCCGTTCTGCGCGCACAGTTCGTCCTTTGCGCCGGACTCCGCAATTTGCCCATCCTGCACCACATAGATGCAATCGGCGTTGGCTACGGTAGACAGGCGGTGTGCAATCATCAGCACCGTTTTGCCCTTGGCAAGCTGGGCAAAGGCCGCCTGTACTTTAGCTTCATTGTCCGGGTCGGCAAAAGCGGTGGCCTCGTCCAAAATCAGGACGGGCGCATTTTTCAGCATGGCGCGTGCAATGGCAATGCGCTGCTGCTCGCCGCCGGACAGATACACGCCCTTGGTGCCGATGACCGTATGGATGCCCGCCGGGAACTTCTCCACGATATCCATGCACTGTGCAGCTTTCAGTGCTGCCAGCACCTCGGCTTCGGTGGCCTGCGGCCTACCCAGACGGACATTGTCCAGAATGCTGCCCTTGAGCAGGCGGCTGTTCTGGAACACAAAGGAAATGGTGTCCAACAGTTCTTCCTTGGGGATATCCCGCACATCCGCTCCGCCCACCCGGACGCTGCCACTCTGCACATCAAAGAACCGGCAGACAAGGTTTGCCAGCGTAGATTTGCCGCCGCCGGAGGGGCCTACAAAAGCTACGGTCTGTCCCGGCTGAATGTCCAGCGAAACGCCCTTGATGACCTCGGTTTTTCCGTCATAGCTGAAATGCACATCCTGTAGCGTGACGGAGGTATCCTGCGGGTGTTGCGAAATAGCCTGCACCTGCATGGGCGCTGCCTCCAGCACCGAGTCGATGCGTGCCAGCGCATCCGCTACCACCATCTTGCTCTCGCTCATGTACATCATGCGGGTCAAAGTCAGGGAGATCACCGGCGTGATGATGATATAGAACAGCAGGTTCAGCAGAAATTCCGGCGTGACACCGTGTGCCGTGAACAGCAGCCCGCCTGCGATCAAAAAGGCGAACACGCCGTTGACGGCGGCTGTGTAGAACATCATGGGCAAGCGCAGGTCTTTGGTGTAGGAGATGACCCACTTTTCGTACTCATCAATAGTGGCCTTGAACTTTTTGAAGGAAAACACACTCTGCCCGAAGGTCTTGACCACAGGAATGCCCCGGACATATTCCACTGCCTCGTTGGACATGGCCTCCAGTGCGTTGCCGTATTGCCGCATTTTTTCGGCCATTCGCTTGCCGGTCATGGTCGCCATAATGAGGAAAGCCAGCACCACCGGCGCAAGGCTCAGCAGCCCCAACCTCCAGTCGAACGCCAACAGCAGCACCAGCAGCCCCACCGGGGTGGCGATGGCGTTGTACTGGTCGGGAAGCTGGTGGGCAAGATAGGTCTCGGCGGCTCCGGTGCTCTCATGGATGATCTTGCGCAGCTTACCGCTGCCGAAGGTCTCGGCAAAGCCCAGCGGCAGCACTGCCAGATGCTCCGACACCGCCAGCCGCAGATTCGTCGCCACCCGGAACGCCGACAGATGGGAGCACATCAGCGCCGCAATATAGATAAGGTAAGACAGCACCGCGAATAATACTGCCATCCAGCCGTAATGCGGGATGTTCACCGCCTGCGCATAGTCCGGCGCGGCGTTCAGCACATCCCGCAGGATCTTCCAGATGTACACAAAAGGCACCAGCGCCACCAGCGCACTGGCCGCAGACAGCACCCACGAAGCGTAGGTGAAATATCGATAGTTCCCGGCGTAATCCATCAGCCGGGAAAGATCAGACTGTTTTTTCAATTAAATCACATCCTTACCGTAATGCTGCTATGCGCACCCGTTTGGTATGACCGGGTGCGCATGTGCTTTATTCTGCCTCAGACAAATTTTCCGTAGCAAAAAGCTCAATGACATTTTCCATGGTTGCCTGATCGTAATCCTCCGCAATCGCGGCGGCATTCCAATAGGCATAATTGCCCTCGAACCAGCTCTGAAGATCATTCAGATCCTCTGCATAGCGGAACTCCAGATGATAGGTGGTTTCCATGGTATCGGGTGAGAAGGCAAAATAGGTAAACTCACCGGAGTTTTCATCCTCGCTCTGATAGAAGATGAAGCCGTTTTCGTTTTTCTCATCCAGCAGCTTATAGGTGTGGGAGAAAACCTCCTGTCCCTGTGCGTCCAGGCCGGTGATCGTGTGACCGTCCATCACAAACTTGTCCACGCCACCCAGGAAATAGCAGTTAAACGACATGCTGTCCGGGTCTGCCGCGTATTTTTCTGTGGCTTCCGGGCCGTAAGGCTCCGCCATGCACATCCCCAGCAGCATATCCGTGGCGGTCTCGGCATTCTCCGCGCCTACCAGCGGTGTAGTTGCATCGATCCAGATCGTCCGGTACTCGGCTTTTGACAGTTCCGGGAACAGCTCCACATACGTGCCGCCGATGGTGGTCAGATAATCGTCGGCCGCCATGCTCTGATCGGCTGCCGGCGGTGTCGTTGTGTCTTCTTTTGTCTGGCCGCAGCCGGCAACCGACAGCAGGCAGATTACGCAAAGCACAAAAGCAGCAAATTTCTTTTTCATACAGTACCTCCTGAAGTTCTTTGGTTAGTGTCCTCTAACCACCGGATATTCTAACATGCTTTGTGCTTTCAAACTACTCCGTTTTGTTTCCTATACTCCGTTTTGCCGTTTGTTTTTTGTCGGCACGATAGCGGGACGGCGTCTTCCCGTACCGCTTTTTAAAGCTCTCAGAAAATTTGCTGGCGTTGTCATATCCGGCACGTTGCGCAATCTCAGTGATAGGCTTCCTGCTGCGAACCAGCTCCACTGCCGCCTGCTCCAAACGATATTCTTTGATATATCGGTAAACCGGCACGCCATAGACCTGCTTGAACAGCTTTTGCAAATGGGACACCGACATCTCATGCTCTGCTGCCAGTTGGGCAAGAGATACATACCCCTCCCGGTTGGTCAGCAAATGATCCCGCAGATGGTGTGCCAACTCGGTCTGTTCAGAGGGAAAATAGGCATCCGCTCCGAATTCCTGCGGAATACGATCCAGGAGCATGAGCAATTCCAGCGCCTTTAGCTGTAAATAGGTGCGCTCCGCGTAGAATGCACTTTCATAAAGTTCCCGGAAAACATGCTCGCAGCGAGACCCTGCGGAACCTACCATATACCATTTGCTTTCAAGAAGGGTTTGTTTCAGTGCCGAAAAGTCCACATGAAACGCTGGGGCATGCTGCGCGATCCAACCGCTGGCCGCTTCCGAGTTTACTTCCAAGCAGATTCCCTCGTAGTAGCCCAGCGGGAAGCGGGATTCCGAAATGCTGCCGTGAACGCCGTCGTAGCAGCTAATAGCCATGTCCCCCGGCTTCAGCAGGACGCGGTCACGCATGGAAAAGCTGGTTTCAAAGCGGCCGTTGATGCAGAAATTGACCTCCAGCACACCGACCTGTGTGCGCATCTCTGTATATGTTTCCATTTCCAGCCGCAGCAGCAGGATACCCACGCCGTCAAACAGCCGATAATAGTGAATTTCGCCGCTTCCGTCCGCCTTTTCGAAGCCGTCTGCTTGTGCAGGAAAGGCGGAGCCCATACCCGTTTCGTCATGAAAAATGATGTCGATCATACTGCTTTTCCAAATCCAATCTTCACAATCTGCATGTTCATCATTCCGTCACCGACCCTTGCAAGAAAGCGGAAAAATCCGCTGACGGACGGGTCTATCAGATCGTGGTAGCCCAGCATATAGCCCCGGCTGGCGATATGCAAGCGACTGTCCCATGCACCAATCTCGCGCTTGGCGTCCGAAACGGCGAAGTACGCGCCGACATCCTTGATTTCCGCATCCTTCAGCCATGTTTTCAGCATCAGCTTTACTGCCTTCTCGTTGGCGGCATCGAACGCCAGCACGGCGCCCGGAAAGGCGTCTTCCATAGCCCGTACCAGTGTTTTTACCTGCTCCTTTAGGAAATAGTAGAACACTCCCGCCGCAAAGAAGACCGCGCCGCCGGAGGCATCGATTCTCTCAAACCACGATGTATCGTTGAGGTCGCAGGGGATATTTTCCTCCCGCTCCCTGGCTGGGAGCAGCTCGTTGCGCACAGCGATGACGTCCGGAAAGTCCAGATTGTAGAGCTTGCACTTACCATTATCGCAAGCCCGACCTGTGCTGTCCAACCCGCAGCCGAGATTCACCACCGCCGCATTGGGGTGGCATTTCAGATACTCCCGCACCTCAATGGCTAAGTCGTTCTGCCGCATGGCAACCTCCAGAAAGCCGAAGCGCTGCATAAGGCTCTTTGATTTCTTTTCCAGTGCCGAAAAGTCGTAGTCCACTGCACCCACCAGCCGAAGCGCCGCTTCATCCCGGTATAAGTTCGGATATAGCTCCGAGCACATTTTCCGTGCGTAGAGAGGGATGATCAGGGTTTCCTGTACGGTGTTTTTCTCGATTTTATAGTTCATGGTTTCTCTCCTCCCTGCAAGTAATCCCCGCATTCCGCCTCCAGCGACTGCCATAGGTCTTTGCCATTTCCTCCGCCACCGGCAGTGCGCCGCAATAGCATACGCCGCCATGGGGCATCACCATCAGCTCCGGGTACTCTTGTCCGAATTCAAAATATTTCAATGCTCCGCCACCTCACACTCGTTTCTTTTGATATCCGCAGTCACAGTAAGGACCGCCGGAGACCAGCGTGTACTGCCGCACAAAGTTCGTCACGCCGTCGGCTTCGCTCATGGCGTAGTCCAAATGGCACATGGCGGGTGTCAGGTCATAAAGCCCCAGCTCCTGCATCAGCGTGCAGATGCCGCATTTCATGAAGCGCCCCTCATAACCGCTGCCGTCGGGATACTCGTAAAAGTCCATGTTCCACGAGTAGGGGTTACGGTCAGCCGCCTTCCGGGCGGCGGTGGCTTTCATTCCGGCAATATCCTTGGGCGTGAACTTCGACTTGCCGCTTTGGCGGCAGAACCACTTCATCAGCGGCGTCATCTGAGCGTTCTCATAGTAGTCGGTCAGGCTTTCCACATCGGGACGGTGCGGCATGGAGAGGACAAACGCCCCCAGCATGGCGCAGCCAATGATGTTCATGCTGAACCGATCACCTTTTTCAAATTTGGGCAGCTTTGCGATGATCTCCCGGTACTTCGGCTTGGCCTTTTCCGTGATCTTCCGCGCGGTGTCCGGGTCATAGCCCAGTACCGCCGTCAGTTGCTTTTCAAATGACTTTGCAAACACTGCCCACATGGCCATGGGCATTCCCGTCCAACGCATCTCACTTTGCTCCTTTCTGTTCCGCCAACACCCGGCACATCCGTTTCTCGATGTCTTTCCGGGTCTGGCAACATTCCTTGGGATATTTCTTTGCTGCCTGAAACGCGAACTTCACAAACAGACCGGAGCCAACCGGAAGCATGGTTTTCAGCATCCCTTCCGGAAAGACGAAGTGGGTGCCGTGGGCGTAGACCGCCGTCTCAACTTCGCATGCATGGGGCTTTTCCGCAAAGCGCTTTTCCATCCGGCGGATGTATTTAGCCGTGTCCCACAGCACATCGTCCTCCGCACCGATCAGCAGCAGCTTTCCCCGGATGTTTTCGATGGGAATAAACTCCTCCGGCCGGATGGGGTGCGCCGCCTCGGAATCGTCAAACAACTTGCGGGAGTTGACCATGTCACCGGTGCGTTTGCTCTCGGCGGCGATACAGTGCCAGTAGTCAGGGTGCTGATAGCAAAAGGGCATATAGGGCAGCGGCTTGCCCCGGTATGAGAACAGCGACTCGCCCTCGACCGGCCACTCCTTGCAGCCGTCCCTTTTACCCTGCATAAAGCCCTGCCACACAAAATCGCTGGGCGTCATGGCAATGGTCAGGGTGATATCCGGGAACATGGCCGCTGCCGTCAGCGCCAGCGTTCCGGTGGTGGATGCACCGGCAATGCCGATTTTTTGATTGCCGTTGGCTTTCAGCCACGAAATTGCCGCCTCTATGCGCTCCAGCGGATAATTGTGATGGCCGTAATCCTTTTTCGCAGGCGACATTGTGAGCACGTTTACGCCCCGCCCGCAGAGCCATTTCGCCGCCGAGCGGGCAAGCCGATCCTCCGGGTCATCCCCGATCATCGCAATCACCGCGCAGTCCGACCCGCCGGCGCACGCCCAGTACGCGCCGTAAAAGCCGGCGGTCTCCACATCAAAGTGCAGGTGTTTCATTGCTTTCCCTCCATAATGTCCTTCACCAACTGCGCCCAGCGCTCTGGATAACAGGCCAGCAGCTCCTCGTGCTGCAAGTCCTGCTCGTGGATTACCGGGCGGGCAAAATGCTGTTCATAGCGCGCACGGTATTTTTCACCCATTTTGAGGGCGTAGAAAATATGAATCTCTGTTCCCGGAACGTCGATCTTGTCTGGCAGCGGGGTGACGAGATCGGAATAGAACTGATTCTTGCAGCTCTGCATGGTCACATAGAGCCGTGCGCCGCCGAGCATTTCCATGAACGCCTGCACATAGCCGCCCATTTCCGACTTTCGCTTCTCAAGGCGTTTTTGGAGGAGGCGGCTCTTAATCTTCCCGCCCCGGATCACCGGATAGAGCAGCGGCAGCAGCAAATTCGTTTGCAGCTTTGCTGCAAGCGGGGATGTCTGATCAAGATCGGAGCTGCCCAATATCCCGTAGTCCATATGGATATTTCTGCGCGCCGCCAGCAGCCCTACAAACGAGCCGCCCAGCGAGCAGCCGTAGGCCGCCCGGATATGTCTGCCGCAATGCTCACTGATGTATGCTTCAATTTTTGCAGTTTCCTCAAGCATGGTCGGAAATTCCGCGTGTTCCGTCTCATCAAAGCCATCGTAGCTGACGCAGAGAACGCGATAGCTGTCCGACAGCAGCGGAATGACCCGTCCAAAATTGCCCTTCCAGTGGCAGCAGGTGCCGGGAAGCAGCAGGATAACCGGCGCGTTTTCCGCGCCGAAGGAATGAACTTTCATCTTCCTACCCCTTTCAGAAATCAGGCTTGCGTTCCATGGTTTTCCTCCGTGTTTCAGTCATCACACGACCGTTTCCGATCTCATTTTTTCAAAATGTCCACGATTTTCGCAAAGTCCTCCTTTGCCTCCTTGAAGATCGGCAGCATACAGTAGCAATGCACCATCTTCGGGCGGGCGGACACCGTATAGGGGACATTTGCCCGTTTGCAGGCTTCCTCAAAGTCCGGCAAAGCACCGTAGAGCACCTCGTCGGCAGAATAGAAGAAGTGAATATCGCCTACGCCGGTAAAATCTCCCCGTGAGCCGGAGAGCATATAGTCCGGCACATTCTCGCAGCCGTGCCGCATGATTTTTTCCACTGTCACCATAAAGGCATAGTCGATGGAAACGTCCCGTTTATTGAGCGCCTGCATCCGCGCCTTTTCCGCATCGTTCCACGGCACTTCACCGGGGGATACAACGACGATGTGTCTCGGCTGCGGCAGCGGCTCAGGCTGCGCGTTGTTGTGCGCCGCAATGCCCAGCGCCAGCGCACCGCCGGAGGAAAAACCACAGGTGCTGACATTTCCGCCGCCGTACAGTGCAATCATTTTTCGATAACATTCGTACACCATCGCGTATGTTTCAGTAATGCAGTGTTCCATGCAGAGCGGGTAAAACGGAAACCACACATCACAGCCGGTCTCGCGGCAGAGCTTGCGCATCACAGGCAGGTCGCCCTTATCGGGGCCGATCACCATGCCGCCGCCAAAGAAATAGAGAATCGCGCGCTCGGACGGCTTCGGATGCTCTCGCACGATCAGGCAGGGAAAGCCGTTTACCGCGATCGTTTCATAATATGCCTTGCGGTCGGTGGGCGTAAAAACGCCACGATGCCGGTTCTGCTTTTCAATTTCCTTTCGCAGTGCATCCTCCGGCAAGGCGAACGCCTTTTTCGCGCCGGAGAGCTTATACGCCATGCGCAGGATGGATGCAAAAATGCTCATGATTTAGCCCCCCCATTTCCGTGCCGTGATGCACAGCCAGCTTTTCTTTTTGTGTATCTGCACCTCGTGAAAGCCCGCCTGCTCCAGATACGTCTTCAGCTCGGCGCCCTTGTAGATGGTCATGCCGCCGATGATCTCTGTCCACTTTTCGTCCCTGTCTGTGTCGCCGCTGCTCTCGTTGCAGATGAGAAATGTCCCGCCGGGCTTCAGCACCCGGTAAACCTCCCGGAAGCACTGCGGCAGATCGGGCCAGAAATAGACGGTTTCAAACGCCGTTACCGCATCGAACCAATCCTTCGCAAAGATGATTTGCTCCACGCTGCCCTGCCACACCACGCAGCGCCCTTCCTGAATTGCGGACTGGTTGAGACTTCGAGCCTTTTGCACACTGACGGGCGAATAGTCGATGCCCTTGACGACGCCCCGCGGGCATTTTCTCAGCAGCCTTTTCATGTTCGCCCCGCCGCCGCAGCCGCAGTCCAGCACTTTGGCATCCGGTGAAAGATGCAGGAATTCAAGGCCCCATGTCGCCACAGGTGTATGCCCAAGATTCATCATGGCGACCATGAGCTTCCCACCGAGGCCCACAGGCTTGCGGGTGTTTTCAAAAAATGACATCTTGCCGCCTCCTTACACTTTTTCCAAAACAATGAGCTTATTCGAGATATTCCGAACGATAGACAGCTTATCCAACGCCTTATAAACCGGTGCAAACACCGCCATTCCTTCGCAAAGACTATGTTCTTCGACAAATCGGAAGTCCGGCAGCAATTCTGCAAGGGCTTCACCATTCTTCACGCCCCATGTAAATTTTGCGTTGTTCGCATCAATGGATTTTTCCTTGAACCGCTTGACAACCATCGGATTCATAGTTTCAACGAACACAGTTGCCTGGCAAAAGCGTTTTGCAATGACCGCAAATATGCGTTGCACATCCGCTTCTGACAGATACATGGTCAGCCCCTCAATGACGACAAGCACCGGCGCATTTTGCTCCTTGATCTCACCGCCCCAATCATCCATGGCCGACATGGCAATCTGCGAAATCGTGCCGCTTTCCGGCAGAAGCTTTTCCCGTACCGCCATCGTTTCCGGCAGGTCGAGGTTATACCAATGGCAAAAACCTTTCATCCGGTAACAGCGGGTGTCCAGCCCGCAGGCGATGCTGACCACCACCGCGCCGGGATGCGCCGAAAGCCACGCTTTTGTCAGCCGGTCCAGCACGATGGTGCGGGCAATGACGCCGCTGTGCATGGCCGTGTCCTTTTCCGCAAGGGTGAAATCGTAGTCCAGCTTCCCGACGATTTCCTCCGCTTTTGTGTCGTGAATCGTGCCTCTGCCGCCGCTCTCTTTCGCCCTGGCGTAAATAGTTTGCAGCATGGTCTCCGGCACGCCGGAGAGTTTGATTTTTTCTTTCATGTTACGCTTCCTCCCTTTTCACACACTCGGCGTAAGTCAGCGGGAAGGACGCTTTCAGCACGGTGCTTTCCCGCACCGTCCAGCCATTCTCCTGCAGAAATGCCAGATATTCGTTGCTTGTCCATTTGCTGTGCAGCGGAAAGCCCGCCAGCTTCATGAAAAACGCTTTGACCTTTCCGAAGAAAGCGTTATCCGCATGGGTAAAGGTCGGTGCGACCAACACGCCGTCATCCTTCAGCACCCGGCGAATCTCTGAGAGAGCCTTCTTCGGCTCCGGCACGATGTGCAGCGCATTGGAAACAATAATCACATCAAAGCTTCTGTCTGCATAAGGAAGGCGAAACATGTCCTGCACGGAGAAATGCAGTTTGGCGGAGCAGTTGCCCTGCTTCGCCTGCGCGATCATCTCTGGCGATGCATCCGTAGCCTCGATGTGGGCAGCAGCGTTTACGATGTTTTTGGCGATCAGCCCTGTGCCGGTGGCCAGCTCCAGCACCTGCTTATGCCGCACCACAGGGCGCAGCAGCTCATATAACTGCTCATAAGCTGCGGCATCCTTGTGCATGAAGCGGTCGTACCGCCCGGCGTTTTTGTCCCAGAAATTTTTTCGTTTTTCCATCGTCCCGTCCTCATAGCGAGATGTTAAGCCACTCTAACCTGTATTGATGGTGCATGGGTTAGAGTTGGCTAACCTCAGTCCTTTGAAAAAGCCGCATCGCTGCGGCTTTTCCGCTTATGCAAATAACTCCAGGCAGGCGCCCCGCACCAGCGTTTCCAGCACCTGCGGATAGAGAGCACCGATCTGCTCCTGATGGGAGACGGTCAGGATCAAGCCCCGCACCGTGGCGGCGGCCAGCGCCATGCCGCCCTTGGGCTGCAAACCGCCCGCTTCCAGCAGCGCGCGGATGTGGGTTTCGTCGTCGTGGTAGTGGGCGGTCTTCACTTCTTCCGGCAGGCGGTGCAGAAGAAAATCTGCGTCATTTTCGATGAACACAAAGGCTTTTGTCTTGGAGAGCCAACGGCAGGCCGCCAGGATCGCCGCTGCCGCGCGGTCGGCAGGAAGCAGGGGTGTATTCTCCTGCAAGGACTTCTGCGCTGCCGCGAAGCACTCGGTATGGATGTCCTCCAGTACGGCGAAAAACAGCAACTCTTTGGAATCAAAGAATTTGTAAAATGACCCTTTGGAGATTCCAACGGCCTCCGTCAGCTGCTCCACAGAGGTTTTTCGCATCCCAATGGTAATGCCGCAGCGTCTGGCCGCTCGGATCAGGTCATTGCGGATCTGTTCATTCTGTTCGTCTGTAAAAGCCACTGCGCACGCCCCTTGGATTTATGACCACATTTATTATTTTGGTCAAATTGTAGCACGATCCGAAGATGTTGTCAACGGCGTCGTTTTGCTTTCCATCATGATCAAATCAGATCCAGCCTTTCCATCTCAAACGGAACCACGGTAGATTTCAGCAGTCTCGTCTCCGGCAAGCTCTGAACAAACCGGATCGCCGCCTTTGCAAAGACATAGGATTTTACAGTATCCCAATCTGCCATCTTTACGATCTCCGCCGTGCCGTTTTCAAAATCGAACCGAATTTCGCCCCATTCGCCGTCGTTGTCTGCCTGATACAGGTAGACAGCGGCGGCTATTTTTTTGTTCCTTTTGCGGCACTCGGTCTGTTTCAGCGTCACGGTATGGATCACACCGCTTTCCAGCAGCTTCAGCCGTAGCTTGTCTAATGTGCGCCGGTAGAATCGCTCCGCACCGCTGGCTGTCGTTCCTTCAAAATCCACCGCTAAATCTTCAAAGGTGGACTGTGCGGACAAGGGGCTGACGCGCCCACAGGTCATGCAGATGGCGTTCCGCTTTTCCAGATACCATTGCTCTTTGTAGGAAAGCTGCTCAAGCGCTGCCGTGACCGCCTTTGCCTGTATTCCGTTCCATAGGATTTCGGCGTAGTTCCAGCTACGGTCACACCGTTCTCTGCCCCAACCGCAAGACTTATAGTTCCTTACGACTGTTAAGCCTTCTGCCTCTGGGCATTTTCCTGCTTTGCGGCAGGCGTCTCCGCCGCCCGTGCCGGACAAGCGGCTTGACCGCGCCGGAATTGCGGACTATAATAATGCAGAAATTCCGGAATGAAAGGGCAGGCTTTATGAAAGAAAACCGAAAGCTCCTGAAAGAAGTCCTCAAGGATATCCGGCATGATATGACGGATGAGGAGGTTTTAAACCTGCTGGCAGACAGCAAGATCTCCGAAAGCCCCACCGCGGAAAAATACACCTTCGGGCAGCGTGCGGCGGATGCGATCGCAAAATTTGCTGGAAGCTGGGCGTTCATCTTTTCGTTTACGGGTGTGCTGCTTTTGTGGATGGTCGTCAATACGATCCTGGCGGCAGATGCGTTCGATCCGTTCCCATTTATCCTGCTGAATCTGGTTCTGTCCTGCGTCGCTGCCATTCAGGCGCCGCTCATCATGATGAGCCAGAACCGGCAGGAAGAAAAGGACCGCCGCCGCGCGGAAAATGATTACAAGGTCAATCTCAAAACCGAGATCATGATCGAGGATCTTTATGATAAGGTCAATGCCATTCTTGCAAAGCAGTCCGTACTGGAGAAAAAACTGCAGGAGCAGGAAGAAACAAAATCGTAATCTGCCGAAACACGAGGTCCCGGTAAACCATCGTCTGATGGCTTGCCGGGACTTTTTCCGCACAGAATTTACTTGTATTTTATGCGGTGTTGAAAGAAATACTCAAGTAGGAGATAAGCAAAAGCGATGCGTCACAGCCTGTTGAGTTTTTCCTCCAGTTCAGCCGCGATGCGCTGCCGTTCTTCCTCGCTTTCTGCGCGTGCATACGGTTCCAGCGCGGCGTCCCGCTTTTGCTCCGCGTCGCGCGTCCATGCCTCAAACTCGGCCTTGGTCATATCCTTCCGCATCGTGCGCGCGTAGTATTTCTTGTATGCCCGCTGCTGCACCTGCCAGACTTCATTGTTTGCAACTTTGTCCTTAAAGCTACTGACCGCGCCGATCTCCCGGCAGGTTTTACCTGGGTCTTCCGGCGCAGGACCGGCGCAATAGGCGAAGGTCGCGCCAGGCGTCTGCAAAAACCAGCGACCACAGTTGGCGCAGCGCTTCGGAACAAACCCGCGCTGCAAGCCTTTCATGAATTCTACATAGACAAAATCCAGCAGCCGGTCAAAGTACATTTTTTCGACCACCTCCGCCTCGCGCCCAGTGCCGCGAATGCAGAACTGCGCGTTTACCTTCGGCGCGTCCACCTTCGAATCTGCGCCAAGGCTGACACCGCTGACGAACGGCTCCAAGCCTTTTTTCTCAATCTGCTGGGCCAGAGAAGTTTTTCTCTGACCCTTTTTCTTTTCAAACGGCTTGCCAGCGAAAATACTGTCCAGAAACCACGCATAGCGCTCCTGAATCAATCGGATGGCGTCCAGCTGCTCCTGCATGAACCTCGGCAGCGTATCGTCCTGCATCGCATATTCGCAGAACGCTTCCTGCGCTTCTCCCACAAATAATTCGCTCACATCCATGCTTGCAAACAACTGCACGTCATTCCAATACAGGCGGTAAAGCGGCAAAGACGCAAATCCATTTGTCACAGCCTGAAATGCCCGCGCTGCCTGCTCTGCATCCTTTTCTGCAACGGTCTTCCGATATTGATCCAATAATTCTTGAAACGGCGCAGCGTCAAGATTCAGAATTTCCGTCAGCACAGCGCCGTAGGGCTGCATCGCCGGATTGGATTCTACCCAATAGCCGGACGCGCCGAACTCCACCTTCGTATTGGTGCGAGGCCGATGAAAATCCAATAAATCTTTTCCCAAAACGCCCATGTGCGTGCGCCTCCTTTGTAGAGAATGTATTTACGCTTGTGTAGTGTATGCGCTTAAATGATACATTACCTATTGTGAAATGTCAATGGTTGCGCTATCATCTGATTGCAGATTTGTAGATAATGTATCTATAATAAATAAAATCGAAAGGAAGCGAAAAAATGGCCAAACTGGAAACCATCAACGCAGAAGATCTGCAAAATCGGACGTATGAACCAACGCCGTTTCTCGTCGACGAACTCATTCCGAAGGGCTTGCACATCCTCGCGGGTGCACCGAAAATCGGCAAGTCTTGGCTGGCTTTGTGGCTTTGCTTATGCGTTGCGCAGGGGCAGCCGCTCTGGAATTTCGCAACAACCCAAGGCGAAGTTTTGTATCTCAGCCTTGAAGATTCGTTCCAGCGTATTCAGACACGGCTCTTTGACCTGACCGAGGACGCACCGCCGACGCTGCATTTTGCGATCATGGCCGACACGCTCAAGCACGGGTTGGAGCAGCAGATCGAGAAGTTTTTGACGGAGCATCCGACCACAAAGCTTGTTGTGATCGATACATTACAGCGTGTCCGCAGCGCGGGCAGTGACAGCAATTTGTACGCAAATGACTATCAGGAGATCGGCTTGCTCAAGAAACTTGCGGACAAGCGGCACATTGCAATCCTCTTGATTCACCATCTGCGGAAGCTCCACGATGACGATCCGATGAACATGATCTCTGGCTCGACGGGCTTAAGCGGCGCGGCAGATTCAACCTTCGTCCTGCAAAAAAGTTCACGCCTTGCCAACATTGCATCCCTGCATTGCACGGGTCGGGACATCGCAGATCGCACATTAAAACTCGAATTTGGCGAGGAAGATCACGTCTGGAAACTGCTTGAGGACAGCAAAACTTGCAGCACGACTTCTAAGATTTCGATGCTTCAGATTGAAATTCTTCTCTCTGAGCTTCTGCAAAAAGAGTCTGAAATCAGCGCCCCTGCAAAAGCGTTGTTGGAAAAGATCGACCCTGCCGGAAGCGAGGGCTGGACGCCGAACAGCTTCTCGCATCAAATCCGAAAAAGCGTTGATACTCTAAGGCAAAACGGCATTTTAGTCTCGTTTCGAAAGAGCAACGGAGAACGCCTGATCTGCCTGAAAAGGGTCGATGGTGCCGATCTTCCCACCGTGGAAAAAATCGCCCCTATCGACCCTGCGGGTGTGTCGAGCACCCGCAGCGCGCCGTGAGGCGCGTGTCGCCGCTGTGTGCGGCTTTCCGAGCAGGCTGCGAGTGTGCGCGCGGGTGTGCCATACAGCCCCACGTTGCGCCGACGTGCGGGCAACGCGGAAAAACGCGGGTTCAAAGCGCAGAGAAGCCCCGCCGCGGCGGGGAAAATCCTCCCGTTCGGGAGGAGCCGGCATCGCATTTGGCTAGTCGCCGGTCCACCGGCTCCCTGCCAAATGCCTCAAATCGGGCAGAAGCCCGTGCCCACTTTTACGAACGGAGGAAACATGAAAAAAGACAAACAATTCAGCATTCGGATCTCAGAACAGGATTTGGAAACGATACGCAGAAAAGCGGCGCAAGCGCACATGACCCAGAGCGATTATGTGACTGCATGCTGTCTCAGAAAACGGATTGTGATTCTGGACGGACTGAAAGAAGTCCTGCGGCAGCAAAAAGCCATCGGCAACAATCTCAACCAGCTGGCTGTGCTGGCAAACATGGGCAAGGTTCAGTTCGCAAATCTGGATGCAGCTACGCAGGCGTTCGCCAAGATCAACACTGCCCTGCGGGAGTTGCAGGAGGGAGGTGCAGTGAAATCGCAATCGTCCATTTCGTGAACTATAAAAAGGGGACGCAGACGCGCGGCTGCATGAAAAGTGTCATGCGCTACGTTTCCCAACTCAGCAAGACGCTCTGGGAAGGACAGCAGCTCATCAGCGGCATCGGCTGTCAGCCGGAAACCGCGTTCGACGAATTCCTGAGTACGAAGCTGCTGCACCGCAAGGATGGCGGCGTGATGTTTTACCACATGGTACAGAGTTTTCCAAAAGGTGCAGACGTCGACCCGCGCACGGCGCACGAAGCAGCTCGGCGGTTGGCAGGATATTTTGAAGGTTGCGAGGTGCTGGTCTGCACCCACGTTGACCGTGAACACATTCACTCCCACTGTATCATCAACAGCGTGAATTTTGAAACCGGTAAAAAAGTACATATGGCGGATGCGCAGATTCAGGCGCTGCGCGTTTGCAATGACCAGATCTGCGAAGAATTGGGGATGCCGAAATTCCAGAGAGATGAGCAGCGGCAGTCGCGTGGAATGTCCAATGCGGAATACTACACGGCGCTCAAGGGCGAGAGCTGGAAGTTTGAGCTGATGCGCGTGATCGACGATTGTATGCGCTATGCCGGGAACAGGGAAGAATTTCTGGCGCTGCTTCGGGCAGAGGGCTAGCCTGAACCGCACTCGGTAATTTGGAAAGCAGCAACTGTGCGGCAGTCTTGCTGTTTATAGAATTCACACACAAGCAAGTCTGAATTATGTGTGAATTTTTTGTTGCAATTATCTGCAATTCATGATAAAATTCAAGCACAGATAAAATATATTTGTGTGCGAATTTTAATTAAGAGGGTCGGTGATTGCATGGACAACCGGGAACTGGCGAAAGTGATTATTGTAAGCAGGGGTGGCGTTGCGAAATCTGCTGATTTTGTTGCCGCCGGAATCCGTGCAGTTGATGTCGTGAATATGTGCAACGCCGGTTACCTCGAACGAGTACGCCACGGCTATTACAGCCTCACCGGGGAAAGTATTGTTTCTGAGGAGCAGCTTCTCGCAACGCTTGTTCCGCAGGGGATTGTGTGCGCAGAATCAGCCCTCTTCTACTATGGATACAGTGATTTCGCACCACGCAAATGGTCCATAGCAGTGCCTCGTACTATGTCCAGAGCAAAACTTGAAGTGGATGCGCTTGTTCTGCAGGCGTACTTTGTGCAGGATAACCTGTATGAACTGGGTAAAACCACAGGGCGCTTTCAGGGCGTTGAATTGCCTGTTTATGACCGGGAAAGAACTATTTGCGACTGCTTCAAATATCGTTCCCGGCTGGACAACGAAATGTTCTCCAAGGCGTTGAATGCTTACGCAAACGATACGAAGAAAAATCTGAACAACCTTTCTGCATACTCTAAAAAGCTGCGAGTTTATAAAAAAGTGACTGAACTGATGGAGGTGCTGCTCAATGCCTGATGTTGCAGCATCTGTACTGGCGAGATTGAAAAACAAAGCGAACGAAAGCGGAAGAACCTATCAACTTTGCCTGCAGCTTTTTTGCCAGGAGGAATTTCTGCGCCGATTGGAAGAATCCAAATATGCTGAAAATCTTGTACTTAAGGGCGGTTTGTTCATCTATACCATTACCGATTTTGACAGTCGTGTGACAATGGATATAGACTTTCTTCTCCGGAAAGTGCCAAACACACCGGAGCAGCTGAAAACTGTGCTGGAGGAAATTATTTCCGCTCCTACTGGAAATGATTTTGTGACTTATGAAATTAAAAGTGTTGCGCCGATTGCTGTAGCGAAAAAATACGCAGGAATCGGTGCATCCCTCGTGGCTCGGATCAAGAACACAAAAACACCGCTCAACATTGATTTTGGTGTAGGTGACGTTATCGTTCCAAAGTATGAAAAGAGGAAGATTCCTACGCAGCTTGAAGATTTTTCCGCTCCGGCGGTAAATACATACTCTCTTGAAACGACCATCGCAGAAAAAATCGATGCAATCCTCAATCTGATGGAATTCTCCAGCAGAATGAAGGACTATTACGATATTTATTATCTGGCAAATAAATTTGACTTTGACGGCGTGTTGCTGACCGAAGCCATGAAAAAGACCTTTGCCAACCGTGACCACAGTTTTACCGTGAAGCAATTCGAGCAGGTGATGGCTTTCAACAGCGATGAAGCAATGCAGAAAAAGTGGAAAGCATTCTGCCGCAAAACCGATATAAAAACCGACGATTACAGTACTGTGCTTAAAACGATCAACGAATTTCTTTTTGAGCCGTTTGTTGCAGCTGTGGAAGGCAGAAACTATGTGAAACGCTGGTCGGTGTCAGAAAACAAATGGAGCTGATGCCGAAAAGATAAAGAAAGGTATATTTCAATGGCCAAGAAGAAAGTGGAAGAAAAAATCAATCTGGACGCTATCCTGTTTAAATGCCGCGATATTCTGCGCAAGGCGCGCAACTCCGGATCGTTCTTTGAAAAACGCGATATGATGCTCACGCTGGTGTTTTTGCGTTTCATTGGTGAAAAATTTGAAGATGGCGTAGAGAACTTACGGCAGAATCTGATCAAAGAGGGACTTGACCCTGATGACGAAGCAATTAAAGCCGCGTTTTTGGATGACCCCACTTTTACGGACGGTACATATAACCTGCCTGTGGATGCGCGCTGGTCAACGATCATCCAGACGCCTGCACCTAAGCTGAATGTCGCCCTTGATACTGCTCTGCATAGCATTGCTGCCAGCAGCAAACAGTTGAAGGGGTGTTTTGTGGAGGGCACGTTTACCACACGCAATCTCGCTCCCAACGATATCAAGCAGGTAGTCGATGAAGTCAATAAGATCAGTCACAGGGTCTTTGGCGAAGAGAAAGATCTGATCGGCCGCGTTTATGAGTATTTCCTGAAAGAATTTGCTGTCAACGCCACGAAAGAAGAGGGCGAATTCTACACCCCACACGATGTTGTGCAGCTGATCGCGACGATGATCGAGCCGTTTGACGGCACACTTTATGACCCCTGCTGCGGCTCTGGCGGTATGTTTGTCCAGAGTACCGATCTTATCCGGGAAAAGCGCGGTGATATCAGGAGAATCAATGTCTACGGTCAGGAAAAGGAAGCTGCAACCTACCGTCTGGCGAAGATGAACCTGGCCCTGCGCGGCATCAGCCATAATCTCGGCGAAGAAAGCGACTCCACTTTTACGCACGATCTGTTCAAAGGTCTTTACTTCGACTACATCATGGCCAATCCGCCCTTCAATCTGAAAGGCTGGTACGACGAGAATCTGAAAAACGATTCCCGCTGGGTGGATTACCAGACGCCGCCGGAGAGCAACGCCAACTATGCATGGATCCTCCACATTCTTTCCCATTTGAAAGCGCTCAAGGGTGTTGCAGGATTCCTGCTGGCCAATGGCGCTTTGGGCGACAGCGATACGCTTGAGATCCGAAAAAAGCTGATCCAGAATGATAAGGTCGAAGCCATTATCATTCTTCCACGCGAACTGTTTATCACCACGGATATCAGCGTCACCCTCTGGATCCTGAATCAGAATAAAAAGGGCGGAGCGTATCACGGCAGAATGCTGCGCAGCCGCGCGGGCGAAATCCTGTTCATAGATCTGCGCACTTGGACAGAAAATCCGGTTAAAAATGAGAGCAAAAAGAAAGTCCTTTTAAGCAGCGAACAGATTCAAAAAGCCGCCGACATTTTTCACACATGGCAATCCGAGGGAACCGACGGCGCAAATTATGCTGTGCCGGAGCTTTACCGCAGCGTCAGTAAGGACGAAATTGAAAAGCAGGGCTGGAGTCTTGTCCCCAGCAAGTATATCGAGTTTATCGACCATGATCTGGAGATCGACTATGCCGCTGAAATGAGCCGTATTCAAAAAGAGATGCGCGAAGTTCTGAAGCAGGAAATGAAGTCCCAAAAGATGCTTGAAGATGCCTTCAGGGGGATTGGGTATGACATTGAATAAGTACAAATTCGGTGATTTGATTGAACTCAATATTATAAAAAACGAAAGTTGCCTTTATGGAGAAGAAGATGCAATAGGTGTAAATATAGACAAAGTTATTTTGCCTATGAGGGGAAGTAACGACAGCAAAAATTACGATAAGTTTAATTTAGTCCCTCCAAAGCATTTTGCATACAATCCACGAGGTAGCCGAAAGTTAGGCCTGGGATTTAATGATACAGAGAAGACCTATATTATCACTTTCAACGACAATGTCTTCAGAATTAAGGATTCGGCGCAAAATATAGTTTTAGATATATATCTTTTTATGTATCTGAGCAGAAAAGAGTGGGATAGACGTGCAGAATATATTTCTTGGGGCAGCTCAACAGAGGTTTTTGATTGGAACATTTTTTGCGACGAAGAAATAGAATTACCTAATTTATCTATACAGCGAAAGTATGTTGATATTTACAAAGCCATGGTCGCCAATCAGCAGAGCTATGAGCGCGGGTTGGAGGATTTGAAGCTAACCTTTGACGCGCTCATTGATAAAGTTAAGCATACCGCCCCTAAAAGGCCAACCCGTAAATTGTTGATTGAAGTCGATGAGCGAAACGAGGATGGTGCAGTTACAAGTGTGCAAGGTATAAATATATCGAAGCAGTTTATGCCGTCCATTGCAGATATAACTGGGGTTAATCTTAAAAAATACAAACTTGTTCATAAAGGACAGTTCGCGTTTTCGGGTATGCAGACGGGGCGGGATGAGTGTATCAGAATTGCGCTTTACAACGAAGATATCCCGACCATCATTTCACCTGCATACACAGTTTTTGAAACTAAAGATGAGTCGGTTATTCCTGAATACATTATGATTTGGTTTTCTCGCGCGGAAACCGACCGACGGGGATGGTTTATGAGCGATTCCAGTATCCGTACCAACCTTGACCTTGATCGATTCTATGAGATAGAAGTACCGATTCCCGATGAGAAAATGCAACAAGCAATTGTAGATATTTATACTGTGTATACTTTGCGCAGGAATACCAACGAGCAGCTAAAGAAGCAAATCAAGGACATCTGCCCGATTTTGATTCGGGGATCGCTGGAAGACGGAGGTGAACCCAATGGCGAACCTGCATAACTATCACGGACGCTACTGCGAGGCGGAATTTGAAAGCACATTTCTTTCCTATTTGGGGGAAGCGGGGTGGAGCTATCTGGCCGGAAGCAGCCTCCCGCGCGATTCCATGCGGGACGTGTTATACACTGATGACATGGAGTTTTTCCTGAACAGAACCAACCCGGATCTGACTGCGGATGAGATTCAGCAGATCATGGACACCGTGCGCCTTGCGGGTGCGGAAAGTGATTTTGCCACACTGCATAAGGTGTACGACTGGATGGTGAACGGAATTCAATTCACCCCGCAGGCGGCTCTTCCCAGAATGGTCAATTTGATTGAGTTTGAGGATCCGGAGAAAAATGTCTTCCGCGCGGTTAATCAGTTCACCGTGGAATACACCAACAACGGGCAGACGCAGACCCGCCGCCCGGATATTCTTCTTTTTGTCAACGGAATGCCGCTGTGCATCATCGAGCTGAAGAACCCGGCGGATAAAAACGCGACGATTTACGATGCATGGGAACAGATCAATATCCGCTATTGGCGCGATATTCCGCATCTGCTGCATTATTGCCCGCTGGCCTGCATTTCCGACGGTGTGAAAACGCGGCTCGGCACTGTCCGCGCACCCTATGAACACTTTTACGCGTGGCGCCGTGTGAATGACGGCGATGAAGTGTCACTTTTGCCGTTCGACGAGGTGCAGACCATGATACGGGGCGTGTACAGCCCGGTGCGGTTTCTTGAGATTTTCCGCGACTACATTTACTTCCAGGACAGAGCGTTCGACAGCGAGGAGCGGGAGATCGTCTGCCGCTATCCGCAGTTCTTTGCTGCTCGCCTGCTGAAGCAGAGCATCATTCGATCTGTCGTAGAGAAAAGCGGCAAGGGCGGCACCTATTTCGGCGCCACAGGCTGCGGAAAGACCTACACGATGGCGTTCCTTGCCCGACAGCTTGCTCTGCGGTGTACCGGCATAAAGGAAATCGGCTCTCCGACGATCATTATGATCGTTGACCGCGACGATCTTCAGAAACAGGGATCGAAACTATTTACCAAGAGCAAGGATTTTTTGAATCTTGGTGAGGTACAGGTTGTCCGAAGCCGTAATGCCCTGCGGCAGGAGCTTGGTATGCGGGAAAGCGGCGGCTTTTATATCTGCACGATCCAAAAATTCTGTGACCGTGAAGATGACAAAATCGGACTGATCAACAACCGTGCCAATATCATTTGTTTCTCTGACGAGGCACACAGAACACAGCTCGAACACGCAAACCGGATCAGGTTCAGCAAGGATACGGATGAAAATATGAAGGCGATGGTATCCAAGCCGTATGCAAAGGTTTTGAAAGAGGCATTCCCACACGCAACCTTCGTCGGCTTTACGGGCACACCCATCGACCAGACCTATCAAACCTTCGGCGCGGAGATCGACCGTTATACGATGGATCAGGCTGTGGCCGACGGTATCACTGTGTCCATCAAATATCATCCTAGGATCGCCAAGGTCTTGCTTGATCAGGAAAAGGTCGAGCAAATCGAAGCGTACTACCAGAGATGCTTTGACGATGGCGCAACGGCAGAGGATATTGAGACCAGCAAAACAGCCATGAGCTCCATGGAGATCATTTTGGGAGAGCCTTCCCGGTTGGAGCGCCTTGCCGTTGATATTCATGACCACTACGTTTCTGCCTGCGCCAACGACCCGGATAGAGTGCAAAAAGCGATGATCGTATGCCGCTGCATATTGACAGCAAGCGCCGCAAGAAGCTCCGGCAAAAGAAAACCGCCCTCGGCCACGCCGAGGACGATCATGAAGATTGGGATATGAAACAGGAACTATGAAAGGAACGCCTATGGCAAGAAAACGAAAAGAAAACATCTCGGAGGTCATGTTCAGCTACGTCGGTACGGATGAGCAGTTCGATGAATTTCTGAAAATGCTGGTGCATGACTACCTCTCGGTAGACCAGCCATATACAAAGTCGCAGGAAGATTTTGTTGATCATGTAGATTCCTGTTGCGCATGATGGATTGTGCTAGCTATTCGAAAAACAGTGTGCTATGGTGTGTGCTGCAATCGGCACACACCATAGCGGAAAGGAGGAACCATGAAAGTCTGGCTGTATTACCGCCTGAGTCGTGACGAGGATGATGAGCTGAATTCCCTGACGAATCAGCGGAAAATCATTTACGAATATGCCGTTACAAACGGACATGAAGTTGTTGGCGAGTCCTTTGACGATAACGTCAGCGGTATGCACTTCAACCGCGAGGGCATCGATAAAATCTACGAGGCGGTCGAAGCGGGCAAGATTGAAGCCATCATTGTCAAAGACCTATCCCGCCTGGGTCGACACCGAACGCAGACTGCCCTGTTTATCGACTACCTGCGGGAACACGACGTCCGCGTCCTCTCGGCAACGGAAAATATCGATACGTTCAACGAAAACGACGATCTCATCATTGGCTTCAAGGGCTTGGTTAATGACTTCTATGCCCGCGACGGCAGCCGCCGTGTGCGAACCGGCTACCGGCAAAAGCAAAAGGAAGGGATCGTGACCATCCCGCCCTTCGGCTACTTCAAGGACAAGAACACAAAGAAAGTTGTCATCGTGGAGGAAGCGGCCGAAACAGTCCGACTGATCTTCTCCGCCTACGTCGGCGGCAGCGGCATGAAGACCATCGCCCGCACACTGAATGAGCAGAGAAGAAAAACACCTGCGTTCATGCAGCTGGAACTGCTGAACAAGAGTCTGCCCAACACGCAGGACGTCATTCTCAAGAAGTATCTCTGGGACGCGACTATGATAGCGCGCATTCTCAGGGACGAGAGTTATGTAGGCACGCTCATCTGTCACAAAAGTGAGCGGAACAAAATCAACAAAACTTTCCGCTTCACAGAGCCGGAAGAACAGTTTCGTCATGAAAACTATCTCCCGCCGATCATCACGCCGGAGCTGTGGGAGCAGACGCAGATGATGCTGGCGGAGCGGAAACGGCTGAACGTGCGCGCCGCGCCCTCGCAGGAGATCCTGCGCTACAGTGGACTTCTGCGCTGTGCAGACTGCGGCAGAGCCATGTTCGGCAAGCGCATCCACCTGAAAAGCGGAGAACGGGTCGCCTATGTTTGCAGTACCTACAACCGCTTCGGCAAGGAGCATTGTTCCCAGCACCAGATCGACGAGTCCGTATTGGACAGGCTGATTATCGACGAACTGCGCAATACAAAAGCACTGTATCAGCAGAACTGGGATGCACTGGAGCAGCTGATCGCACAGTGGACACCAAAAGCAGAGCTGACCGGTGCGCAGATCATCAAGCTGGAAAAGAAAATCTGCTGTCTGGAGGATGAAACGGAGGTAATTTTAATGGAGCGGATACGGGATCGGGCGAACGCTGAACGCTACGACCGCATGATCCAAAAGCGCGAAGAAGAAATCGCTGCGGCAAAAAAGCAGATCGAAGAACTGCAAAACATCTCCGCTGTCCTGCGGAATCGGCAAACGAAGCTCAAACGGGACATCAGCATGATCGACGACATTCTGGCTGAGGGCACCATGACGGAAGCGCACCTGCGGATGCTGGTCGAAAAGATCTATGTGCAGGAGACGGACGGAAAACTCAGCCTGGACATTCAGATCAAAGCGCCGTTCCGCACGCACTTGGATGTCTATGAAAATGGGACACTCACGGAGCGATATGGTGCGCTGGATTTTGGCTGGGATCGGCTGGCACGTCTGCTCTACGGCGACGGGCTTGCGGGGTAAAAGGCTATGGCAATGCGGGTTTGGCTCTATGCGCGGCTCTCCAACGACGATGATCCGGCGCAGAATTCCCTGCAAAACCAACAGGAAATCTGCCGCGCCTTTGCAGAAAAGAAAGGCTGGTCAATCGCCGGCAGTTCCGCTGATGATAACATCAGCGGCATGAATTTCAGCCGCCGTGGGCTGGATATTCTCACGGCGGCTGTTCAGGCAAAACAGGTTGACGCTGTCCTTGTGAAGGATCTGTCAAGGCTGGGTCGTCACCGAACCCAAACCGCATTGTTTATCGACTTCCTGAGACAGCAGCAAGTGCGGGTTATCTCCGTAACGGAGGGGGTGGATACCTTCTGCGAGGAAGACGATCTTATGATCGGCGTCCGAGGCCTAATGAATGATTATTACGCAAAGGATATCGGAAAGAAGATTCGTGCGGGCTACCGGCAGAAGCAGAAAGATGGGCTGGTGATCACGCCGCCTTTCGGATACTGGAAAGATAGAAATACGAATCAGGTTTTGGTGCAGCCGGAAGCAGCTGAAACGGTACAGCTTATCTACTCTCTGTATTTGCTGGGCTGCGGACAGAAGGAAATCGCCCGCAAGCTCAACAGTCTCGGACGCAAAACGCCCGCGCAGATCAGGTCGGAACGGCTCGGCTATGACAGCCAGAAGCCGCACAAGACCCGTGACGGGCAGTTTCTCTGGACGTATGCCAGTGTGAAAAATGTGCTGGTAGAGGAGGTCTATACCGGCGTGCTGGTCAACCACCGCAGGGAATATCTCGGCGGCAAAGCGCGAGCCGTCAACGAAACAGACTGGCTTCGCCACGAGAATTTTTATCCGGTTATCATTGAGAAAGCAACTTGGCAGCAGGTTCAGATACGGCTGAAGCAGCAGGCGCGTCCGGCGGTGAACAATCGTACAAAGCACCGGTATGCGGGACTGCTGACCTGCCGTGAATGTGGGAATGCATTCATTCCTATGATCCGCTGCTGGAACGGCAGCCGCCGTGTGGAATACGTCTGCCGGGGCTACCAACGGAATGGAAAAGACTATTGCAGCTCTCACCGCATTCATGAAGAAGTTCTGGATAAAGCCGTCTGGGATGATACAGAAAAGATGCGGGAACAATATGCCGCCGAACTGAAAAAGGTCACGCAGCTACAAAAACAGTGGGCATTGAGGAAACCAGTTCTCGATGCCCACTGTTTGACTTTGCAGAAAGAAATTTTGAGATTGGAGCAGGAGATTGACGAACTGGTGATGGAAAAGCTGAATGGCGACGGAGGCTCATCTGCTCACGAAATCAGCGCTGAAATATGAGTTGATGTCACCTCTATGAACCCCTGCGTGCAAGAACTTTATTTTTCAGAAAGTTTCTAAAAATGTATGAAGCATGGCTCTATTCGTTGAATAGAGCCATACAAAGTTGGTGGTGCGCCCGACAGGACTTGAACCTGCACGCTTGCGCAATGGAACCTAAATCCATCGTGTCTGCCAATTCCACCACGGGCGCGGATATGAGCGGCAGTGAAATCTGTCGCTATTTTATTGCCCTCTGATTTTTACACGGTGAGGAAACCGAGGCGGAGCGTAACGCTTGATCCGCAGCTATAAAAACAGGCGTGCCTGCTTTTACCGAAGAATGTCCGCAGCGAGGATGGCGCAAAACCTTTCACCAAGGTGACATCACCTAAATCCTCCGAGTCTACCAATTCCACCATACCCGCATATTAAGTTTTAAGAGCTTGCACTGGCGATAAAATCCTACACTGAGGTGACATCACCTAAATCCATCGTGTCTGCCAATTCCACCACGGGCGCATATACAGGCGAGCTGCGGCGTAAGCGTCCGCCGGTCGCCTGATTTTTACTTCAAAAACGGAGCCGGGTCAAAGGTATAGACGTCGTCCTCGCCGCAATAGCCGCACACGCCCATACGCGGAGAATTAACGATTGGAAGCGCAGAATCGTGCGGATGGCTTTCCATGCAGTCTTCGCAGAAATACGGATACTGATCCTCCCATTCGCATTCGCAGCATATCCAATCGGCTTCCTTTCCGCATTTCCCGCACAGGAAGCGGATCGGCTCATTTCTCCCGAGCAGACGAACGGATCTGCGCTGCTTCGGGCGCAGCAGTGTTCCCACCACCGTGATCGTCAGCTCCGTTGTAGAGCCGAAATCATACTCATAATGGAGCTTGAGCCCATCGCGCAGCATCCCGACCATGGTGTTTTTCGAGAGCTGCTCATAGTTCCCCACAAAAAATGCGCTTTCGTGCCCACAGCATTCCAGCCAGATATCCCGCAGAAACCGATCGAGCGTTTTTAGCGTGGCGCTCACCGGCATATCCAGATACAGCCAATACGCCTTTTCGTCTGCGCCCTCCACCTTCAGCAGCTTGCACGTCTGCGCATCGCCGGCAGCATCATTGTGCTTTTCCAGCAGATGCTTCTTAAATGCTGTTTTGGAAATCGTTTCCCCGCAAAGATAGCAGTTTCCTTTTGATGCCGCTTGCGCCATAAGCGTCTCCCTCCAAGTGCTTGTCAACGACGGTACACAAATCCCGCGTCAACACATAACAAAAACCTTTCACCAAGGTGACGACACCTAAATCCATCGTGTCTGCCAATTCCACCACGGGCGCAGATATAAGCGGCAGAAATCTGCCGCTATTTTGCGGTCCTCTGATTTTGACTCGGTGAGGAAACCGAGGCGGAGCGTAACGCTTGACCCGCGTTTATAAAAACAGGCGAGCCTGCTTTTAACGGATTTACACAGGGGCGCGGCTGGAATTATCCAAATGCCTTCTAAAACGCGTCCGGCGGCTGCGCCTGCGGAAGACGGCTCTGCACGAGCTTCGAAAAAGCAGCGTTGCAGACGATGACCCACGCCCAGCCGTCAAATAGAATCAGCTCGAGCCTTGTCAGGGGCGTCTGGAAGCGGTAGTCCGGCGCGCAGAAATCCACATCCCAGACGGGCTCATACAAGTTCACGTCTTCCTCGCGCATCCCGAGCGGAACCGCCGACAACACCGCGCCATCCAGAAACCAGACGTATCCCGCACTGAGGTGCTCCGTGAGCTCCCGGCCGGACATCAGAAGCCCGGTCCACTGCCAGCGTTTACAAACCGCTTCCGGACAATTTTTTCCGTACCACATACTGTGATTGGTAATGACCCAATCATACTGCGCCTGCAGATTGCCGAGCGCAGAGAAAATATCCAGAAGATCGTTTGGAAGGATCTTTCGGTTCAGCATCCAAACGTCCATATGATTTTCTCCCATCGCCGCGTATCTTTCTGAATTTTACCACACGGCGGTTTTGTTTGTCAATCGCGCACGCGGTTTTTCTTTACGGGCGTACAATTGCTTTTCCGGGCGGAACGTGTTAAGATATACTATCAGATTACAGGAAAAATAGGAGTCTTGCTATGAAAATTGTGATTGTCGGCGACGGCAAGATCGGAAGCACGCTCGCCGAGCAGCTCTCGCGTGAGGGGCACGAGATAACGATCATTGACCGCAGCGGCGAGCCCTTGCAGCAGACGAGCGAGGACTTGGATATTCTGTGCGTCGAGGGAAACGGCGCGACATATGCCACGCAGATGGAAGCAGGCGTGGATTCTGCCGACCTTCTCATCGCGGTGACGATGTCGGACGAGCTGAACCTTCTTTGCTGCCTCGTCGCAAAGAAAATCGGCGCGCGGCACACAATCGCCCGCGTCCGGAACCCGGAGTATAGCGGCGAACTCTCGCTCATCTCGGACGATCTGGGGCTGAGCCTTTCTGTGAACCCCGAGCTTCTGTGCGCAACAGAGATCGCTCGGACGCTTCGTATCCCGTCGGCTATCAAAACAGATACGTTTGCCAACGGGCATGTGGAACTTTTAAAGGTGCAGATCCCGCAGGACTCCCTTATCGCGGGCAAGACGCTCATGGAGCTTCCGAGCCTCGTGAAGGCCAAGATTCTTATCTGCGCGGTTGAGCGCGGGGAGCAAGAGGTCTATATTCCCTCGGGCTCGTTCCGGCTGGAGGCGGGCGACCGCATCTCGTTCGTTGCGTCCATCCGCGACGCGCAGGCGTTTTTCCACCAGATCAAGCTCGCCTCGTCCCGCGTGCGGACGGTCCTGATCGTCGGCGGCGGGCACATTGCGTATTATCTTGCCAAGCAGCTGACGGACCTCGGCGTTGGCGTCAAAATCACGGAGGTCAACTATGAGCGGTGCTTGCAGCTCTCGTCGCTTCTTCCCAAGGCCGAGATTCTGCATGGCGACGGCACAAACGAAGGCTTCCTGCGCGAGTGCGGCGTTGCCCAGACGGACGCGTTTGCCGCGCTGACGGGCATTGACGAAGAAAACGTCCTGATGGGGCTTTACGTGCGCAAAACCTTCCCGAAGGTCAAGGTCATCACGAAAATTAACCGCTATTCCTTCCAGTCAATCATCGAGACGATGGATCTTGGAAGCGTCTTTAATCCCCGGTTCAGTACATCGAACGTCATCTGCCGGTACGCCCGGTCCATGCAGAACTCGCTGGGCTCGAACGTCGAGACACTCTACAAGCTCGTCGGCGGCAAGGCAGAAGCCCTGGAATTCCGCGTGGCCGAAGGCTCCGCCGTCTGCGGCATTCCGCTGCAAACGCTCCGGCTCCGGCAGAATCTTCTCATTGGCTGCATCAACCGCGCCGGAAAAATCCTCATCCCCAGCGGCCAGGATACGATCGAGCCGGGCGACACGGTCGTCGTTGTGACAAGCGTTACGGGGCTCAACGAGCTCGACGACATTCTCGAAAAGCACAGAGGGTAAGCCATGAACAAACGGATGATTCTTTACATTCAGGGCGCGATTCTGCTCATTGAATCGGCCATCATGGTGCTTCCCATCGCGGCGGCGCTCATCTACCGGGAGACTTCGGGCGTCTGGTTTTTCTACACGGCGCTGGCGGCGGCGATCTGCGGCTTTGCGGCCATGAAGCTATCTAAGCCGCGGACGAAGACGATCTACGCAAAAGAGGGCCTCATTACCGTGGCGCTGGGCTGGATCGTGCTGTCCTTAGTTGGTGCGCTGCCGTTTACGCTCTCGGGCGAAATTCCGTGTTACCTGGACGCGGTGTTCGAGATGATCTCCGGCTTTACAACGACAGGCTCGAGCATCCTGCCGAACGTCGAGGCGCTTAGCCGCTGCATGCTCCTCTGGCGGAGCTTTTCGCACTGGCTGGGCGGCATGGGCATTCTGGTATTTATGCTGGCCATCGTCAAAATGGAAGGCGGGCAGGGCATCCATCTCCTGCGCGCCGAGAGCCCGGGGCCGACGGTCGGCAAGATGGTCCCGAGAATGGTCGACTCGTCGAAAATCCTGTATACGATCTACTTTGCGCTCACGCTCGTACAGGTGGTATTTTACCTGGCTGGCGGCATGCCGCTTTTTGACTCGCTCTGCAACGCGTTTGCAACGGCCGGTACGGGCGGCTTTTCCATCAAGGCAGACTCGTTCGCAAGCTACAGCATGTATGCCCAGACGGTCACGACGGTCTTCATGGCGCTGTTCGGCGTGAACTTCTCGATCTACTTCTTCCTGCTGCAAAAGAAGTTCGACCTCGCGTTCAAAAATACCGAGCTCCGCTGGTACGTGGGTATTATCCTTTTCTCCATCGCGATGATCACGGCGAACATTCTGCCGATGTACCCGGACTTCCACGCGGCCATCCACCATGCGGCGTTCTCCGTCTCGTCCGTCATCACGACGACCGGCTTCGGCACGGAAAACTTTGACCTCTGGCCAGAGTTTTCGCGCGTGATTCTGGTGTTCCTCATGATCGTAGGCGCGTCGGCAGGCTCGACAGGCGGCGGCCTGAAGGTCTCGCGGCTGGTGATTCTCGTTCGCGCGGCGCAGGTGGAGGTGCGCAGACTCATCCGCCCGCGCACGGTCAAGGTCATGCGCATCGACGGCAAGCCCGTGGGACAGGATACGGTGCGTGCGGTGAGCGGGTACCTCATCTTGTATGTGCTCATCTGCATGGTGTCCGTGCTTCTGGTCTCGCTCGACGGCTTCGACGGCTCGACGACGGTGACGGCCGTTCTCGCAACGTTCAATAACATCGGCCCGGGCCTCGGCCTTGTGTGTCCCGCGGGGAACTTTGCGATGTTCAGTCCGCTGGCAAAGGTCGTTCTGTGCCTCGATATGCTCTTCGGGCGGCTCGAGATTTATCCGATGCTCGTTCTGCTGCTGCCGAGCACATGGTCCAAAAAGAACTGACGGGCGCGCCGCGCATTGTACCGATAAAATCACAAAAGCTACCGAGGGCAGGAAACGTCGTTTCCTGCCCTTTGCGTGATGTCGGAGATTTTCACGTTTCGGAAATATCCCGGTGTGCCGCGTCATTTTTCCTTGAAATACGTCAGTATTCCTGCGAAAAAATGTCTTGCTTAACGCAAAAATCCCTCGCTGCCGGTCACATCATGCGTTTTCAGATACCCCTACGCGTTATTTGGAGGATTTCGGCTGAATCCGGCGGACTTGTCAATTGGTATCGGGAATGCTATAATATAAATTCAACGCCGGAGGACCGGCGAACTGCGGAAAGGAACGTTTTTTCATGGAGCTGCACGCAAAACTGGTTCGCGCCCAGCTGAATTTCTTCAAGCCCTTCGTGGCCAATTGCTCTTTAGATGTCACCCGCAAGGGGCAGGACAAGCTCGGCGAGCTGATGACGGCTATTCACAAGCGGGAGGTCTATGTCCGCGAGCATGATTTCGGCGGCTTTCAGGGCGCATGGCTCACGCCGAAGGATAAGCGGCGCACGGGCGTTGTGCTGTATCTGCATGGCGGCGGCTACACGTGCGGCAATCTGGAGTATGCCAAGGGCTTTGCCGCAACGCTGGCGGACGAGTGCGGCGTGCGCGTTTTCTGCGCGGCCTATCGATTGGCGCCCGAGGACCCGTTCCCGGCGGCGCTGGACGACGCGGTGGTAAGCTATCAGTACCTGCTCTCGAAGGGGTATGGCCCGAACCAGATCCTGCTTTGCGGCGAATCGGCGGGCGGGGGACTTTGCTACGCGCTGTGCTTACGGCTCAAGCAGCTGAAGCTGCCGCTCCCGTGCGGGATCATCGCCATTTCGCCGTGGACGGATCTGACGCAGTCGGGCGCGACGTTCGACGAGAATCGCGACAACGACCCGTCGCTCTCGAAAGAGCTTCTGGACTTTTATTCGGCCTGCTACACGCAGAACCCCAAAGATCCGCTCTGCTCGCCGCTTTTCGGCGACCTCAAGGACCTGCCGCCGTCGCTTCTTTTCGCGGGCGGGGATGAGATTCTGCTGGACGACGCGCAGCGGCTTCACCAGAAGCTGCTGGACGCAGGCTGCAAGAGCAAACTCTACATTGCGCCCGAGCGCTGGCACGCGTACGTGCTCTACTGCCTGGCGGAAAACATGCAGGACGATTTCGGATCCATCAATCACTTTTTAGACAAGACGCTTTCGCCCGCCAAGAGCCTTCGATGGATGAAGCTCGACAATGCGGCGAAAATCTACCCGGCGGCCAAGCGGCGCACATGGACCAATTATTTCAGGCTTTCGGCCACGCTTACCGAGCCGATCGACTTACCGATCCTGCGCGCGGCGCTTGATGTGACGGTGCGAAGGTTCCCATCCATTGCGGTCCGTCTGCGCCGGGGCGCGTTCTGGTACTATTTGGAGCAAATTCCGAAGGCACCGGACATTCAGGAGGAAAAGAGCTGCCCGCTGCAGCATGTGCCGTTTGACAGCGTCAGAAAATGCGCGTTCCGCGTGCTGGTGTACAAGAACCGGATGGCCGTCGAGTTTTTCCACGCCGTCACCGACGGCACGGGCGGACTCATCTTTTTAAAGACGCTGCTGGCCGAATATTTAAGCGAAAAATATGGGCTCAACGTTCCGGCGGAGCACGGCGTTCTCGGAAGGCTTGAGGAGCCCGACGAGGAGGAGCTGGAAGACAGCTTCCTTCGCTACGCGGGCGATGTAAAGGCCAGCCGCAAGGAGGCGACCGCCTGGCACCTGAGCGGCACGCCGGAGCCCGACGGGTATGTGAACCTCGTCACGATGATGCTCCGCGTCCCCGAGGTCAAGGCCTGCGCGAAGGAGCACGGGGTCACGGTGACGGAGCTTCTGTGCGCGGCGATGATGCAGGCAATTGATCACCTGCAGGCGGAAAAGGTTCCCGTTCGAAGCCGCAGAAAGCCCGTGAAGGTGACGGTTCCGGTCAACCTGCGGGGACTGTTTCCGAGCCACACGCTGCGAAACTTCGCGTCCTACGTGAACACGGAAATTGACCCGCGCCTCGGCTCTTATACGTTCGATGAGATTTGCCAGCTTGTGCACCACACGATGGGACTTGGCAACGACGCGAAGACGATGCGCGCGAAGATCGCGACGAATGTGGCAAGCGAAAAATCGCCCGTGCTGCGCGTGATGCCGCTGTTCGTCAAGAACATCGCCATGAAGGCGGCCTTCAATGCGGTGGGCGAGTGCAAGGCGTGTTTGTGCATGTCGAACCTCGGCGTGGTGCAGGTGCCGGAGGTCATGCGCCCGTATATCGAGCGATTTGACTTTGTCATCGGTCCGCAGGCCAACGCGCCGCACAACTGCGGCGTTGCAACCTGGGGCGATACGGTATATGTCAGCTGCGTACGCAACATCAAAGAACCGGAGCTGGAGCTGCATTTTTACCGTGTGCTCCACAGCCTCGGCCTGCATGTAACGGTTGAGAGCAACGCCCGGTAACGCGGCGCAAGCAAGATAGAAAGGAAACGGGATTATGTATTGTGTCAATTGCGGCGTGGAGCTTGCGGACAGCGAGACGGTCTGCCCGCTGTGCGGGACGCGGGTGTTCCACCCTGATCTTTCAAGACCGCAGGCGGACGCGCCTTATCCGCCTGATCATCATGTGAAGCCGGAGGACGTCAGCCGCTCGGGGATCTTGTTCGTGATGACGATGCTGGCGCTTTTGCCGGCGGTTATCTGCCTGCTGTGCGACTGGCGCATCAACGGCGGGATTGTCTGGTCTGGCTTTGCGGCGGGCGCAATCGGGCTTTTGTATGTGCTGATCGTGCTGCCGATGTGGTTCAAGCGGCCAAATCCGGTGATTTTTGTGCCGGTCGATTTCGCGGCCATCGGGCTGTATCTTCTGTATATCGATCTGGCAGTGAAGGGCGGCTGGTTCTTGTCGTTTGCGTTCCCGGTCACGGCGGCCATCGGCCTTCTTCTGACGGCGGTCGTGGCGCTGGTGCGCTATGTCCGCGGGGGGTATCTGTATATTTTCGGCGGCGCGCTGATCCTTGCGGGCGGCCTTGCGGTGCTTATTGAGTTTTTGATCAACGTGACGTTCGGTATCCATAAGGCGCTTTTGTGGTCGATCTACCCGCTGGCAGCCGGCGTGATCCTGGGCGGCATGCTGCTGGTTATCGCCATCTGTAAGCCCCTTCGGAAGTCTTTGCACCGGAAGTTTTTCTTCTAAGATGCTGTGGATTTTGAACAAACTTCTCAAATGTCCGTAGGGGCGGACGCCTCTGTCCGCCCGCAGAAAAATGCGGTTTTTATGTAGAATTACGGCGAATTCGAGACTTCCTTTGGGCGGGCAGAGTCGCCCGCCCCTACGAACCTCCCGGGAGGTTTCCAAAATCTCTCCAACAAAGTAAAAACGAACTGCGTTCCAAAATCGGAACGCAGTTCGTTTTTTGATACAGAATTTATTCCTTGATTTTAAGCGGATGGCAGGAGCCCTCGCCGAGTACCTGCTCGACGCCCTCTTTGAAGCGCTCGAAGCGGTCGTTGGGGACGAAGGCAAGCGCCGTGCCCGCAAAGCCGCCGCCATGGATGCGGACCGCGCCCTCACCGTCGAGCAGCTTCTTGCACAGCGCGAGCGTAAAGGCCATGTCCTGATGCTCGGCCGCACCCAGCGGCGTGACGTTCTGGAGCTTGAGCCACGACGAGCGGCCGGAGTCGTTGACGTAGGTCAGGAACGCTCCAAAATTGTCGTTTCGCAGCGCACGCACCTGGAGTCGGACGCGCTGATTCTCTTCAAAATAGTGCATCGCGCGCAGAACGGCGCGGTCACCGCAGCTTGCGCGAAGGGCAGGAAGGGAAGCATAGAACGCGCTCTCGTCCACATCGTTGAGGACTTCCTTTCCGAAGAAGGCCGCGACCTTTTTCATCTCCACCGGGATGGCCGCGTACTCATCCGTCAGATCCGCGTGGCTCGCGTGGGAGTCGATGATGCAGAGCGTATGGCCGCAGTGGGCAAAGTCGAAGTCGACCTTTTCGACGACGGGCTTCTTGGGGTCCGCGAAGTCAATGAACACGAGCCCGCCGACAGAGGACGCCATCTGGTCCATGAGCCCCGAGGGCTTTCCAAAATAGACGTTCTCGGCGTACTGGCCGATCTGTGCAATCTCGATGGCCGAGAGCTTGTTCTCAAAGAACAGACCGTTTAAAATTCTGCCGATGAGGACCTCAAAGGCCGCCGAGCTCGATAAACCGGAGCCGGGGAGCACGGTGGACGAAATTTTCGCGTCGAAGCCCTGAAGCTTGCAGCCGCGCGCCTGAAATGCCGCCGCAACGCCGCGCACGAGCGAGGCTGTGGTGTTCTTCTCGGTTTCGTGGACGGACAGATCGTCGAGGTCGACCGTGACCGGCGCGAAGCCCTCAGAGTCGATCAAAATGAGGTGCGTGCCGTTGAGCCGGACCTCAGCGTCCGTCTGCATATCGACCGCGGCAGCCAGAACGCAGCCGTGCTGATGGTCGGTATGGTTGCCGCTGATCTCGGTGCGGCCGGGCGCGGAAAAGTGATAGAGCTGTTCCATCGTAATACCTCCATTCGCCCGGTGCGGCAAGCGCGCGCGGGCAAAGCATAATATCTCTCCACAATTATAATACGCGGCTGGCGGCATGGCAAGTTTTCCGGGAAGGAAAGGTTTGCATTGTGTGGAATTTCGGAGAATTCAACAAAATAATCCCGGGAAAAAGTCGCCGGAATATGCAAAAACACGCCTGCAGGCCGTGCGCCTCAGGCTTTTTTCTGTGTTTGGGTTCTGCGTTTTGGTGGGATTATTTTGCCGCGGGCGGGATATCGCCGACGCCGTTTAACACCAGCTGCGGGCGGTACGGGAACTTCTTGATATCTGCCCGGTCGGTCACGCCCGAGAGAACCAGCGTTGTGTAAAGGCCCGTTTCAATGCCTGCTACCATGTCGGTATCCATCCGGTCGCCGATCATGACTGCGTCCTCCGAGTGAACGCCGAGGATCCGAAGACCCGTACGCATCATGAGGGGATTGGGCTTGCCCACAAAGTAGGCCGTTTGTCCGGTTGCCATCTCGATCGGCGCAATCATCGCCCGGCAGGCCGGAATAATGCCGTCTTCGGCAGGCCCGGTGAGGTCGCTGTTCGTGCCGATGAGCTTCGCACCCTTGAGCACCAGCCGCACGGCCTTGAGAATGTTCTCGTAGTTATAGGAGTTTCCCTCGCCGATGATGACATAGTCAGGGTCGACATCGTTCATTGTGATGCCCTCGTCGTGAAGCGCCATGATAAGCCCTGCGCCGCCGATGACATACGCGCTGCATCCGGGCGCCTGCGAGCTGATGAACCGCGCCGTGGCCAGTGCGCTAGTGTAGAAGTGGCTCTCGTCCACATCCAGACCCATGCGGCCCAGCTTCTGCTGCAATTCCTTCGGCGAGCGCTCCGACGAGTTCGTCAGGAACAAGAAGTGCTTGTTCTCCCGATAGAGCCAGTCGACAAATTCCTTGACGCCCGGCAAAAGGCGGTTGCCGTGATAGATCACGCCGTCCATGTCGCAGATGAAGCCGTCCTTCGCGCGCAGCGTCTCAAGCTTCTGCTGTAATGCTTCCTTGTTTTCCAAATTGATGTTATCCATATCATTCCTCCTTCAAATTTTCGTTTTTGTTTTATAAGTTTTCTTTCTCTTTACAGTTTGCATCATACCAGAGATTTGTAAAACAGGGAAGCGTAAAAACGTAAAATCTATGTAAAATCGCAAAAACTCCCGCGAACTGCAAATTTTACAGCTCGCGGGGGTTGGAGTGGGGGTACTCAGTGCTCTTTGGGAAGCGTGACGCGGATCTCGGTGCCGCGGCCGGGTTCACTCTCGAGGGCAATCTTGCCGCCGTGGTACATGGCCGCGTGCTTGACGATGGACAGGCCGAGTCCCGTGCCGCCGGAGGCCTTGGAGTGGCTCTTGTCGACGCGGTAGAAGCGCTCAAAGATCCGGCTCTGGTGCTCGGGCGCAATGCCGATGCCAGTATCGAGGACCGAGATGGCGGCTTCCTGCTCGCGGTTTTCAACGTGAATGCGGATGCTTCCGCCGGGACGGTTATATTTGATGGCATTGTCGCAGAGATTGTAAAGCATCTCATATAAAAGCCTTCGCACGCCGAAGACGACGCTGCTCTGGCCGTCGGTCGTGATGGTGACGGAGGCCTTGTCTGCCGCCGCGCGAAGATCCTCGGCGACCTCGCCCGCAAGCGACAACAGCTCCACATTTTCCTTCGGCATCTCCACGCCCTCATCCAGCTGCGACAGACGGATGATGTCGGCGATCAGCGCAACCAGACGCTGCGCTTCGGTGCGGATGTGGCCGATGAAGCGCGGCATATCCTCGGGCTTTACCATGCCGTTTTCAATGAGCTCGGCGCTTCCGATGATGCCTTGCAGCGGCGTTTTGAGCTCGTGCGACACGTTTGCAGTAAATTCGCGGCGCGCCTGCTCGGCGGTTTCGCGCTCGGTAATGTCGAAGCACAGAAGAACGGCTCCGATTTTTTCGCCCGCGGACTCGATGCGGCTGATGTCGAACTGATAGATACGCCCGGAGAGCTCGACGCGGGTCTCGCTGTGACCCGTTTCGCGCGCGCGGTCGATGGCTTGAGAAACGTCGGTGCTCCGGTCGAGCGTCAGGAAATTCTGCCCGACGCAGCCTTCCTGCGCGCTGAAAAGCTTACTTGCCGAAGGGTTGATGCTCAGGATGGCGTTCTTATTGTCGAGCAGCACGAGGCCCTCGGGCATGCTCTGCGTGATGTGGGTGAACTCGTCGGTCTTGCGCTGTAATTCTCGCAGCTGATCGTCGATCTGCTCGTGTTGGCGGTTGATCCGGCCGAGCAGCGGGGCAATCTCATCGTAGGCCTTCGCCTCGAGCGGGTGATCGAGATCGATGGCGTTGAGCGGCTCGACAATGCGGCGGGAGAGCTGCTTGGCAAGAAGCGCGCTGAAAATCACGGCGGCGAGCAAAATGACCAGCACCGGCTGAAGCATGCCAAGCAGCAGCACCGCGAGCGTCTGCCGCGAGACGCAGATGCGGAGCACGCTCCCGTCGTCCATGCGCTTTGCGACGTAGATCGTCTTTTCAAGAAGCGTCTGCGAATACCGGCTGCTTTCGCCCTCGCCGGTGGTGAGCGCCTGCTGTACTTCCTCGCGCGCGGCATGGTTCTCCATCGTGCTTGCGTCTGCCTGCGTATCGTAAAGCACCGTGCCGTCCGGCGCGATCCACGTCAGGCGGTAGCGGTTCGAGTCGATGGTATCAAGATATGTTTCGCCGCCTTGCGATACGCCGGAGGCCGCTAAGGTCAACTCATCGCGCAGCGCCTGGGACTGGAGACCTGCAAAGTAATCGTACAGGCAGCCCATGACGAGCACGAGGCTTGCCAAAAGCGCGCACACGGCGACAAGCAGCGTTGAGCGGAAGATTTTCTTTGTCATTTCGAGCCCTCCCATCGGTAGCCCACACCGCGCACGGTGGCGATGTGCTCACCGCAGATGCCAAGTTTTTGCCGCAGCGTCCGGATGTGCATGTCAATCGTGCGCGTTTCGCCGTAGTAATCCGTGCCCCAGACCTTTTCCATGAGCTGGTCGCGCGTGAAGGCCATGCCGGGATGCTGCAAGAACAGGCGCAGCAGCTCAAATTCCTTGAATGTCAGCTCCACACGCTGCCCATTTGCCGTGACGGTGTGCGCGTCGAGGTCGACCGAAATGCCGCCGCTCTGCAAAAGATGCGCAGGTGCTTGCATCTGGCAGCGGCGAAGGACCGCCTTCACGCAGGAGACAAGCTCCATGACCCCGAAGGGCTTTGTGAGATAGTAGTCCGCGCCCAAGTCTAAGCCCTGAATTTTATCGTATTCCGCGCCCTTGGCCGTTGCCATGACGACGGGGATGCTGGAAAGAGCAGGGGAGGACTTCATCCGGCGCAGAAGCTCGATGCCGTCGAGTCCCGGGAGCATCACGTCGAGCACGACAAGCTCGGGCATTTCCTCCTGCAAGGCGTTCCAGAATGCCTTCCCGTCCTCAAAGCCTCTGGCCTCAAAGCCGGTCGATTGCAGGGCATAGACCTCAATGTCGCGGATGCTGGCGTCGTCTTCCACGCACCAGATCATGTTTCTCCCTCCTTGTGTACGCCGGTCACCGAGAAGACCACCCACTGGGCGATGTTCACCGCGTGGTCGGCGATGCGTTCAAAGTATTTGGCAATCATCAGGCAGTCGAGGAAATACGCCCCGTCCTCCGGATGCTTGGAAATCTTTTCAATCAGAGATTGCTTGACCTCGTCAAAATACTGGTCGACAGTATCGTCCGCGCGCTCGACCCATTCGGCAAGGCGCGTATCGCGCTTGACAAACGCGTCGACGCTGTTTGTGACCATCGTGATGGCGGCGCGCGCCATCTGCTGAAGAAGGCCGTCGTGCTCGCTCTGCCGCCCATTTAAAAACAGGACGATCTCCGCGATGTCCTCAGCCTGATCGCCGATGCGCTCCATGTCCGTGACCATTTTCAGAGCTGCCGAAATCTGGCGCAGGTCGCGCGCGACGGGCTGCTGCTGAAGTAAAAGCCGCAGGCAGAGCGTTTCGATCGAGCGCTCTTTTTCGTCAATTTCCGCGTCAAGCGGCGCAACCTTTTTCGCGAGCGACGCGTCGCCGTCTCCAAGCGCCTTGGCGGCCAGCGCGATGACCTCCTCGCATAGAGCGCCCATGCGGATCATTTCACTGTTGAGTACATTCAGCTGTTCATCAAACCGGTTTCTCATCATCCAAACCTCCCTGTGATGTAATCCTCGGTGCGTTTGTCCTGCGGCTGGGAGAACATTTGCTCTGTCTGGCCGTACTCCACGAGCTCGCCGAGCAGGAAAAACGCGGTGGTGTCCGAAATGCGGACAGCCTGCTGCATGTTGTGGGTCACGATGACGATCGTGTACTGCTCGTGCAGCTGCGTGGCAAGGTCTTCAATCTTGGAGGTGGAAATGGGGTCGAGTGCGCTTGTCGGCTCGTCCATCAAAAGCACCTTCGGCTCGACGGCAAGCGCCCGCGCGATACAGAGCCTTTGCTGCTGGCCGCCGGAGAGGCCGAGCGCGTTTTTCTTGAGCCGGTCTTTGACCTCGTCCCAGATGGCCGCGCCGCGCAGGGATTTTTCCACGATGTCATCGAGCTTTGCTTTGTTGCGGATGCCGTGCGTTCTCGGACCGTAGGCGATGTTGTCGTAGATGCTCATGGGGAAGGGGTTCGGCTTCTGGAAGACCATGCCGATGCTCTTGCGGAGTTCGTTCACATCCACGGAAGGATCGTAAATGTTTTCACCCTCGTAGGTGACCTCGCCCGTGATTTTTACGCCGCCCACGAGGTCGTTCATCCGGTTGAGCGTCTTTAAAAACGTGGACTTGCCGCAGCCGGAGGGGCCGATGAGCGCGGTGATGCTTTTTTCGGGGATGTCGATGCTGATATTATGCAGCGCCTGATGCGCCCCGTACCAGAGGTTCAGGTCATGCGCAGATAAGATAGCTGGCATATTTCGTTCCTTTCTCCTATTATGTCAAAAATCTGCCGCCATGGCAAGAGCGGCGGAATATATTTCGGAATTTACAGTGCTTTTTTCTTCTGGAAGTGCCGGGCAACAAACTCGGCGGCGAGGTTGATGGCGAGCGTCAGGAGCATCAGAATGGCCGCGATGGCGAAGGCCACCTCAAACTCGCCCTCTTCTTTTGCGTAGACATAAAGGGCGACGGTGAGCGTTGCGCCGGGGCTCGACAAGCCGTCAAAAATTCCGTGCAGCGCGTGGGCAAAGCCGGCGGTAAACAAAAGTGCGGCGGATTCTCCTAAAATGCGGCCGACGCTCAGGATGCAGCCTGTGATCACGCCGTCGATGCAGCCGGGGAGCACCACCGTGCGCACCACGCGCCACTTGCCGGCGCCAAGTCCGAACGCGCCCTCGCGGTAGCTCTGGGGAACGGTCTTGAGGCTCTCCTGCGTCGTGCGCAGAATCGTCGGCAGGTTCATGACGGCAAGCGTCAGAGCGCCCGCGAGAAGAGACGTTCCCATGCCGAGTACCTCACAGAAGATCAGCATACCGGCAAGGCCGTAGATGATCGAGGGGATGCCGGAGAGGGTTTCGGCGGCATATTCGATGACGGCGACGAGCTTTTTGTTTTTTGCGTACTCCGTGAGATAAATGGCCGCGCCAACGCCGAGCGGGAGAACGATCACGATCGTCGCAAGAACAATGTAAATGGTATTCATGAGATCCGGCAGAATGCCGATGCGCTCCGTCAGATAGCTCGGCGACGTAGAAAGAAGCTCCCATGTGATGTTGGGAAGACCCTTTACGAGCACGTAGCCGACCAGAAACAAAACCAGCGCGCCCGTCAGCCCCGCGCAGAGGTACATGAGCGCCTTCATGCAACCGACGTAGGCTTTTCGGGAGGAAGAGAGTGTTTTATGTTTCATCTTATGCCTCCTTGCCGCGCTTTAAGAAGAAGTTGAGCGTCGCGTTGATCAGCAGAATGAACAGGAACAGCACCAGCGCGATGGAAAACAGCGCCTGCTGCTGAAGACCCGAGGAGTAGGACATTTCGCTGGCAACGGCGGTGGTCAAAAAGCGTACGCTTTCAAAAAGAGATGTGGGAAGATTCGGCGCATTGCCCGAGACCATCATGACGGCCATGGCCTCACCGATGGCTCTGCCGACGCCAAGAACGACCGCCGCCGCAATGCCGCTTCTGGCTGCCGGAACCGAGACGCGCAGATACGTCTCTACCGGCGTTGCCCCGAGCGCCAAGGACGCGTCCTCATACTCCTTGGGCACAGCCTCGAGCGCAGTGACGGAAACCTTGATGATGGACGGCAGGATCATGATGGCAAGCACGATGATGGCCGCAAGCAGGCTCGCGCCGTCCGGGATATGAAAGAGCTTGCGGATACCGGGAACCAAAACCAGCATGCCGACCAGACCATAGACGACCGACGGAATGCCGGACAGCAGGCTCACAGCCGACGACAGGATGCTCTTGAGCTGCGGTGGGGCGAGCTTTGCGAGATAGACAGCGGTAAAAAATCCGATCGGAACGCCCAGCACGATCGCGCCCGCCGTGCCGTAGACGCTCGTCAGAATGAACGGCAGAATGCCGTATTGCGGGTTCGTTTTCGAGGTGGAAGCCCAGACCTTTCCGAACAGGAAGGGGACAAGGCCGATTTTCCGGATGGCGGGAATGCCGGAGACAATCAGATAGATCGTGATGAGCAGCACGCAGCCAACGGTCACAAGCCCCAGCAGCAGAAACACGCCGTGGATGACACGCTCGAGCGCCTGCTTTTTTAGATATTGTTTCATAAATTACTTGTCCTCTTTTAAACCGGCAAAGAAGCGGCCAGTTTCCCGGCCGCCTGTTTGCGTTTGTCTTAGTTCGCCGCGACAGCACCGGCAGCCGCGATGATGGGAGCGGCCTCGCTCGAGAGCGCGTAGTCGAAGAACTTCTGGGCCGCCTCGGAGAGCTTCGTGCCGTCCTTGGTGACGAGAACGAACGGTCTCTGGATGACGTAGCTGCCGTCCTTCACGGTGTCCTCGGTGGGAGCAACGCCGCCGACCGTGAGCGCCTTGACGCTGTCTTTGACAGAGGAGAGGGAAGCGTAGCCGATCGCGTCGGGGTTCTGGGAGACGGTGGTGATGACGTCGCCGGTGGAGGTCAGCTCCTGACGGTACTGGCAGGCGTCGGTTGTGCCGGTAATGGACTCAAAGCCGTCTCTTGTGCCGGAACCGGCCTCGCGGCCGATCAGGACGATCTCCGCGTCGTTGCCGCCGACATCCTTCCAGTTGGTGATCTCGCCGGTGTAGATCGAAGCGATCTGCTCAACAGACAAATCGGAAACGGGGTTCTCGGGGTTTACGATGATGGCGATGCCGTCGAGCGCGACGGTCGTTCCGACGAGGCCGGAGGACTTTTCCTCATCCTTCAGCGCGCGGCTGGATAAACCGATGTCGCAGCGGCCTTCCTGCACGGCCTTGATGCCCGAGCCGGAGCCGGTGGGGTTGTAGGTGAAGGTAACGCCGGAGTTTGCGGACATGAACGACTCGCCGAGCGCGCCGATGACCTTTTCCATCGAGGTCGAGCCGTCGGTCGCGACCTGACCGGAAAGCTTCTTCGCGCAGCCGGTGAACATGGCCGCGACGCACAATACTGCAAGTGCAATGCTGATCAACTTTTTCATGATTTGAAATCTCCTTACATTTCATGTTTTAATTTCTTTGGATATCTTGTCCTTACGCCAAACAGGATACCGCCCGCGCGTAAAATAGAAAAGCGAGGTTTTGTAAAATCAATGTAAAACTGTAAAATGGGCAGAAAAAATGCCGGACACAGGGAGCCCTGCATCCGGCGCTTGCAAAAAACGTTTTTACTTTTTAAAAATGGAGAACAGCCCGCCCTTTTTTTCATACGGCTCGCAAGCGTATCCGAGCAGCTTATAGCCCGTGGGGTCGAGCGCGGCTTTGAGCTCTGCCTCTGAAAGCTCCGTCTCGCTCACGATGACGGCCTCGCCCTTCGCGTGCGACGCGGAGACCTTTTTGACCTTGAACTGGTTGCGGATGGTGTCGCAGACATGGCTTTCACACATGGAACAGGCCATGCCGTCAATTTTAAGTGTGATCTGATACATAAAATAGCCTCCTGTGCGTTCGCGGCGGCCTTGCGGTTAGATAAGGCTAACCACCTGAGTAAAAAACAAACCCGCCGGGACTTTTTCTGCCGATATCATACCGCGAAGGTAGGCAGAAGTCAAGAGGAGAAGCAGTATGGAAAAAACGAGGAAAAAAGAGCGGAAAAAGGACTTGACAACAGAGGTTAGAGATGCTAAACTATGGGCTGGTTAGGGGAGCTTAACCTGTGGCTTGCCATGGGCAGAGACCCGGATCGTTTTTTAGAACAGCGGTTAGTTGTGGCTAACCGGGACAGCGAGGTGTTGGATATGCTGCCGTTGACACTGGCAAATATCGGAGAAGAACAGATGATTCACAAGGTCGGAGGCTCGCCGGAGGTGAAAAAGCACCTCGAGGATTTGGGCTTTGTGGCCGGCGGCACGGTCACTGTCGTCTCCTCCCTGAATGGCAACGTCATCGTCAAGGTCAAAGAGGCGCGCGTCGCGATCAGCGAGGAAATGGCGCGCAAGATCATGGTGTAATCGATCAAGCGCCCACACGGGCGTTAGAAAAGGAGACAGAGGTATGAAAACATTGAAAGACGCCAAAATCGGCGAAACCGTCAAGGTTGTGAAGCTGACGGGCGAAGGACCTGTCAAGCGCCGCATCATGGACATGGGTATCACGAAGGGCACGGAAGTGTTCGTCCGTAAGGTCGCGCCTCTCGGAGACCCCATGGAGGTCACCGTCCGCGGCTACGAGCTTTCGCTCCGCAAAGCTGATACCGAAATGATCGTGGTCGAGTGAATTTTTGGCGGCAATGCCCAAGCCTCTGCGCGCTGCCTGCTTGCAGCTTTTCCGCCATGCTGCGTAAAAATCCTCGCCAATCCGGAAGGATTGCCTGCGGCTTTTACTTGCCTGACGAAAAATCTGACGGCGCATGCAACACACAGATTCTTGTGCAATTCCGCCGGTTTTGTGAAATTAATTTTTTTTGAATGCTTGTTTGATGGCTCTAATTTTAATTAGAGCGCTGAAACAAGGAGGAGAAGTGACATGGAAAAGCAAATTAAAATTGCCCTTGCGGGCAACCCGAACTGCGGTAAAACAACGCTGTTCAACGCGCTGACGGGTTCGAACCAGTTCGTCGGCAACTGGCCGGGCGTCACGGTCGAAAAGAAGGAAGGCAAGCTCAAGAAGCATGACGACGTCGTCATCATGGACCTTCCCGGTATCTACTCCCTTTCCCCGTACACCCTCGAGGAAGTCGTCGCCCGTAACTATCTGATTACCGAGCGCCCCGACGCCATCCTCAACATCATCGACGGCACGAACCTTGAGCGTAACCTGTACTTAACGACTCAGCTGACCGAGCTTGGCATCCCGGTTGTCATCGCCATCAACATGATGGACGTTGTCCGCAAGAACGGCGACAAGATCAACACCGCAGAGCTCAGCCGTGAGCTTGGCTGCGAGATCATTGAGATCTCCGCCCTGAAGGGCACGGGCATCATGGAAGCTGCCGAGGCCGCCGTCAAGGCTGCCAAGAGCACCAAGACTGTCCCGATGCACACCTTCTCCGGCCCCGTGGAGCACGCGATTGCCCACATCGAAGAGGCCGTTGTCCACGACAAGCCCGAAGAGCAGCAGCGCTGGTTCGCCATCAAGGTCTTCGAGCGCGACGACAAGGTGCTTGAGCAGCTGAAGATTCCGGCTGACGTGATGGCGCATGTCGAGCAGGACATCAAGGCGGCGGAAAAAGAGCTCGACGACGACGCCGAGTCCATCATCACCAACGAGCGCTACGTCTACATCGCAGAGCTCATCAAGAACTGCTACAAGAAAAAGAATGTGGGCGGCCTGTCCACCTCTGATAAGATCGATAAGGTCGTCACCAACCGCTGGCTGGGTCTTCCGATCTTCGCGGTCGTCATGTTCCTGGTTTACTACATCTCCATGGTTACCGTTGGCTCGGCCGCAACCGACTGGGCAAACGACGGCCTGTTCGGCGACGGCTGGCACCTGCTCGGCATCGGCTCCTCCGCTTATGCAGACGCATCCGATGAATATGCAGCAGCAAGCGACGCTGTCAGCGGCTACTATGAGCTCGACACCGAAGCCGAAGACTTCGACGCTGACGCAGCTCTGGCCGACATGAAGGCGGTTACGCCCGATTCTGAGACCGCAACCATCGAGGTTGAAGACGAGGAAACCCTCGCCATCAGCGATATGACGGTCTACTACTCCGAAGTTCCCGCAAGCGAAGAAGAAAACGAAGACGTTGTGCAGATGTCCTATCTCGACGCTGTCAGCTATTTCGAAGAAAACGGCTTTGACGAGCCCGACCCCGCTGATTATGGCGTTTGGGTCCCCGGCGTTCCGGTTCTCATTGGCAATGCCCTCGAAGCTGCCGGCGCAGCGGACTGGCTGAGCGGCCTGATCCTTGACGGTATCGTTGCCGGTGTCGGCGCGGTCCTCGGCTTCGTGCCCCAGATGCTCGTTCTGTTCCTGCTTCTCGCGTTCCTCGAGGCCTGCGGCTACATGGCCCGTATCGCCTTCGTTCTTGACCGTATCTTCCGCAAGTTCGGCCTTTCCGGTAAGTCCTTCATCCCGATGTTAATTGGCACCGGCTGCGGTATCCCGGGCGTTATGGCTTCGCGTACGATTGAAAACGAGCGTGACCGTCGTATGACGATCATGACCACCACCTTTATCCCCTGCGGCGCGAAGGTTCCGTTCATCGCGATGATCGCGGGCGCTCTGTTTGGCGGTAGCGCATGGGTCTCCACCTCCGCGTACTTTATCGGCATGGCTGCGATCATCGTTTCCGGTATCATGCTGAAGAAGACCAAGATGTTCTCCGGCGAGCCCGCTCCGTTCGTCATGGAGCTCCCGGCTTACCACTGGCCAACCCTCGGCAATGTGCTCCGCAGCATGTGGGAGCGCGGCTGGTCGTTCATCAAGAAGGCCGGTACGATCATCCTTCTTTCCACGATCTTTGTCTGGTTCACCACCTACTTCGGCTGGGTTGACGGCGCGTTCCGTATGCTCGACGAGAGCGAGATCGACTACTCCATCCTCGGCCACATCGGTTCCGCGATCGCGTGGATCTTTGCTCCGCTCGGCTGGGGCAACTGGCAGGCGGTTGTTGCCTCCATCACGGGCCTTGTCGCAAAGGAGAACATCGTCGGCACGATGGGCATCCTCTATGGCGGCGGCGACGGCTCGGTCTATCAGGCCATCGGCAATGCCTTCAACGGCATCACCGGCTACTCGTTCTTGGTCTTTAATCTGCTGTGCGCTCCTTGCTTCGCGGCCATCGGCGCGATCAAGCGCGAGATGAACAACGCAAAGTGGACGTGGTTTGCCATCGGCTATCAGTGCGGCTTTGCTTACATCGTTGCGCTGATGATCAACCAGTTCGGCGGTCTGTTTACCGGCAACGTCAACGTTCTTGGTCTGATTGCGGCTGTCATCTGCCTGGGCTTCATCGTCTACATGCTCGTCAAGCCCTACAAGGAAGCTACCAAGCTGAAGGTCTAAGCAGCGATTATCTTACCCAGTGTCATCCCAAAGGAGTGTGAACGTTATGATAAGCTGGATTCTTGATAACCTTGCAACCATTCTGATCTCCTCCCTCTTAATCGTAATTGTAATCTCCATTATTAAGTATCTGATCCGGCAGAAGCGTGACGGAAAGAACTCCTGCGGATGTGACTGCGGCCATTGCTCCATGCACGGCTCGTGCCATGGTGGCTGCGGGCATTGAGCCCGGGCCGATAAAAAGACGGAAGCCCTCGTGCGTCGCGATTGGCGCACGGGGGCTTTTGTCATGCTTGCATTTTTGGATAGACTCTGTTATCATCGGAAAAAACAGGAGGGGGCAGTATGTGGGAGCTTCGATTGGCAAGACAAGATGAGCTGGAGAAAATTTTCGCGCTCTATGCGGCGCATGCTGCATGGATGAGCGAGGTTGGCATCTACCAGTGGAGCGACACGGATTATCTAGGGTGTATCCGCCGGACGACTATGCGGATATGCAGCGGCGCGGGAAAAGCAATTTTGCGCGAGGCAGAGAAGCTTGCAAAGGTGCGGGGCATGGAGGCGATACGCCTGGACTGCGCGGAAGGTAACGCGCGGCTGAACGCGTGGTACGAGGCGCAGGGCTATTTCCCATGCGGTACCTGCATAAGACGGACCGTACCACGGAATTCTCCGCGAGAAGCTGCTCTGAAGAGGGTCCTGCGGTATTCTGGGCAGAACGGAAGCCAGACGCTACGCGTCTGGCTTGTTACTTATTCGTCCATTGTGGGAATTGAGATATTATCGGTCCCGTGGGCCTCAAACTCCGCGATGTAATCGTCCATCCGGGAGACCAGCGCGTCGTAGTTTTCGTTGGATACCGGCTGATAGTCCATATCGCGCCGGGCCAGCTCCTCGGCCAGAATCTCATAGAAGACCGTGTCTTCGTAATCCGCAATTGCTTCGTGGATGCCGCCGTCGGAAAATGCGCGCGAGGGAACATCTTCTCCATTCCATCGTTCGACGAGCGAGGGCATGCCGTTTTCGCGGCAGAGGGCGAAAAGCTTGGATTCCACCTGATCGTAGTCGGCAATCCGGTCGTCGCCGCGCGTTGAGTTGAGAATCCAGTTTCCGATGTAGACCAGATCCAGAAGCCGGCGAAACTCCTTCTTCGACAATTCAAGCTGCATAAACCCGCCTCCTAACTGTAGCGTTCTACTCTCATTATATACACATTGCATGGGAATTTCCACTGTTAAAATCACGGTTATGTGTAAAAAAGTCCTTGTGTTCTTGATGCTTTTGGCATATGATAGGGTAACGTCAGTTGACAAGGGCGGCACGCCGCCGGAAATGAGGATTGAGCTTGAGAAAACTTAGCGTTTGCATTCTGTTCGGCGGCGTTTCGCCGGAGCACGAGGTTTCGCTCCGCTCGGCGGAGTCGGTGCTGAACAACATCGATCAGGAGAAATATAACGTCTTTCCCGTCGGGATCACAAGAAGCGGGGAATGGATATTATTTGGCGGCAGGGACTATTCGATGCTGCCGTCCGGCGCGTGGGAAACCTGCGAGCTGAACCGGAAGGCGGCGCTCTCGCCCGTGCGCGGTCAGGGGCTTTTGAGCTTTGAAAACGACTGCGTGGTGCGAGAGCGCATCGATGTGGTCTTTCCGCTCATCCACGGAGAAAACGGCGAGGATGGCTCGCTGCAGGGGCTCTTGCAGATCGCAGGGCTGCCCTTTGTGGGCTCCGGCGTGGCGGCCTCGAGCGCGTGCATGGACAAGAGTATAACAAAGCTTCTGATCCGGCAGGCGGGCGTTCGGCAGGCGGACTGGCAGGTCATCCCGAAGCAGCGCTGGAGCCGGAAGCAGGAGGCCTGTATGGATGAAATCGAGGCCGCGTTCACCTATCCGGTCTTTGTCAAGCCCGCCGGAACCGGCTCGTCGGTCGGCATTTCCAAGGCGAAGTGCCGCGAAGATCTCGAGCAGGCCGTGACGGATGCGCTCCGCTATGGCAATAAGGCGCTTGTCGAGGAATTCATCGACGGGCAGGAAATCGAGGTGGCCGTGCTTGGCAATGAGAGTCCCTGCGCGTCCGTCTGCGGCGAAATTGACGCAGGTGCGGAATTTTACGACTACGAGGCAAAATATTTGTCCAGCAGTGCGAGCTTCTATGTGCCCGCGCGCATCGATGAGGCCGTTTCAGAGCTTCTCCGCGAGACGGCGGTGAAGGTCTACCGGGCAATGGAGTGCCGGGGATTGGCGCGGGTGGACTTCTTTGTCCGGCGGGACGATCAGGAAGTTGTGTTCAATGAGATCAATACCATTCCGGGCTTTACGTCGATTTCGATGTACCCGAGGCTCTTTGCGGCAAGCGGCATCGAATACCCGGAGCTGATCGACAATCTCATCGCGCTTGCATTGGAGGAATAGCATGGTACAATCGGCACTGATTTCCATTACCGGCACGCAGCAGCTCGAGGGCGAGGAATCTGAAAGCATCCAGCTGGTGACCGAGGGCTCGTACTGCTATGAGCCGGGCTACATCCGCTTTTCCTACGTGGAGACGCAGATGACAGGGCTAGAGGGCGTTGTGACGACGTTCACGATCGAAGAGGAAAAGAAGGTCACGCTGCGAAGAGTCGGCAAGGTGAACTCCGAGATGGTCTTCGAGCTCGGGAGAATCGACGATTCTCTCTACGAGGCGGGGCCGGGCGCGCTGATGCTGCGTGTACAGACAAAGAGCCTTGCCGTCCTCATGAACGAGCACGGCGGCATTTTTGACCTCTCGTACTCCATCGAGGTTGAATACGCGACCTGCGGCTTAAACAGCTATCATATTGAGGTTCGCGCGATATAAAACGAGCGCCCGCCGTCGGCGGGCGCTTCTTTGTGATTTTGTGTAGGGGGCGATGCCTACATCGCCCCAAGGGCAATTGCAAATTTTCCATAGATTTCCGCATGATCGGTTCCATTTGCCGGGGCGATGTGGGCATCGACCCCTACGAAGACGGTTCATATCAGGGCAGCTTCGTTGTTTCGCGAAGCAGCTCGATGCTGGCGTTTGCAGTGTGGAGCGTGGCGAGCGCCTGCGAAGCATTTTCGGACAGGACGAGAAGCTGCGCGGTCTCCGACTGCTGCGCGGCAAACTCGGCGGAGACGGGCTCCTGCGGGCGCGTGAGGACGGCAAAGTCCACAATGCCCTCCTGCTGCCAGAAAGGAAGGAGCGCAAAGAGCGTCTTGAAATTGAGCGCGCGGCAGAGCGCGTCGTTGGCCTCCAGAAGTGAGGCGGCGACGGTTTCGCAGTCCTCTGGGACCGTGACACCCAGAATGTGCCCCGCGGCATAGAGCGCGCGGACGAGCGCAGGGTCGGCGTTAATTTCGGCGGCTGTCAGGAAAAAGGTCCCGCGAAGGGCGTACTCTTCCAAAAGCGCGGCGTTTTCTGCCATCGTCCCGGCGTTTGTAAACGCGAGATAGACCGTCGCGGGCGGCTGCTCGGGCTCCGGGTCCGCCAGCTGCTCGGGATTTTTGGGTGTGTCCGTCTGGCCACTTGAAGAATTGCGGTCGGGCTCCGGCGTGTTCATCTGCTCGATGCGGTAGCGGATGAGGCTCTCGGCCTTTTCGACGAACAAGGAGTCGTCATATACCTCGCTGCCGGTCGTAAAGCGGAGAATCGGGTAGCCGTTTTCACTCTTTAAAAGCGTGACCTTGAGGCCGAAGAACGATGCGCAGTAGACAAGGGGCACGTACAACATGCCGCCGCGGAACGTCGTCGAGACGGTTTTAACGTTGCCGTCCTGATCGGTGACGGTCCCTTCGGCAAGATCAAAGACGAGACGGCGCTGCCTTGTAAACAGAACGAACGTCTGCGCCTGCGCGTTGTAGGCCGGAATGACCCCGCCGGGCGACGCGTCAAAGGCCGTATACGGCACGTAAATGCCGGAGGAGGACTCATAGGGAAGGGCGGAGAGCGTCAGCGGAATCGAGTCGTTCACGGCGACAAAGAGAATGTCTCCGTCCGCCAGAATCGGCGTGCAGAGCGAGACGCACAGCACCAGTGCCAGAAGTGCGCAGAAAACCCGCCGTTTTTTCACGATGACCACCTCCCGTAAATTCCAGACCAGTATAGCACAAAACCGGCGAAGCGGCAAGGAAAATCGGTTGCGGAAAGGGCGGGCGATATGCTATACTACACAAAAAGAGCTGGCAGGAGGGAACTTGCGTGCAAAGGATTGAAAAGGAGAACTACTATCTGGATATTGCCGAGACGGTGCTCGAGCGCTCGACGTGTCTCAGGCGGCAGTACGGCGCGATCATTGTCCGCAACGACGAGATCGTCGCCACGGGATATAACGGCGCGCCGAGAGGGCGGAAAAACTGCTCCGACCTTGGCAGATGTGTGCGCGTGCAGATGCAGGTGCCGCGCGGAGAGCGGTACGAGCTCTGCCGGAGTGTCCACGCTGAGGCCAACGCGATCATCTCCGCGTCCCGCAACGAATGCATCGGAGCGGATTTGTACCTGGTGGGACACGACGCGCTGTCGGGAGAAGTTTTATCCGACGCGACGTCCTGCTCGATGTGCAGGCGCATGATCATCAACGCGGGCATCAAACGCGTCGTTGTGCGAAACAGCAAACAGGACTTTACCATCGTTCCGGTGCAGGACTGGATCGACCAGGACGACACGCTCGAGCTCTGACAAAATCGCCGCGAAGGAATAATTTGCCCTGGAACCGGAAAAACTTTCTTTGCAAAGCAAAGGAGGTAAGTTCCATGGTAAAGGGGATCAACCGGCAGGTGATTGTGGTGCGTCCGCCCGATCAGAAGCTCTTCGAGCAGGCGATTTTTCTGCTGCGGCCGGACGCGCAGGACAGCTGCAACGTGACGCAGGACGAGCTTTTGCGGCAGGCGCAGCAGGCGGCGAAGGGCTACAGCACGGCGCATCTTCCGGGCGGGCGGCTGCGCGGGGAGCTTGCGTCAAGACTCGTGTGGAGCCTCGCGGGAGGCGGTCTTGTGGGGCTGGCGTGGATGCTCAGCGCGCTTTTCTGATACACAAATGAATGGACGGCGCTTTGCTTGCCCAATGCGGGCGGGCAGAGCGCCGCTTTGTGTCGCGGCGGGTACTTTTTTCTGGACTTCAGGAGGCTTTTACGGTATTCTATAACCGTTATCAGAAAACGGAGGACAGTACATATGAAAAGATGGCAGCGCATGATGGCGGCGCTTCTGGCGATGGCGATGGTATGCGGGGCGCTCATGGCGGGCGCGTCTGCCGCTGGTACAAATTCGCTTCCCTATGAAATTAAGGTGAACCGGAAGATGAACACCGTGACGGTGTATACACAGGACGAGGCGGGGAACTACACGGTTCCCTATAAAGCGATGATCTGCTCGACCGGGCGGCTGGGACACGCAACGCCGCTTGGAAGCTACAGCGTGACGAGCGTCAAAAAGGAATGGTGCCTGATGTTTGACGGCACATACGGACAGTATTCAACGCAGTTTTACGGAAACTATCTCTTCCACTCCATCTGCTACACCGCACCCGACCCCGCGACGATGCTCGCGCAGGAGTACAATATGCTCGGCGGCGTTGCCTCGCTTGGCTGTGTGCGGCTGCAAACGGCAGATGCAAAGTGGATTTATGATAATTGTGCGCCCGGAACGCGCGTGACGATCTATGACAGCGACGATCCCGGCCCTCTCGGAAAGCCGGAGCGCGCGGTCGATGCCGTGCCTGCCGACTGCGGCTGGGACCCGACCGACCCGCGGGCGGAAAACCCGTGGACGCAGGTTCCGGTAGAGGAAATTCAGCTCTCGCAGGAGGAGCTGGAACTGAAAGCGGGAGACGCTGCGGCGCTGGAGGCGGTGTGCCTGCCGGAGGACGCGGGAGTCAAGAGCGTTACGTGGGAATCGAGCGCGCCGGAGGTGGCGAGCGTCTATGGCGGGCGCGTTGTGGGCCTTGACGAAGGAACGGCGGTGATCACGGCAAAGTGCGGGAAAGCGGCTTCTTCCTGCACGGTGACGGTTACGGGAGAGCTTTTGCCGTTTTCCGATCTTGCGGCGGGTGCGTGGTACTATGACGACATGCGCTTTGCAACGGCGAAGGAACTTCTGAACGGCACGGGAGACGGACACATGGAGCCGAGCGGCCTCGTCTCCTGGCCCGCCGCGCTTCAGATCGTCTACAACTTAGCCGGCCGGCCTGCGGCGAAGAGCGAGATTCCCAACTGGTACGGCGAAGCGCTCGCTTGGGCGCAGGACAACGGTCTTCTTGACGGGCTGACGTTTGACGCGGAAAAGCCGATCGGTCGCGCGGAAATGGTGACGCTTTTGTACCGGTTCGCGCAGAAAAAGAACCAGCGGCTCACGGTTGAGGCCAGTCTGGATGATTTTGTGGATGCGGATGCGGTTCCCGCGTATGCGCAGGAGGCCGCGCGCTGGGCGGTAGGCTGCGGGATTTTAAAGGGCGATGACAGCCAGCGCCTCAATCCCGAGTCGCCGCTTACCCGGGCGCAGATTGCCGCGCTTCTCCGGCGGTACATCGAAAAATAAAATATCCCAGAGCAGCAAGAAGGGCGGGCCCCCCCCCCGCGCGGCCCACCCACCAAATTTTACGTGGTTCCCCAAAGGGTGGGGTTGGGGGGCTGCCCCCAAACCCCCCACGGCAGTTTCGAATTCGCCGAAGATTTCCGAAAAAACGGATTTTACCGCCGGGTCGATGTGGGCATCGACCCCTACGCATCACAGGGAAATTAGCAAAGTCCCGGAGGACTGCGGAAACAATCGAAAAATCAAGCCAATAGATTTTGCGTTTTGCAGAGCCTTGCGTATACGCCGCCCATGGCCATGAGCTCTGCGTGCGTGCCGGCCTCGACGATATCGCCGTCGGAGACGACGAGGATGCGGCTGGCTGCGCGGATGGTGGACAGACGGTGGGCGATGATGAGTGTCGTGCGGTCTTTTGCCAGCTCGTCGAACGCGTGCTGGATTTTGCTTTCTGTCAGAGAGTCGAGCGCGCTCGTCGCCTCGTCGAGAATCAGAACCGGCGGATTTTTGAGGAAAATGCGGGCAATCGAAATGCGCTGCTTCTGCCCACCGGAAAGGAGCGTGCCGCGTTCGCCGACGTAGGTGTCGAAGCCGTCTGGCATGGCCAGAATGTCGTCGTAAATCTCCGCGCGCTTCGCGGCCTCCACGATTTCATCCATCGTCGCGTCGGGCTTTCCGTAGCGGATGTTCTCCAGAATCGAGTCGGCAAACAGGAACACGTCCTGCTGCACAACGCCGATATTCCGGCGCAGGCTCTTCTGCGTGAGGCTGCGCACATCGAGTCCGTCGAGGAGAATTTTGCCGGACGTAACATCATAAAAGCGCGGGATGAGCTGGCAGAGCGTCGACTTGCCGCCGCCCGAGGGGCCGACGATCGCGATGGTCTGGCCAGGGGCGACATGGAGCGTGATATCGTGAAGCACCGCAAGATCGCCGTCATATGAAAAGCCGACGTGCTCGAGATCGATTTTGCCCTCGACATGCGTCAGCTCCAATGCGCCGGGCGCGTCCTGCAGGGTGGGCTCCGTGCGCATGATCTGCGTGAAGCGCTCAAGGCCTGCCGTGCCGTTGGCAAAGAGCTCGGTGAAGTTCGCGAGCTTTCGGATGGGGTTTACAAAGGTCGTGATGTAGAGGCTGAACATCAGAAGGTCCGCGTAATTGAGCTCATTTTTCATGATGAGGTAGCCGCCCATCGTGACGACCGCGACGGAAAGAAGGCTCATGAACAGCTCCATGGAGCCCATGAAAATACCCATCTCGCGGTGGAAGCTCTTTTTGGAAACCTTGAATGCGCCGTTGGAGCGGCGGAATTTCTGAAGCTCCAAGTCTTCGTTCGCGAAGGCCTTCGCCGTGCGCATGCCGGACAGGCTCGATTCAATGTCGGCGTTGATGTGCCCAACGCGCTGCTTGACCTTGCGAGAGGCCTTCCGCATCTGCTTGCGCCGCAGCAGAACGGTCACAAGGAAGATCGGAAGAATCACGCAGACGACAAGCGCCAGGCGCCATTCGGTTCGGAACATGATGATGAGCGCGCCGGCGATCGTAACAAACGAGATGAAGAGGTCCTCCGGGCCGTGGTGGGCAAGCTCGGTGATTTCAAAAAGGTCGCTTGTAAGCCGGCTCATGAGCTGGCCGGTGCGGTTCTTGTCAAAGTAGTCGAAGCCGAGCTCCTGCATATGGCAGAAGAGAGCTTCTCGGATGTCGGCCTCGACGCGGATGCCGAACGTGTGGCCCCAGTAGGTGATAATGTAATATAAAAACGCGCGCACGAGATAGGCCAGAACGACCACGCCCATCACGGCAAAGAACGTCCGGTACGCGTTTTGCGGCAGAAGCTCATACATCGCCCAGCGCGAGACGAGCGGGTAGGCCAGGTCTACAAGCGCAACGATGAGCGCGCAGACCATATCCAAAATGAAAAGTCCCATATGGGGCTTAAAAAAGTGCAGGAAGATCTGCATCATGTTCTTGTGCTGATAGTCTCTGGGGGTCATAAAATCAGGTTCCTCATCTTTCTCTTCGGCGCGGTTGCGCGCCGGCCGGAATTTATGATAGAATACAGCCGGAAAGGCGGCGGTTGGATGCTCGAAATTATACGGGAAACAGCGGAACTCGCGCTGTGCGTCAAGCCTGTCGGTGTGCGCGCGCAGGGAGAGGGAGAAACCGATCTTCCGGCGCTTCTTTCGCGGCAGCTTGGGTGCAGCATTTACCCTGTGCACCGGCTCGATCAGGCGGTGGGCGGCGTGATGGTTTTCGCGAAAACGGAGCGCATGGCGGCGAAGCTTTCAAAGGCGATTCAGGAGGGGAAACTCCAAAAGGAATATCTGGCTGTGCTCACGAAGCGGCCGGAGGAGGATTCCGGGGAGCTTCACGATCTGCTGTTCCACGACCGGTTCAAAAATAAAACCTTCGTCGTTTCAAAAGAGCGCAAGGGCGTCAAAAAAGCGGCGCTGTCCTACCGCGTATTGGCGGAATCGAATGGGCGCTGTCTTGCGCATGTGCGGCTTTATACCGGCCGAACGCATCAGATTCGCGTCCAGTTTGCCTCTCGCGGCTGCCCGCTGGTGGGAGACGGAAAATATGGGAGCCGGGTGAACGCCGCGTCTCCGGCGCTCTGGTCCTACGCGCTGACGCTTCCTGCACTGGGCGGCGGAGAAGAACGTTTCTGCGCGCTGCCCGAAAGACAGGGCGCGTGGGAGCCGTTTTCTGACGCGCTTTCTCACTTGGATACGCTTACTTAAATAGGATCAGCGAGAACCAGACGACGATGTTGCCGTTCATGAAATCCAGACCGTGCTTTTCGGCAAGGTCGGTGACCAGAATGCCCTGACTCTCCACGCAGGGGAACATTTTATCCGGGTGGCGGCACGGCGCGTCCGGGTAGGCGCAATGCTGGCAGATGGCGCAGGCCTCGGTGGAAAGTGCGCGGGTCTCCACGCCCTGCGCGGCAATCATGTCCCGCACTTGCCGGGTAAGCTCCTCGTGGGGCCCTCGGGTGGCGAGCGTTTCTTCTAAATTTGCGATGTCCGAGACCTCGGTAATGGAGGTCATCATGAGCGCCTCTGGATAAGAAAGGCAGCGCGCCTTGCATTCCTCGACTGTGCCGACTGCCGGGGGACAGGCCCACGTCGTATTGTACATCGGGCACTGCGTCTGGCAGATATAGCGTACACGTTCGGAAAACACGAGCTCCGAGGTCTCGATCCAGTCATATTGAAAAAGCGGCAGCTCCGCGAGCTGCTGCTCGATGGCGGCCTTGTCGATCATAGCGCGCCTCCTTCTTGTTTTCTCTATTCTACACAATTTTCCCTCAGAACGTCAAGCGTCAAGAACGCGCAAAAAATGCGCCCGGCACGGTGTGTGGATGCCAGGCGCATGCTTGCGTGCTCTTGCACGTCAATAAAAAATATGGTATACTGGGAATCTCGGAATCCATCGTCACTTCGCTTCAGCGGATCTTTTGCCCCAATGCTGCGGTTTGAAGGCTTGAAATACAGAAAGTATTCCTGCGCCTCCATACCTTGCCTTGCGCCAAAATCTCGCGCTGAATCAAATCGCCGCTGGAATCAGAGCTTCCCTAGAAACACTGTGCCGGATGAACAGGTGACACGGTATTTCCTCTTCCCGGGATTTACTCTAGCAGATCGCTGCAAAAATGTCACCCTCCCGGCGCGTCTTTGGACTATCGCGGCGCGATAGAGCCACTCTACTCACAGTAGAATCCTTTGAAAATCAAGGGATTTTTATGATAATTACCAGGAGGTGCCAAATTGCAGACCGACGAAGCCACTCTGCGCAAAACCGTCGCAAAAAACATTGCGGCCTATCGCAAGGCGCACCATGACACCCAGCTCGATCTTGCGACAAAGCTCAATTATTCCGACAAATCCGTCTCCAAGTGGGAGCGGGGCGAGAGCCTGCCGGACGTGTATATCCTCAGCCAGATCGCCGACCTTTACGGCGTGAGCGTCAGCGCGCTCATCGGAGAAATCCAGCCGCCGAAGGAGTCGAAGCCGCACTATCATATGTTCATTCTGCTGCTGTCGCTGGCGCTGACGATGGCGGTCGCGACGCTCCTTTTCAGCATGTTTATGATCTGCAAGGTTCCGTATCCGGCGTGGATGTTCTTTGTCTACGCGCTGCCGGTCTGCTCGATCATCTGTATCGTCTTTACGAGCCTCTGGTGGGGCATTTTGTGGCAGGGCGTGTCCGTGTCGGCGCTTATCTGGACCTTAGGCCTCAGCCTGTATCTTTCCTTTGAACTCGAAAACGTGTCGCTCATCTTCCTTGTCTGCGCGGCTTTGCAGGTGCTGACGGTTCTCTGGGAGATATTCCGCAAGTTCCTGCTCAAGAGCAAGGGCCTGCCGGACGGGGAGACCATGCCGGTCAACCGAAGCGAATGACCTGCGCATCCGCGTCCACATGGGCGGGAACGCCGAAGGGCAGGATGCAGCGCGGCTGTGCGTGACCGACGTTTATATTGCACAAAATCGGAAGCTCTTTGTTGGCAATGATGCTGACAAGGAGCTTTTTGTATTCCGCGTGGTACATGTCGTCCATCGGTTTTCCGACGAGAACGCCGGAGACCGCGTCAAACACGCCGGTTTCCTGGAGGGTTTCGAGCGCCTTTTTGTAAGTCTCGGGCGGCATATACTCCTCGCAGGACTCCATCAGCAGAATTTTGCCGCGCCAGTCATCCATCGAGGGGAACAGGCCGTAGTTCCGGCAGACCTCGGGCATGTCCCCGTACCGCCAGCCGGAGAACATCTCGTACATCGAGTCGATGCAGCCGCCTAAGATTTCGCCTTCGAACTGCGCCGGGCCTTGCAGCAGCTCGAAGCCGCTGTTCTTGTGCGCGGGAAGCTCGGTGCCGAGCGCTTCCGGGGAAAAGTCCGTGCGGCTATTATACCAGAGTTCGCTCGGTCGCACCTCCCGGATGGTTCCGGTTTTTAAGAATTCCTCAAAATACCGCTTTGTGTAGGGAAGCATCGCAGGCGCAAGCTCGCACACATCGGGCAAAAACGCCTGCCCATAAAACGTGGGGAGGCCGACCTTGTGGAGCATGAAATGGTTGAGCGTCGTGTCGGAAAAGCCGAGGAACGGCTTTTTTGTCACGGCGTTTTTGAGCTCGTCGTTGGAGAAAAGATATGGGGCGAGCCGGTACGTGTCGTCTCCGCCGATGGCGCAGAGAATTGCGTCGATCTCCGGGTCGCGGAACGCGTCCAGCAAGTCTTGCGCGCGGTGCTCGGGGTGCGCGGCGAGTGATTCCAGACCGTCCAGCGCGTGGGGCAGGAACTTCACGCGAACGCCGAAGTCCTTCAGTCGGCCTAGTCCGAGGTCCAGCTCATGGTGGAGAAAGTCTTCTCCGAGAATGCCGCGCGAGAGGCTGACAATGCCGATGGTTTGTATCATAGAACGGCCTCCTTTTGTGCGTTTCAGTCGGTCTTATTTGCGAAGCTGCAAGGAAATCTCGCGGACAAGAGATTTTGGGAGCTTGACGGTTTTGCGGTCGTAGGTCACAAAGCCGTTGAGTTCGTCCTCTACGTCGCTCAGCTGCGTATACACGCAGGCGCACAGGCCCTGTTCCTTCGCGGGGATGATCTGCGTTTCATAGAGCTTGCGGAAAGCCTCGCCAAGAGACGCGCTGTCGCGAAAACCCTTGTAGCCGAAGCGCTTCTCGCCCCACGTGTGGCCGGGGACGGCGAGGGTGTAGCCGCCGAACTCCGTGAGCGCGACGGCTCTATGAAGCTTGTCAGGCTTAAAATGATACGGGCGGAAGTAGACGTGCAGGCTCTGAAGCTTCCCAATTTTCTGATCGTGCCAGCCGCTGGCGTGGTCAATGATGCGGGTGTGATCGAGCTTTTGAATGTACGCCGCCGCGTTTGCCGCGTCGAACTGCCCCCAGCCCTCGTTGAAGGCGACCCACGCGCAGATGCACGGGCAGCTGTAGAGCTGGGCGATCATCTCGGTGAGCTCGGTGTAATAGCTCGCGCGCGCCATCGCGTCGGTGCGGGAGAACTTTTTATAGTTGTTGTCCTTATGATGAATGCCCGTGATGAGGGGCGCGGAGATGGTGAGAAGGTTATATTTCCCGCCGCCGTTTATCATGTCCTGCCAGACGAGCATGCCGAGGCGGTCGCAGTGATAATACCAGCGCAGAGGCTCGATCTTGATGTGCTTGCGGAGCATATTGAAGCCCATGTCCTTCATGAGCTGGATATCGAAAACCATGGCGTCGTCGCTCGGCGCAGTGTAGAGTCCGTCCGGGAAGTACCCCTGATCGAGCACGCCGTTCTGGAAATACGGTCTGCCGTTGAGCAGCAGCCGGGGAACGCCGTCTTCGTCTTCCCCAACGCCGATTGATCGCATGGCGGCGTAGCTTGTGACGTGGTCCTCGCCAAGCGTCACGTCTACATCGTAGAGCGTGGGCGATTCCGGCGACCAGAGACGGAGCATTTCCGGCGGAATGTCCAGCGCGCCGAAGCCTTTTTCATCCGCTATGCTTTCCGTAACCGCTTCCCCATGCAGCGAGAGCCGGACAATGGCCCCGGCGGGCGCTTTGGCCTGCACCTGATAAAGAAGCTGGTTTGTGATGAGGTCGGGCGTGTAGCGGATGGCCTTGATGTGGTTGTCCGGGACCCACTCGCACCAGACGGTCTGCCAGATGCCGCTCTGCGGGGTGTACCAGATGCCGCCGCGTTTCGAACTCTGCTTGCCGCGCGAGAGCTGGGAGGTTTCCAAATCGTCCCGCGCCTGCACGATGAGCTCGTTATCGCCCGGGCGCAGGAAGGCTGTGAGGTCGGCGGAAAAGGCCGTGTAGCCACCTATATGCTCCAAGACATACTGACCGTTGCAGAAGATTTTTGCCCGCTGGTCGCAGGATCCAATGTGAAGAAGCAGCCGCTGCCCCGCCGCGATTGCCGGGACTGCCAGCATTCTGCGGTACCAGAGCATTTCTCCGGGATGCAGTGTCCGGTTGACCCCCGAGAGCTCCGCTTCCGGCGAAAACGGAACGAGAATCCTGCCGTCCCAGGTGTCCGGTCTCGCGTCCGTTTTCGTGATGGCATAGTCCCAGAAGCCGTTTAGATTTTCGTAGCTGCCCCGCACCAGCTGCGGGCGCGGATATTCCTGCAATACAGATGCGGGATGTAATTGTTCTCCCCAGACAGTTTTCAAAACGATCGTCTCCCTTTTCTCATAGGCGCAAAAGTCCCCGCTTTTGTGACAGTTAAGTGCCGCAGTAGGTTCCGTAGAGCGCGAGATGGTCGGCGATGCAGTAGTCGCCGGTCCATGCGTGCGCCGTGACGCAGATGGCTGCGCGGCCATTTTCCATAATGCCGTAGCTCACACAGCAGTTCATGGCCTGCGCCGTGTAGCCGGTTTTGGCGGCCTGAATGTCGACGTTTCCGGTCTGCTGCGGGCGGATACGGTATAAAAAACGGTTCGTCATCGCGACACCCTCGGGGTTCTGCGTGGTCGCGGGGGACGTGTGATTCACGGATGTGAGGACCTCCCGGCAATGGGGATTGTCAAGCGCAGCCTGCATAATGATCGCCATATCGGAGAGCGTCGTGTAGTGGTTCTCGTCGTGAAGGCCGCTGGCGTCGACAAAGTGGGTATCTTGCAGGCCCAATTCCTGCGCCTTTTCGTTCATGAGCGCTGCAAACGCCTCCTCCGAGCCCGCCGTGACGATGGCGAGAGCCTCCGTCGCCTCTGCGCCGGAGGGGAGAACCGCGCCATAGAGAAGCTCCGTCATGGAGACCGCTTCCCCATGGACAAAGCCCGCCATGCTCGCGTCGGCCAGAAACAGCGGGTCAATGATCGATTGCGTCATGGTGAACGTTTCGTCCCAGTTTTCAATGTGCTCCGCGGCCACGAGGACAGTCATGACCTTCGTCATCGAGGCGGGGTAGATGCGCGCGTCGGCGTTTTTCTGGACCAAGACGGTGTTCGACTCCAGATCGATGAGCAGCGCGTTTTCGCTGTAGAGCTCTAAATCGAGCGTTTTTGTTGCGTCCGTTACCGAAGCGGGCGTATACGTCTTTTCGCCGGGGTCTTCCTGCGCGGGAGTTTCTTCCGGCTCGGATTCCTCGGGCGAATCCTGCGCGGGTTCGGTTTCCGATTCGGGCAGTGTATCCGCCTCCGGTTCGGCCTCCGGCGTTTCTGGCTCTGGCTGCTCGGACGCCTGTGAGGCTGGCTCAATCAAGGGCTCCTGCGGCTGGGTCTGCGCGGTCTGATTTGTCTTTGCATCGAGGGGCTTATCGAGCGTTTGCAGCTTTGCGCGGACAAAAAGCGCCAGCGCGGCAAGAAGCGTGATCACGAGCAGCGTGACGGCGATGGTTATGAGCGTTTTTTTCAGGCGCTGTTTCTTTCTCGCGCGCACAGCCTGCTCGTGCATCGCGCGGGTTTCCGCCATGGTCGGCAGGCGGTCGGTCGGCAGATCGTTTGGCATGGGATTCTCCTGCTTTTCGTTTTTTCTCATCATACCACATTTTGAGGTCCCCGTTAAGTCCCCGGAAAAATTTAAGGAATCCTTCACTTTTTGGAAGCTCCGGGAGAGATGGGGGAAGAGCCGGTCGAGCAAAAAACGAAAACGGGGGATAGCATTTATACGGAATCTATTGTATAATGCGAAAAGAACAACAGGAGGTACCACGATGAAAACCTTTCAGATTATCACCGACTCGTCCTGCGATCTGCCGCAGGAGCTGGCAGATAAGTTAGATCTTCAGGTGCTGCCGCTGCACTTTACCATCGGCGGCCAGACATACGCCAATTATTTAGATGGCCGCGAAATCGGCTTCCACGACTTTTTTGAGCGCATCCGGCAGGGAGAAGAAGCGTCCACCAGCGCCGTCAACCCCGAAAGCTTCCGCGAGGCGATGGAAAAGACCTTGCAGCAGGGGCTCGACATTCTCTTCATCGGCTTCTCCTCGGGCCTCAGCACGACCTACCAGTCCGGCTGCATTGCCGCCGACGATCTGCGCGAAGAATATCCCGAGCGCAAGATCCTGACCGTCGACAGCCTGTGTGCGTCGCTTGGTCAGGGGCTCTATGTCTACCTCGGCGCGCTCGAGCAGCAGGCGGGCAAGACGATCGAGCAGGTGCGCGACTACTTAGAGGAGATCAAGCTGCATCTTTGCCACTGGTTCACGGTGGACGATCTGATGTACTTAAAGCGCGGCGGCAGAATTTCTGCAACGACGGCGGTTTTGGGTACGGTCATGCAGATCAAGCCCGTCATGCACATGGATAACGACGGTCATCTCGCGAACGTCACGAAGGCCAGAGGCCGCAAAGCCTCCCTCATTGCTCTTGCCGAAAAGGCGCTTACGACCTCGACCGACCTTCCCTCGCAGACGATGTTCATCTGCCACGGCGACTGCTATGACGACGCAAAATTCGTCGCCGACTACATCCGCGAGCGCTCGGCGATTCAGGATATCATCATCAACTACGTCGGCCCCGTCATCGGCTCTCATACCGGCCCCGGCGTGGTCTCCGTCTTCTTCCTTGGCACAGAACGATAGAACAAGCCCGCGCCGGAAGCAGGATTCCGACGCGGGTTTTGATTAAGGGTAAGTGGACGTAAAATGCCGCAGTTTTGCGTAGGGGACGATGCCCACATCGTCCCGGCAAATATGACCGATTTTTCGAAAATTTTCGGCGAATTCGTTGGTGCCCAATGGGGAGATGTGGGCATCGCCCCCTACGAACCTCCCGGAAGTGCCCAAAAGTTTGTAGGGGAGGACGCCTCTGTCCGCCCTGAGGAATCACCGATTTCGCCGCAGGTTTTCGCGTTTCGGATGTGTGGTTTGCGGGGCGACAGAGTCGTCGCCCCCTACGGAGAAAACGAAGGCCAGGCATTGCCGAAAGAAGAATACCAGAGCGTCAGTCAGCGGCCTTTCCGGCAGTCTTCATTTTCTCGATCCAGGTGATGCCGAGCAGGATCAGGAGAATTCCGATCACGCGCTGCCAGCTGAAAAGCCCGTAGAACACGTAGTCCAGCACGAGCGCCATGCCGAGGTTGCCGACGAGCGCCACAATGGACGAGACGAGCACGTGCGTGTGGAGCGTTCCCACGATGATGAGGACCATCGCCACGAGCCCGCAGATTGCGCCAAGATATGCCCATGCGGGGACGGAAAAGACATGCGCCGGGGCGAGCTCCGAGGGGTCGGACGTCATGAACACGAGCGCGAGGGATAAAAAAGTCGCCTCTAAGTAGTTGATGAGCGAGCCCTTCGCCGCGCCGAAGCACTGACCGGCCTTGACGTTTGTCATTTTATTGACGGAGTTCATAAAGCCGTTTACAAACGACGTCAGATAGTAAAGAAACATCCTGCACCCCTCCTCAGCCCGTCACCACGAGCGCCACGCCCGCGGCCAACAGCACATAGCCCGGAATCTGCTTCACATTGAATTTCTGTACCGGCATGCCAAAAAAGCCGAACTGGTCGATGAGCTGCGAGGAGATGATCTGCCCCGCCGTCGAAATCGCGAGAAAGACGCTCGCGCCGACCCGCAGCGTGCACCAGCTCGTGGACGCGACGATCGCGATGCCGAGCGCGCCGACGAGATACACGTACCAGGGCGCGCCTTTGAAGCCAAGCGGCGTTTTCTTTGCCAGAAGGTAGGCAAGCAGCAAAATGAGCGCGATACCGTGCACAAAAAAGCAGATGGCGAACGGGGAATAATAGTTTCCGAGCTGGCCGTTGAGCGAGACCATCACGCCCTGCAGCGCGCCCGCCAGAAGCAGCAGAAGGTAGTATAGCATAGACATTCTTCTCTCTTTGAAATTCTGACGCTATTATAGCGGAAGGTTCTGTAAAACGCAACCTGCACGCGAAAAATGCCCGAAAATCAAGGACTCTACTGTGCGTAGAGTCCCATTTCTATTCTCAGAAGAGCGTATCTCCCGGCAAAGGGGAGCGGCTTTTCGCGGCTTCGGGTGACTTTTTGCTGCGGCTGCCGTAAACTTGACGGCAGAAACACACAGGAGGCTTTACCGATGGCGGAAGGAAAACGGCTCGTGATTTTCGGCGACTCGATTGCCAAGGGCGTAACGTATCAGGACGGGCGGTACCATCTTTGCAGCGAACACAATTTTGACGCGCTTGCGCAGAAGGGGATCGTGGTTTCCAATTTTGCGAAGATGGGCGCTTGCAGCGACACCGTGCTCGCGATTGCGAAAAAGCGGCTGGACGCGTGCGAGGGCGCGCAGGTTATTTTGTCCTTCGGCGGCAACGACTGCGATTTTGACTGGCAGGCCGTATCCGACCATCCCGAAGAGGCGCACCTTCCCAAAATCGCAGCGGAGACGTTCGCGGAAAATTACCGCGCGCTCGTGAAGCTTCTCCGGCAGGCCGGCAGCAGCGTCTGGATGACGTCGCTCGTGCCGCTGGAGGCCCACCGGTTTCTGGACCACGTGTCACAGGGCAGGAGCAAGGAAAATATCCTCTCGTGGCTCGGGGACGCGGACCGGATTTTCAGATGGCAGGAGTATTATAATGACCTCGTCTGCCGCCTTGCGCGCGAGCTTTCCTGCCCGCTTCTGGAGCTCCGGCCGGAATTTCTCAAGGATCCGGCGTTCCCGTCGCTCATTTCAAACGACGGCATTCACCCCACGCAAAAAGGGCACGATCTGGTGCATCGGTGCGTGGAAGAAGTATTCTCCTAATCTCCGAGGCAGCCTGCGTGTTTGCGGTACCCGGCGGCGACGGCCTCCTCGAGCGTTTCAAAATAGACGCGGTTGGTTTCGCCCGGCAGCTTGCCGCAGGTTGCGAGATGGACAACCTTGGACGACGCGTTTCCGACATAATCGTAATGATCTGCCGTCTGGGAGGGTTCCTCCCGGGCGGCGGTTTCTGTTTCCCACGTGATCGTGACAGTTTTCCCGTCGGAACTGGCCACGATCTCGCCGAGCAGGTCCGTCCGGTAGACCGGGATATGGAGGGCGGATAGGCGGTTGAGCGTGGCCTCGGTTGGGTGGCCATAGTCGTTATCGGCGCCCACGCTGATGACGGCGTACTGGGGATTCACAGCCTCTAAAAATTCGGACGACGAGCTGCCCGCGCTTCCGTGGTGCGCGACCTTGAGAACGGTTGCGGACACGTCGACGTTTGCAGCCAACATATCGTCCTCCGCCTCAAAACCCATGTCGCCGGTAAACAAAACGCTCGTTTCGCCGTATCGGACGCGCGCGACGAGGCTTCCTTCATTGGGGTCGTCGCCGTAATCCTGCACGGGGCCTAAGAATTCGACGCTTGCGCCGCCGAAGGAAAAGCTGTCGCCGGGACTCGGGATGGTGACGCAGACGCCCTGCTCGTCCGCATATTTGATGACGTCGGAAAATGCCTTCGTGTGCCAGCTGTCTACTGAGCAGTAGAACGCGTCCGTTTCCGTTCCGGCCAGAACCGCCGCGAGACCGCCGCAGTGGTCCTCGTCCGGGTGCGAGCAGATGACGGCTTCAAGATGCGTGACATTCAGCTCCTTGAGACGGGAGATGAGCTTCTGGTTGTTTTTGACCTTGCCGCCGTCAATGAGCATCGTTTCCTCGCCGCAGAACAAAAGCGCGCTGTCGCCCTGCCCGATATCGAGAAAGTGCACCTCCAGCGAGCCGTCGGGGGCAGACGAAGCAGCGCTTTCGGCGGGCGCGTGGGCAGGCTGACTTTCCAGATACAGGCTGCCGAAGAAGACGAGCAGGCAAAAGACAACGATCAGGACAGACAGAAGCGGGGACGCTTTTTTCGCAGCGCGGCGTTTTTTCATGGCAAGGCCTCCAAAGATCGGATGGTTCCGGCGTTTTTCTCTATTTTATCGGAAATCCGCAAAGCATGCAAGCCGCCTCCGGGGAAATGCCCGGAAGCGGCTTGAGATCGGAAGCGGATGGGTTCGATTCTGTGCGGTCTGCGGCAAATGCGGCCTCAGCCCCAAAGAGCGGAGAGCATCGGAATGATCTGCTTTTTTCTGGACACCACGCCGGGCAGGAAGCAGGTGTGGTCCTTGAGCTGCGTATTAAACGCGTGCGAGAAAATATCCTCGTCTCCGATATAGAGGATCTGCGTGCCCTCTAAAAGAACGTCCGTGAGCATCAGAATCATGAGCGTATAGCCGCGCTCTTCCATCGTCTTTTTCATGATTGCCAGGAACTCGTCTTTGCGCTCCATCATGCGCTTGGAGTCGATGCAGGTGATCTGGCTGACGCCGAAGTCGTGGTCCGCGATGTGGAAATCCTTGAAGTCGCCGAAAAGGAGCGACTCAGTGGGCTTATTGTCCATTGACGCGGAGAAAATAGCCTGCCCGAGCTCGTCGAGCGAAATGTTTGCGATGCGCGCCATGCGCTCTGCCATGCGGTGGTCGCGCTGTGTGGCCGTCGGGGATTTGAACATGACTGTATCGGCGACAATTGCAGCTGCCATCAGTCCCGCCAGCCGGTCAGACGGAAGCAGGCCGCGCTCCTGATACATGGAAGCGATGATCGTCGCGGTGGAGCCCACAGGCTCATTGCGGAAGTAGATGGGAGCGCCCGTCTGGATATCGGCCAATCTGTGATGGTCGATGATCTCCAGAATGTCCGCCTGCTCGAGCCCCGGCACGGACTGAGACATCTCATTGTGGTCGACGAGCACGACGCGCTTGCGGCGCGGCTTTAAGAGGTGATATCTCGAGATCGTGCCGACGACCTTGTCGTTTTCGTCCAGGATTGGGTAGCTTCTGTGGCGGCTTTCCAGCATCACGTCCTTCACATCGTCAACAAAGTCCGTCAGATGGAACGCGTCCAAATCCTCCGTCCGGCAGATGCGCCCGGCCTCGATCGCGTGATAGATCATACGCGAGGCCTTGAACGCGTCAAACGGCGTTGCGATGATACAGGTTGTGGTGGGCAGCTCGCGCAGCTCCTTCGGAAGCTCCGCCTGGCACACGATCAGGCAGTTGACGTTCATCTCGATCGCGCGCCGCGCCATCTCGGGCTGGTCGCCGCAGATGACGATGGAGTTCTTCCCGGAAAAGAGCAGATTCTCATTCTGCTGCGGAAGCGCGATGGATACCTCGCCGCTCACCCGGTCAACCAGGTACCCGGCTTCATTGATGACCTTGCCGTCGAGCACGTTTAAGAGATTAAAGATCGGCAGGTTTTCGGCGTATGTATTTTTGATCGTCTGCATGTCGTAGTCCGCGATTTCAGAGGGCGAGAGCATGCCGTAGAGCGTGCCGTCGTCGTTCGTCACGGGGATGGCCGGGACGCTGCGGTCGGACTGCAAGGCGTTCCACGCTCTGCTGATCGTCACCGCGCGAGAAAGCGCCGGCGGCGTATCGTAGTCCAGATCGCGGACCTGCGTGCGCATCGTCTGAATGCGAACCGGGGGCTCAAAGCCGAAGCGGTCGAGTACCAGCTGCGTCTCGTCGGAAATATGACCGAGCCGCGCCGCGACATATTCGCGGTTTCCCAGCGCATTCTGCAGCGCCGCATAGGCCATTGCGGAGACAATCGAGTCGGTGTCGGGGTTCCGGTGGCCGGTGACATAAATGGGGTCCATGCGTTATGCCTCCTTTGTCGGAATATCGGGAAATTCCACGCCGTTCATCTTCATAATAAACCGCACGGGATAGTAGCGGTCGAGATAGTTCTGCACGTACCATTCATAGGTCGCGTCCGGCAAATGCACGAGCTCCGGCGCTTCGGTCCGGAAAAGCTTGAACGTCGTCTCATCGCCGGAGAGAAGTGCCGCGGCAAGCTCTCTTTGCCCCTCCTGCATGAGGCGGGCCAACGCTGCATCCATAATCGCTGCGCACGCCCGCTCGTCGGGGCCTGCCAAGGCCTCTTTGTTCCCGAGCCAGAGCAAAAACTCGTCCAAGCTAAGCAGCGTTCTGGCCGCCGCGTGAGAAAGCGTCTGGAATTCGTCCTTCGCTCCGCGCTTGGCAATATCGATGAGATAGGAGAGAAGGTTATCCTCCAGACAAACGCTGTCCAAAAACACCTCGTAAATGTCGCGGATTTCAGACTTCACGGGCTCTTCCGGCTCCCCAGGCGTTTCCTCGGGCGGCTGCTCCTCTTCGGATTTCTGCGCGGCTTCCAGATTGGAGAGCACCGCAAGCATCTGCGAGGGGTCGAAGCTTTCCAATTCCTCTTCAGAAATCGTCTCGCCGTCTTGCGCGGCGCACAGGCGCACAAATTCCGGAATGCCGATGGCAGCAATCTGCTGCTGAAGCTCGATGGCCTTTTCCATGTCGCCGGTTTTTGTGAGCGTGATGCCGTCCGGCGCTTTGCGCGAGCCCTCGCAGATCTGGGATAAGTAGTTTAAGTAACGCTCTAACAGTGTCATACATGCCTCCTGCATGGTTTTTTCTGCCGCTAGTCTATCATGCCGGTGCGGGAATGTCAAAGAAAATCCGCCGGTTTTCAAACAAAAACGTCCTGTTTTCGCAAGCAAACACCTTCGGTCTTGCAAAACAGGACGTTTTTTGTGGGATTATTTGTCGTTGTCATCCGCGTCGGTTTTCTCCTTGTCTTCTCCCCAAAAGCCCTCGCGGTTTCCGAACGTCATGGCGAGGCCAAACAGCCCGACCGCGCAGCCGAGCAGCGCCATCATACGGTTCAGTGCCAGCGAGGCGACCGCGATGATCAGCCCGAAAAGCAAAAGCGCGATGCCGCACAGCTGCTTCTGGATATTCCGCATACCTGTCCCTCCTTCCTTTTACACTCAGTATCCGCCATTTTTCGCCGTCTGTCAACCCGAGCGCCGAATTTTCTCTTGACAGGCGCGAATTCCTGCGTAAGATGAAAGCAAATCCATTTTGAAAGGCGGGTCTTTTATGGAACGCGCAAACGCATGGGAGCTCCTGCGGGAGTATAATAAGGATCATTTTCATTTGCAGCACGCGCTGACGGTCGAGGCCGTGATGCGCTGGTTCGCGAACGATCTGGGCTACGGTGAAGAAGCCGATTACTGGGGCATGATCGGTCTGCTGCACGACATCGACTTTGAGCTCTACCCCGAGCAGCACTGCGTCAAGTGCGTGGAGCTGCTGCAAAAAGGCGGCGTGCCCGAGGACGTGATCCACGCGATTGTCAGCCACGGCTACGGCATCTGCGTCGATACCGCGCCCGAGCGCGAGATGGAGAAGGTACTCTTCGCCTGCGACGAGCTGACGGGGCTCATCTGGGCGGCCGCGCTCATGCGCCCGAGCAAGAGCACGAAGGATATGGAGCTCAAGTCGCTCAAGAAAAAGTACAAGGACAAGAAGTTTGCCGCCGGATGCTCGCGCGACGTGATCGCCCGGGGCGCGGAGCAGCTCGGCTGGGAGCTCGATACGCTTCTTTCCAAAACGCTTCAGGCCATGGCCGAGACGGAGGACACGGTTCTCTCCGAGGTCGCCGCACTATAATCGGACTGTCTAACATTGCGTAGTAGCTCATTAATTCTAAAATTTTATTTCTGGATAGAGATGAGAAAGCTTAATTCGAGCGTCGTCAGTCGTAAAA
>CAKASQ030000009.1 GCA_916988195.3 Oscillospiraceae bacterium
GGACGTGCCGGTGCCGCCCGAAGCGTCAACGGTGTTGGCGGCAGAAGCGGAAATGGCGAGGGACGCGATCATGCAGATAGCGAGGATGAGGGAGATGGTCTTCTTAAAGTTTTTCATTGTAAATTACTCCTTTTGTTTTGAAAATTAGTTCTTGATGGTGATTGTGATAATTGCCCCGGCTGTGCCGATAATATCACCGGTTTCGGGGTCAAGATTGTGGAACATCGCTGTGCATTCGTATGTGCCAGCCGGAAGCTCCACATCAAGGGCAGCACGTTCGATCTTGCTGCCCACGGGGATTGCTTTGCTCTGGTATATCTGTTCGCCGGTGTCGTTGCGGATGAACTCCACCTGCTGTGGGTAGTTATTGATCGATTCGTTTACGATCATGATGTTGCCTTCGGATGCACCGTTTTCAAAATACGGTGCGGTGTTCATGCTGATGTTGATCATGCCTTCCGCGACCTTTTCGTTCAGTTTTTCCGCAATTTCTTCGGGCGAAAGGTTATCCCAGCCACCCTCAACAGCGCTGGAATCATAGACGATACCCGTCTTGGGAGCGTCCTTGGATGCAGCAGGCTTGCGGATCATACGGACGGCAGTAAAAATGCCGAGCGTGAGCGCAGCGGCAAGGCCGACAACGGCGAGGATGACGAGGGTTCTGGACTTCGCGTCCCGTTTTTCAAATTTGTGCATAACAATTTCCTTTCTGAATTGGGACGCGGAACTGCTCTGCGGCTGGTCGTGCGCCCGGTATGATGGATGTTTGGTCATGAGGTCAAGCCTCCTTCCTGCTGGGCGAAGTTGTCTGCCCATGAAAAAAGCGCCCACCTTCAGGGCGGACGCAGACAATGTGTACGATATTTCATTGTTTCCTCCTGCTTTTTATTTCGTCGCTTTTCTGTAAGCGTCGATGACTGCTTCCTTGAGCGCTGCGCGCGCTCCGGACGTGATGGGGTGGAAAACATCCGTGTACAGTGTCTTGCCATTCTTGTTGAATGCTTTCTGCGGCATGAAGATGTTCAGCCCCTGTTTGGATTCTGCCAGCCGAACGCCGTGTACCTTGAACATCCCGTCAAAGGTGACGGTTGCGTAGGCTTTGATTTTGCTGCCAGCGTCGGCAATGTGGTCAATGGTGACTTCGATATTAGAAAATTCCATGTTTCAAATTCCTCCTTGTCATACTTCGTAAACGGTATCACCCTTCACCAGATGCCGCGCAAGCTGGCGCAGGCATAAGCCACGCTTGCGCAGACGCGCAAGCAGCTCTGTCGGGATGGTTTGCAGGACAGCTTCTGCATTTTCGTCGCTGTGCGCATAGTCCTCACAGAGCGAGTCACAGCTTCCGCACGCCTGCTCCAAAGCGGTCAGCAGTGCTTCCTGGGCACCCTTCAGCATCGTCAGCGTATCAAGCACCGCTGCTGCGCTCATCTGGCGGCTGGCCAGAAGGATACTGCGCCGACCGGTCGCCATCACCGTCATTGGGGCCATTGCTGCCAGGTGACATTTCGCGGCCATTTCCGGCTTCACCTCCAGCTCCAGCTGGAGCATCGTTTTTGCCTGTTTCATGTTCGTTCCTTCTTCTGAGATAAATTTCCCGCAGCGAGCCGCAGGCAGGTTCATGTACCAGTACGAGGTCGCCGTTCTCGATCTCGGCCGGGAACATGCTGAACTGCGGCTGGATGTACGGGCGCGGATCGTAATTTGTCATGATCAGTTCGTCGTATGTTGCGCCGGCTCTCTGTGAGAGGGGATTGCTCCGCCGGAACGCAAGGATATAAAAATTGTCGTACAGACTGCGGATAAACGGGCAGTCGTTGTACGACACGACGATGTATCCCTTGCATTGTGAGAGAATGTGGTGCAGCTCTTCATGCTTTTCCTTCGGGAAGTCAACGGCATATAAGCTCTCGGCGTCAAAGTACGGCGGATCGCAGTAGATCAGGCTGTCCGGCCCGTCGCGCTCCCGAATGATGTCCAGACAATCTTTATTCTCAATGATCACATCCTGCAAGCGTTTCGAAGCATCATCAAAAAGGTAAAGAAAATTCGTGAGGTTGTTCGGCCTGACACCGAACGAGCTGGTCGTGCCGCTGAAACTGCCGCGACAGACCTTGTAATACGCGGCCGCCCGCTGGACATCGAACAGGTTGCTTCGCCCCCGCAGGATTTGCAGGAGCTCTTCCCGTTCTTCGCCGGAGAAGCATTCCATCACGGCATTTCGTTCATCTACAATTCGCTGCTGCAAAAGCTCCTTGTGCTTCATGAACTCTTTTAGAAGGTCAAATTCGGCCCTCGAATGGAGCGGCAGAAATTTCAGCTCCTGCACCAACTGAACGGTACACTCCCTTGCACAGAGGAACAGATTTACAAGGTCGCAGTTGAAATCGTTATAGATGTCCATGCGGCTGATTTTCGGCTGTATGCCGAGTAGGAGCGCTCCACCGCCGCCGAACGGCTCCAAGTACAGCTTCGGGTTTGACGGGAACACCTGCCAGATGTACGGGATCAGCTTTTCCTTGCTGCCGATCCAAGGGATAAACGGCCTAGCGATCCCGGCCACCCCCGTCCGTGGGTTCGGTGAAGGTTTCCATTGCCTGCTCCAAGCCACAGATCGCAGCATCCAGACCGGCGCGCATTTCCTTGAGCTGCCGGATGGTGGAGTAGAGTTCCGCCGCGTTGCTGGCGTAAAAATATCCCTCACGGCTGCTGGCAATGGGAACGGCTTTGCGCCGCAGTCGGTTGACCTTTTGGCGGAGGTCGCTCTCCCGGAGATTCTTCTGTCGCACGAGGTCGCGGCTGCAAATGAGATGCTCGCGCCCAAAGCAGAAGCGTTTCAGATAGTCGCGCAGTTCTTCATCATTCATGTTTGTCCTTTCCGGGCCGTATTCCCGGAAAAGGGCGCAAAAAAGAAGGGCTGCTTTCCTCTACCCGGAAAACGGCCCTTCTGCAATTTCATTATTCATTTTGGTGGTTCGAGCGGCTTGCCGCCCGGAATCAGTTCAAAGAGCTTCTGCTCCTGCGGCGGATCGCCGCCCGCCGAGCGCCATCCGGCAAGGAATGCGGCGCGGATGATGTCATAGAGCGCCTGATGCGCTTCGTCCGCCTCGGCTCCCTCCAGAAAAGCGTCCAGCGCCTTTTCAAATTCGTTGCTCATCATATCGCATCACCACGCAGCTTTCGTATTTGCTCATCTTGCGTTGTATTTTACCATAAGTTTCATGTAAATACAACATAATTTGCGTATTTGCGCAAACTGTCATGGCGATTATTCTCTGCATCTTCCGTAAAATAAGAGCAGCAGGGAGGTACAGCATGAAAGACAAGCATTACAAGGATTACATTCAGATTGGTCTGAACATTATGCGCTACCGGAAAGAGCAAGGCTTGACGCAGGAACAGCTTGCCGAAATGGCTGGCTATACGCGCAATCATTTGCAGCGCGTGGAAACCGCCGCCTGTAAGCCGACTGTCGGTTTGCTTCTGGACGTTGCGGAGGCGCTGGGTGTTCCGCTGGATCGTCTGCTGGAAATACGGAGATAATAAAAGCGTCTGCTGCGGCAGGCGCTTTTACATTCCCATCTGCGGTTCCTGTGTCTGCTCCTGCTGCTGTTCCGAGATCGGCTCGTGCAGCGGGCCGAAATCCTCACGGTTGACCATGCCGTAGGGTGTGATCTCCGCGCCGTACTGTTTGAGGACGTCTTCTGCGTAGGCTTCGCGGTTCAGATGCTTATAGATCAGGTCTGCATCCTTGCCGCCGAGAACGAATTCCAGCTCATCACGCACCAGCGCGTCTTTATCGCGGATTTTTGTTTCGAAGCAGTATTGCGGCAGCTTTTCAATGCGGTCGAAGACATCTTCCAGCGTCTCACACTGCGTCGCACCGACCACCGCCTTGAATTTTGTAAGCTGTCCACTGGCTTTCAATTCCTGAATGGAGTGCGCCAGTTCGTTGATCCTCGGAAGATCTTCCACATCGGCCAGCATGCTGTTCAGCTGCGGCGCGATGGCATCGCAGCCGGTGAACTGCGCGTCGAACCATTCCGGCGCGTCGAGTTCTTCCTGCACCTCCAGCAGCCGCTGTTCTGTTGCAGGTAAGTCCAGAACAGCTGTTTTCTGCTCATTTTCATGATTCATGAGTGTCAAGCGGATCATATAGGAAATTTCCCGCTGTGGCTCATGCTCCGGCAGCGGCTCCAATTCCTCCGTGCGGACAACGTAGCCGTGCGGCGTGAATACACCGGCTTCACTTTCGCGCATCTGTTTGCCGATTTTGGCGTAATCCAGGAGGGCATAGGCGCTGTCCGGCAGGGCATCCAGATCCTCCCGAAAGCCGTTTTCTACATAAAATTTTCCGAGTGCTTCGTCCGTATTGACATCTGCAAGCACCTGACAACGATCTACGTTGGATGCCAGCATCATCAGCTCCGGTACGGTAATGATTCCGCTGTTTTCCTGCATATGATTCTTGACCTGCATCTGCAAGAGTCCTTCCAGCGCTGTTTCCTGATAGCTATCCAGCTTACTGAGCTGCTCTGTCAGGGAATTGAACTCGAAGATCGACATATTTTCGTCCAGATGGGGCGCAAGGTAGTCAAAGCAGTAGAATTCATCCACCTGCCAATACACATCACCCGGCGACTTGGTGTGAATCTGCTCAAATGCGTCCATCATCTCGTACTGGCTGACAGGAAACGTCAGCTCTACGCCGCGATCATCGCTTGATGCGCTGCTTACGAGATAAACCTCACATACTTTGCGCAAGGGTCATTCCTCCCGTCTGTGATTCCTGCTTTTTTGTATTTCTTCCACGAAAGCCGGGTCCGCACCGGGAACATTCCAGCCAAACATACTTCCGCACATCATGGCTTCCTTCTGTGCTGGCGTCACGCCGAGGCGCTGGTTCTGCTCATCCGCGATCTGACGGTTATGTTCCCGGCTCGATGTGTTCCAATTGCTCGGATAGTAGCCGCTCTCGCCGCGCTTGATGCAGATCAGCTCACCGGTGCCTGGCATTGTGGAAAAACAGAGTTCCGGCAAGCCCTCCGCAAACTCCGGACCGAAACGCTCCTGCTCAGTCTGGATGCTCCAATTATCTCCGTTCTTAAGATGAACATATAATTCATCTCCGTCGTTCACGCGAATCTCCTGCTGTTCAAATCCTTCACCCCAACCGTCAGACATTTGACCGGCGAGATAGTTTTTTAGCACTACCAGTTCTTCTGCACTTAATTTGCCTGCAACACGGCATTCTGCTACGCCCCAGAGCTGACCGTTGCGTGCTTCTGCAGTAAAGACAGCAGAATGAACTTTATCATTGACGCTATTCAGCTTGCCGTACCAGCGCATAATGCCCCGTTCGGCTTCTTCCGGATTCCTATTTTTAAGGAGTGCCGCTGCAATTTGATCTTGATAGATCAGCAGCGACCGACCGTCCAGCTCGACGCTCTCGTCTTCAAGGTCACCGTAGCAGTTACGCTCATAAAGCTCGGCCGTCAACGGCGCATACAGCTTCAGCGTTTCCAGTTTGGGCGGCAGCACCGTAAAGCTGTCCTCGCCGGGAATAATTGCTAAAGTTCTGCCGTTATCCCACTTCATGTGAAGCTGTCCGGCATCATCCACCAGATCCACAATGCCCTCTATACCTGCCGGTACCGGTGAATATGGGTCACTCATAGAATTCAGGCGGATGCGTGTACCGGGTGGATACTGCTCCTGAATGAATTTTACCATTTTTCTGTCCAAATTTACATCCCTCCCATCTGCATTTCCTGTGTTTCCTCCTGCTCCGGACGCTGATACTGCTTGAGTGCCTCCTTTGCCCAATCCGGCAGGTACTCGTCTTTCAGAACGCCAATAAAATCATTCCTGTTCCAGCGCGTCTGTTCGCCGTCGCCAAGACAGGTGCAAAGAATGGAGCGACCGCGTGCAGTCGGGCTGCACCCAAAGCCACTCTGCGCCAGCCAGAGCTGATTCTCCGGTGACCAGTATTCTTCTTTCAGGGTATTTGGCGAGAGGACAAGCACCTTGCCGGTGTAATCCAGTTCGCTCGAATCCGGTTCGCACTGCTTCTGGTCAAACATTCCAAGATCCATGACGAGCTTTCTGTCGTTTGAAATGAAGCCATCCAGAATGGCAGAATGACTTCGGGCGGCAAAGCAGTAATTATGCATTTCATCTTCCGGGATGTAGTGGCTGTTCGCCCAATCCCGGTTGGATGGACGGAAACGGTCATCGCCGTGCCGCTCCTGCACGGTATTCGCCAGAACGTGCTCTACACGCTTGTAACCGTAAAGCTCGACGATCTTTTCCACTGTGCCGTCCTTCAGGTGCATTCCGTCAAAGTTTTCCCGAATGAGGATGTCGATGCCGCCTGCGCAGGCGCAGTTTTCGCGGAAACTCTCGCGCCATCGGTCAAGTTCCCCGCGTTCGCGTGCAGTTTTTGCATTGTAGGGATAGAGCGGAATCTTACTCTGCATCGGTCTGCTCCTGACTTTCCGCGACCAGCATTTCGTTCAGCGCGTAGAGATCATAGCCGAAGTCCAGAAAATACTGCAAGATCGGGTGGGGCACGTCCGTCAGGTCGTGCCGGTAAGACGCCTTGCAGAGCGTGAGCTTGCCTTCTTCCTCGACCGGATCACACTCCAGCTTTGCATCTTCCGCGATTCCCGCGTGCTTGCGCAGCCAGTCCGGCAGGACGATCTCAAACTCGCTCAAAACGTCTGCCGCTGCCAAACCCGCCTGCTCTTCCTCTGCTTCGCCGCACTCTGCGGCGAGGGCTTCGAGAAACTCACACGCCTGACTGGTCAGTGCATCGATGAGCGTGATGAGTTCAAATGTACTCACGCTCTCCGGCATGAGTAAAATTCCGCCGTTCAGCTGCACCATTGAAATGAGCTTCGCGTTCTCCATCCCGCAGAGCTTGAACATTCCGTCCGGAACGACGGCGCTGCCGTTCCGTTTGATAACCTTAAATTCCATATGAACCTCCTTTACATCCCGCCCATCTGCATTTCTTCGGATGGGCTTAAATTATCTTCTTCCACACCATAAAAATCACGAACAATATCGTCCGTGGCTTTGCGGATCGCCGGGTCCTGCGTGACTGTACGAAAAGAAAAGCCGCTCGTTGCTCGGTATGGCAGTTCCTCACGGATGCAGTCCAGATATTCTTTACTGTCTGTAAACTGCCGTGCATCGCCGTTGATAAAGCTGACACTTCCCACAATTTGCGCGTCAGTAGATGTCTTCGTCATCTTCATCCTCCGGCACATACAGCGCCAACCTTGCGGCATCCGCCAGATGCGCGCAGATGCCAAGAACGCCCGCCACACCAATGACCACGCCAAGTGTAATTACAATTGCTTTTTTCATGACAAAACCTCCATTCTATAACGTCATTTCGTATGTCTGCTTTGAGGTGCGCAGATCATCCAGAACTGCCTTCGGCAAGCCCTCCTTGCGCACAACGTATCCGCGGCTGCATGCCGCACCGCCATGCGCATCCTGCAATTCGGTCCCGACGGCTTCATAATTGATGTACCCAATCAGCTTTTCCGGGACAGGGAACGCGCCGCAGCCAACCAGATACCGCCCAATAGAATGTGCACTGCCGCATCCCGGCAGAATGACGTAATCGTCCAGCCGCTCTGTCAACTGCAAAATGTCCTTTGTGCCAGAGACGCTGTTTGCATCCAGCATCCCAGCGAATTTGTCACAGTCGACCTCCGACATATGCTCTAGCCGGTCGGCAAGCTGATCGATGCGCTCGACTTCGCCCTCTGCGGCAAGATCTACGCCGCTCAGATACAGCCCTAAATTCATGACCTCGCTTGCCGCGCCCTGGATCGTGACTGTTTTGGACATCGACTTCAAAGTTTCCAGCGTTCTGTCAACATCCTCTTTTTCTGCAGGAGTTGTCGTAGGAAATGAGAGAAGCACCTGCTTTCCATTTTCGCCCTGCCTTAAAAACAACGTCACCATGTCATGCCCTCCATTTTTGCTTCCTGCTCCTGCTGATAGTTCTCTGCCGGATCGTCCTGCATCAGTTCCTCCAGCGTCAGTGTGCCGTGGTACGAAACGTAGCCACGATCCACAAATACACCGTTATCCTGAAGTATTCGCTTGACACCGTAGTCGCCATAGTTATAGAAATCTTCAAGGTTTTCGTCATATTCGTAATGACCGGACTGTTGTATCATGTATTTTCCAAGTTCCTCCGGCGTGTGGACATTTGGTGCAAAATCAAATTGATCGAGGTTTTCAGCCAGCTGGCGGATGTTTGCTGCACACGTCGGTTTCGCCATCTGGCAGACCGCGCCGAGCTTCACGAAATCCTGTTCCTTGAAATTTGAACACGCACGGCACAGCTGATTCAGTTCAAAGAGCGATTCGTGTTCAAAGTCCAAAGCGCAATCGACCGCATCCGGAAACCGACTGCCTGAAAACAGAATCTGCATTTCGCCGCAAGAGGCAATCCCGGCACGAAGCATCGCGCGTTCCAGCTTCATCCGGCTTGCCGGGAGTTGCACCCACTCCTGCTTCTTTGGATCATCTTCACCTGTGGCTCGGATTTTCAGCTCCAGGATGCTGTTTTCTGCCATCCAGCTTTGGGGCAGATGCTTGCGGTCATACGCCTGCTCCAGCTTCATACCGTTGTCGTACACGACGCCAAATTGTGTCACATACCCCGGCTGCCCGGAGATCAACGCCAAAGCCGTCTCCTTTCCATCCAGATTCTCCAGTTCTTCCGAATCACAGGCACCGTGGACGGTCAGATAGTGGCGTTTGCCGACCAGCTCCAAATCATTAAAATCCGAAACGACCGTCACCTCTCTGGCGCAGAAAGAAAGATCGATCAGCTCGTCCGCTGCGGATAATCCGAATCGCTCCACCGCTGCATTAAATTGCAGCAGTTCATATCGGTCGAAGCTCTCCATCTCCCGTGCCAGCCAGTCCAGCTCATCGATATTCGCCATCGTGCCGGTCATTCTGACCAGTGCGGGGCAGTTTGGTGCGCAAACGTCAACCACTAGGCAGTCCTGCACTCTGGCATCGCCGATCTGACTTTTTTCCAGCGCCAGAATTGCCTGCTCATATTGATCTTCGGGAATTGGGAACGTGATCGTGACCGGCGCAAAATGTGCGCTGCTTCTGTTTTTGAGCGTTGCTTCAAACACGTTTTTCACCTCTGTTTTCAATTTTTTGCATATCCGTGAAGGTACACTCACCATTGCTGCGCCAGCAAATCAGAGCCAGGCGCATATACGGACACTGACCCTCGTGCGGATACCAGCTGCACTGTATCGTTGGCGGCGGGTCTGGGTGTGATTGCAGCGGCGGCGCATGGAAGCGTGGCTTCCAATATTCTTCTTGTCTGTGCTTCATGAAATCCCTCCTGAACGCAAAAAAAGCCGAGACTTCTAAAAGAAATCTCGGCTTCCTGCGAATATTACATTGTCTGTTCCATTGTGGGGTGTTGATTCCGTTCCTCCTGCGGCAGAAGCAGCTCAATCTGCTCCTGCACACTTTGGAGCTGCTTATCTTCGGCATACGAGAGCGTCGCGTCGGCTTCCAGCGCAAACGCACACGCATTCCGGATCACGGCAAGCTGCTCATCCGAAAAAAGGCGCTGTTCGTTTATCAAGCCTGCACGGGCAGCAAAATCCAGCTTCGCGGCTTCGTAATTTTCCATGAAGTAGTGACCGGCGTGGACGCCCTTCCGGTCGAAGTCCCACTCCCACGTCACGAATTTAGCGCCCTTTTTCCCAAGTTGTCCAGCCAGCACTGCATCACCGAAATCTGCGAGCACTTTGTGGGTATCATCCAGACCGACAGCCTTCAGCGCAGGCGCACGTTCAAAGACACGCATATACTCTTTGACATGCCCGGCAGTCTGTATCACCGTTCGAAGCTGCCGGTCTACTTCCGGTCCTGTGATATCTGCCGGTCTAAACCGGACGATACCGTCTCTGTCAACCGAGCAGAGCGGCTGTCCGTTCCATTTGACGCGGATCAGACCGTCCTCCAGCAGCCTTGCATCCAGCTCCTTGCGCAGGAGCTTCTGTTCTACCTCTTGCAGAAATCTTTCCTTCTGCGATGTGTTTTCTTCGCACATACAATACACCTCCATTCTCAGCGCCCTTTTTGAGCGCAAAAAAGGCGCTGGTCATTGGTCCGTCAAAACCAACAATCCAGCGTCCATAATTTTGTGAAAGATTTTTCTTCAATTTTTCCGAAATCTCGCCGCCGCAGCCCTCTGAAAAAGGGCGCTGGCTGCAAAAATCCCCTTGAAAATGGAAACGGCGCAGAGGTTCAAATCCTGTTTGAACCTCTGCGCCGTTTCCATTGAGCCATCGAATACTTTGAAAATTTTCGGCCGTAAAAAACTCCGAACACCTTGAAATCACTGGGCTTTTCGTCCATTGATCCAAAGTGTTCGGATGACTTGGAGGTGCTGCCCAGATTTGAACTGGGGAATGAAGGTTTTGCAGACCTTTGCCTTACCACTTGGCCACAGCACCAGATATGAAAAAAGGAATGCGATAAGGCATTCCTATTTTATTTGGAGCGGGTGACGAGGCTCGAACTCGCTACCTCCACCTTGGCAAGGTGGCGCTCTACCGGATGAGCTACACCCGCATAATGTGGTGCCTCCGGTCGGAGTTGAACCAACGACACGCGGATTTTCAGTCCGCTGCTCTACCTACTGAGCTACAGAGGCATGTTGAGGCGAGATAAACTCGCCTCATCATACATTATGGCGACCCGGAACAGACTCGAACTGTCGACCTCCAGCGTGACAGGCTGGCGTGCTAACCGACTGCACCACCGGGCCAGATAAATGGTGGAAAGTACAGGGCTCGAACCTGTGACCCCTTGCTTGTAAGGCAAGTGCTCTCCCAGCTGAGCTAACCTTCCATTCCACACAAGCCGCTCTTGCGGCGCCGCATCTCTCAGCGACATCGATATTATAATCAGGTCGACCCCAAAAGTCAAGCATTTTTTTCAAAAAACGCAAACAAATTTTTGCGCGTCCAAAAAGTTTGGTTTTTTGACCTATTTCCGGGAACTTACAACGTCTCGACCATTGTTTCATTTTCCAAGGGCAATTCTTTCACTTCTGTCCCATTCACTGGAACGGGGAAGTTGAAGATAATCTTCCTGATCCAGTTGCCATCCGGCTGCCTTTCCGGGAACAACTCGATTCGCTCGATAAATGCCCGCATAAATTCTTTTCGCTCCACCTCGGAGGCGGCTTCATAGACCTGATCGAACGCCAACAGTAAGCGATAGATGTTGTCGCCAGAAATTTTCTCCTGTCGGATACTCCGTATCTGGCTTTGCACATCGTCAATCTGGACTTCAATCTCATCTATTGCGCCATATTGCTCGTCATAGCGGCGCTGCAAATCAGAAATTTTCCGGTCATAATACGGGTCATTCACATCCAAACCGTCCATCTGCCGTTCCAGGCGGGCTTTTGTGCCTAACGTCTGCCGAAGCTGCGCTTGCAACGCTTCCAGCTGTTTCTCTAAGTCGTTCGTATCGACAGCGGAGCCAATTTTCGCCTTGATTGCATCCGCAAACCGTGGGTTGCTGACCATAGCGGAGATAATTGACGCTACCATGCGGTTCATCTCTGTCTGTTCAATGTTCAGCCGGAAAGTGCACTCGTGGCCTGTTGGCGTTACCGTATTCTTGCAGTAATAGTAATAGCGGGTCTTTTTGTCCTTGCTGTGGGCTTTTGCAATATTCCCGTACAGGCTTTTGCCGCAGCAAGGGCATTTCAGAATGCCGGACAGAATATGTGCATGGGTAGGATCGTTGACCTTCTCACGCCGATAAGCATTGACTTTCCGTTTCTCCTGCGCGAGATTCCAATCTTCTTCTGAAATGATAGCCTCATGCTTTCCCTCGTACACGGGGAACTCCGACTGCTCAACCACGTGCATCTCATTTCGGGTGCCGATCTTCTTCTCTGTCCGGCGTCTGCCATAGGCGATTTTCCCCATATATACCGGATTATCAATGATACTTTTCACAAAGCTGGCGGAAAAACCGGGAATAGTACCGTTCTGCCGCATCTTTTTCACAAAGCCCTGCCGGTTCAGATATTTCGCCACGCCGCTAACACCATCGTTGGTGTGAATATAGCGGTCAAAGATGGTGCGGATCACGTCCACTTCATCCTCAGCAATCAACAGTTCGCCTTTTTCAAGGCGGTATCCATAAGGGGCAAAGCCACCGTTCCATTTTCCTTCACGGGCTTTCTGCTCCCGTCCGGCCATCGTCTGGGTCCGAATATTCTCACGCTCTATCTCTGCCACCGCAGAAAGGACAGAAATCATCAGCTTGCCGGAATCTTTGGAACTGTCAATGCCGTCTTCCACACAAATCAGATTGACACCGAAATCCTGCATCAGCTGCAAGGAATTTAGCACGTCAGCGGCATTCCTGCCAAACCGGGACAACTTGAATACCAGTACATATTCCACTCCGTCTTTGCAGTCCTGAATGTCTTGCAGCATCCGCTGAAATTCATGTCTGCCCTGAATATTCTTACCGGAAAAGCCTTCGTCAGAATATTCACCGGCCACTACCATATCTTCGTATTCAGCGTATTTCCGCAGCTTGTCTCGCTGAGCATCCAGACTGTATCCGTCCACCTGCATGGAAGTAGATACCCGTGTGTAGAGATAGCATTTTGTTTTAGTTTTTTTCATGCAGGCCGCCCCTTTCTTCCATCTCTGAACATTCATCCGTAACTTTCTTCTTCGCCAGACCTTCATTCTGAATGTAGTACTCCAACAAACGGAGTACATATTCAGGCGCATGGCGGTTATCCAGTTCCCACTCTGTCACAGTCCGATAGGGAATCCGAAAATATTTACAAAATTCCTTGCGGTTCATGCCGGTGCTTTCCCGCAGTTCTTTTATTTTGGTTTTGCAGTCCATTTCATTTACCCCATAAAGCAAAATACACGTTGCGTATTTATTATAGCATACGCCAATCAAATACGCAACGTGTAAATTCAATTTACATCAAGCGGCTTTGTCAAATTCCTGATACACAGGAACGGGTTGCTTTCCTGATACCGCAGACTGTGTACAGCCATCCTTCGCAGTCTCCTGCATCTGCTCCAACAGCTGCGGCCCGTACTTCTGCAACAGCCGCGCCATCACATCAACACAGCGGTCAAATGCCGCATTATATTTTGGATCATCATAAACTTTGCTCAATAGACCGCTCCTTTCCTCTATGGCTGCTCTGCGCATAGATGTTCAAAACTTCTGCCGGTATCTGTTCCAAAATCGCCACGGCACTGTCATAGTCGCGCCGCAGCTTGAGGTCTTCGATCTGCTTTAGGGTGCTGACCTTCTGCGCCGATGCAAGAGATTCTTCCAGCTCGGCATTTTTCGTTTTCAGCTTTTTGTTTTCGGATGCTGTTTTCGTAAAAGCCACGCCATATTTCCGCAGCAGCGTGTCCATCTTCTCCACGCTGGGAATATAGCTATCCAGAATCTTGCAGATTTCCTCCGCCCGGCTTTTGGCGTTAAAGGGATTGATTCCAGTGAGCAGATCCTCCAGTTTGCTTTTCTGTTTGGTCAGTCTGGTCATCTCCTTAAATACGCGGGGCGGGATATGGTCGCGCCCGGTCAGGCTGGCGCTCTCGCCACGCTCCAAATCTGGAAACTTCTTGACCATGTGTTTCCAAAACTCATCCTGCCACCAGGTCAGCTTCTTTTTATTGCCCATGATGTCTTTGGCGCTGAGCCTGCCGTCCTCCGTCAAAGGGACAAAACAAAGGTGCATATGGGGCGTTTTCTCGTCCATATGCACCACGGCGGATATAATTGTCTCTTTGGACTGATGCTGTTCCAGAAAGTGCAGAGCTTCCTCGAAAAATACCCGAATTTCCGCCCGTTTCTTTCCCTTAAAGAACTCCGGGCTGGCTGTGAACAGCGTCTCGATCATACGGATACTGTCTTTCCGGGTACGGCATCCGGCAGCGGCAATTTGCCTCTCTGACTCGGCCCGGTACTTGCCGGGCGGTTTGACCAGATGGAAGTTGTACTTGCTTCGGCTGGTATCCACATCGGGATTACTGGCGTACTTTTCCTTTGTGCGCTCGTTATGGGCCTCGATATTGCCGATTTCAGGCCCCTTATATTTGGCAAATCGCATAATCGCGTATTGTGCTTTTTCCATACTCAATCCCTCCGTTTCTGCCAGACAATGTCATATCCCAGCACGTCAGCCAACTCCACGGCCTCCCGATACCGCAGCGATTCCCGCTGCAATTTTCCGGAAAGATTGGATACGCTGTCGCTCCACCCATACTCATCGTGCAGCTGGTCAACGACTTCCTGCATGGTGTAACCGGCGCGGATGATCTGCGCCTTGATTTCGTTTCGGATACTTGACTTCATAAAATATATTCCTCCATTTTCGCAAGTGAAGCCCTTTGTCACTTGATAGATAAAACATGATTTTCGGTTGCGTCATAAAAAGAACCGGCTACGCTGGGGAGCGCACCGGCTTTGGTCAATGGTGAAATTTGTGCAAATGCTGTTTTGCGATAGAAATGATTCCCTGCGTATCGTTGGTCAACGGCGGAATATTCGACTTCACAGAAATGCGGGACTTTTCACTGTTCGGGCTGTATTGTCACAAAATGCTGCAATCTGTACGTCGTTCCGTGAGCCACCATCCGGCGAACTGTATACGGATAAAAGAGAAACATTTCGCTGTTTTGAGATTGCTCTAAAATATGCCTGCAAAATCACCGCTTTTACTGACCGCTTCAGGTGTGGTCAAAATGACCACACCTACTTCACAGCACAAAAGCGCGAAGAATTTCACGGTTCTGGTGGTGGACAAAATATCCATAACCACTTTTACACATCAAAATAGGTGTACCCAAAATGGGCACGACCACTTTATCCAAATGAAGCGCCTCTACAATATATGAGGTAACAGGGTCAATCGCTGCGTACATACGTACCGGCGACCAGATCGGAAATCAATCCCGCCAGTCTTCCGGTACGTACGTACACTGTGAAGCGTCCGTAAACTCGTTTATATGCGGCCTTGCCACTGCCTCGATCCCCATAAAGCCCCATACCCGGCGTCCTGCCGAATTGGTAATCGTGTTGCAGTGTTCCAGATTGTACTTACCGCAGGCTGCCACCAGCGCATCGCTGAAGCTGCGGCGTTTGAGTGCAGTCAGGCTATTTTCCTCGCACCACATCCGGTAAATGTCGTAGCAATCCTTTGAACTGATGGACGCATCCGCTTTCAGCTGGATATAGCCCTCGGATTCCAGAAAATCAAACACATTATTGTTGTCCCGCTTGACGGCCTCCCGGTTCTCTTTGGTGCGCTGGCTCTCGGTGAACTTGAAGTTGTTCGCTACCAACCGCTGCAATCCCGCAAAAGCCCACAGCAGAATGCCCTCCACCTCGGCCTTCATCTTCTCTGCCAGGTCGGGATCATCCACACGGTCGGCAGGTTTCTCTTTGGCGGTCAGCACCAACTGCCGCCGATAAAAGCCATCACTGCGGTCAAAGAGAGCCTGCAAGTCGCCATTGCTGAATGCCAGCAGCCGGGCGCACATCCATCCCTGATAGCTCTGCTTGCCTTTACGCTCCAAATCCATTTTACCCTGTGCGGTGACGATGGATTTGACATAGTTGGTCTGCCGCAGGGCCTCCATCCGCATATCATCATCGACACACAGCAGAATGTGTTCCAGATCAGCGCGGGCAAAACGGTTCTCGGAAATTTTGCCGATGCTGCCGTCCTTCATGTTGCTGCCGAACAGGGCGGACAGCACCGCGCCGATCTGGCTCTTACCCTCGCCGCCATTGCCCTTAATGACCATCATGCGCTGTCCCTTGTTGCTGGGGATCAGGCAGTAGCCGATATATTCCTGCAAAGTGGGAATGTCCTCCGGGTAAAGAAGCCCATCCAGAAAAGCCAGCCAGCGGGTCGGCGTGGGCGCATCGGGATTATAGGCCACCGGCAGGCGGCAACGCACGATGTCCGGTTTTCCCTCCGTAAAGGAGCCATCCAGAAACAACGTGCCGTTTGCCAGATGAATGCGGTCAGCCTCCGGCGGGAAATCCTCTACCAGCGCCGCCAGCTTCATCAGCTCCACGATATTGCTGATTTTGCGGGGGATATTGCTGACCGCACAGCATTTCAGTTCCTCAAAAATTTCTCCACGCAGTGGCAGCTCATCGGTCACGCGGCCATCAGGCGTGAAAAAAGCTCCGTTTGTGTAGATGATTTTGTGTCTGCCGAGAAAATCATCACAAAACAGGGCTTCATTGATACTCTTGCCGTCAAACCAGATGGGCTGGTTGGCCTCACGCGATTGCTCGTTCTTCGCCACGGTGCTGCACCTCCTTTTCCAGACGTCTGAGCCGCTGCTCCAGCGCGGTGATAGTGCCGTCCTTCAGCAGCATATCCACCGCTTTCACACGCTGCTTCAGTTCCGCAAACATGAGAACGTCCAACAAATCATTTACATACTCGATCATATGACAGGCTTCCACAAAGCGGTCATCCAGTTCATCCTCCGGCGATTGCGGGGCATATTCGACCTTCCAGCGTTCCAGCAGATGCAGATAATCGCAGAGCACCCGCTGGCAGTGTATCTCATCGTTGCGGAAAGCCTGCGCCAGCGGATAGGGCTTTTTCAAAGCCATCGCTGCCGGGGGCTTGTCCGGGTCGATGCCAAAGTCATAGGCCAGCTTCTTTGCGGCCTCGTAGCTGCTCAGGCCGAACAGCCGCGCCACAAAATCGATCACATCCCCGGTAGCCCCGCAGCCAAAGCAATAGAAATAATCCCTGTTCAGCTTCATGCTGGGATGCCGGTCATCGTGGAAGGGGCAGCAGATCATATCGCCCCGGTTGACCTTACAGCCGTAGTATTCGGCGGCCTGCTTCACGGTGACAGCGGATTTTACAGTTTCAAATAAATTCATAGGCTTTGTCCTCCATTATTTATTGACGGTATCTGCCCGTCTGCCTGAATATACGGGGAAAAAGCCTATAAACCGAAAAATCCGCTAAAAGTGCAAGAAATGAAAAAACGCCGCCCTGAAATCTTGCAAAAATGCAAGACCTCAGAGCGGCGAAGCCAGCGGAAAGCATTTGCCCGCGCTGGTTTTATCAGGTATAATGGATAAAGAGAGTTTTCAGAAGAGAGGTGCGTCACATGGAGGGAGCCTATCTGCCCGGCAATATCCGGCAGCGGATGCAGGAGCTTATGAAGGAACATAAAATTACCCAGGCACAGCTGGCGACCCGCATCGGCAGCACCGAGAGCGCCATCAGCCGGTTTGTCAGCGGTAAGACTGATAAGATCAGCACAGAACATTTGCTCCGCATTGCGAAAGTGTTTGAAGTCTCCACAGATTTCCTGCTGGGGGAAGTCAACACGCCCGACCGGACAAATTTTGATATTGAAGAACTGGGCCTGTCGGTGCAGGCGGCGCGGAATCTGTACACCGGAAAAGCCAATGCAGAGATCGTCAACCGCCTTTTGGAAAGCCCTCGCTTTGCAGAAGTCACCTATATGATTGAGCAATATTTTGACGATACGCTGGCCGCCGGTTTCGCCGGACAGAACCAGATGCTTACTACTCTCAGCGCCATGCTGCGCCGAAACAATAAAACAGACGCTGCGGTGCAGGCGGCCAGAACTGTCAACCGGCAGAAAGTTCCCGTATATCAGGCAGACCTGACGATGATACAGAACACATTTATGGCGGCGCTGCGGGAAGTGAAGAAAGAGATCGGCAACGATTTCACAGCAGCGCAGTCCTTGACCAAGGGCATCACTCAGCAGATGTTTACCGAACTCACCAAAGGGGCGGATGTTCATACTCCGACCATCACGCCCGAAATGATTTCCGCCGCCGTCACCCAGAGCGCAGCGGGGATGGACGGTGTGCAAAAGGAAGCATTAGACAAGTTCGGTCAGGCGCTGACGGAATTTCTCCAATCCACCTTAGACCACGCGCAGGAGAAGCAAAATGCCGACCCGGAGCAATGAGCAGCTGTGCAGACTGGCACAGAAAGGGGATACGGCTGCCCGTGACATTCTGCTGGAAAAGAATCTGGGATTCATCCGAAAAATTGCGCTGGAGCAATACCGAAACATGGGGCTGGATGAAAATGATATTGGAATTGATTTGGATGATTTGATGCAGGAGGGAAGTATCGGCCTGCTGAACGCGATCCCTTTGTTTGATGCCGGACGGGGCATGAAATTTCTGACCTATGCAGCACCGGCGCTCCGCAACGCCATGACGGACTGCATCCGCGCCGCCCTCGGTTTATTTGAGCAACGGATGGTGGATAAGAAAGACGCCCCCGGCTTCCAGAGAGTATATCTGGATGACGTTCTCTCAGAGGATGAACGGATGCTGCGGATCGAAGCCATAGCCGACCCTCACACCCAAACGCCGGAGCAAATCTATATCCAAAAAGAGCAGCTGATAGAATTGTATGCGGCGCTGGACAAGCTGACAGCCAGAGAGCAGACCTATCTGCTGTACCGCTATGGCTTTACCGATGGAATCGAGCACCCGCTGATCGGCGCGGCGCTCCATTTCCATCTCAGCGAGAGCCGGACAAAGAAGGTGGAGGGCGAGGCGATGGACAGCCTGCGCGGAAAGCTGCCGTGGTGGTTCTGATACGATGGGAAGCAGCGGCTGACGGGGGCTTTGATATACCTTTGTTCCGCAAATGACACGGCTGACAGACAGTGCTTGCCCGCACCGCCTGCCAGCCTTTTTCTGTCGCTTATGCTGCCCCGCAAGGGGCAACCTTTCCCGCCAGAACGCCGCAACTGTGGCCACACTTTTCAGGGTGTGCTACAATTCCGGCTGCCATCTGCTCCACAAAGGTATAACACACTAGACTTTCCTACGGAAAATCGTGTGCCACGAAACCGCCGGTTTCTTTGGATTCTTCCGGTCAAAAGGGAACACTATCCCCTCTGAACACCCCAGACAAAGGAGAACGCTGTTCCCTTTTGGAATCCCCTTGCCAATAGGGATGCTACCGCCCTATTGAATGATTTAGATAAAAAACAAAATAAAGCATAGTTCGCCAGCACACCGCTATTCTGTCATTACCTTACACAGACATCTTGTAACTTTTTCGTTAAGCCTATTGACTCTGATACTTCGGAAGAGATATAATATAGTTGCTACTTAGCGAGCCTAAATAGCAAAGCTAAAGAGAGGCGACGATATGAATAACAAATATGTCCAGCAATTCAAAAAAGGCTCTCTGGAAATGATACTTTTGTGCCTAATCGGACGCAAGGAAACTTATGGATATGAAATTATAACTGAATTGAACAATAGTGCGTCTGTTTTGGGATATGCGAAAGAGGGAACCATTTACCCCATTTTGTATCGTTTGCAGGAAGCAGAACTAATCAAATGCCGATTGGCTCCGGCTGCGGCAAATGGCGGCTCAAAAAAGTATTATTCTTTAACGGATAAAGGCAGGAATGTACTTGATGAACTAATCTTATTTTGGTCAAGCTATGAAAACTGCGTAAACGGCTTTATAGAAAGTTATCAACAAGCGAGGGTATCCAAATGAAAGAACAATATATCAAACAGGTTGAAAAGGAACTATCTTTACCACGCAAAATGAAAAAAGAGGTTGTACGTGACTTGAATGAAGTTTTTGCGTCTGCTATGGAGCATGGAGAAACAGAGCAGCAGATTATCCAGCGTTTGGGGACGCCAAAAGAATTTGCAGACAGCACCGCAGAACAGTTTGGCATTGATAACACCAAATCGAAAAAAAGGAACGGTATCATTTCTACTCTTGCTGCGCTTGTTATCGCGGCTGCTGCCTTTTCGGTATATGCTGTTACACAATCAGGAAAAGTACCAGAAGGAGCAATCGGACAAGCCGACGCGACAACAAATATACAGATTGAGGGCGCGTTTGCCTTTGATATTTCGCAAATCCTTTTGGCTATTGGGTTTGCAGCAACAGCTATTGCTCTTTTGTTAATTATCCGAACCATACACAAAAACAGGAGGTAACCAATGAAGAAATATATTTCTGTATTCACAATCATGATTATGATTTTTTTGGCTGCGTGTTCTAATCAAAATACCTCATCTACACCGACAAGCAATGAGAACAATACGCAATCTAATAGTGTTACAAAATTGGACGAGGGTGTTTGGCCTGAGAATGAGTACACAGAGGGGCTTCCTGTTGCGCCTGGTACGGTTGCATGGGCTACACTTGATACAGAACATGAGAATTGTAATATCAACCTTACCGGTATTAGCGAAAACGACTATAACGAGTATATGGAGCTTTTGAACCAAGAAGGCTTTTCCGTAATTGAAAATGTGTCAGAGGAAATCGAGGGAGAAAACTATGTTTCTATCGGGACACTTTTATCAAACGACGAAAAGTGGTTAAGTATCAGCTACATACCCAATAGTCTAACTATCTACATTTCCTTTGACAATAACTGAAAGAGATCACGGAATAGCAAAGCCAGCCGAGCCAGTCAACGGTCAAGATGAACGGCGCAAGCGCCGCCGTTGACAGCCCCGCCCGCCTTTGCAGATAGGCAATCAAGGGGCGACAGCAAGGAGTGCTGCCGCCCACAGTATTATCAGAGAGGGAGAATTCTATGAGAAATCGGATTGTAAAAGTGACAGAAGTTGTAGTCAGAAGCGCTTTTTACATCATCTCAAACTATGTATTTGTTAGCATGGGACTATCATTTCATACTCAATGGATTTCAATTCTATTTTTGCTTTCAATGGTATGGTCTACTATTGATTACGGAAAGTCCATAAATGAAATAATCGAAAAAAAGGTAATTGCTGAAATACTATGTATATGTTGCATTGCACTGAGTATAGCGATGGCATATTTTGTGGGATATATTCAAGGAGCATTCGTTTCCCTCTGAAAATACAGGGCCACAACTTTCCGCTTAATATATCAGTATGGAACAAGTTATCAAAAAGTCATGAATGCTCGTAGCTCACCGGCCCGGCCAGCAAAAGCAGTAAATCTGAAATTGATTTACTGCTTTTTTGCTCAATAGACTCTTAAATCATCTGAAAATATTTCAACGCATCCCTGATCGCCGCTTCCTTCTCCGGCGGACATTTTGGCACTTTAGCATCTTCCTTCTTTGACAGATTATAATTTTGCCCCACATCCAGCCCGCACTTGCGCTTTATTTGCGAGATGTAGAGGGAAGACACCTTCAAGCCAGTATGCTCCAACACATACGCCTTGATCTGCTCATAGGTCGCACCCTTCTGGAACCCGGACATATCCATGTCCTCCAGAGAAAACTCCACACGCACTTTCTTCGAGTCGATTTCACCCTTGGAAAGCAAGACAACCGTCTCGTCGTAATAGAGCCCGAAGCTTGCAAAGACAGACTCCTGTATGCTATCATAGCTCGTGCCGGAGCCCGCGGGCGCGGAGAAGCACAGCGCATAGCAGTATCGCTCGTCGCAAAGCATCGCCGCGCGGTAGAGTCGGTCGCCGCCGTCCGTTTCCTCGCTCCACGCAAACTGATATTCCGGAAGAGAAAAGCGCGTGGTGCGGATGAGATCGAAGCGGCTTGCGTCAAGGCCCGTGAGCTGGCGGATCGCGTCTTCGTGGTCAGGCGTTTCAAATACCGTCGCAGAAATTTCATATGAGCCGTCCGGGGCAGTATACTGTCGGGACAGTCCGTCCGGCGAAAAAACGTCGCTAGCCAAGCCGTCGGGCACGGCAAAGACGATTGTGGACGGACGGCGGGGCATTTGACAGACGATTTCGTCGTCGACGGTTTCCCAGACAGGGACGCGGCTCACGCAGGCGCAAAGAAGCACCGTCAGCGCGAGCGCGAGCATGGACACATGAATCGAACGCATAACAAAACCTCCGGGTTAGGAAAGAGTAGGGGAGAACATGAAACAGGTGCTTGGTTATTATCTGCTTTTAATAAATGCAGTGGGATTCCTGATTATGTGCATCGATAAGCTTCTGGCAAAAAAGCAGGCCCGGCGCGTGCCGGAGCGGACGCTGCTTTGGGTGGCCGCGCTGGGCGGAAGCTTCGGAAGTCTTCTTGGCATGATGCTCGCGCACCACAAAACGCGTAAGCCCAAGTTTTATATCACCGTCCCGCTCCTTCTTGCGCTGCAAGCCGCCGCTGCGGGGTGGTACTATCTGAAATGACAAAAAACCTGCCGGGGACGCTTCCTCGACAGGTTTTGTTTTCAGGAAATTGCGCCGTTGCCGGTTCTATTCAGGCAGCTTACGTCGTCGCGCAGGATGAGCACATAGTCCGGGCGATAAGCGCGGATGTAATCGGAGAGCGCCGCGCCGTCAAAGTGCCGGTAATCAAGGCTGCGCATCTCGTCAAAATCGAAGATGGCCAGCGGCTCGAGCGCGTTTGTAAACGAGTCTCCGACAATCAGGATTTTGGGAAGCTCCGGCCGGTTCGTTTTTACAATCGTTTCGCCGATGTCGCCGCCCATGTAGTCGGTGTAGAGGCTCTGGCCGGACGCGCGGACCTGAATAAGCGGCGTGTCGGAAGCTTTCCCATTATCCTCCCGCGTATGATAGGGGAATTCGTTCTGCAAAACCTGCATCGCCTCGCGGACGGGAGACAGCCCGTAGAGCTTGCGGTTATACGTGCCGAGAAGCTCGCTTTCCGTATCGGCGATGGTCAATTTGCTTGCCCGGAGGCCGAAGGTCTCGCAGACAGTTTCATACGTCAGATACGCACCGCGAAGGGTATAATGGTGGTCAACGCGGCTGTAATAGGGAAGCGGGTCTTCGAGTGCGGCAAAAATATCAGTCATATCGAGCGCCGGAATCCCGCACTTTTGCAGCGCAGATAGGAGTGCGTCTCGGTTTTTTTCCGTTTCGCTCGCCGGATTTTCCATCCAGTCGGGATAATACGCGGCGTAAACCGTACGCTGCTCGGGAACGAGCGTGTATAAAAGCTGCGCGCCCACCTCGTCTGCTGCGGATTTTACGCTTTGAAGTCCTTCCACAATCGCGGCAGCCTGCGCCTCGCGCGCCTCCTCGGAGAGTTTCGCGGAAAAGCCCGGCGCGGGCAATAAAACCGTATCGCCCAACACCACATCATGCACAGCCGGACGGTGCAGGAGCTTCATCTGAAGCAGCGTGTCGAGCTTGAGAAGCTGCCTGCGCGCAAAGATATGGTCACTGTAAAATGTTTCCAAGTTCTGCACCAGCGTCCCATCCAGCATGCCCTGCAAGGACGCTTCCGGCACATCTGCCAGTGCCCGGTTTTCCTCCACCGACCAGCCGGAGGGCGATTTTACAAGCCCATAGAGCGTAAGCGCCGGGACAAGCAGTAACGCCGCAAAGAAGAGCAATGGCAGCAGGAGCTTTGTTTTTGTCTTCATACCCGCCTCCTAAAACTGCGCGTAGATGAACGCCTGCATGCCGGAGCCCGCCATGCTCAAAACGGAAAGGCCGAGAACAACGAGCAAAAAGAGCAGCCGACCGGCGCGTCCCGCCTTTGTTTTACCAAGCGCCGCCCAAACTGACGTACCGAGATTCGTGGACAGCAGCAGGCAGAGCGCCAGCTGCACGCCGTATTGCCGGATGCAAAGCGCCAGCCACGAAAGCGCGTCCGGCGCGCCCGTTCCGGGAACGAATAGAGCCCGCAGGAAGGAAAATGCGTAGGAAAGGCTGGGACTCCGGAAGAAGATCCACCCGATGAACACGGCAAGCATCGCGTACCCATGCCGCAAAATGCCCGGGAGCTTCGCGAGCGCCTGTCCCCAGACCAGCTTCTCCAAGCTCAGCAGCACGAAGAACCACAGACCCCAGCAGACAAACGTCCAGTTTGCCCCGTGCCAGAGCCCTGTGAGGCTCCAGACAACAAAGAGGTTCCAAACCAGCCGCCCCTTCGAGCACCGGCTGCCGCCGAGCGGGATGTACACATAGTCCCGGAACCAGGAGGATAGACTCATGTGCCACCTGCGCCAGAAGTCTGTGACGGAGTCCGCCATGTAGGGGTGGTTGAAATTTTCGGGCAGCGCAAAGCCAAACAGGAGCGCCAGCCCCAGCGCCAGATCGGTGTAGCCCGAGAAGTCAAAATAGATTTGCAGCGCGTAACAGATCGCGCCCGTCCACGCATAGACCGGAGAGAGCGCGGAAGATGGCAGCGAGAACGCCTCCTGCGCGATGGCCCCCGCGGCAGAAGACAGCAGCGCCTTTTTGCCAAGCCCGAAAATCAGCCTCGTCACGCCTGCGTTCAGGTTGTCCGCCGTAACGGCGCGCGCATCCAGCTGCGCAGAAAATTCGCCATACCGGCAAAGCGGCCCCTGCGCCGCCTTCGGGAAGAAGAACGCATAGAGAAGAAATCTGTCAAAGCGCCGTTCCACCGGAATTCGTCCCCGGTACACGTCCGCCAGATACGAGATCAGAAGGAATGTCAGAAACGACACGCCAACGGGCGCGGGAAGAAGCGACACGGTTGGAAGCGAGAGCGCCCCCAGCAAGAAGTTCGTATATTTGAAATAGCAAAGCAGCCCGGCGCAGAAAAGAACGCCGAGCGTAAAAACCATCTTCCGCGCCTTCGGCCGGTCTGCCCGCGCCAGAATCAGCGCGAGCGCGTAAACCGCCAGCGTTTCCAGAAGTCCCGCCAGAAAGCCCGCCAAGCCGCTTGCCGCGCAGAAGAGCACGCTGAGAATCAGCAGCGCTGCGTTCTGCCAAGGAAGTTTTTCTTTCGAAAACAGCAGGAATAAAAGGCTTACCGGCAGGAACGCGAAGAGAAAGGTAAAGCTTGTCAGCTGCATCTCAATGCTTTTTCCCGGGCTTCGGGCGCAGCGGGCGCTTGTTGCCGTGGTCGTCTACAATGTAGGTGTTATCGAGCTGCGCGCGCAGATTCTGCCGGAAGGCGGCCAAATATTCCTGCCGCAGCCGGTCGCGCTCGATGGTTTCTTCTTCGGTGAGCCCCTCGGTTTTCGCCTTGTGGGCAAGTTCGTTGATGCGCTCCACGCGGGATTTTTCCATAGTAAAACACTCCTTAAACGGTTATAGGAACCGGGATATTTCGATGCTGATGCGGCCCTTTTTTGTGTTGCCGCCGATGGTTTCGAGTTTGATTTTTCCAAGGCCGCAGATGGAAATCACGTCGCCCTCTTGAACCTGTTTGTCACCCTTCATGCAGGGGAGATAATTGAGTTCGGCCTTTCCGGCCGCGATGTAATCGGCCGCCTTGCCGCGCGAGATGGAAAAGCCGGAGGAGACGATGCCGTCTAAGCGAAGGGACGGCACGGTGTCGCGCACAGTCTTCACAGACTGCTGCGGAACGTGAAGCCCGGAGAGCTCGATTTCCTCCAGGTGAAGCTTCGTCCGCCCGGCGGAACCGAGATTTTGCAGCACGTAGGGGAGAATTTCCCGCAGAACGAGAAAGTCGCACGAGCCTTCGCCGACGTAGATATCTCCGACCGTCTCGCGCTTGATGCCGCTTCCCATGAGACTTCCGAGAAAGTCGCGGTGGGTAAGCTTGTCGTTTTCAAAAAAGCTTGCGCGCACGGCGGCAATGGGGCCGTCTGCGGAATACAGCCAGCTCTCGTCTAGGTACTCCGGCAGATAGCAGCAGACCTCGCGCTCGGAAAGCTCCGTCCCGCCAAAAAATCGGAAGTCCTCGCCCCGCAAAAGCTCCTGGCAGAGCATCTGCTCGCGCTTGGAAAGAAAGCACGTGCTCGCCGGGACGTTTCGCTGCGCGGCCAGCGTGATGCGCTCATAGACGCGCGCCAGCAGCACCTCGTCCTCTTTTGACTGCGCAAGGCGCGCGATTTTTTCTCGTCTGTCCACCATATCACCTCGTTTTTCAGATATTGTATCAGGCGCGCGGAAAAAATGCAATCCTACCGATACCGCGCGATTTTCCGCTTGGCAAAGCCGCCGTTTTCGATTATACTAAACTAGAAAATAACCTACGAAATACAAGGGGAACAAGGCTATGAAGGTACTTATTATCGGCGGCGGCGCGAGCGGCATGATGGCGGCTTTGTCGGCGCTGGAAAACCAGAACAATACCGTGACGCTTCTCGAGCGGCAGAGCCGCGTGGGCAAAAAGCTGCTCGCGACCGGAAACGGCCGCTGCAACCTCACGAACCGCAACATCCGTTTGTCGCACTACCACGGCGAGCAGCCCGAGTTTGCGCGTTTCGCACTGGAGAGCTTCTATGTGGGACGGACGCTTGCGTTTTTTGAGCGCCTCGGTCTTCTGACCGTGACCGAGGACTCGGGCAAGGTCTATCCTCTTTCCGATCAGGCGTCCAGCGTTCTCGATGTTCTGCGCTTTGCGCTTGAGGCGCAGGGGGCGAATATCGTGACCAGCTGCGACATTGTCGAGGTCAAGCACAAGGCAAGAGGCTACGAGGCGTTGTCCGCGACAGGCGAGACATATTTTGGCGACAAGCTGATCATCGCCTGCGGCGGCGCAGCCGGAAAGAAGCTCGGCGGCAGCAAATCGGGCTACCATCTGCTTGAGCAGCTCGGCCACAGCACGACGGCGCTTTTTCCTAGCCTCACGCAGATCAAAACGGACCCCGCGTATGTCAAAGCCCTCAAGGGCGTGCGCGCCGACGCGCATGTGCAGCTCCGTAAGGATGGAGAGACCCTGCAGGACAGCTTCGGCGAGGTGCAGTTCACGGACTTCGGCCTCAGCGGCCCCGAGGCCTTCACACTCTCTCGCGCGGCAGCGACCGGCGGGGATGGGCAGGAGCTCGCGCTGGACTTTTTCCGGGAGTACGGAGACAGTGTGCTTTTGGACATGCTGCAGGAAAAACGCGAAAAGCTTCCCGAGCTTGCGGCGGAGGACCTGTTTGCAGGTATGCTCCAGTCGCGGCTCGGCAGAATGATCGTCAAGCGCGCGGGGCTCAAATATCAGACGAAGCTTAAAGAGCTTTCTGATGAGCAGCTGCTCGCCTGCGTCAAAACCGGCAAGTGGTTCACGCTGGAGGTTACCGGCGTGATGGGCTTTGACAGCGCGCAGGTGACGGCCGGCGGTGCGAGAACGCGCGAATTTGACGCAAGAACGCTCGAGAGCACCAAAAATCCCGGGCTTTTCGTCTGCGGAGAGGTGCTGGACGTGGACGGCGACTGCGGCGGGTTTAACCTCCAGTGGGCGTGGTCGTCCGGATACCTCGCCGGCAAGCTCGGAGAAGGAGAATACGCATGATTCGCATCCGGGACATTTCGCTTCCGCCCCAGCAGGACATGGCGCAGCTCGTCTACGCCGCAGCGCGGCAGCTTCGCATCGACCATACACAGATCAAGCAGCTGGACATCAAAAAGCGCTCGGTCGATGCGCGGAAGAAAAACGACGTGCGGCTCATCTACACCGTGGACGTGCTGGTCAAGGGACGCGAAGATAAAATTTTAAAGATGGCGCACAACCCGAAGGCCTCCATCGCGCAGGAAAAGCTCTATACCCCGCCGAAGGGGAAGGAACTGCCCGAGGAGCGCCCTGTCATCGTGGGCTTCGGCCCGGCGGGCATGTTCTGCGCGCTCGTTCTGGCGCAGGCGGGATACCGGCCGATCGTCCTCGAGCGCGGGCAGGACGCGAAGACGCGGCAGGAAATCGTACGGAAATTCTGGGAGACCGGCGAACTCGATCCTTCGTGCAACGTACAGTTCGGAGAGGGCGGCGCGGGCACATTCTCGGACGGCAAGCTCAACACGGGCGTGAACAATCCCAGAAACTACTGGGTGCTCGAGCAGTTCGCAAACGCGGGCGCAGGCGCGGAGATTCTCTTTGATGCAAAGCCCCACATCGGAACAGACGTTTTGGTGAACGTTGTGCAGAATCTGCGCGAGGAGATCATCGCCCTTGGCGGAGAAGTCCGTTTCGGCGCGAAGCTTACGGGAATCCGGCTAGAGGGTGGCCGCGTCACGGGCGCGGTCTATGAAGCAGCGGACGGCGAGCAGGAGATTTCCTGCCGCAATCTCGTCCTGGCGCTGGGCCACAGCGCGAGAGATACGTTCCGGATGCTGGAAAAATCGGGCGTTCCCATGCAGCCGAAGGCATTTTCGATGGGCGTTCGCATCGAGCACCCACAGCGCATGATTAGCGACAGCCAGTACGGTGCGTTTGCGGAGAACCCGGCGCTCGGTGCGGCGGACTATAAGCTGAACGTCAAGCTCCCGGACGGAACAAGCGCGTACACGTTCTGCATGTGCCCGGGCGGCTATGTGGTCGCAGCGGCATCCGAAGAAGGGGGCGTTGTTACAAACGGCATGAGCAACTGCGCGCGAGACGGCCAGAACGCGAACGCTGCGCTTCTCGTCACGCTGACCCCCGAGGATTTCCCGGACAAGGGAACGCTCGGCGGCGTACGGTATCAGCAGCAGCTCGAGCGTGCGGCGTTTGAAGCCGGCGGGAAGAATTATCGCGCGCCTGCGCAGCTGGTGGGGGATTTTCTCGCACACAGACCGAGCACGGCGCTTGGAAGCGTTCAGCCGACGTATCGCCCCGGCGTGACGCTCTGCGATCTGCATGAGGTTCTTCCGGAGCGTATCACGAAGGTACTGGAGAACGCACTGCCGGAGCTCGACAAAAAGCTTCACGGCTTTGCAGCCCCCGATGCTGTCATGACCGCGCCGGAGACCAGAAGCTCGTCTCCCGTGCGAATCTTGCGCGGGGAGAACCGGCAGTCCGACATTTTCGGCCTCTATCCCTGCGGCGAGGGCGCAGGCTACGCGGGCGGCATCATGTCCGCTGCCGTCGACGGCATTCTGACCGCCGAGGCAATTCTGGGAGAGTAAGGCATCATAGGAGGCTTTCATGCAGACAGAGTACGCGGAGCGCTATATTACGCTCGGGTTGAAAATCGCCTATTACCGCAAAAAGCGCGGATACACGCAGGAGAGCTTTGCCGAGAAGGTGGGAATCAGTTTGAACTTCCTTGCGCAGGTCGAGGGCACGGGCACGGTTCGCGGGGTCAGTCTGGAAACGCTGTTTAAAATGGCAGACGTTCTGCAAGTTACGCCGTCGAAGCTTCTGGAGGATGATTAAAACAGGCATTTGATGAATCTGAGCTTTCGTAATGTTCGTAGGGGCGGGACGACCCTGTCCGCCCGCAGAAAAATCTGGTTTTTACGAAAATCTACGGCGAAATCGTACTGCCAAAGGGCGGACAGAGGCGTCCGCCCCTACAGAAATTCCGATATCTTTCTAGATATGCGTAGGGGTCGATGCCCACATCGACCCAAGGACACCAACGAATTCGCCGAAAATTTTCGAAAGAACGGGTGCAATTTGCCGGGGCGATGTGCTCAATCGCCCCCTACGGCCATATTGGGAAAATTGCCGCAAAGGCGGGCAGGAAATTCCCTGTTGCATTCTTTTGCGCCTTTGGGTATAATACGACTATAATCACAAATAGGAGGCCACAATCATGGCTGTAAAAATTGAAAAGTCCACCATTATCGGCGACGTGCTCGACATCGCGCCGCAGACTGCGCCGCTGTTCATGGCCATCGGCATGCACTGCCTGGGCTGCCCGTCGTCCCGCGGCGAGACCGTGGAAGAGGCCTGCATGGTGCACGGTGTTGACGCAGACGCATTCCTGGCGCAGGTCAACCGGTTCCTCGAGGCCAGCGAGGAAGCAGGCATCTGAGAAAAAGCAAAAGGCGGCTTCGGCCGCCTTTTTTCGTGATACGGACAGAAATGGAGTACATATGAAGCTGCCGATTTCAAAACGGCTTTTATGCTGCGCGTCGATGGTCCAGTCCGGCTCGCGCGTGGCGGATATCGGAACCGACCATGGATATCTGGGGATCTATCTGCTGCAATCAGGCGCGGCGCGGCACGTGATCGCGTGCGACCTTCGAAAGGACCCGCTGGAAAACGCCAGACGCAACGCGAAGCTTTTCGGTGTGGACGGCGAGATGGAGTTCCGGCTCTCGGACGGACTCGAAAAAATCCTTCCGGACGAGGTCGATACCGTTGTCATGGCCGGCATGGGCGGCGATCTGATCCAGAAAATCTTATCGCAGTGTCCGTGGCGCAAACGAGAAGGATTGCAATTCATTTTGCAGCCGCAGAGCGCGGGCAATGTCCTGCGGCGCTGGCTGTGTGAGGACGGATTTGAGATTCAGCGCGAGGAGCCCGTGCAGGACGGGCATTTTTTATACACTGTCATGGAGCTGCGGCAGGGCGAGCCTTCGCCGCTCACCCCGGGGACGGAGTACGCCTCGCCTGCGTTACTTGCAAGCAAAAGTCCGCTGGTGGGAACCTATCTTGCGCGCGTGGAGAACGCCTTGCAGGAAACAGTTCGTGGGCTCACGAACGCGGAAAAGCAGCGCCCCGAGCGGCTTTCCTACTTCCGTCAGGCGCTGCTTGAAATTCAGGAAATGAGGAAAAATTATGCCGAGCATCCGTGAAATTTATGACGTTTTGTTTGACTTTGCGCCCGCTTACATGAAGATGGACTGGGACAATGTGGGGCTCGTGTGCGGAAAATTCGACACCGAGGTCCACAGAATTCTCGTCGCGCTCGATCCGATGATGGACGTGTTTGAGGAGGCGAAGGCGCTTTCCTGCGAGCTTGTCGTGACGCACCATCCGCTGATTTTCCAGAGCATCAAGCAGGTGAACAGTGACAGCTACGACGGTCGGAATTTGCTGTACCTGATCGAAAACGGCATCGCGAGCCTGAATCTGCACACGAATCTTGATTGCTGCCCCGGCGGGGTCAACGACGTGCTTGCATCTCGGCTGGGACTGGCGGATATTGAGATTCTGAACCCCGTCGGCACGGACGCGAAGGGACGGCCTTATGGGCTTGTACGCATGGGTGAGGTGGCCGAGCAGCCCCTTGCGGCGTTTGCAGCCTTTGTCAAGCGGGTGCTGTCCTGCCCGGGCGTCCGATTTTCCGATGCGGGAAAGCCTGTGCGCAAGGTCGCCGTCGGCGGCGGAAGCTGCGGCAGTGAGATCGGCGACGTGATTGCTGCGGGCTGCGACACGTTCGTAACGGCAGACCTCAAGTACAATCACTTTGAAGAGGCAAAGTACTGCGGCCTCAATCTCATCGACGCGGGACATTTTGAGACGGAGAACCCCATCTGCGACGTGCTCGAGGGGATTTTGCGGGAGGCTTTCCCGGAAATTCCGGTTTTCCGCGCGCGGACGCACAGGGATGAGACGCAATTTCTGTAATTTGTGCGGCAAGCAGTTGATTTCTGCTGTGCGGCTGTGATAAAATAACAGGCGATATTGTAACGAAGGGAAGAAACCACATGTCCGGACATTCCAAGTGGCATAACATTCAGAAAACGAAGGGCGCGCAGGACGCAAAGCGCGCGGCGGCCTTTACCAAAATTTCAAAGGAAATGATCGTTGCCGTCAAAGAAGGCGGCGGCGTGGCAGACCCTGCCTATAACGCCCGTCTGGCGACCGTCATTACGAAGGCCAAGGCGGCCAACATGCCGAACGACAACATCAAGCGTGTGCTCGAAAAGGCGGCTTCCGCCGGTCAGGGCGACAGCTATGAGTCCATCACCTACGAAGGCCACGGCCCGAGCGGCGTCGCCGTCATCGTCGAGACCATGACCGACAACCGCAACCGCACTGCGGGCAACATCCGCCACCATTTCGATAAATACGGCGGAAGCCTCGGCGTGAACGGCTGCGTGAGCTGGGCATTCGACAAGAAGGGCGTCATCGTCATCGACAACGAGGAAGAAGAGCTCGAGGAAGACGCGGTCATGATGGACGCGCTCGACGCGGGCGCTGCCGACTTCCAGCCGGAAGAGGGCTGCTTCACGGTCTACACCGATCCGGCAGACTTTAACGACGTTGCCAAGGCACTCGAGGACAAGGGCTACAAGTTCGAGTCCGCGCAGATCGAAATGGTGCCGCAGAACTATCAGAAGCTGGAAAATCCCGAGGATATCTCCAACATGGAAAAGATGCTCGATATCTTCGAGGACGATGACGACGTCCAGAACGTCTGGCACAACTGGGATCAGGATTGAGTTTGAAACAGCAAGCGCCTCAGGGAAACCTGGGGCGTTTTTGCGTGCAGCGACACGCTGCATTGTTGTTTTGACCAAAAGTTCACGTTCTGTTTTGTGAAATTCGTCAGCTACGCCGAAGTTTTTTCTTTCGCGCAAAAGGGAATTGACAAATGGCGAAAAAGTGCGTATTTTAATGCCATCATCATCTGGCAACTGCTATGAACAGGACACGACTTCCCCGCAGCACCGTTTCCAGAAAGCCGTCGGTTGTGCGAGACGGCAGCAAGGAGCGGGACGGTTATCCCCTGCGAGCAGCTTTGGCAAAAGCGGATTTCTCTAGGCCGCAAGTAGTCGGAGCCGGTTTCCCACCGTTAGAAGGGAGCGCCGTGTCAGCGGCGAATGAGCGGCAGGTTTTCCTGCAAGCAAAGTGGTAACGCGGAAGTATATTTGTTATGCCTTCGTCTTTGCATGGGTGCGTTTTTTGGGAACGTACCGGCAAGGATGAGGGCTTTTTTCGTGGCAAAAACCGGGTGAGAGCAATTTCCTGTGAAAGAAGGAACTTTTATGAACACACTCGTCATCGTATTGCTGGCAGCCGTCGTGCTGTTTGCGGCCTATGTACTCTATGGGCGCTGGCTGGCAAAGAAGTGGGGCATTGACCCGGCAGCAAAAACCCCCGCCGTGCGGAAAAACGACGGCAAGGACTATGTGCCGACGAACGGCTGGACGGTTTTCAGCCATCAGTTCTCGTCCATTGCGGGCGCGGGCCCTGTCACGGGCGCGATTCAGGCGGCAGCCTTCGGCTGGGTGCCGGTGCTGCTGTGGGTGCTCATCGGCGGCATCTTCTTCGGCGCGGTCACGGACTTCGGCGCGCTCTACGCCTCGGTCAAGAACGAAGGCAAGTCCATGGGCATGCTGATCGAAAAGTACATCGGAAAGCTCGGAAGGAAGCTGTTTCTTCTTTTCTGCTGGCTCTTCTGCGGAATTGTCATCGCGGCGTTTGCGGACATGGTGGCGGGCACATTCAATGCGTATACGGTTGTTGACGGCGTGACGCAGCTGGCGGAGGCGGCGCAGACGAACGGCGCGGCCGGCATGGTCTCAATCATGTTCATGGCCTTTGCCGTGGTATTTGGCCTCGTTCAGAAAAAGTGGAACCTCTCGGGCTGGAAAGAAGCGGTGCTCGGCGTTCTGTTTATCGCGGCCTCCTTTGCCGTCGGCATGAACTGTCCGCTCATCTACGGCAAGTCGACCTGGAGCTACATCACGTTCGTCTACATCTTCTTCGCGGCTGTGCTTCCAATGTGGCTTCTCAAGCAGCCGCGCGACTACATGACGACGTTCATGTTCATCGGCATGATCGCGGGCGCAGCCGTCGGCCTTCTGGTCGCGCACCCCACGATGAACCTTCCGGCGTTCACGAGCTTCAACACGTCTCTTGGCTCGATGTTCCCGATTCTGTTCGTCACGGTGGCCTGCGGCGCAGTCTCCGGCTTCCATAGCCTCGTCTCCTCCGGTACGTCTTCGAAGACGGTTGAAAACGAAAAGGACATGCTCAAAGTCGGTTACGGCGCAATGGTGCTCGAGAGCCTGCTTGCAGTTCTGGCGCTTTGCGTGGCCGGTGCGGCGGCAGCAGCAGACGGCACGCCCGCAGCGGGCACCCCGTTCCAGATCTTCAGCCGCGGCGTTGCGGGCTTCTTTGAGATGTTCGGCGTTCCGAGCTACGCGGCGACGGTCTTCATGACCATGTGCGTTTCCGCGCTGGCGCTCACGAGCCTCGACGCGGTGGCAAGAATCGGCCGCATGAGCTTCCAGGAGCTCTTCTCCGTGGACGATATGGCGCATGCCGAGCCGTGGCGCAAGCTCCTTTGCAACACGTATTTCTCGACGGCTCTCACGCTGGCGTTCGGCTTCCTGCTCACCCAGATCGGCTACGCGAATATCTGGCCGCTCTTCGGCTCTGCCAACCAGCTTCTCTCCGCGCTCGTGCTCATCACGCTGTGCGTCTTCCTGAAGGTCACGGGCCGCAGCAACAAGATGCTCTTCCCACCGCTCATCATCATGCTCTGCGTGACGTTTACGGCGCTTGTCCAGCGGCTTCTTGCGATGGTCAAAGCCATTCAGGCGGCAGCGGCCACCACGATTCCGGCCGGCGAGACGACCTGGGGCGCGGTGTTCATCGCGAACGGCCTGCAGCTGATCATCGCGGTGCTCCTGATTGTGCTGGGCCTGACGATCGTCGTCAACGCGCTCAAGAGCTACGCCAAGAGCGAGTCCGGCAGCGAAAAGGCCAAGGCCTGATTCATCTATCAAGAAACGAACCTCGCTTCCACACGGAGGCGGGGTTTTTCCTGCGCACCCAAGCCGAAAAAGCTCCCCCTATGACAGCATAGAGGGAGCATTTCGGTTTGTTGGAAAATTATTCGGCCTTGGGCTCGTCGTCTACGACCTCGATTTTAATTTCGGGGGTCTCGGCGGGAGCGGCTTCCTCTTCCTTCGGCGCTTCGCAGCAGCAGGGCGTTTCCGCAGCAGCCGCATCCTCTGCCTTGGGCTCCGCGTCCTCAAAGTCGGCCTCGCAGGCAGTTCCCGGCGCGGCAGGCGCTACATCGGCGGCCTTTACATCGTCGATGTAGTCCTTGAGCTCGGCAATGAGCTTCTTGGATTCGTCGATCTTCTGGCACCACGGAAGGTACTCCGCCGTGTCCATCTCTTCGCCGACTGCGTAGTCGCGATAGTAGAGCTTGCCGAGCTGGGCTTCGGCCTTGCGGATTTTGTCTTCCTCGGCGTAGATGGAGACGTTTGCCTTGGCGACGGCAGCCAGAACCTTGGCCTTCTGGGTCGCGGTCTGGGCAGCGCCCATCGCAAAATTCTTGACGCTTTCAAAGTTTTCAGACAGATTCATAGTAAATACTCCCTTCTAGGTTGTTGCATTTCTGATTTCGATTATATCACACTTTTCAGAATGTGTGGTATTTTTGCGCACTTTTTTCAAAAAGTTCACATTTCGTCGGGCTTTTCGTCCTGCGTGTCAGGCGATTCATGGATGCGGTTCGCAAAAAGGTTCTCGGGCTTCGGCTTTTTCTTCAAAAGCACGAACGCAATTGCGCCTGCGGCTGCGACGAACGATACCGCCGCAACGAGCTGGCTGACGCGGATACCGGTCGAGAACAGGTACAGGCTGTCGGTGCGAAGACCCTCAATCCACGCGCGCCCAAGGCCGTACCACGCGACGTAGAGCAAAAACACCTCGCCGTCAAATTTCCGCTTCTTGCAGTAGAAATGCAGGCCGATAAAGCCCACGAGGTTCCAGACCGATTCATACAGGAATGTCGGATGGTAGTAGGTGATATTGCCCGCTGCGTCGGCAAGACCCATTTTGAAAAACGAGTCCGTCACGCTGCCGTGCGCTTCGCGGTTCATGAAGTTGCCCCACCGGCCGCAGATCTGGCCGATGATCACGCCCATAGAGGCGTTGTCGAGCATGACCAGCGGCGGGATCTTCTTCACGCGGCTCAAAACAAGCACAGTGATCGCGCCGCCGATGATACCGCCGTAGATCGCTAAACCGCCCTCCCAGATGTAGAGCATGGAGATGGGGTTATCGCGGTACAGGTCCCAGTAGAACACGCAGTAGTAAAGCCGCGCGCACACAACGCCGATGGGAACCGCCCACAAAATGAGATCGAGCACATCGTCTTGCGTGAGCCCGAACGTGTTGGCGCGGTACATCATGTAGAGCACGGCCAGCAAAAAGCCGCAGGCGATGATGATACCGTACCAGTAAATCTCTTTTCCGAAGATCGTAAAGGCAACGGGGCTCGGGTCTACCGTGATGCCAAGGTTCGGAAACGAAATAGGTGAGGTCAGAAGCATAGTTTATTCCTCCTCGCGCTTCGGCGTGATGACCGACAAGAACGCCTGTTCTTCTTTGACGTTCTCACGGATAAATTGTTCCACATCCTCCGCCGTGACGCTTGCGTAAATTTCCGGATAATCAAAATATTCCGCGCCGTCAAAATAATACGCGCACATGCGGTAGCACGTTCCTTCAAAGCCGTCGAGCTCGCGGAGCCTGCGCCCGGTGACGGATTTTTTGAGCCGCGCGAGAAGCGCCCGGTCAACGCCGGTTTCCAAAACGCGCGCCGCTTCCGCCAGAACCTCCCGCAAAATGCGCCGGGGGTCTTCGCTGTCGCCGGACAGCTCCAGAAGCGCCATGCCCCTCATGCGCTCGTAGTCGACGGAAAAGTCCGCGTCGATGACGTTCTCGTCATAGAGCTTCTGATAGAGCTTGGATGATTCGCCGATGAGCATCTCGCCCGCCATCTCGCCGATGAGGTCCATGCGCATCGCGTCCGCGCCGCGCCCTGCGTCCGGGCAGCGGAAGCCGATGGCAAAGGCCGGCATGGCGATTTCCATCTGCTTTTCGATCGTTCGGACCGGAACCTTCTCGGGCTCGGGCGCACCACAGCACCGCTCGAACTGCGGCTTTTTTCCCGCCGGGGTCAGCCTGCGCGCCTGCTCGATGATGGAGGCCGCGTCCACGTCGCCGATGACGCAGACGATGAGGTTCGAGGGATCGTAGAACGCGTCGTGGCAGAGTTTCAGAGTATCGGCCGTAATTTCCTCGATGCTCTCGACCGTGCCTGCAATGTTATTGCGCACGGGGTGGTTCTGATACATGATGCGGAACAGATTTTCCATCACGGCGGAGTCTGCGCTGTCCTCGTACATTTTGATTTCCTGCGCGATGATGCCGCGCTCTTTCTGGACGCTCTCGTCTGTAAAATACCCGGTCGTGACCATGCGAAGGAGGATCTCGAAATTCTCTTCCAAATGCTCCGTGCACTCGACGTAGTAGGCCGTCATGGTGTAGCTTGTAAAGGCGTTGTTCGCACCGGCGTATTTGGCGAACTCCTGCATGGCGTTTCCCTCGGGGAGGTCAAACATCTTGTGCTCGAGATAGTGCGCCACGCCCTGCGGGGTCACGTACTTTTTGCCGTTCAGGAAGAACTCCGCGTCAATTGAGCCGTAGTCTGCCGCGACGAACGCGTACCGCTTGGCAAAGCCCGGCTTTTCCATGACGCGGACAAGAAGGCCGTTCGGGAGCCTTTCTTCAAAATAGTGCTCGCCGAGCTTCGGGAAATCCTTTCGTATCATACCGTCACCCCCTCGAGCGCATAAATGGTATCGAGCCGCAGCGCCTGGATCGCGTCGGCTGCCTCCTGCTTCGTGACGCGCGTAATGGCGCTTGCCAGGTCCTCCATCGTGCCGTCTTGCTCCAGCAGGATCTGGCCCATATAATAGTCGTCGAGCCTTCCGGGGCTGTCCATCGCGATTTTCAGATCGGAGACGAGATAGCCTCTGGCCGATTCCAGCTCGTCGTCCGTGATATCGCCGGCCTTGCACGCTTCCAGCTGCCGGAGAATTTCTGTTTTGGCCGTCTCGAGCTTTGAAAATTCTACGCCCGAGCTCACGCTCAGGACGCCCTTGAATTTTTCAAACGACGCGCTCGCGTAATAGCAGAGGGACATCTTCTCGCGCACGTTCGTAAAGAGCTTGCTCGTCGCGCCGCCGCCAAAGACCGTCGCCGCCAGAACCAGCGCGGGATAGCGCGGGTCCTTTGCCGTAATGTCGGTAAAAAAGCCGAGACTGAGCTTTCCCTGCGTCACATCGAGCCGCTCCGTCTTCTCCTGCACGGGCCTTGCCGCTGGCGCAGGCGTGGTTCCGACGGGAACGAAGACTTCCGCGCGCGGAAGCTCTGCCAGCACGGTTTGCAGCACCTTCGTGACTGCTGCCGGGGATAAGCTTCCCATGTAGAACAGCTCCACGCGGCTCGTTGCGAGAAGGTCCCGGTAGTGCGCGTAAAGGCTCTTTGCCGTGATGTTTTTTAAATCATCCGGCTCTCCGATGCGGGGAATGCCGTAGGGCTGCCCGGCGCACATGGTGCGGATGAGCTGCGAGGCCGCGTAGGTGCGCTTGTCATTGATGCGCGAGAGCATCGCGTTCTCGAGATTCAGCTTCTCGCTGTCTACAACTGCTTCCGGAAATGCGCCGTTTTCCAGCCGGGGATGTAATAAGAGCTCCGCCAGAAACGCCATCACGGGTGCAAAGACCGGCTCGTCCACATATTCATCCTGCACATAGTCGCAGTAAAACCCGACCAGCTGCACTTCGCCCTTTTTGCGTACCAGCGTGCCGACGCTCGCGCCGTAGAGCTCGTCCAGTTTTGCGGAGATGGAGGCAATGTCCGGGCAGGTTTCGCTTCCGCGCAGAAGAACGCTCGGAATGAGCGCGTTTGCCGCCGCCTCCTCTTTTTTCATCGGCCGCAGAAGATTCAGACTGAAGCAGCCGGTCTTGAATTTGTCGGACTGCACCGCCGTGAGGTACACGCCGGGCAGGATCTCGGTTCGATGGTTCATTCTATCATCCTTATCTATCACGTACAGTTTGTCACATCATACCATACAATGCGCAAAAAGTAAAACCGGAGGCGCAAAAACCCGCGTAAAAATTACTTGTTATTCCGATCGTTTTCATGTAAAATGTATCATACGTTATTTTGGGCAGGTTTGCGCAATTGCGCGGCGCTGCTTCGAATTTTCGAAGGAGGACTATCATGCAGTGGATTGAAGTTTGCATCAAGACGACCTCACAGGCCATTGAGCTGGTCGGAGAGCGGCTGACGATGCTCGGCTTCGACAGCTTTATTATGGACGATCAGGACGAGTTCCACGAGTTTCTGGAAAACAACAAGCAGTACTGGGACTATGTGGACGAGGGCCTTGAAAAGCAGATGCAGGGTCTGAGCCAGATCCGGCTCTACATCGAGGATTCTCCCGCCGCGCCCGAGACGATCTCCTATCTCAAAGACCAGCTGCGTCTGCTTCCGCAGCAGTATCCGAAGATCGAGTTCGGAACCCTCGATGTGACGCTCGAGCACGTGAAGGACGAGGACTGGGAAAACAACTGGAAGCAGTATTATCAGCCGCTTAAAATCGGCAGCCGGCTTCTGGTCGTGCCCGAGTGGCTGCATCCGGAAAACCCGGAGCACCGCGTGGAGGTGCTGCTGGACCCCGGCATGATCTTCGGAACCGGCGCGCACGCGTCGACCCAGATGTGCATGGAAGAGCTCGAGCGCGCGATTCAAGGGGGAGAAGAGGTCCTGGACCTTGGAAGCGGCAGCGGCATATTGTCCATTACGGCGCTGCTTCTCGGCGCGCAGCATGCTACGGGCGTGGATATTGACCCGAAGGCCGAAGACATCGCGCGGCAGAACGCCGCCATCAACCAGCTGGGGCCTGACCGCTTCACCGCGCTGACGGGCGATGTGATCGGCGATACGGCGATGATGGAAAAGCTCAAAAAGAGCTACGATATCGTCCTTGCGAACATTGTTGCGGACGTTATCATCCCCCTTGCGCCCGCCGCGGCAAGCTTTCTCAGCGAGGACAGCGTGTTCATCTGCTCCGGCATTTTAAATACGCGCCTTCCCGAGGTGCTTTCTGCTTTGGAAAAGGCGGGCATGCAGATCCTCTCGACCAAGCAGCAAGACGACTGGTGCCGCGTGACGGCCGCGCTGGCCTAAAGACGGGAGGCGACGCGATTTGCGCATTTTTTCCTACCGCAACAAACGCCTTCTCAAGCGGACGCTTCTGACCATACTTCTGGTGCTGCTTGGAATTGCGGCGCTCGTCGTCTGCCGGTTCATCTACGTCGGGCGTTTTGTGATCTACGACAGTTCCGGCGCGCACCTCGACTATGAGCAGCATCTGTCTGCAGCGCGTGCGCCTGAAGCGGCCGCTTCGGATGAGGATTTTTCGTTCGATACCGTGCTGGACGCGGCTTCAGACGAGGAGGATACGTCTTCGCAGACGGGAAAGCTGACCGGCTATTACATCACGACCACGATGATGGCAAAGGACATGGATGCGGTGCGCGCGGCGCTTTCTCAGATGGACGACTATAACGCCGTCATGATCGACGTCAAGAGCGTCTACGGAAGCTTCTATTACTCGACCGCCATCACGGGCGCGGCCAAGGCGACAGTGATGGACATCAAGCAGGTCGACAGTCTCATCGCCGAGCTTGCGCAGCAAAAGGGCGTGACGCTCATCGCGCGCGTCCCGGCATTCTCTGACCCGGAGTACTCCCTCAAGCACCAGTCGCAGGCGCTGCCGCTCTATAACGGCGCACTGTGGACGGATGAAAACAACTGCTACTGGATGAACCCGTACAGCAACGACGTGCAGGGGTATCTGACCTCCATCGCTTTGGAGCTTGCGAACCTTGGCTTTGACGAGGTGCTGTTCGACGATTTCTATTTCCCGGACTCCGACCGCATTTCGTGGACGGGAAGCGTCACAAAGCAGGAGGCAGTTTTGGACGCGGCGGACAACCTGTCCGCGAACCTTCTCAACCAGTCCATCCGCCTGGACCTTGGAACAAGCGACCCCGAGGTCGCGGCCTACGCCAGCCGGGTCTTCATCGAGACAAACAACGCCTCGCAGATCGACTCCGATAAGGAGCTGCTTGCCGACGCGATCCCGGACCCTGCCGCAGGAATCGTCTATATCACAGACTCCCGCGACACCCGCTTTGACGCCTGCGGCGCCATGCGCCCGCTTTTGGACGAAACAGAATAACAAAACCCGCTGCACCGATTTGATGTCCGTGCAGCGGGGTTTTATATACCGGAATGTTTGATTTTTACGAAAACTCCGTAGGGGCGGGCGACTCTGCCCGCCCATGGGAATCATCGATTTTGCCGGAGATTTTCGCATTTCGGTTATGCGGTTTGCCGGGCGGACAGAGGCGTCCGCCCCTACGCATCGGCTTTGGAAATCCCGTAAGACAAAAGATTTTCCTTAATCGTTATACTTGCTGAGCGCGGCGTCAAAGATGTCGGTGACCTCTTTGACGGGCGCTTTATCGAGAAGCGAGGCGACGACGCACACCAGCATACCGACTGCGAAGCCGGGCAGAAGCTCGTAAACGCCGGTGGAAGCAGAGAGGAACAGGTACCACAGAACGTCTGTGAGCGCACCGGCCACAACGCCGGCGACCGCGCCCTTGTAGGTGAGTCTGCGCCAGAACAGGGACAGAATTACGACCGGGCCAAACGCCGAGCCGAAGCCGCCCCACGCGTTTTCTACCATGTTCATGATTGCCTGCGCGCCCTCGCCCTTGCTGGACGCAATCATATACGCGATGACCGAGACGATCAGGACAACCAGGCGGCCGACCCAGAGGATCTCGTTATCAGACGCGTTCTTGCGGAACACGGGCTTATAGATATCGGACGTAAACGACGACGAGGCGACGAGCAGCTGGCTGTCTGCCGTAGACATGGAAGCCGCCATGATGGCTGCGAGCAGAATGCCGGCTAAGAACGCCGGGAAGAGCTTGCGCGCCAGCACGATGAAGATCGTCTTCTGCTGGCCGGCGGGGAGCAGCTCGTCCGCGACCAGCATACGGCCAAAGTACGCGATCAGGCACACCGCGCCAAGCGACAGAACCACCCACACGCACGCGACAATCGCGCTCTTTTTGACCATCGAGGGCTTTTCAATCGACATGAAGCGCACGATGATGTGCGGCATGCCAAAGTATCCGAGACCCCACGCAAGGCCGGAAGCGATATCCTGCCAGCTGGAGGTAAACAGGCTGCTGCCGAAGGCGTACTGCGTGCCGTCCTGCGCGTTTACATAGACGCGCTCGAGCGCGGTCACATCGAGGTTCTGCGTTGCGACAATCGCGATCGGGATCGCGAGCACTGCGCAGAGCATCAGAAGGCCCTGGAAAAAGTCCGTCCAGCACACGGCCTTGTAGCCGCCGAGGAAAGTATAGATGATGATAATCAGCGCGAAGAGGAGCATCGCCGTCTGGTTAGACAGGCTCGGGAACACCATCGTAAAGACCGTTGCGCCCGAAACAAACGCGGAGGCGACATAGATCGTGAAGCACACGAGGAAAATGACGGCGCAGATGATCTGAAGTGCCAGACTCTTCGTCGCAAAGCGGTTAGACAGGTACTGCGGCAGCGTGATCGAGTCGTTCGCGGCCTCCGAGAAGCAGCGAAGACGGCGCGCGACGATGACCCAGTTCGCGATCGTACCGAGGGCGAGGCCGATACCAATCCAGATCTGGCCAAAGCCGAAGGCCAGGATCGAGCCGGGAAGACCCATGAGAAGCCACGCCGACATGTCGGACGCCTGCGCGCTCATTGCCGTGACCCACGGGCCCATATGGCGGCCGCCAAGGAAATATTCCTTCTCGCCTGCGCCGCGCTCTTTGAAGAAGAACACCACGCCGATGGCCAGCATCAGCACAAAGTACAGTACGAACGCGAGAACTTCTGCGTTCATCATAAAAACCAACTCCTTAACAAACTTTTCACAATTCCCGCGTATCTTATCATGCCGAAAAATAGACTGCAACACAGAACGCGGTATAGACTATCGTCCATACCGCGCTGCGCATAAAATCGGATTTACTGCTGAAATTACAGGAGTTTTTTGAAATACATTTTATAGACCAAAGAACATTCAAAATTTTATTCAAAAATTATTTTTTCGAATGGAAGCCAGCAGCATCGGCATGACCGAGGCCGCGTAGCTCTTGAGGGAGTAATTTCCGCCGCAGATGCACCAGTCGTACATGAGCCCGCGCTCGCAGACGGCGTAGAGCTTCGAGATTTCGTTGGCTGTTACATCGTCGCGAATCTGCCCGCGCTGCTGGCCCTCGGAAATGATCTGCCGCAGCACCTTATAATAAATTCGGCTGCTGTCTAATAAATGCCGCTCGCCCTTGGTGATGAGCTGCGAGGAAAAAAGCCGCGCCAGAAGCTCTAAAGATACCGTGTTTTCAATCACACCGAAGAGCTCCCGGTTGAGATACAGGAGCTTGTCGACGCTGTTCATCTCGGGGTCGACGGTCGGCATGAGCTCTTCGTATTTTTCGTCGAACAGGAACGACAGCGAGCTGAGTAACGCGTCCTTGCCCTCAAAGTAGTGATAGAACGAGCCCTTCGAGGTGCCGGATTCTTCTACAATATCGTCTACCGTCGTATTGTCGTAGCCCTGCTCATAAAAGAGCTTCCAGGCCGCAGAAACGATCTTCTTTTTTGTGGTTTTCGCCTTTTTTGCGCACATGCGTCTGCCTCCCGGTCTATGGTTCGTTTCTCTTATTGTATCAGGCCTTCCGAAAAAGCGCAACACTTCAGAACCGCGCTTCGATCTCTGCCGTGCCCCGCGCGAGAATCTCGTCTGCATTTTCGCCCAGCGCTTCGCGCAGAAGCGCCAGTTCGTCGAGTCCGCCCTGTCCGTGAAAGACCCGATACGCGCCCGCGTCGCTGCCGGGAGTAATCAGCGCGCCAAAGTCTGCCGCTTTTCGGACGGCCGCCATCTGATAGGCGAGAAGCGGCCTTGTCGCCTCCTCGGGAAAGCGTGTATCTCCGATCAGATTCCCAATGGTAACGAGCGTCGGCACCCAGACGGTTTTGCTTTCCGCGAGCATATGAAGCGTCTCATCCGTCAAATACGCGCCGTGCTCTACCGAATCAATTCCGGCCAGCACCGCACCGCGCACTGCCGCGTCCCCGTTTGCGTGCGCCATGATGGAAAAGCCCTCGCCGTGTGCGATATTGGTCAGCTCCCGAATGAGGGCTCCCGGCATTGGCTCGTCAGTCAGAACGCCGTAGCGGTTAAAATCCATCAGGCCGGAGATCATGATTTTGATAAAATGCCCGCCCCTGACCTTCACCTCGGAAATAAGCGCGCGGAAGTCATCAAGCGTTTCGAAGCCGCGTCCGATGAAGCTTCCGTAGTGTCCCTTGCGGTAGATCGGAAAGACCGGCGTGCGGTAGCGGATGCCGTATTCCGGGGCCAGTTCGCTCGCCCGTTTGCCCGCGTCCCAGCGGTCGCCGCCGTCTCGAAGATAGGTAAAGCCGAGGCGTTTGTACGTTTCGAGCGTTTTTCGGATGAACGCCTCGTCGGGCGCTTCCTTGTGACGCGCCAGTGCGTCCTTCCAGTATCCGCCGTCCAGCGCCATATGGATATGACAGTCGACTGCCATGAAAATTCCTCCAGACCGCCCGGTATTCCGGACGGTTTTTATCATACCAGTGAGCAGGCAAAAATGCAAGGCGGGCGCGTAAAACCATGCGTTTCGGGAAACAATACCGGTATCATTTCTGGAAAAGGAGTTCTATATGAAAGGTTTTGCAATGCTCGGCGCAGGAAAAACCGGGTGGATCGAAAAGGCTCGCCCAACCTGCGGCGCACTGGACGCAATCGTCCGCCCCATTGCCGTCTCGCCCTGCACGAGCGATGTTCACACCGTCTGGGAGGGCGCGCTCGGCGAGCGAAAGGACATGATTTTAGGCCATGAGGCCGTGGGTGAGGTCGTAGAGGTCGGAAGCCTCGTGCGGGATTTTAGACCCGGCGACCGCGTGATCGTCACGGCCATCACGCCCGACTGGGGAAGCGAGGAGGCACAGCGCGGCTTTGCGATGCACTCGGGCGGGATGCTTGCGGGCTGGAAATTTTCAAACTTCAAAGATGGCGTGTTCGCGGAGTTTTTCCATGTGAACGAAGCGGACGCGAACATGGCGCGCCTGCCGGACGATCTGGACCCCGGCACGGCCTGCATGCTCTGCGACATGATGCCGACCGGCTTTCACGCGGCGGAGCTGGCCGATATCCAGTTCGGAGAAAGCGTCTGCGTCATCGGCATTGGGCCTGTCGGGCTCATGGCGGTGCGCGCGTGTGTCCTGCGCGGGGCAGGAGATGTATACTGTGTCGGGACGCGGAAAAACTGCATGGATGTGGCCGCAAAATACGGCGCGACAGATTTTCTGAGCTACAAAAACGGCGATCTTGCGGGGCAAGTCTTAGAGCGGACGCATGGAAAGGGCGTTGACAAGGTCGTCGTCGCGGGCGGAAACGCCGATACGTTCGACGCAGCCATCCGCATGGTAAAGCCCGGCGGCATCATCGCAAACGTCAATTATCTCGGCGAAGGAGACTTCGTGAAAATCCCGCGCGCTGAATGGGGGTGCGGCATGGCGCACAAGCAAATTCGCGGCGGTCTCATGCCGGGCGGACGGCTCCGCACGGAACGGCTGCTGCGCCTCATTGAGACAAAGCGCGTCGACCCGTCGCTGCTTCTTACGCACAAATTCTACGGCTTTTCGCACGTCGAGCAGGCGCTTTACCTCATGAAGGACAAAACGCCGGACCTCATCAAACCCGTCGTCTATCTGAGCTGAGATAAAAAATGCCCGCGCAGAACCGGGAAGGCCTCTGCGCGGGTGATTTATAGATATTTAAAAATCGTGCCTCGCGCCGCCGTCTGCGCCGATGGCTTCATAGACTTTGACGATGGCCTCGATCCTCGAAAAGCAGTCCTCGTCCGCCGTGTCCTCGTCCAAAATGCGGCGAATCTTACCCAACGCACGTACGCTGCGCTCTTTTAAAAGCGACTTGAGTTCCGCGTCCGATAGCCGCCGTTCGTCATACACCGTATCCAGAAGAATCTCCCGCTCCATCTGCCGCAATAAAGCAATATCCAGTTCGTCTGCTCTTTCCATACTTTTTCATCAACCTCCCAAAACCAAACCTTATTTCGGATTATAAACCGGTATCGGGTGATTGTCAACAAGCCGACGTGTGCTTACCATATTTCATGGTGGTGGTTTCATGATTCTCTATACCCGGCTCTGGGAAACAATGAAAAAGAAGAAGGTTTCTCAGTACAAGCTGATCAATCAGTATCATATGAGTGGTGGACAGCTTGACCGCCTGCGGAAAAATGAGCATGTCAGCACGTACACGCTAAACCGTCTGTGTGAAATCCTATCCTGCGACATCGAGGATATCGTAGAGTACCTTCCGGACGAGCCGGAGGACGAATCGGGTTCGTAGGGGTCGATGCCCACATCGACCCGGCGGTAGAAACCGATTTTACGAAAATTCCCGGCGAATTCGTCCGTGCCCTTGGGGCGATGTGGGCATCGCCCCCTACGCGGTGGAGGGAAACGCGGTGCGGGCATCGCCCCACGCATTTTTGGAGGATGTGGGGAATTCTACGTTACAGGCCTTGACTTTTGGGAGAAATCGGATATACTAAATATAGCAAGGGTGCTACCGGCAAACGAGCAGCTCCCCGGTTAATTGCGAGAAAGAAGTAACCGCAATCTTGCGAGGATTGGGCGGTTACTTCTTTTTGCTGTTACAGACCTTAATGACGAGGCCGATGACAGTGACCATGAGTATACAAAACTCGAATAAATCCGAATATGTAACCATAAGTCGCAGCCCCCCTTTCTATGTGTCGGAGGGCACAAAAAGACGTTTTACCCTCCGCAAATGCGGTGGGGAGCCGCCCGCTTGCCGTTTATCGGTAGCACCATTCTGACAATACCATAATTTGTCGGAAAATGCAAGCCCACTTCCAAGTTGGGGGCGGACTTGACATTTTTGGGAAAACAGGTATACTAAATACCGTGAGGGTGCTGCCGACAATCGGGCAGATCCCCAATGATTACGAAAAGAAGTAACCGCTGGTTTGTGAGTCCGGGCGGTTATTTTTTTACCGTTGTGGGCCTTGGAGACAAGGACAAAAAAGAGCGTAAAATCGGATTTTCCAAGCATAAAACCATAGCCGCGGTCCGTCTTGCAGAACCGGAGGGCCGTTAAAGGGGAGGTCGCTGTGATGCGCAGAAAATATGGCAGCTCGCCGGCCGGGCAGGAGCAATGAGGCGGCTGTGCTGGTTCACGGCCGGCTTTGTAATTGGATGCGCCGCGTGCGTCTGGTTCCTTCGAGGCAGTGCATGGACAGCGGCAGCAATTCTTGGTGCTCTGGCTGCGGTTCTGGCGGTGTGCCTTCTGAAAACGCGGTGGCAGGGCGTGCGGCTGACGCTTCTTGGCTTTGCAATCTCGCTCGTGTTCTGCGCGGGCTACCGGGCGGTGCTTCTTCGCCCGATCGAGGCCTTCTGCGCGCAAAATCAGGCGGAACTCCACGCCGAGGTTCTGGATTACCCGACGGCCTCGCGGTATGGAAGCGCTGTGCTTGTTAAGGTCAAGACCGGCGGGGCGGGGATGAAGGCCGTTTTATACTACCAGCAGGACGCGGCGCTTTCGCCGGGAGATCAAATTTTCTGCACGGCGAAACTTCGCGCGGCAAGCCCGGACAATCTCGAGCGCGATGAATATTACGCCTCGCGCGGTGTTTGGGCGGTGCTTTCCGCGAAGGGACAGCTTACGGTAACGCCGGGAACGTGGTCTCTTCGCCATCTTCCGGCGCTGGCGGCAAGGCGGCTCAAGGACGCGTGCCGGGCGGTTTTCCCGGAGGACGTTTCGGGCTTTTTGATCGCGCTTCTGACGGGCGACAAGCAGGGGCTGTCTTATTCTCTTAAAAATGATCTTTCCCGCAGCGGCATTTATCACGTCGTCGCGGTGTCCGGGATGCACGTGAGCTTGCTTGCGGGGCTTATCATGCTTCTTTGCGCGAACAAACGCACGCTCTGCGCAGCGCTCGGGCTCCCGACTGTCTGGTTTTTTGTGCTGCTCACAGGGGCGAACGCCTCGAGCGTCCGGGCGGGCGTGATGCAGACGGTGCTTTTGTTATCGGGCTTGGTTCGGCGCGAGCGCGATTCGTGGACGGCGTTTTCTCTCGCGGGGCTTTTGCTGCTGGCGGAAAATCCGTGGGCCATCCGGAACGTCGGGCTGCTGTTGTCGTTTGCCTCGACGGGCGGGATTCTGCTGTTTGCAAAGCCCCTTTATCACGCGATGGTCGAGTCCAAGGCATATTCGCACCTTGAGGACAACCATCCGAAGCTTGCGCATGGGCTGAGGCCCGCGATTACCGCCGTGTGCTGCTCGCTTGCCTCGAGTGCGTTTTCGCTTCCGATCTGTGCATACTACTTTAAATTGATGTCCGTGTCGGGCTTTGTGACGAACGCGCTCTGCCTGTGGCTCGTGAGCGGGATCTTTTCCGCGGGCCTCGTGACGGCAATCGCGGCCTGTGTGTGGAGCTCGATCGGAATCGGACTTGGGTGGCTTCTTGCGTGGCCGGCGCGGCTGGCGCTCGGAATTTTCCGCGGCATGGCAAGCCTTCCCTACAGCGCGGTTTCTTTGGAAAACCCATATGCTGCGGTCTGGACGGTGTTTTTCTTCTTCGCGGTCTGGCTGATCTGTCTGAGATCTAAAAAGCTCAGCGGCGCGGTCGTTTTGCTCGCACTCGGCGGGACGTTCGCCGTCTGCATGGGCCTTGCCGCGATGGACTACCGGAACGCGGGCTTTACGTTCACGGCGCTGGATGTTGGACAGGGGCAGTGCCTTATTTACACGGCGTGCGGCGAGACGAGCGTTGTGGACTGCGGCGGCGCGCAGGACGAGAGCGGCGAGCTTGCCGCAAGGTATTTAGAGACGAACGGTGTGTTCTGCGTCGACCGGCTCATTTTAACGCACCTGGACGCGGACCACTGCAACGGTGCGGCGCAGCTATTATCCAGAATTCGTGTCGATGTGCTTTACCTGCCGCTCCCGGCCATTCGCGAGGACGGGGCGATGCTCCGGGGCATCCGGGAGGCTGCGCGGGAAAGCGGGACGCAGATCAAATTTGTCCGTGAGGATACAGAATTCTTGACGAAGGATGGCTGCATTACGATTTTGGGCCCTGATTTGCGCGAGAGCGGCAACAACGGCGGGCTTTGCGTCTTGGCATCGCACGAAAAATATGATATTCTAATAACCGGCGATCTGAGCCAGAACGCGGAATACCGGTTATTGTCGCGCTATGATCTGCGGGATATTGAGCTGCTCGTCGCGGGGCACCACGGCGCAGCGACTTCGACCAGCGATGCGCTGCTGCAAAGAACCGGCGCGTCCAGTGTCGTCATTTCCGTCGGCGCGGAGAATTCTTACGGTCACCCGGCGGCGGACACGCTTGCGCGCATTCAAAATACCGGCGCGGCAATTTACCGGACGGATGAGCTGGGAACCATCGTCATCCGGGGAGGAACCTATGGCAAAGAAACAGGCGGCGGAAGTGGCCGATAGCCTGCGGCAATTCAAGCAGGATTTAAAAAACAATACGCTGGGAAACTTTTATATTTTCTGCGGCGAAGAGGCGTTTTTGCGGGATTATTATCTCGCGGAGCTCACGAAAAAGCTATCAAACGGCCCGGCCGCCGAGTTTAACGTCCACCGCTTTGATGCGGCAAGTATCGCGCCGCAGGCGCTTCTGGACGCGGTGGAGGCCATGCCGATGATGGCCGAGCGGACGCTCGTACGTGTGGACGATGTGGACCTTTTCAAGATTCCCGAGGGGCCAAGAGAGCAATACCGCGGGATTTTTGAGGACCTGCCGGAGTATGTCTGCCTCGTGTTCGTATACGATACGGTAGAGTATAGGCCGAACGGTCAGGTGCGAAAGCTGTCGGATACCATCAAAAAGCGCGCGCAGGTGGTGGAGTTTCAGAAGCCCTCGGAGCGGGAGCTTGCGACGTGGATCGCGCGGCACTTCCGGGCCGAGGGAAAGACGATCTCCGATAAGCTCGCGGGCTATCTCATCTTCCTGACGGGCGGCGGCATGACGCAGCTCGAGGGCGAAATCAAAAAAATTTCGTCCTACGCGTCCGGCGAGGAAATCCAGCGCTCGGACATTGACGCGGTGGTCACGCCCGTTTTAAACGCGCAGACGTTTGACATTTCGAACGCGATTGCGGGCGGCAATTTCCAGCTGGCCCTTACAAAATTGCAGGAACTTTTTGCCATGCAGGCCGAGCCCATCGCGATTCTGGGTGCGGTCGGCTCGCAGATCCGAAGGCTCTATTACGCGAAAACCCTTGCGGCCTGCGGGAAGAACCAGCAGACGTTTATGGAGCTGACCGGAAACAAAAGCAGCTATGCCGCAAATCTCACCTTTACGGCGGCAAGGTCCGTGTCTCAGAGCTTCTGCGAAAAAGCGGTGGAGCTTTGCTTGCAGGCGGACCGCGACATGAAGCGGAGCGCGGACGAGCCCGAGCGGATTTTAGAGGTGCTCGTGGCGACGCTTTCGCAGGAGGCGCGCCGTGGTTAAGATCAGGCAGGCCATCGTCGTCGAAGGAAAGTACGATCAGAACACACTCTCGCAGCTGGTCGACACGACGATCTTCCAGACGCGTGGCTTCGGCGTGATGCGCGACAAGGCGCTTCTGGAGCTGCTGCGAAAAGCCGCCAGAACGACGGGGCTCATTATTTTTACAGACTCCGACGGCGCGGGCTTCGTCATCCGGAATTTCCTGAAGGGTGCACTTCCCAAAGAGGGCGTGCTGCACGCATACATCCCCGATATCCCCGGTAAGGAAAAGCGCAAGCGCGCACCCGGGAAAGAGGGGCTGCTTGGCGTGGAGGGCATGACGAAGGAAATTTTACTCGAGGCACTCGAGAACGCGGGTGCGGATTTGGGCGGCGAGGCGGCAAAAAAGCCGGGCGATACGATCACAAAATTTGATCTCTACACTGCGGGCCTTTCCGGAAGACCGGACAGTGCGGCCAAGCGCGCGGCATTTTTGGAGAAGCTTCGCTTTCCGGCGCACATGAGCGCGAACGCGCTGTTGGATGCGCTGAATTTACTATATACGCGGGAGGAATTTCTCGCGCTGTTTGAGGATGGAACATGATTGACATTTCCGTAAAAGACCTCGTCAAAAGCTTTGACGAGGACGAAAATCTGCTCGACGGGATAAGCTTTGATGTCCAGTCGGGCGAGCGCGTGGGTCTGCTCGGCAAAAACGGCGCGGGCAAGACGACGCTCTTTAAAATTCTGACGGGCGAAATGGACTATAATTCCGGCGAGATCGCCTTTGCGCAGGGAAAAAAGGTCGGCCTCATTTCGCAGATCCCGGTCTATCCGGCAGAGTTCACGGTGAACGATGTGCTCCGCGCAGCGTTTTCAAACTTGGATAAAATCAAAGCGCGCATGCGGCAGCTGGAGAAGACCATGACCGAGCATACGCCAAAGGAGGTCCTTTCGGAGTATGACGCGCTCACAAGCCGGTTTGAAGCGGGCGGCGGGTATGAAATTGACACCGAGACGGATAAGATCTGCAACGGCCTCATGATCTCGCAGACGCAGCGCGAGCAGCTGTTCTCGTCTTTATCCGGCGGCGAAAAAACGCGGGTGAATCTCGCGCGGCTGCTTCTGGAGAAGACGGACATTCTGCTGCTCGACGAGCCGACGAACCATCTGGACATGCACGCGGTGGAGTGGTTGGAGGAGTACATTTCGCGCTTTAAAGGCACGGTCCTCACCATTTCCCACGACCGGTATTTTTTGGACCGTGTTGTAAATCGCATCATTGAGATATCGAACGGGAAGGCGGAGTTTTACTCCGGAAATTACTCGTTTTACGTGCAGGAAAAGCAGGCGCGCTTTGAACTCCAGCTCAAGCAGTATGAAAAGGAGCAGGCCAAGCTCTCCCAGCTGGGCTTTACGCTCGAGCGCATGAAGGGCTGGGGCATCAACAACCGCACGCTCTACCGCCGCGCCATGTCCATCCAGCACCGGATGGACAGAATCGAAAAAACCGACAAGCCGAAGACGGAGAAGACCATGCGCGCGCGCTTTGCAGAGCGGGATTTCTTTGGAGACGAAGTACTCTCCGTCAAGGGGCTCGGCAAGGCGTTTGACGGAAGGACGCTTTTTCACGACGTGGACTTGCAGGTCGCGGGCGGCGAGCGCATCGCGTTGCTTGGCGACAACGGGACCGGCAAGACGACATTTTTAAAGGTTCTCTTAGGCGAAGAGGCGGGCGCGGGTAAAATCAAATTCGGCCCCACGGTCAAGTGGGCGTATCTTCCGCAGATCATCCATTTTGAGCACCCCGAGCGGACGCTTCTCGATACGATGCTGTATGAGAAAAACTGCACCGTCCAGACCGCGCGCGACCGGCTGGGCGCGTATCTGTTTGAGGGTGAGGACGTGTTCAAGACCGTATCGTCTCTTTCCGGCGGCGAGCAGTCGAGGCTCCAGCTTTGCATGCTGATGGACGAAAAGATCAACCTCCTCATCCTCGACGAGCCGACGAACCATCTGGATCTTGCTTCCCGCGAATGGGTCGAGGACGCGCTGGAGGAATACGAGGGCGCGCTGCTGTTCGTCTCGCACGACCGCTATTTTGTCGATAAATTCGCCACGCGTATCTGGGAACTCGAGAACCAGACGATCCGAGATTTCCCGTGCGGCTATGAAAAATACCGCTCCATCAAGGCCTTCGAGGCCATGCAGATCGCCGCCCCTGTGAAGGAAAAGCGCGAGAAGAAGGAAAAGCCGAAGCAGACCGGCGGCAGCAAGGCGATTGAGAAGAAGATCAAGAGCCTCGAGCGGGAGATCGAAAAGCAGGAGACGCTGGTTGCGGAATTTGACGAAAAAATCGCGGCGGCGAGCGCGGACTATCAGGAGCTTGCGCGGCTGATGGAGGAAAAGCAGGCCGAGGAGGAGAAGCTCACTGGCATGATGGACGAGTGGGAGGCCTTGAGTCTTCAATTGGAGGAGGGCGTATGACGCTTATCATTCTGGCGGCGGTTTTCGCCGTGCTCGGAATCGCGCTGATTGTGATTCCCTTCCACGTCGCGATGACGGGGATCTGTTTTCTGGGACTTTCCGCGGTGTGCATTCTGCTGCGGCTTCTGCGCGGGAAAAAACACGAAAGGACGTGGCGCGTGATTTTACTGATGCTGACAGGGGTGTGCATGCTGACGGTCTTCGGCGCGATGGCCTATATTGACCGCAGCGGGCGCTCAGATACGTTCGAGGCGGATACCGCGCCGGAATTTGTCGTGGTGCTCGGCGCGCAGGTACAGGGCGACCAGCCGTCGCTGACGCTCAAAAAGCGGCTCGATCTGGCGCTTTCCTACCTGAACGATCATCCGCAGGCGAAGGTCATCGTCTCTGGCGCGCAGGGCGCGGATGAGGCGTACACCGAAGCATACGTCATGGCGAAGTATCTGATAGAGCAGGGCGTGGACGAAAACCGCGTCATTCAGGAGGAACAGGCGCACGACACGCGTGAGAATCTGGAGTATTCCCGCGTGCTCGCCGAACAGCACGGCATGGATACAGCGTCTGTTCTCATCATCACGAGTGATTTCCATCTCTGCCGGGCAAAGTATTTGGCGAGGAAGCTTGGCATGGAGCCTTACGGGCTTGCCAGCCAGACGTGGCCGGAAATTTTGAGGGTCAATTACCTTCTGCGGGAGGTGTTCGCCTTTGTGAAGGCAGCTATGTAATTTGTTTTTGCCGTCCGTGGCGGCAAGCGCCACGGTAGGAACTAAAAAATGCAGCCCCGGCAGGCACTGCCGAATCATTTGACATTTCCCTTCTGGGGGATTAGAATAAAACAAAAAACAAAGGAGTTTTTCACTATGAGTGCATCGTGCAGCGGCAACTGCGACAGCTGCGGCGAAAGCTGCTCCAGCCGCAGCCCGGAGAGCCTGCTGGCCCCGGCCAACAAGCTGTCCAATATCAAGCATGTCATCGCCGTCGTCTCCGGCAAAGGCGGCGTGGGAAAATCCACCGTGACCTCCATGATGGCGGTCGCCATGAACAAGCTCGGCTATAAAACGGCGATCTTGGACGCGGACATCACGGGCCCGTCTATTCCGCAGGCGTTCGGCCTGCATGAGCCCGCGGTCGGAAGCGATGACGGGATCCTTCCAGCTGTGACGAAAGACGGCATTAAGATCATGTCCATCAACCTCCTGCTTCCCAAGGAAACCGACCCGGTCGTCTGGCGCGGGCCTGTGGTCGCGGGCGCGGTCAAGCAGTTCTGGACGGATGTCTGCTGGGGCGATGTGGACTACATGTTTGTGGACCTGCCGCCTGGAACGGGCGACGTGCCGCTGACGGTGTTCCAGTCGCTTCCCATTAACGGCGTGATTCTCGTTACGAGCCCGCAGAGCTTAGTTTCCATGATCGTCTCCAAGGCCGTGAATATGGCGAAGATGATGGACGTGCCGGTCTACGGCTTTGTTGAGAACTACAGCTACTTTAGGTGCCCCGACTGCGGCAAGACCGTTGAGATTTTCGGCAAGAGCAAGCTCTCCGAAATCGCGCTGGAGTATAGCCTCCCCGTGCTGGCCCGGCTTCCGATCGACCCCGACACGGCGCGGCTGTGCGACGAGGGCAAGATGGAACAGGTGAGCTTGGACGGCGTGATGCCGGCGGCGGAGCTCATCGCGAAGGCAAAGTAAAAAGAAAGCGCCCGGTAGAGCCTTGACTGCTTTACCGGGCGTTTGAAATGATTCGGATTATTTATAAAGCTCGAGCGTTTTGCGGCATTGAGCGGCAAATTCCGCCCGGACGGATTCCGGGAAGAGGATTTCGGCCCGCTCGCCGAAGCCTGCCAGCCAGCCGTAGAAAACGGGGGAGACGACGATTTCTGTTGTGAACGTGAAGTGCTCGTTTCCGTCCGGCACAAGCATTGCGTCTTTGCCGAACCGGTCGAGGACCACGCCCGCGAGCGAGTTCTGGAAGCGGAGCTTTACCTGCTGCGCCTGCCCGGAGAACATGCCGAAGACCGCCTTTCCGTAGCGCGTGAGATCGAGCGTTTTGGCCTCCTCCGTCATGACGCGAGGCTTTTGGGTGATGGTGAGCTTTGCCATCTTGTCCACGCGATAGTGCGTCAGACCGTGGCGCTCGGAGTGGGCGATGAGGTAGTAGTTTTCATCGTCCCAGACGAGGGCATAGGGACTCGCGAAATAGTCGCCCGGGCGCTCGTGCTTGCGGCCGTCCACGCCCCAGTCGAAGTAGCGGAAGCGAACCTGAAGGTTCCGGGCGATGGCCTCGTGGATGCGGTCGACGGTATAGTAGACGCTCTCGTTCATTGACTTGACGCGGTCGCGGACGGTCAGCTGCCGCTTGAGCTGCGCGGCCTGATACTTGCTGCAAAGCGTCGAGAGCTTTTCAATGAGCGCCACAGACTTGCGCTCGGACAGAAACTTGCTCGCCTGCACTGCGCCGGAGAGCAGCTTGAGCTCGGCCAGCTCAAACGGGCGCGAAGCCAGAAAATACCCGCCGCCGGGGCCTTTTTGCAGCACGATATCCATTCCAAACGCCTGCAGGCACGCAACGTCCGCATAGACGCTCTTGCGCTCGGCGCGGATGCCGCGCGCGGCCAGATACGAAACAATGTCCTGCATGGACAAAATATGATCCTCATCCGACTGCGTTTCAAACAGCTCCTTGAGATACAGGAGCTTGAGCTTCTGGTTTTCAGACCTCGCCATGTGATCGCCTCCCTATATCCGGATTTTACCTGAAAAATGAAAAAATAACAAGTGATTTTGGCTGCGATATATCGGGTTCAAGAAAAATTAACAAATAGGAGAAAATATGTTATATCTTGGTTGCCATTTATCCTCGTCCAAGGGCTTTGCGGCCATGGGACGGATGGCGCTGTCCATCGGCGCGAACACCTTTCAGTTTTTTACCCGCAACCCCCGAGGGGGCGCTGCAAAGGAGATCGTCCCCGCTGACGCGGCGGCGCTTGTGCAGATGCAGGATGCGGGAGAAATCGGCCGCATTGTCGCGCATGCGCCCTATACGCTGAACCCCTGCGCGAAGGAGGAAAAGACGCTCGAGTTTGCGCGCAATACGATGAAGGACGATCTCAGACGCATGGAATATGTGCCGGGGAACTACTATAATTTCCACCCCGGAAGCCACGTCGGGCAGGGAATGGACGAAGGCATCCGGAAAATCGCCGAGACGCTGGACGTTGCGATGTTTGACGGGCAGACGACCACAGTGCTCCTTGAGACGATGGCGGGCAAGGGCACGGAGGTCGGCGGGAGGTTTTGCGAGCTGCGGCAGATCATCGATCGTGTGTCGCGCCCCGATCAGCTCGGCGTATGCCTCGACACCTGCCATGTAAACGACGCGGGGTATGACATCGCGGGGAGCTTGGACGCGGTTTTAGAGGAATTTGACCGGGAGATCGGCCTTTCAAGACTTCGCGCGCTGCATCTCAACGACAGCAAAAATCCGAGTGCCTCGCACAAGGACCGGCACGAACGGCTCGGCGAGGGCTATCTCGGCCTCGAGGCGTTTTACCGCATCATCGAGCACCCTGCATTGCGCGGGCTTCCGATGATCCTTGAAACGCCGAATGAGCTTCCGGGATATGAAGCGGAAATTGCGCTGCTGCGAGAGTACGACAAGGCGGCAGACGCAAACAAATTGTGAAGATATCCTTAATATCCTTGACGGATTTTTTCGAATATGGTACTCTTACTGCAAAGAGTTTGAGGGGGAAGACGCATGCGCGAGGAGCACGACCGGCGGTATTTTAAATGGGGTCTGACGGCCCTGATCGTCATTTTTATCAGCATTCTGCTGGTGGTGATTTTTACGAATCTTCCGGGCTTTTTCTCGCTGCTCGGCGCAATCGGGAAGATTCTCTCGCCGCTCGTTTCGGGCATTGTGATTGCATTTTTGCTGAACCCGATCGTGAACTTTGTCGACCTTCGCCTCCGGCCGATCCTCAAAAAGCGGGGCATGAAGGAAGGAAAGGCCGATAAGCTGAGCCGCGCCGTCGCGCTTGTCTTCTCGTTTATTTTCGCGGCCTTCATCGTCTATGCGTTCTTCGCAATGCTGCTGCCGCAGCTCTATGAGAGCGTCACGAGCATCGTCAACAGCGCGCCGGAATACTACCAGAGCCTTGAAAAATGGGCGGTCAACGTGCTGGAGGACAACCCCGAGATCCGGACTTATGTTGAGCGGGCGCTCGATACGATCCAGAGCTATGTGGAAAACTGGGTCAAGACGAGCTTTCTGAGCGATGTGCAGAAAATTCTCGCGACGCTCACAACGTCCGTGATGGCGGTCGTGAAGTCGATCACGAACTTCATCATCGGTCTGGTTGCCTCTATCTACATCCTCTGGTCGAAGGACACCTTCCAGGCGCAGGCGAAGAAGATGGTCGTCGCGGCGTTCAAGCCCTCGGCTGCCAACCACCTGCTGGATTTGGGCAGCAATATCAACCGGATTTTCTCCGGCTTCATCATCGGCAAGATCATCGACTCGGCGATCATCGGCGTTCTGTGCTACATCTGCATGACGCTTATGAAGATGCCATACACCGCGCTGATTGCGACGATCGTCGGCGTGACGAACGTCATCCCGGTCTTTGGCCCCTTCATCGGAGCGGTTCCGAGCGCGCTCATCATACTGCTGGTCGAGCCGCTGCAGGCGTTCTATTTTATCATTTTCATCATCGTTTTGCAGCAGGTGGACGGCAATGTCATCGGCCCCAAGATCCTCGGCAATACCGTCGGTATTTCGGGCTTCTGGGTGCTCATTTCGATCACCGTTGCGGCGGGCATTTTCGGCTTCGCGGGGATGCTCCTCGGCGTGCCGGTGTTCGCGGTCATCTACCTCATCATCAGCGACGTTGTGAACTCCTCGCTGCGCAAAAAGCAGAAAACGACAATTACGGACAACTATTACGATATCCACGAGGTCGCCGACCTCGACCGCAAGGCGCAGGCGGAAGAAGCGCCTGAAGAAACCTCTCCGAACAACACGTAGGGGTCGATGCCGGGAGGCTCACAGAGAACTCGTAGGGGCGGACGACCCTGTCCGCCCGCAGAAAAGTCCCGATTTTACGGTAATCCTCGGCGAATTCGCAGCTTCCCAATGGGGCGATGTGCTCAATCGCCCCCTACGCAATGCCGGGAGGCTCACAGAGAACCCTACGAACCCCTTGGGGAAATGCACGGTTAAAGGAATGATAAACAGCTTTGGAGGCTGCTGCATCTGCGGCAGCTTCTTTTGAACCTACAGGAGAACACCATGCAGGAAATCTTAACGAAATTTTTAGACACGGTGGAGCAAACCCCGGCGCTTTTGCAGCTGGACGGGGCGCTTCGCTATGTCTTTCCGCTGCTGGCGCTCGTGATTCTCATCCGCTGCGGAAAATCCCTTCTGATGTTCCGGCGCGAGCCGGAGGTCTGGGCGTGGCTGGCGGGGCCGACGGGAGACCGTATTCCGGTCATGCACTGGGAGAGCCTCATCGGACGCGGCAAGGGCTGCGACGTGACGCTCGAGTATCCGACGATCTCGCGCACACACGCTGTGCTCACGCGCTACGACGACGGCAGTTGGACGATCATGGACGCGGGCTCGACGGGCGGCGTTTTTGTGAACGGAAAGCAGCAGAGCTTGTCTGTTGTGCGCTTTGGGGATGTGCTGTCGTTCGGCGGTGTGGAGTTTACGCTCGTTCCCATCACGCAGGAGCAGGAGCGCATTCAGGCGGAGGCCAGAACCCGGCGCGCGGTGGTGCGCCCGTGGCTGACGCTGCTGCTTCTCACACTTTTCCAGATGCTCGCCTGCGCGCAGCTGTGCGTCCATCTGCCGGAGGACGCGGAGGCGATTCTGTCGGGCTTCCTGGCGTTAATTGCCGTCGAATGGGGGCTCTTTGCGCTCTTGCGGCTGGCAAAGCGCAGGAGCTTCGACGTGGAGACCGTCGCGTTTTTCCTCACGACGATGGGCCTTTGCGTCGTCTCCACCTCCGCGCCGGACTCCATCCGCAAGGAGCTCATCGCCGTCGTGTGCGGTATTTTTGCGTACTTAGCCGTGAGCTGGAGTCTGCGGGATTTGGAGCGGGCGAAGAAGATCCGGTATTTAGCGGCGGCCGGCGGTATTTTGCTGCTGGCGGCGAACCTGCTTCTTGGCGTTGAGAAATTCGGCGCGAAAAACTGGATGCAGTTTGGAGGCGTCTCGTTCCAGCCGTCGGAGCTGGTCAAGATCTGCTTCGTGTTTGCGGGCGCGTCGACCTTGCAGCGATTGATGGCGAAGCGGAACCTGATTTTGTTTATCGGCTATTCGGCGGCCATCTGCGGGTGCCTGGCGCTCATGAACGACTTTGGCACGGCGATCATCTCCTTTGTGACGTTCCTGATTATTGCGTTCCTACGCTCGGGTAATTTCGCAACTATTGCCCTTGCCTGCGCGGGGACGGGCTTTGCGGGCGTTCTGGCGCTGCAATTCAAGCCCTACGCGATGAAGCGCTTTTCCGCGTGGGGACATGTCTGGGAAAATGCGGCCACAACCGGCTACTCGCAGACAAGGGCCCTCATGTGCATCGCCTCAGGCGGCCTGTTTGGCCTTGGCGCGGGGAAAGGGTGGCTCCACCATGTAGGCGCGGCCGACACGGACCTTGTGTTCGCGCTTGTGAGTGAGGAGTGGGGACTGCTGCTGGCGGTGCTCTGCGTTGCGGCCATTGTGATTCTGGCGGCGTTCGTGGTGCGGTCGCTGCCGCAGGGAAGAAGCTGCTTCTACGCCATCGGCGCGGCCAGCGCGGTGACGATCTACGTCGTGCAGGCGATGCTGAACGTGTTCGGTACGACGGATATTCTGCCACTCACGGGCGTGACGTTCCCGTTCGTGTCAAACGGCGGCTCGAGCATGATCTGCGTGTGGGGGCTTCTTGCCTTCATCAAGGCGGCGGACACGCGGCAGAACGCGAGTTTTGCCATCCGGCTTCCCGGCAGAAAGGAGGCGGCCGCATGAAACAGATTTCGAAGCGCGCGTGGATGGCCATGGCGCTGGCAATAGCGCTTCTCGCGGGGCTGCTCATTTTTGTGGGAAGTTATTTTGTAAACGCGAAGGATTGGGTGACGTTTCCCGGAAGTCCGCATGTGTATACAGGCGTGAACCCCGACTGCGGCAGAATTTACGACCGGTCGGGCATGCTGCTTCTGAATACCGACGATGGGCGCGTATACAGTACCGACGAGACTGTTCGGCGCTCGACCATGCACTTACTTGGCGACCGGGACGGGTATATCAGCGCGCCGCTGCTGAAAACCTACGCGTCTAAAATGTTTGGCTTTGACGTTGTAAACGGGCTTTACACGGACGAGCCCGGAAGCGTTGCGGCGAGACTTACAATCAGTGCGGCCGTGCAGTCCGCGGCGCAGCAGGCGCTTTCCGGTTACCGGGGCACGATCGGCGTTTATAACTACAAAACGGGCGAGCTTCTCTGCGCGGTCACATCGCCGAGCTATGACCCGGACAATGTGCCGGACGTGGCAAACGACACGACGGGAAGCTACGAAGGCGTGTACGTAAACCGCTTTTTTGACGCGTCTTATACGCCGGGCTCCATTTTTAAGCTCGTGACGGCCGCTGCCGCGCTCGAAACCATTCCGGATGTGCAGTCGCGCACGTTCCAATGCGACGGCAAAACGATCATCGGCGGGCAGGAGATCATCTGCAACGGCGTACATGGAAGCCTTGATCTGGCCGGTGCGCTGGCGCATTCGTGCAACGTGGCCTTCGGCGAGCTCGCAGCGGAGCTTGGCGCGGAAACTTTGCAGGACTACGCGGAAAAGCTGGGTCTCACCGGGAGCTTCTCCTGTGAGGGCTACACGGTTGCATCCGGCAAAATTGACCTTTCCCAAGCGGACGATGGAGACGTTGCATGGGCGGGCATCGGGCAGTATACCGACCAGGTGAGCGCGCCGGCGTTCCTCCGGTACATGGGCGCGATTGCAAACGGCGGACAGGCAGCCGAGCCCTATCTCATGCAGCGCGTGAGAAAGGGTGATGATATTACCTACGAGGCAAAGACGGTGCTTTCTGATGCGGTACTGAAGCCGGAGACGGCGGACACGCTCACGAAGCTCATGCGCAACAATGTCCAAAGCGTCTACGGCGACTGGCAGTTCGGCGGCCTGTCCGTCTGTGCCAAATCCGGAACGGCCGAGCGCGAAGGGCAGACAGCAAACGCGATGTTTGCGGGCTTTGCGCTCGATAGCAGCTGCCCGGTGGCGTTTGTGGTGTTCGTGGAGAACGGCGGCTCGGGAAGCGCGGTGGCTGCGCCCATGGCAGCGAAGGTTTTACAGACCTGCGCGCAGGTATTGTCGGCAGAAGCGGCGGCAAAATGAAGAAAAGTGCTTGACAAAGGGCCGGATTTCGTGTATGATAATCGAGCTGTTCGGAGCATACCGAAATGTCAATTGTGACGGCAGATATCTGGAGTGGTATCGAAGCGGTCATAACGAGCACGACTGGAAATCGTGTGGCCGTGTTGAGCGGCCCGAGGGTTCGAATCCCTCCCACTCCGCCATAGAAAAAGCCTGAAACCGCAATGGTTTCAGGCTTTTTGCTGCCCGCAAAAGATAGACTTTACCCCTAAGTTTACCCCTTACAGATAAAATAGCGTCCTTTGGGACGTGAAAACAGGCGTTTAGCCCTGTTCGGAAAGGCTCGTGTAATAGCTCTGCATCCGGTTCGCCGTGTCCTGCATCATGGTTTCACTGGTATGCGCGTAGACATCGAGCGTGAACGACGCGGTTGCGTGTCCCATGAGCGACTGCACCGACTTGATGTCCGCGCCGGACGCGATCGCAACTGTCGCGCAGGTGTGCCGCAGATCGTGGGGACGAAGATCCGGTCGACCGATTCCGGCGGCAAGGCGCTTGAAGTTCCTGCGGAAAGTCTCAATGATGAGATTGCCGCCCAGCTCATTTGTAAAAACCAGATCGTCCGGATTGCTCCACATCTGCCCGGCGCGAAGCCGGTTCTCCGCCTGCCGGACCCGCTCGGCTCTGAGATAGTCAAACGCGATGGCAGGCGGTTCTATGACGCGCACTTTGCCGCTCTTGGTGCTGCTTACGACGGTGTAGGTGCTGCTCTGCGTTTTGGACTTTTGCAGCTGCTGGCGGATGGTAAGCCGCTTTCGCTCAAAATCCACACCGTCCCAGCTGAGCCCCAGACACTCGCCTTCACGAAGCCCCGCAAACAGACACAGCGCGTATGCGTTGCGATAGGGATGCGCGTCAATGGCGCTCAAAAAGAGCGGGATTTCCCTGTCGGTCAAGGGATGAATTTCCGGGCGCGTGACCTTCGGTGTTTCGGCTGCGTCGCAAGGATTGGCAGCCAGATACCCCTGCTTGACGGCAACAGAGAAGGACTTGTGCAGAATGGCAGAAGCATTCTTGACGGTCTTCGGAGACTTCCCGGCGGACTGCATATCGTTATACAGCTTCTGAATCTGAATGCCCTTTACGGCTTGCAGCTGTACAGCGCCGATTGCCGGGAGAATGTGCGTCCGGATCGCTGTATCATAGGCGGAGACGGTAAGCGGCTTGAGCCCGGTACAGTACGTTTCCAGCCACGTTTTGAGCCATTCCTTGACAGTGATCCTGCTTGGCGTCTGATACGTTCCCCGGTCAATTTCGCGCAGCAGCGACGTCATTTCCTTCCGGACGGCTGCCTGCGTGTCCCCGTAAATACTGCGGCGGACAGGCTTGCCCGTTCCGGGATTTGCGCCTACGGTGATACGCGCCTCCCACCTCCCGTCCGGTCGCTGCCGGATACTGCCCGTGCCCTGAGCGGCACGGGTATTTTTCTTTCTTGGCATTGTAATTCCTCCCGTTTTCCTGTATGATGAGAGGGCAGTAGGCTATGCAATGTTTGCTGCCCTGATAGCCGCCCCCTGTGCTGCGAACACCGGGGGCGGCTGGTTTTACATTAAGGTTCAACTCTGTATGGCTGTTCGTAGAACGAAAGTTCAGTCAGTATACATTGATTGATACGGTCTCTATAAATATCGGTTATTTCTATGAATAGATCTTCGTGTGGGTTGATACAAAGCGGAAATGCTTTGTCAATGCGGTTTTGTACTGAAATCAACCTACGAATATTTTTTGGATATCGTGCGTCGCTTTCAAGTTTATGACTTTCGGCGATGAATCGACGATGGGTATTCTGAGCAACTTCTTCTAGGACAGATTCATCTGCGGTCGATTTTCCTTGACCTTCCATTTTTTTTAATTCGTCTTCATACAGGCGGTCGCTCAACTCATGTAGAATATGCTTTGCCTCTAAGGAATTTTTATAATTGAATAGGCATTCGAGGAACCAGCCTAAAAATGAGAACCCAATTGAAGGGTCATTTGTATTAGTTGGAATCGAGTTATTCAATAATTCAAAAAAAAGACCATCACAGTTAAGTTTTGATTCTTTCGCATAGATAATTTGCGCCAGTGATCGTTCACTTAGACCGGTTTTTTTGCAAATCGCTTGGATATCTTGATCTGGCGTTTTTTCATCAGTCAAACCGAGAAGATAATCAGCGGAGACATTGCATTTTTCAGCAATCTGCCGGAGAACAAGCGCATCCGGAATACGCTGCCCGGATTCATAAAACCCGACGGTCGGGCGCGATATACCGAGAAACTTTGCAAACTCTTCCTGTGTGCGCTTGCCTCGCAATTCCAGAAAACGGTCAGCGAAAATGGGCATTTTACGCTCCATTCATTATCACTCCTTACCATAGAATGCTTCATAAGTTATCTTGTGAAGAAAAAAATCTTCACAGCTTGACAATGCTGCTATTGTTGACTACACTCAGTATAGCGGCAAACGAGTGAAGAGTCAACAACAATTTTTTGCAGAATTCCCCCAGTTGAGGGAATGAGCCACGAAAAGTGTGGTTCAATGGTCGCACACAAAGGAGGGACAAAAATGTGTAACTTAGACATTCGAAACACAGCAGCAGGCAACGGCGTGCGGCTTTGGCAGATCGCCGAAGCTCTTGGCATCGCCGATTGCAGCCTCTCGCGTAAACTGCGGAAGGAACTGCCCGCGGAAGAAAAGCGGAAGATTTTCGGAATCATCGAGCGCTTGGCAAAGGAGGGGTGTTAGTGGCTATAGTCGAACAACTGGCTTTCACGCCCTCACAGGCGGCAATGGCAGCCAACGTGAGCCGCCCGACAATTTACCGGTGGATGCGCATAGAAGGCTTTCCAGTGGCTCACATCGGCGGCTGTACACGGATTCCGGCAGAAGCGTTCCGGAACTGGCTGAATCAACAGGCGGGAGTGCGAGAAAATGCGGACTAAAAAAAGAAATGCCCCTGTCGGTGCGGCAACACCGGCAAGGGCAGCGGGAAAAGGGTTGGAGACCTGGTATCCCGCGAACGATTATAACACAATTTTGCGGAAAACGCCATCCATTTCTGACCTGTTACAAACCGGCGCGGAAAACGGCATGACGCTGCGGGAGCTTGTGACTCTGACCGGCATGAACGAGCGGGCAGTTCGTCTCAAAATTCAGCAGGAGCGCAAGGCGGGAAAACTGATTTTGTCCAATAACAAGGATGGATATTTCCTGCCCGAGGGCCCGGAGGATGTGCGGCGCTTTGCCCGTTCCATGAGCCGCAGGGCAGCTGAGATTGCAGGTGTTGCCCGCGCAGCGGAAACGGCGCTTGCGGATATGAGCGGGCAGGAATGTTTGGAGGGCTGGACGTAATGGCAAGACCGGGAGTCATGTTTTATTTCGATATCCGTCCGTGCATCCGGCGGTTGAGCCTTGAGGACAAGGGGCAACTTTTCGAGGCAATTCTGGACTATGCCGAGAATGGTATCGAGCCGGAGCTGGACGGCGCTTTGGGTGTCGCCTGGGACTTCATCCAGCCGCGTATTGACCTTGACTCTGAACAGTACGAGCTAAAGGTCGAAACAAGCCAGTACGCAGCTTTTTCGAGAGAACGAAAGAAGTTGGGACTTGAACCGATTGACCGCGATGAATGGCGGTCTATGACTGACATCGAGCGACATCGGGCGATATCGAGCGATGAAAGCGATACACCTGAGACATCGGGTGATATCGGACGATATCCAAATACAAATACAAAATCAAATTCAAATTCAAATATTCTTTCGTCCGAACTCGGCGCTGCCGAGCCGGACAAGCCGGAATCCAAAGAGCGGACGAAGAAGGTTTTCCCGCCGGACTCAGACGCATATCTGGCAGCGTGCTGTCTCCGCGACGAAATTGCTGCGAGATTGCCGACAGCATCCCCGCCGAGCGAAAAGCAGCTGCAAAGCTGGGCGGATGCTTTCGACAAGTGTAACCGGCTGGACGGGCACAGCTGGGCAGAGATTGAGCAGGTGCTGCTATTCTCGCAGGATGACCCGTTCTGGCAACAGAACATCCTGTCCGGCGAAAAATTCCGCAAGCAATACACTGCGCTGTTGGCGCGGATGGGGGTGAGCTGAACGGACACTTCGCAGTTGGAATATTCCGTCATTGGCGCAATCTGCATTGAGCCGAAGATCTGCGACAAAATCAGCGGCATCCTGAGCCCGGACGATTTTTCCATCTCGGCTTGCAGCGAGGTTTATGAAGCCGCCTGCGACGCACTGAGCCGGGGAAAACACTTCGACGCAGTTCTTGCCGCCGACGCTATCCGAAACCGCGTGGACGATGCAGTCAACTTCATCCGCGAGTGCGTCTACGTGACGCCTACCGTGTCAAATGCAGAGGACCACGCCAAACTGCTCCACCAACGCGCAGGGGAAGCGCGGTTCAAGCTGGCGATTCAGGAAGCTTTGGAAAGCGAAGATGCCGCCGCAGCGGTCGCAGGCATCTGTCAGAACTTCCTACGGGCAAGCGCTGGCGACGGCTTACAGAGCATTGGACAGGCGATGAAGTCGGCGTGGGATGGCATTGCAAACGACAAAGAGCTTCGTATTGACACCGGCTTCCCGAAGCTGGATGGGCTTCTCAAGGGCATTAACGCCGGACAGCTGGTTTTGATCGGCGCAAGACCCGGCGTCGGAAAATCCGCCTTCGCCCTCGACCTCGCCGAATATGCCGCGCGTAGTGGGCACGGGGTTTTGATTTACAGCCTTGAAATGCTCAGTGACGAGCTGGCCGAGCGCTTGATGGCACGGAAAAGCCGTGTCACGATGGACAAACTCATCGATAAGCGGCTATCCGACGAAGACCTTGCCGATCTCGCGGCGGCGTCCAGCAGCCTGTCTCAGCTGCCCATTACGATCTGCGATTCGCCGAACGTCACGGTGCAGAAGATACGGGCGCAGGCGCGGACGATCAAGGGGCTTGAGCTAATCATCGTGGATTTCATGACGCTCTTGCAGAGTTCGCAGCGGTACGATTCCCGAAATTTGGAGGTCGGCGCGATCTCCCGGCAGCTGAAAATCCTCGCAACGGAACTGCGTATCCCCATTGTCGTCCTCTGTCAGCTCAACCGCACGCAGGATGAAACCGAGGAGCCGGGGCTCATGTCCCTGCGGGATTCCGGAGAATTGGAGCAGAACGCGAACAAAATCATTTTTCTGTGGAAAATCGACCGCGACACCAGCACGATTGGTGTCAAGGTCGCAAAAAACCGCCGCGGCAGAACCGGCATTGTTCAGATGGGCTTCGACGGCTCGCACATGCGGTTCACCGAACTGACCGAGGACTACATACGACCCGTCAAAAAGCGGGGGTGGCGAAATGAAAGCGCTTGACCTCGACGACGTCCGGCGGCTGCTTGTGCACGTCCACGTTCCGCGCAGGCGGCGCGATCGGTGGCTTGCGTGGTCGCAGTTTGTGGGGCAGACAGTTCCGTATTTGGACTACGAGCTTCGCGACGAGGCTGCAAAGCTGATTGCCAAACGCTTCCGGGTATGAGAAAAGCCGCCCATGTGGGCGGCAGTCCTCAGGTGGGGTGTACAGATGGTAAATTTAATTTACCACAGGAGGACGCATTTTGCAAGTGTTATCCACACAGGGCGAGCGAACAAATGACATCGCCCGAAGCGTTCAGAACGGAGATACAGACATTCTGGTTCTCTGGCTGGCGTGCCGGAGGCTTGTCATGCAGACGGCGAGACGCTGGCACAGAGCCTTCAACGGAAGCCGGGGCGTTGTTCTGGACGATCTCGAACAGGTGGGCTTTCTGGCGCTCACGAAGGCGGCGGAAACCTGGAATCCAGACAGCGGCGCGTTTTCCACATGGCTCATGTTCCAATTGAAAAGCAGCTTTTTGGCAGCGTATTTTATGCGCACGGAAAAAGAGAGGCGAGACCCATTAAACAGTGCCACGTCGCTGGACACGCCGCCCGCAGGAACAGATGAAGACGTTATGCTGCGCGATATCATACCGGACGCGGCGGCGGAGCTGGCTTTTGAGGACGTTGAGCACAAAGATCTTTGCAGCGCCGTCCAGAGCGCTGTTCTCAGCCTGCCAGAAGACCAAAGAACGGCGATCATCCGGGAATTTTGGTACGGGCAGAAGCCAGACCCAAAGACGCGCAGCAAGGCGATGAAAAGCCTGCGGCATCCGTCTGTGAGTCGAGCGCTCAGAACGTATTACTGACTGAAAATGAACCAAAATGGTGAAAAATGGACTATGGGAGGGGGGATTTACACTGACACAGAAACAGACGCGGGCGCTTGCAGCGCTTTTGACGCAGCCCACACAGGCGCAGGCGGCGCAAAAAGCAGGTATCGGGCTTACGACCTTGAAACGATATCTTGATGAATCGGAGTTCCAGACGGCTTATCAGGAAGCTGTTACAAAGCTTTTGGAAGAAGCGTCCGTGCAGGCAAAACAGGGCTTAAATCCGGCGCTTTCCTGCCTGCGGGAGATCGTGGAAGACCGGAAAACGGCGGCTACGGCAAGGATTCAGGCAGCAAGAAGTTTGCTTGAATACAGCTTGCGCCTGGCAGAAACGGTGGACATTATGAAACAGCTGAACGAATTGGAACAATGGAGGGACAAGGTAGATGGCAACGATTGAACGGAGACTTGCAGCTTTACGGGAATATCTTAAAACAATCTCGGCGGATGAGACAGTCTTCATCGTCGAGGGCGGAAAAGAGTTCCGAACGAAGCAGGACGCCTTTACCTACCTGCGGGAACATGGCGCTTACACGCCAGACGGGAGGCGCATTGCCTTATATCCGCACCCAATCGATGGTATAGACCCGTTGAGCCTGTCACTTTATCAGATGCTCGACGAAGCTATTGAAACCGGACGGCTGGATTTGCCGGAAGAATTGGAGAGTGACCCACTATGAGCAGTTTGAAAACCCGCATTGACCACATCCGCACATTCATGGAAGACTGCCGCGGCAAGCAGCTGATTTTCCTATATCAGACGCCAGACGGCAAAGAAAAGCGCGGCAATATTGACGATCTGATTTCGGAAAACGGCACGTTTTTACGCGTCCTGTCTGGGAACCGGTTGGAAGACCTCGACAGGATGCTTGCATACGAAATGGGGACGATCTTATGAGCGACATCAAAGCACGCATTGACCGGCTGAACAGCTTCCGACTTGCGCAGAAGGGCGATATTCCGCCCGTTGATTCTGTCGCATTTCAGATGCGGTTTCTGATGTTTCCTATATTTTTGGGAGAAGCAAGCTTTATGAGTTCGGAAGAAAAAGCGGCGGTGCTCGCGCTGAACCCACTCGATTATGAAGAGGGCTACAGCCGCGACACGGTATTAGAGGCACAGGAAATTATCAGGCGTGAGGACACGCAGAAAGGAAAATTATGAGCAGATACAACACATACGCACGGCAGCTTGACGCTGCTTTCAAGACAGCCCGAGATGAATACGCTGAAGCTTATAGCAGCCTTGAGCAGGCACGGCAGGCAGACACCGACGCGAAGGCGTGGAAGCCTAACGACAACGAAGAAGACAAGCGGCTTCGCATTGCGACGGCGGCTCTTGAGCTGAACAAGGCGGATGCGGCTTTCAAGATTGCCGAGGCCAGAATCTGGCCGGAGTTTGACGCGAAGTGCAAGGAACTGCGCAAGGAGCTTGAAAAGGACGTTCAGAAAAACAGCCTCGCGAACCCGGACGCGATCGACGCAAACGCATTGGAGCTTCTGAAATCGGGAGCGCTAACCGTGGAAGATTACTATTCGTTTGCGGAGCGGTACGAGAGCAACGCGACCATGCTGCGCGTGATTTCAAAGTATGCGCTGGACGCTTCTGAAAACGCGGATGATACCAAAGACGCGGCTGCGCTGCGTATTCTTTCCAACAACTGCAAAACGGGTATGGGGACAGTTTTGCGGGCTTGGAACGAACTAGAAGGCGTGGCGTCCTATTGTTCCGGACGCGGCGGAATCAGCCGCACCGCAATTGACCCAACGTATATTATCAGCATGGGAAAATGGTGGGAAGAGCTGACCGGACAGGCTATCGAGAACTTTTAAGGGGGTGCTTGTATTATGTTGATTGTGGTTGGAGCCATTATTTTTGCGGCTGGATGCTTTTTCGGCGCGATCATGGTTGCGACGGGCGAAATGCTTGAACGCAGAAAGCGGTGATTGCATGAGAAAAAGAACGGCGTATTTTAAAATGTGCTTATCGGCTTAATGCAGCTGGGCACAAGATGCAGCGACGGCTCTTGCCAGGCGCATGAAGATCTGATCGC
>CAKASQ030000010.1 GCA_916988195.3 Oscillospiraceae bacterium
ATACTAAAGTCTAATTAAAACAATTGATTATCCAACTACGCCCTGTAATGCTCTTTATCGTATCAGAGGTCAAGGTGCAAATGGTATCGCAAAGCCGATCTACTACCTTCTCCAAAGTAGCAAACACTTCATTACGGAAGCCCGTGATTCGGAGTTCTTTCCATATCTGCTCGATGGGATTCATCTCAGGCGTATACGGTGGAATGTAAAACAACTCTATGTTTTCCGGGATATGAAGCTTGTTAGACTTGTGCCATGCTGCACCATCACAACACAGCAGGATCAGATCATCCGGGTATTGCTTGGACAGTTCCTCGAGAAATATGTTCATACAAGTAGAATTGCAATACGGCATAACAAGAAAACAGGAGCTTCCCGTTACTGGTTCAACAGCTCCGTATGCATACCGATATTCACGAATGTGATGGCAAGGTACCGATGGACGAATGCCCTTTTCACACCAGCAGTATTTGGGCTTGTTGATTCGTCCGAATCCTGCTTCATCCTGGAACATAAGTCGTACTTCTTGATGCGGATGACCAGACTTATTTACATAATCCTTTAGTTCACCGATTCGCTTGTTAATTTTTTTGAGGTCTCGATGACCTCATTACTGGCTTTCTTCGGATGCTTGCTCCTTGGCATGACTTTCCTCCAACCGTGGCGGTGGAGGACGTAATAGATCTGTGATGTCCCTATGGAATGACCTACAGCTTCCCGATATGCAGTCTCAATATCATGCACCGATACCGTTTTTCCTGCATTTGAATCCTGACGAAACGGCTCTAGGAGCGCTTCCTCTTCTGCATAACTCAGGTTCCGGTGGTTTCCGTGATAGTGGCTTTCTGTGATACTTGCAAGACCGTTGGCTTTATATCGGGAAACCAGCACGGTAATATATTGCGTGTGGAAGCCGGTTTTTTCACGAATTTCTTTGTTCTGCTTCCCTTCTGCTCGCATCTCAAGTGCTGCCAGTCTTTTTTCAACATTTTTATCTCGATTCTTTTCCCTCGCTGCCTTGATTTCTTGCGTTTCCTCAAGCGTGAAAGTGTATCTTTTCATTTCTCATCACCATCTTCATTATACAACAACGACGTCAAATTATCAATCTTTTTAAAAAGATATT
>CAKASQ030000011.1 GCA_916988195.3 Oscillospiraceae bacterium
TCTGCCTTTATTTTACTCGAAACTGTAAACAATCTCCCCGTACATTCTGTAAACTATCTTACCGGTCTATACAGCCTACATCGCTCCGGCAAAATGCACCCGTTTTTACGGAAATCTTCGGCGAATTCGATACTTCCCTTGGGTCGATGTGGGCATCGACCCCTACGGACCCGACAAGGACATTGTCGGTATATTATTTGATAAATTTATCGATGGCCTGACAGAGGCTATCCAAGGCCTGCTCGTCGTCCTGCTCGACGGCGTCGACGATGCAGTGCTGGATATGGTCCTGCAAAATGACTTTGCCGATATTATTGATGGCCGAGCGCACGGCGGCGATTTGGATTAAAACCTCCGAACAGTCGCGTCCATCCTCCACCATCTTCTTGACCGACTCCAGATGGCCGATGGCGCGGGCAAGGCGGTTTAAAACAGCCTTCGTGTTCGCGTGAACATGGCCGTGCGCGCCAGGTTCGGCGTGATCATGGTCATGCGGGTGCGTGTGGCTGTGGGCGTGTTCGTGCTCATGCGCCTGTTCGGCGGTGTGGGTGTCCTGCGGATTGTGCAGATGGGCGATGTGGTGCTCGTGCAGATAATCGTGATCGTGTTCCATAATGAACGGCACTCCTTTTTTCTTTGATTGGAAGTATACCACATCAGCCAAGACAATTCCATACAAAACCAGAGAAAAATTTCGGGAATTTCACAAAACCATCCCCACCCGGGGGATTATTTTCCCGATTTCATACTCTTTACAAAACGCCTGCCTGCGAGTATAATGTAGACGAAAAACTATACGGGCGGCCGGACTGCCGCCGCAGAAAGGGACAGTATTATGCATCACGATGAAACCATGCACACCCACGAGCATACCCATGCCGACGGGAGCACGCATACCCATGAGCACACCCATCCGCACGACCACGATCATCCGCACACCCATGACCACGGCTGCGACGAGCACGCCTGCGCCGCTTGCTCCGGATGCGCGGACCCCAAGCAGGAGCTGATGGCGCTGATGAAGTACATGGTCGGCCACAATACCGCCCATGCAAATGAGCTCGCGCAGCTTGCAAAGCAGCTTCAGGAGTTGGGCGAAAATACGGCCTATGAGCAGATCATGCTGGCTGTGAGCGATTTTGAAAAGGGCAACCTGCGCCTTTCCACTGTACTCACGTCCATGAACGGCTGAGGAGGATTTCCATATGTGCCTTGCAATGGTCTATACGGATAAGGCAGAGCCTGAAAACCTTGTGCTGAGCAACGTCCAGCGCATCGACTGCAAAGACGGTCTTGTTTATCTGACCGATCTTCTTGACCGGCAGGTCGTGGTCGAGGGTGAGATCGTCTCGGTCGACCTGGTCGGCAACACGACGATTATCCGCAAAACACAGAAATAATACAAAAAGGGAGCCGCCCGGAAGCTGCGTACTTTCGCCCGGCTCCCCGCGTCGGCTACAGGAGGCAGGCATGCAGAGCTATGAGGTCGTCCGCGAGGTCGAGAACCAGTGCGCCAACAATCAGATGCGCGATATCTTTTTTGAGGAGATCGAGACGGACGATCCGGTCGGTTGGCTGCGCGGGTTTGTCAAGGGACGGGACGTCGAGATGAGCGTGGACAAAAAGGAAAACGGCGATCTGACCGTCTTTGTCACAAGCGGCGGCGTGACGCAGAAATTCCTGTTTACAAAAATCTGAAAAATTCCTCCGGGATTTTACAAAAAAGCCAGATCGTTTTTGATATATCATTAGTCTGTTTTCTACATATTTTTATGCAATTTTTGCAAAAATGGGCTTGTCTTTGCCGGAACTTTGTGTTACGATACTTTTGTATCGAATCCGCAGAGGGAAGGGCTCCGCGAACGAGACGCAATTTTATCATTTTGGAGGCAAGCTATGAGCGTTGCGGAAATTTATGAGGAAAGAGCTGCTTTTTCGTTTGAAGTCTTCCCGCCAAAGACCGATGTGGGCATGGAAAAGCTGTGCGGCGAGGGCGGCGTGCTCGAAAAGCTCTACACGCTGAACCCAGACTACATCTCCTGCACCTACGGCGCGGGCGGCACGAACGTCGGCAAGAACCTCGAGGTGCTTGACAAGATCAAAAAAGACGGCAAGTGCACCCCAGTCACCCATTTTACCTGCATCGGCAATACCAAGGCTGATATCAAGGAAAAGCTCCAGACCTATCTCGACCACGGCATTGACCATATGCTCGCGCTGCGGGGAGACCTTCCTTTCGGCTGGACGGGCACGAACGGCGACCTTCACTATGCGACCGAGCTTGTGAAGTTCGTCCGCAAGGAGTTTGGAGACAAGTTCACCATCGCGGTCGCGGGTTCGCCCGAGGGACACATCCAGTGCCGCTCACTGGAGGCCGACATCGCATTTTTGAAGCAGAAGCAGGATAACGGTGCGGACTTCATCATCTCGCAGCTTTGCTGGGATATGGACGCGTTCCGCCGCTGGCTCGATGCGATCCGGGCTGCCGGTGTGTGGCTGCCTGTCGATGTGGGCATCATGCCGATTCTCGACCAGGCCGCAACCATCAACATGGCACTCTCGCGCAACGGCTGCGTCATGGACCGCGCGCTCTGCGAGATCATCTCGAAGAACTGGATCTTCCCGAACCCGTTCGACAAAGAGCCGTTTGACGCGGACGCAGCCGGCAAGAAGGAGAGCTTCAAAAAGGCCGGCATCGAATACACCATCAACCAGATCGACCAGTACCGCGCCTGCGGCGTCGACGGCATCCATCTGTATGCCCTCAACAAGTACGACGACGTAGCTTATATCGCGAAAGCGGCGGGCCTGATTGACCTTGTTTAAAACCAGAACCCACGTGCTCCGGCGGGCTATTCGTCTGCCGGAGCCGTAAGGCGCTTTCAAAGGAGCAGTACCAATGGCAACACATACCATCGCGGTCGCCGGTAAGGGCGGCGTCGGCAAGACGACCACCTGCGGCATGATCATCGATTATCTGTGCAAGCAGAAAAAAGGTCCCATCCTCGTTGTGGATGCGGACGCAAACTCCAACCTCAACGAGGTGCTCGGCGTGGAGGTCGAAACCACGCTCGGAGACATCCGCGAGGAAATGGCAAGAGCCGAGCAGAAGGGCACGGTTCCGGCCAACATGACAAAGGCCGATTACGCGGAGATGAAGTTCAATTCCGCGCTCATCGAAGAAGACGATTTCGACATGCTCGTCATGGGAAGAACGCAGGGCAAGGGCTGCTACTGCTTTGTCAACGGCGTTCTCAAGACCCAGATCGACAAGTATGCCGGAAACTATAAATACATGGTCATCGACAACGAGGCGGGTCTCGAGCATATCTCCAGAGGCACGCTTCCGCACGTAGATACCATGCTGCTCATTTCCGACTGCTCGCGCCGGGGCGTGCAGGCGGTCGGGCGCATTGCGGAGATGATCCGCGAGCTCGAGCTCAAGCCCGGAACCATGAAGCTGATCATCAACCGCGCGCCGGATGGAAAACTCAACGCCGGCGTGCAGGAGGAGATAGAAAAGTACGGTCTTGACCTCGTGGGAGTTCTTCCGCAGGACGAGACGGTCTACGAGTATGACTGCGACGGCAAGCCCAGCTCTCAGGTGCCGGATAGCACCCCGGTGAAGCAGGCGCTGCACCAGATCATGCGCGATTTAAATTTGTAAGCCAAAAAATTATGATATAGGGGGATTCAACATTATGCCTTTCGTTCCCAAGAAGCAGGCTTTCAATGCCCACATCAATGAAGTTGTGCTGGGCGTTGGCGAAAAAGCGACTGCGATCGGCGGTCAGAACGTACTGCCGTTCCACTCGTTCGATGCAGAAATCAAGAACGCTCCGAAGATCGGCGTTGAGCTGACGGACTTCGGCATGTCCGAGTACACGATGCCCGGCGAGCAGGCGTTCTACGCCGGCTGCGAGACCGTGGTTGACATGGCCAAGCGTGCCGAGACGATGGAGGGCGCAGATTTCCTGTGTCTGCACTTTGAAGGCGCCGATCCCAACGGCGCGAATAAGTCCGTCGAAGAGTGCGTTGCACTCGCCAAGGCAGTTTCCGATGCTGTGACGATGCCAATCGTCATCATGGGCTGCAAGAACATCGAAAAGGACACCGAGCTCTTCAACAAGATTGCAGAAGCTCTGGCCGGTAAGAACATCCTCGTTCTCTCCGCCCGCGACGAAAACTACAAGACTGTCGGCGCGTCCGCAGGCCTTGCCTACAACCAGAAGGTCGGCGCGGAATCTGCCGTCGACATCAACCTTGCAAAGCAGCTCAACACCGTCATGACCCAGCTCGGCGTCAACGCGCAGAACATCGTCATGAACATCGGCTCCGCTGCCGCTGGCTACGGCTACGAGTACGTCGCATCCACCCTCGACCGCATCAAGGACGCGGCTCTGAAGCAGGCGGACGGCATGCTCCAGATGCCCATCATGACCCCTGTGTCCTCCGATACCTGGGGCGTGAAGGAAGCCGTGATGTCCGAGGCCGACATGCCCGAGTGGGGCAGCCAGGAAGAGCGCGGTATCGAAATGGAAATCACCACCGCGGCTGCGGTTCTGGCCGGCGGCTCCGACGCAGTCATCCTGCGCCATCCGGAAGCCATCAAGACGATCGCCGCGATGATCCGCGCGCTGATCTAAGCAGAGGAGGAATGAGTTACTATGGCAGTTAAAGGTCTTGACATTTTCAAATTATCTCCCAAGAAGAACTGTAAAGAGTGCGGCAGCCCCACATGTATGGCGTTCTGCATGAAGGTCGCCCAGGGCGCGATTGAGATCACCAAGTGCCCGTACATGTCCGAAGAGGCCATCGCACTTCTCTCCGAGGCCACCGCGCCTCCCATGAAGACCATCACGGTCGGCGAGCACAAGCTCGGCGGCGAGACCGTCATGATGCGTCATGAGAAGACCCTTGTCAACCGCAACCTTTTCGCGGCGACGCTGTGCACCTGCATGGACGACGCGAAAGTCGAAGAGCGCATCGAGGGCATCAAGAAGGTCGACTACGAGCGCATCGGCGAGCGCGAGATGGTAGAGTGCGTCTTCGTCCATGACGCGGGCGACAGCGCGAAGTTTGTCGAGCTCTGCAAGAAGGCAGCAGCCATCGGCGACCGCACCGTCATCATTGACACCAAGGACGTCGACACCGCCAAGGCGGCGGTCGAGGCCATCAAGGACAACAAGCCCATCCTCAACGGCGCAAACAAGGATAACTTCGCAGCCATGAACGAGATCGCCACCGCGGCAGGCATCGTGCTTGGCGTACACGGCGCGGATCTTTCCGAGCTGCATGATATCGTTGCTGAGCTCGAGAAGGCCGGCAACAAGAACCTGATTCTCGACGTGACCGCCGAGACCATCAAGGAAACGTTTGCAAACGCCGTTCTCGTCCGCCGCACCGCCATCAAGGACGGCGACCGCACGTTCGGCTATCCGTCGATCGTGAACCTCGGCGTTCTGTGCGACCACAACGAGCATCTTGAGACGGCGCTTGCCTCTGTGTTCGTTCTGAAATACGGCTCGATCATCGTCATGGACAAGATCGGCTACGCAGAGGCCCTGCCGCTCTACGGCCTGCGTCAGAACATCTTCACCGACCCGCAGAAGCCGATGAAGGTCGCGCCCGGCATCTACCCGATCAACGGCGCAACGCCCGACGATCCCTGCGCGCTGACGGTCGACTTCGCGCTGACCTACTTCCTGGTCTCCGGCGAGCTCGAGCGCTCCAAGGTGCCCATCAACCTGCTCATCACCGACGCGTCCGGCATGTCCGTTCTGACGGCGTGGGCCGCCGGTAAGTTCTCCTCGACCTCCGTCAAGAAGTTCTTCGACGAGTTCGATCTGGCGAACAAGATCAACAACCGCACCCTCATCATCCCGGGCAAGGTTGCCGTCATGAAGGGCGAAATTCAGGACAAGCTGCCTGAATGGAACGTTGTTGTCGGTACCCGCGAGGCTGTTGAGCTCGTCAAGTACCTCAAAGACGGCGAATACAAGGCTGCCGCAGAGGCTGCCGCCGCTTCCAAGAAGCCGGCCGAGGCCAAGAAGACTGTCGACGCCGATGCGCCGCTGGACTTCGAAAAGATCGCTGCCTCCATCCCCGCCATCAAGATTCGCGCCGACCTCGACGCACATTACAAGCAGAGAGATCCCGAGTCCCCGAAGTTCGTCACCATCGGCGAGCGTATCCACTGCATCTCCCCGGTCATCCGCGAGGCAATGGCGACGTTCAACCCCGATCCCATCCTCGAGCGCGCAGCGCAGCAGATCAAGGCTGGCGCAACGTACCTCGACGTCAACATCGGCCCGGCCGAATCCAACGGTCCGGAGCTCATGACCTGGGCAGTCAAGCTGCTGCAGGAGAACTTCAACAATGTGCCTCTGGCGCTCGATACCGCCAACAAGAAGGCCATCGAAGCCGGTATCAAGGTCTATAACCGCACGAACGGCAAGCCCATCGTCAACTCCGCTGATGCAGGCTCCCGTATCTCCTACATCGACCTCGCCGCTGCCAACGACGCGATCTGCGTGGCGCTCTGCTCCGCCGACGGCATCGCAAAGGACAACGAAGAGCGCATGATGCACTGCCATCATATGCTCGAGCGCGGCCTGTCTCTTGGCATGGAAGCGACCGACCTCTGGTTCGACCCGCTGTTCCTCGTCGTCAAGGGCATGCAGGATAAGCAGATGGACGTTCTGAACGCCATCAAGCTGTTCGCCGACGAAGGCCTGAAGTCCACGGGCGGTCTGTCCAACAACTCCAACGGCGCGCCGAAGAACGTTCGCCCGATCATGGACTCCGCGCTGGTTGCCATGGCGATGATGCAGGGCCTGACCTCCGCCATCGTCAACCCCAACGACCTGCGCCTGATGGAGACCATCAAGTCCTGCGACATCTTCAAGAACAACGAGCTGTACTCCGACTCCTATCTGGACGTCTGATTTCCCATGTTTATACGCGGTTCCCTGCCGGATTTTCGGCAGGGAATCGTGATTTCACCCTGAAATGCGCGCAGCTGCCGCCTTCCGACAATTGAACGCATTTCCGGGCGCTTGCAAACTTCCGCAATTCATTATTTTTCAGGAGGGTATTTATGAGCGTATTAACTGATCTGATTTATGGCGGCTCGAATGCCGTCGCCGGTCTGACCGAAGGCGCGGTCAACGATGCAATTGCCAAATATGGCGCAGACAAGGAACTCGCGTTCCCCGATACTGCTTATTTCTTCCCCACGATCTATGCGGCAACCGGCGTGAAGGTGAAAACGCTCGGCGATCTTCCTGCCTGTGTGGGCGTGCTCAAGAGCCTGATCACCAATCAGGAGGACCTCGGCCAGGCGCTGAACGCCGGTTTGGCGACAGCAGTCGGCGCGGAAATTCTCGAAGGCCTCAAGTTTGTCGAGCCCAAGGAGAGCTATGAGAGCGCAAGAGTTCCCGGCATCGGCTTCGTGCCCGATCCCATCATCCGCTCGCTCGGCGTGCCGCTGGTTACGGGCGATATCCCCGGTGTGGCCGTCGTGCTCGGCAAGGCCGAAAACGGCGAGGATGCGGCAAAGGTCGTCAAGGACTACCAGTCGAAGGGCATTATGACCTTCCTGATCGGCGATGTGATCGAGCAGTGCGCAGACGCCGGTGTGAAGATGGGCCTTGAGCTTCGCGTCATTCCGCTTGGCCACGACGTGACGGCTGTCATCCATGTTGTGACCGTCGCCATCCGCGCGGCCCTGATCTTCGGCAATGTGCAGCCGGGCGATCTGGCGGGCCTTCTTGCCTATACGAAAGAGCGCGTTCCCGCGTTTGTCAACACCTTTGGCGCGATCGACAATGTCGTCGTCTCCGCGGGCGCTGGCGCGATTGCGCTGGGCTTCCCGGTCGTGGTCGACATTGACCTCGGCGAAAATCAGGTTCCGGGCGTGCTGGAGAGCTGTCTTGACCACAACGAGACCGTTAAGAAGTCCCTCGAGCTGCGCGGCATTAAGATCAAGTCCAAGGAGCTTCCGATTCCGGTTGCGTTCGCAGCGGCCTTCGAGGGCGAGATCATCCGTAAGGCCGATATGCAGGTCGAGTTCTGGTCCGCCAAGAACACCACCTGCGAGCTCGTTCTCGCCAAGGGCATGGACGAGGTTGAGGACCACAAGATTGTCATCGACGGCCCCGACATCGACTCGGGCGACCTTGAGTACGCGCTTGCTACCTGCATCTATGTCGCGGGCAAGAAAATGCAGCCCGACTTCGAGTCCGTCATCGAGCGCAAGATCCACGCCTGGTTCAACTATATGGAAGGCGTGATGCACACCGGCCAGAGAAACCAGTTCCGCATCCGTATTTCCAAGGAAGCGTATGAGAAGGGCCTCCGCCTGACGCACTTCGCAGAAGTCCTGTACCACATGATCACGGATGAATTCGAAGCTGTCGTCGACAAGTGCGAGGTACACCTGATCACCGACCCCTCGAAGGCGACGAGCTTCCTCAACGACGTGGCCATGCCGCGCTACAACATGCGCGACGACCGTCTTGCCTCCATGACCGACGAGTCCGTCGACCGCTTCTTCACCTGTATCCTCTGCCAGTCGTTCGCACCGGCGCACTGCTGCGTCGTTACCCCCGAGCGTCTGGGTCTTTGCGGCGCGGTGTCGTGGCTCGATGCGAAGGCGACGTATGAGCTCAACCCGAACGGCCCGTCCCAGCCCATCATGAAGGAAGGCTGCCTTGACGAGCGCACCGGCCGGTACACGACCGTCAACGATGCGATCAAGGACGCGACGCACGGCGCGGTCGAAGAAGTCACGCTGTACTCCATCATGGAAGACCCGATGACCTCCTGCGGCTGCTTCGAGTGCATCTCCGGCATTGAGCCGATGTCCAACGGCTTCATCGTCGTCAACCGCGAGTATGCGGGCATGACCCCGGCCGGTATGACCTTCGGCGAGCTGGCCTCCTGCACCGGCGGCGGCGTTCAGACCCCGGGCTACATGGGCCATGGCCGTCACTTCATCTCGTCCAAGAAGTTCATCCACGCTGAGGGCGGTATCGAGCGTATCGTCTGGATGCCGAAGGAACTCAAGGACGACGTGGGCGAGAAGCTCAACAAGACCGCCAAGGAGCTCTATGGCATCGAGAACTTCACCGATATGATCGCCGACGAGACGATCTGCACCGATTGCGACGCCCTGCTGACATTCCTGCAGGAAAAGAATCATCCGGTGCTTGCAATGGAGCCGCTGATGTAATATAATAAGCGTAAGCTGCGTGCGCGGCGCGCGATGGGCGGGCGTTCCCAACCTGCCTTGCGCCATGACGCGCGGGAGATTCGCTGTAAATTGTAGGGGGAGGGCGCTAGTCCTCCCCTTTTTTGCAAAGTGTTTTCTGATCACGGACATATATGACAAAATGTCCGCGAGATTGAGACTATACGTGTGCACGCGGCTGCGCTTGCAGACGTATGGACTTGAAAATGAACCCATACCGAAAGGAGAACCTGTCCGATGTATCAGATTACCTTCCAGTTTGAAAACGGCGGCAAGCCCGTCATTGTCGACGCTGCCCCAAATACCTCGCTGCTGGACGTTGCGAAGGCGGCCAACGTCGCCATCGACGCGCCATGTAACGGCAATGGCTCGTGCGGCAAGTGCCGGGTCAAGATTTTAGAGGGTACGGTCGACTCTACGCCTACGCACCATATTTCCGAGGAGGACTACGCGGCCGGTTGGCGTTTGAGCTGCGCGAGCAAGCCCGCGTCCGATGTGGTTGTGCAGGTGCCGGACATTGCGTCTGCCTACCAGAGCCGCATGAAGACCGCCGACCTTTCTACTGGCGAAGAGGTTGCGACGTTCAATAAGCTTCAGGAGGACATCCGCGAGGCGGGCGTAGACATCAGCTGCGATTTCGTTTCCGCGGTTCTTGAGCTCTCGGAGCCCACGCTGGACGATACCATGCCGGACACCGAGCGGCTGGCGCTTGCCGCGCAGGACGCGTTCGACGGCTGCACGGAAGTCAAGCTCACCTACCATACCGTCAAAAAGCTTGCCAAGACGCTCCGCGATGCGAATTTCAAGGTGCAGATTGCAGGCACGCTCGACATGGGCGTTCTGACTGTCATGGATGTGACCGGAAAACTCGATGCCCCCATGATCGGCTGTGCGATTGATATCGGCACGACGACGGTTACGGGCGTGCTTCTCAATCTCGAGACCGGCGAGGTCGTCGCGAAGGCCTCTTCGGGTAACGGCCAGATCCGCTACGGCGCGGACGTGATTAACCGCATCATCGAACAGTCGAAGCCCGGCGGTGTGAAGCGCTTACAGGATGCGATCCTGAAAGAGACGCTGGTACCCCTGACGGCTGTCATGTGCAAATCTGCGGGTATTACGGCAGAACGGATCTTACGGGCAGCGGTCGCGTCCAACACGACGATGAACCATCTGCTGCTCGGCGTGGACGCGAACCCTGTGCGCATGGAGCCCTATATCCCGACGTTCTTTCAGTGGCGCGGGATGGTTGCGAAGGACCTCGGCTTCGTCGCGAACCCCGACGCGGAGGTGCTCGTTGCGCCGAACATCGGCTCGTATGTCGGCGGCGATATCACTGCGGGCACATTCGCAAGCTTAATTTGGAACAAGGACGAATTCTCACTCTTTATTGACCTCGGCACAAACGGTGAGCTTGTCTTCGGCAACCGCGACTTTATGATGTCCTGCGCGTGCTCGGCGGGTCCTGCGTTTGAGGGCGGCGACATTTCCTGCGGCATGCGCGCAACGGACGGCGCGGTCGAGGCCGTGTCCATTGACAAGGACACGATGGAGCCGAAGCTCACCATCGTCGGTGACGAAGGTCAGAAGCCTGTCGGCATCTGCGGCTCGGGTATCATCGACGTGATCGCCGAGCTCTACCGTACCTCGATCATCTCGTCCAAGGGCAAGTTTGTCCGCGACGGCGGCAGAGTCGCCCACGACGAGCACGGCATGGGGCGCTACATTTTGGCGAGACCTGATGAGAGCGAGACCGGCCGCGAAATTTCGATCACCGAGGTCGACATCGACTCGTTCATCCGCGCAAAGGGCGCCATTTTCTCGGCCATCAATATTATGCTGTCTAGTCTTGATATGGACGTTTCGGTTCTCGAGCACGTCTATGTTGCGGGCGGCATCGGCTCGGGTATTAACATGGAAAACGCCGTGCGCATCGGCATGCTGCCGGACATTGACCGCGAGCTCTTTACGTATCTCGGCAACACGTCGCTTGCCGGTGCGTACGCGATGGTGCGTTCGGAAAACGCGAACCAGAAGGTGGATGAAATCGCGTCCAACATGACCTATATGGAGCTTTCGACGAACCCGCGGTACATGGACGAATTCGTCGCGGCCTGCTTCCTGCCGCATACGAACCGCGAGCTGTTCCCGTCGAGCGTACAGGAGTGATGGTATGGCAGAGCTGAACAAAAAGGACGTACAGAACAACAAGGAAGAGGTTCCGTTTGCGCACTATGAGGCGCGCTTCCGCGAACTGGACCCCGAGGAGGCGGCACAGCGCTGCGGCGTGAAGTTTGAAAACGGCGCGTTTACGGTGACGCTGCTGGGAGACGAATACGTCATCACGTGGCCGGAGTATACCATCTCCGCCGACAATCCCAGAGCCTTCGCGCGCAAAAATATCCCCACGCAGACGTTCCTGCTTCGCTATCTTCTCGAGGGTAAGAAGGCAGGGCCGTGGCTGAGCTTCAAGACCTTCCGCGAAATGCCGTGGGGCGAGCTCTACATCAGCCCCTATACCGGACGCGTTTTGACAAGAGCTGCGTTTACCTTCGGCACGCGCGTCGGAAAGTTTGCCGCGGCCTGCGAGGAGATGGGCGGCGCGAGAGTCGAGCACGGGGACGCGGGATATGAGTTTGAGCTCCTGCCGGGCTACCGGATGCAGATCATGGTCTACGCCGGGGACGACGAGTTCCCACCCAGCAGCCAGGTGCTGTATTCTGACAACTTCGAGACCGGATTTTCCGCCGAAGATCGCGTGGTCGCGGGCGATATCCTGATTTCCAGCATCAAAAACTATTTCTGAGGTATGAAAAATGAGCTTTGTATATAAGGGCCTGAGCGCAAATTTTGAAAAGCTGACCGTGACAGATCACGAGCTCGAGCGGCAGCTGGTAAGGCTCCAGCAGCAGACCCCGCGCGCCGTTCCGGTCACCGATCGGGCGGCCAAGCTGGGAGACGAGGTCGTGCTCGATTACGCGGGCTTTGTCGACGGCAAGCAGTTTGAAGGCGGCACGGCCAAAGAGCAGGTCCTGACCCTTGGCAGCGGTATGTTCATCCCCGGCTTTGAGACGCAGCTCGTGGGCGCGGAAAAAGGTGCGGACGTGCTCGTCACCGTGACGTTCCCGGAGGACTACCGTGCAGCCGAGCTTGCCGGAAAGCCCGCCGAATTCAAGTGTCATGTTCTGGAGATTCGCGAGAAAACGCCGTATGAGCTTGACGATGTGTTCGCCAAAGAGGTCGGCGGGTGCGAAACGCTCGCGGAGATGAAGGAAAAGCTTCGTCAGAGCTTACAGGCGTACTATGATGACCGTGCCGAGATGGAGGTGCAGGACAGCCTCATGCGGCAGGCCGCCGCGACGCTCGACTATACGCCGACGGATAAGGAGCTGGAAGCCGGCATCGACGCGCAGGTGGAGTTACTCAAGGCACAGCTGGGGCAGAAGGGCCTGACGTTAGACGCCTATCTGCAATTTACCGGCCAAACCGAGCAGAAGCTCCGCGAGGACGCAAAGCCGGAAGCAATCAACAGCCTCCGCATCCAGAAGGCCGCCGACCGCATCGCCCTGCTCGAGGGCATTGCTGCGACCGATGAGGACTACGCAAACGAGCTTGCCGCCATCTGCCGCCAGAACCGTATGACGATGGAGCAGCTGCGGCCGCACATCAACGCGCAGTTTGAAGGAAGCGTTCGCGATAACATCCGCATGCAGAAGGCCATCGCGTTTGTCCGGGCGAACGCGCGTGTGACGGTGGTCGATGCGCCCGCCTCGAAGGACTGATTCCGGCAGCGAGGATCTTCGGGATCTCCTAAAATTAGGATATTCCATACGCGAAATATCTCCTAGCAATTCAGACAATATTTCTACGCAACCAGGAATGTAATTTGTATAAAAGCACCTGAGAGCCATATCGGCCCTCAGGTGCTTTATATCATATGTGACATATCGCACAAAGAAAAGCGGCCGTTTCCGTGCAAAGCTACAAAACGTTTTTTAGGTATTGACTTCCAAAATAGATAGTGTTATTCTAAGAACGAACCGATAAAAAAGTATCGATTCCGCACGGCGCTGTTGGCTGCGGAAGAAGGGATGCACGGCGCTGAAGCAATTCTTTCCCGGGGGGAGTGAAGGCCCCGGAAGAACAAGGAGGAAATATCCATGGCAATCGAATTTAAGGATGGCAAGTACGTTGACCCCCAGACCGGTCGTGTAACGCTGGACCCGACCATGTACAAGGACTGGCAGATCGCTGAAGAAGCAGAAAAGAATCTGCCCTCTGTGGATTACTTCCGCGAGAAGCTCGGCCTGCTGCCCGAAGAGATCATTCCCTACGGCAAGACCCCGAAGATCGACTTTATCAAGGTCATGAACCGTCTGAAGGATAAGCCCGACGGCAAGTTCATCGAAGTTACCGCCATCACCCCGACCCCGTTCGGCGAGGGCAAGTCCACCGTCTCCCTGGGCCTGATCGAAGGCCTCGGCAAGCTGGGCCTGAACGTCGGCGGCGCGCTTCGTCAGCCCTCCGGCGGCCCGACGATGAACGTCAAGGGCACTGCTGCCGGCGGCGGCAACGCACTTCTGATGCCGATGACCGAGTTCTCCCTCGGCCTGACCGGCGATATCAACGATATTATGAACGCGCACAACCTGGCGATGGTCGCTCTGAACGCGCGTATGCAGCACGAGCGCAACAACAACGACGAGTGGCTGGCCAGCAAGGGTCTGAAGCGTCTGGATATCGACCCCAAGCGTGTGGAGATGGGCTGGGTCCTGGACTTCTGCGCACAGGGTCTTCGCAATATCATCATGGGCATCGGCGGCCGTCTGGACGGCTACCTGATGGAGTCCAAGTTCGGCATCGCTGTCGGCTCCGAGCTGATGGCTATCCTCGCTGTCGCCCGCGATCTGAAGGATCTGCGTGAGCGTATCGGCAAGATCGTTGTTGCCTACTCCAAGAGCGGCGACCCCGTCACCTGCGAGGACCTCGAAGTTGCCGGCGCCATGACCGCATGGATGCGCAACACCATCAACCCCACCATGTGCTACACGGTCGAGCATCAGCCCGTTCTGGTCCATGCAGGCCCGTTCGCAAACATCGCCATCGGCCAGTCCTCTGTTATCGCTGACCGTCTGGCCCTGAAGCTCTTCGATTACCATGTCACCGAGTCCGGCTTCGCTGCCGACATCGGCTTCGAGAAGTTCTGGAACGTCAAGACCCGTCTTTCCGGTCTGACCCCGAACGTCTCCGTTCTGGTTGCAACCGTCCGCGCGCTCAAGATGCACGGCGGCGGCCCGAAGGTCACCCCGGGCGCTCCCCTTGCCAAGGAATACACCGAGGAGAACCTCGAGCTCCTGGAAAAGGGCACCTGCAACCTGTTCCACCATGTGAACACCATCAAGAAGTCCGGCATCAATCCGGTCGTCTGCATCAACCGCTTCTACACCGACACCGACGCGGAGATCGCGCTCCTGAAGAAGCTCTGCGCCGAGCACGGCGTCCGCTGCGCCGAGTCCAACCACTGGCGCTTCGGCGGTGAAGGCGCGATCGAGCTGGCAAAGACCGTTGTCGAGGCTTGCGAAGATCCCGTCAACATCAAGTTCCTGTACGACCTCGAAATGCCGCTGCGTCAGCGCGTCGAGCTGATCGCGAAGGAAGTCTACGGCGCAGACGGCGTCGAATGGGCACCTCTGGCTGTCCAGAAGGCAGAGCGCTTCGAGTCCGACCCGAAGTACAAGGATTACTGCACGATGATGGTCAAGACCCACCTGTCCCTGTCCGACGACCCCACCAAGAAGGGCGAACCCAAAGGCTGGAAGCTCAAGGTCCGCGACATTCTGGAATACGGCGGCGCGAAGTTCCTCTGCCCGATGGCTGGCACCATCTCCATGATGCCCGGCACGGCTGCCAACCCCGCCTATCGCCGCGTCGACGTCGACACCGAGACCGGCAAGGTTTCCGGCCTTTTCTAAGAGAGAACCGAGCTACATACGCAAACCCAACCGGGAGGCGGCGGATATCCGCCGCCTCTCTTTACGAATAAGGAGAAACATCCATGGATATGACGACAAAATCCTGCCGTGAATTTGTTACGGTTCTGGCTTCCAACGAACCGGCGCCCGGCGGCGGCGGTGCGTCCGCGCTTGTCGCTGCGCTTGGTACGGCGCTCGGCAATATGGTGGGCTCGCTCACCGTCGGCAAGAAGAAATATGCCGATGTCGAAGAGGAGATCAAAGCGCTCATGAAGGAGTGCGACGACCTCCAGACCCAGCTTCTCGATCAGGTCCCCGCCGACGCGGAGGGCTTTGTGCCGCTGGCGAAGGCCTATGGCATTCCCAAGGACGACCCCACGAGAGCCGAGACCCTGGAGAAGGCCACCATCATCGCCTGCCAGGTCCCGATGCACATCATGGAGCTTTGCTGCAAGTCGCTCGACGCGATCAAGGTCTTTGCTGACAAGGGCTCGAGACTTGCTGTTTCCGACGCAGGCTGCGGCGCTGTGATCGTGAAGTCTGCGCTGCAGGCGGCTTCCTTAAACGTCTTCATCAACACCAAGACGCTCCAGAACCGCGCTGTTGCGGAGGAAATGAACGCAAAGTGCCTCGGTATGCTCGACACCTACGGCAAGCTGGCCGATGAAATTTTTGAGACCGTCAAGGCCGGATTCTTTAAATAAGGAAGGAAGAACAAAACAATGGCGAAATTACTGCTTGGTAAAGAAGTTACCGCTGCAATGAACGAAAAGCTTCAGGCGCGCGTTGCGGCTCTGAAGGAAAAGGGCGTTTCCCCGAAGCTGGCCATCGTCCGCTGCGGCGAGAACCCCTCCGACCTGTCCTATGAAAAGGGCGCAACCGCGAGAGCTGAGCTCATCGGCGTCGAGGTCCAGAAGTTCGTTCTGCCCGAGGACGTTTCGAAGGAAGACCTGATTGCGCAGATCGAAGCGATCAACGCTGATAGATCCATCCATGGCTGCCTGATGTTCCGTCCGCTTCCCAAGCACCTCAAGGCCGACCAGGACGAGATCTGCAACCATCTGGCCGCTGCGAAGGACGTCGACTGCATGACCGACCTCTCGAACGCCGGCGTCTTCACCGGTAAGAAGCTCGGCTTTGCCCCCTGCACGCCGCAGGCCTGCATGGAAATTCTTGACTACTACGGTATCGACTGCAAGGGCAAGAATGCCGTCGTCATCGGCCGCTCGCTCGTCGTCGGCAAGCCCGCCGCGATGATGCTCATGGCCAAAAACGCGACCGTCACCGTCTGCCACACCAAGACCGTGGACGTGGCCGGTATCGCGCGCAAGGCGGACATTCTCGTCTCCGCAGCGGGCGTTCTCAATAGCCTCACGAAGGACTATGTCTCGGAAAACCAGATCGTCATCGACGTGTCTATCAACTGGGACCCCGAGAAGGTCAATGCCAAGGGCGGCAAGGGCGCGATCGCGGGCGACGCAGTCTTCTCCGAGGTCGAGCCGATCGTCGGCGCGATCACCCCGGTTCCCGGCGGCGTGGGCTCCGTCACAACGTCCGTTCTGATCGGCCATGTCGTGGAAGCCGCGGAACGTACGCTGTAAGATCAAGATAGCGTTTCTGCCGCCGGACGTCTTTTCCGGCGGCAGTATTTCTCAAAGAGAGGGAATGATTGCATGAAAGAAAAGTTTAAGCTGCCGGAGCAGGCGATCCGCCTCTGGTTCTGGCTGTTTGCCGCACTGTGCCTGATTGCGGCAGTGCTCATGCCGGACCATGGGCAGATGGTCGAGGGAATGCTGCGACTTTGCACGCTGCCGTATCAGTCAGCCAACAGCTATTTTGACGCGTCGGGCGGCGGCTTTGCCGGGACGTTCCTGAACGCGGCAGTTGTCTGCGCCATCTGTGCAGCCATCTACTCGCTTCCCGGCAGCAAGCCGGACGGTGTTTCGGTGCTGGCGTATTTCCTGACGGCGGGCTTCTGCTTCTGGGGCATTACGGTGCTGAACATCTGGTTCTGCTTTGCGGGCGTGCTGCTAGCCTGCCTTGTGCGGAAGGTGAACCCCTGCACGCAGGGAAACGTTTTCCTGTTTTCGACCGGCATTGCGCCCTTGATGACGGACCTTCTCGTCCGCTATCCGGGTGCGGAGGCGCATGGCGTGACGCTTTTCGGCGCGGCTTTGACGCTCACGGTCTGCTTTGTCATTGGCCTCGTTCTGCCAGCAGGGTTGACGCACAGCCCGAAGGTGCACAAGGGGTATGATCTCTACTCTGCTGCGGTTCCGATGGGACTTCTGGCCTTTTTCCTGCGCGCGGTGCTCTATCGGGTGCTGGGCGGAACGCTTCCGGACGGCGCAGGTGTCGGCGCGGGCGACGGGAACTGGGCGGTCGCGAACCTGTTCTGCTTTGCGGCCTTCGCGCTGGCGCTGGTGCTGGGACTGCTGCTCGGCGGCAGCTTCAAGCAGTACGGCGCGCTTTTGAAGGATACGGGCGTTGGCGCGGATTACGGCACAAAATACGGCGCAGGCACGGCCATTTTGAACTTTGCCGTCTACGGCCTTTTTATTGTGCTGTACTATAATCTGATCGGCGCAAAATGGAACGCGGCGACGCTTGGGTGCGTGCTGTGCATGGTCTGTTGCTGCTTCAAGGGAAGCCATCCGGCAAACGTCTGGCCGATCATGGTCGGCTATGTCGCGGCGTCGTTTTTGACGAAGGCGCTCTGCGCGGCGCTTGGCACCGATTTTACAACTGCCATCAACGCGCAGGCGATCGTCATCGGTCTGTGCTTTGCAAACGGCCTGAGCCCGGTTGCGGGAAATTACGGCTGGCTTGCCGGTATCGTGTTTGCCATGCTCCACTACGGCCTTGTCACAAGCGTACCGTTCACCCACGGCGGGTTCCTGCTGTATAACGGCGGCTTTACGGCAGGCCTGATCTGCACGCTGTTCATCCCTGTGATGGAAGTCTTTTTCCGCACAAAGCAGGAAAAAAGCGAGTTGAAGGCCCAGAAGTAACCGGGAGAAAGCAGGCATTACAAAAGGAGGCTGTCCCATGCACTACTGCGATAATTGTCATCTGGTCTGCGAAGGGCCAGTGTGCCCCTATTGCGGCAAAGCGCACCTGCGCGCGCCGGAAAACAGCGACTACTGCTATCTTGCGACGATGGTCTCCCCATGGGGTGAGGCAATGCAGGAGCTTTTGACGGACGCGCGGATCCCGTGCCTCACCCGGCAGGCCAGAAGCGTTCTGTATTCTGTGGCGTTTGGTCAGACGCACGCGGAGCTCGAGCTTTTTGTGCCGTTTGCGCATCTCGAGCAGGCGGCGAGCTTGCAAAAAAGCCTTCTGACAAGCGAACTGACCGAGCAGGACACCCCGGAAAACCCCCAATAACAGCCATCGCGCCGCAGCCCGGACATGGACTGCGGCGCGATTTTCAGTTAGGAGGATAAAAAAATTGCTTTGGAAAAAGGTTTGCGGCTCAGTCGGCGAAGAGAGGCGTGGAGAGATAGCGGTCGCCGGTGTCGGGCAGCAGAACGACGATGGTTTTGCCCGCATTTTCCGGACGCTTGGCAAGCTCGATGGCGGCCCAGATGGCAGCGCCGGAGGAAATGCCGACGAGAACGCCCTCGCGGTGGCCAAACTCCTTGCCGGTCTTGAACGCGTCGTCGTTGTCGACGGCGATGATCTCGTCGTAGACCTTCGTATCGAGCACCTCGGGGACAAAGCCCGCGCCGATGCCCTGGATCTTGTGAGGCCCTGCCACGCCTGTGGACAGAACCGCCGATGTCTTGGGCTCCACGGCCACGACCTTCACGTTCAGATTCTTGGATTTCAGGAATTTTCCCGTGCCGGTAATGGTACCGCCGGTGCCGACGCCTGCGACGAAAATATCGACCTTGCCGTCAGTGTCGGCCCAGATCTCGGGGCCGGTCGTCTCAAAATGCGCCTTGGGGTTCGCGGGGTTCACAAACTGGCCGGGGACAAAGCTGTTCGGAATTTCCTTTGCAAGCTCGTCTGCCTTCGCGATCGCGCCCTTCATGCCCTTTGCGCCCTCGGTAAGCACCAGCTCCGCGCCGTAGGCCTTCATCAGCTGGCGGCGCTCGACGGACATGGTCTCGGGCATGACGATAATAATGCGGTATCCGCGCGCGGCAGCGACGGAGGCAAGACCGATGCCCGTGTTGCCGGAGGTCGGCTCAATGATGACCGAGCCCTTCTTCAGAAGACCCTTCTGCTCTGCGTCGTCAATCATCGCCTTGGCGATGCGGTCTTTGACCGAGCCTGCGGGATTGAGGTATTCAAGCTTGGCGAGGATGGCGGCCTTGAGACCATAGGCCTCTTCCAGATGTGTGAGCTCCAGCAGAGGGGTGTTGCCAATGAGCTGATCGGCGGAAGTATAAATGTTCGACATATCAAAAATCTCCTTTAAGACAAATATTCAAATTTCAGATTGTTTTTTTCGGAACCTTCGTTTCCAGCCAGCGGCGACATCGCGCGTACTGGGCGGCGGGGAAAAGAAGCTTTGTCATGCAGCATCCCGGCCTTCTGGTATTTATACCACCTACTTGGTAGGTTGGTATAGTTATAGCACGGCGCGCGCCATCTGTCAAGCAAATTCTGAAATTTTTTCCTGCCTTCTATTTGGGGGCCTGGCCGCCGGGCGCAAAAAAGTACCCGCCTTGCGAGAAATATCGCAGAGCGGGCGCTTGCATTTTTGCACAATGTATCAAAAAAGTTCGTAGGGACGGACGCCTCTGTCCGCCCGCAGAAAATCCGGTTTTTTCGAAAATCTACGGAGAATTCGTAACTTCCAAAAGGCGGAAAGCCGCGTCCGCCCCTACGGTTCTTTTGAAGTTTTCCGGGAGGTTCGTAGGGGTCGATGCCTGCATCGACCCGGCAGAATGCACCTGTTTTTTCGAAAAGCTCCGGCGAATTCGTTGGTGCCCAGTGGGGCGATGTGGGCATCGCCCCCTACGCAAATTTGGGGGATTTTCGTGTATCCCGTAGGTAAGCCTAAAAATCAGCCGGCAGGCTCCGGGGTTAAGCGTTCTGCAAGTGTCCTCATGCTCTTTGCGAACGCGTCGGGATCGAGGCCTGCGTATTGCACGACGGCGCAGCGCCCGGCCTCCATTGGCGCCTCGCGCAGATAAAACTCCGACAGAAGCGGCGCGGACAGTCCCGCCTCCCGGAGCGTTTCCGCGAGCAAATTTCCGCGCTCCTTCGTGTGGAACGCCAGCAGGAAATGAAGCCCCGCGACGGCCTGCTTTGCCTCGCAGAGCCCGGCCAGCTCCGGCTGCGAGAGAATGTCCAAAAGTGCCTGGAGTCTTGCCTTATAGTGTTTTCTCATCCGCGAGACGTGCCGCTCAAAGTAGCCGCCGTCTAAAAACCTTGTCAGCGTCAGCTGCTCAAAAGACGGCACGGCGCAGCTGTAAAAGCCCATCGTCTCCTGCCAGATGGGAAGCAGCGCCTGCGGCAGAATCATGTAGCTGATACGAAGCGCGGGCGCGATGGTTTTGGAAAACGTGTTGAGGTAGATGACCCGGCCTCTTGTGTCAAGGCTCTGGAGCGTTGGTACCGGCCTTCCTGAGAAGCGGAACTCCGAGTCATAGTCGTCTTCGATCAGGAACCGGCCATCTGCGCGCTCCATCCACGCAAGAAGCTCCTGCCGCCGCGTGATCGGCATGACCGTTCCCGTTGGGTACTGATGCGACGGCGAGAGGTGGACGATCTGCGCGCCGCTTTCCTCTAATTCTTCCACGCGCACGCCGCTTTCGTCCATCGACACCGGCACAACCTCCGCGCCGCTTTTCCGGTAGACCTGCGCGAGCGTCCGGTGGCACGGGTCCTCGATCGCAAAGCGTCGGTTCCTGCCTAGAAACTGCACGAGAAGCGCGTAAAAATACTCCGTGCCCGCGCCGATGACGATCTGCTCCGGCTGCACCACAAGCCCCCGCTGCCGCGCAAGCTCCCCCGCAATCGCCTGCCGCAGGGGAGAAAGCCCGCCGTTTGGAACCGGCTGGAGGAGATATTGGCCTTCGTCTAAGATGACGCTTCGCATCAGCTTTGCCCACACGGAAAACGGAAACAGCTCCGCCGCGGCGCTCTGCGCGATTTCCGGCTCCTGCGCCTTTTCCGGCAAACTTGCGGGACGGACAGGCGGCTGCGCCAGAAGCGGCATATGCGCCACAAAATAGCCCGAGCGCTCGCGCGATGTAAGGTACCCTTCATCCAGCAGCTGCGCGTAGGCCGTCTCAACGGTGATTTTGCTGAGGCTTAAGTGCTCGGCCAGCGCCCGCTTCGAGGGAAGCTTCTCCCCGCCGGGGAGCCGGCCGGATAAAATGTCCGCGCGGATGGCTTCGTAGAGCTGGGCGTAGAGCGGGGTCTTGCTGCGCGGGGAAAGCTCGTAGGTTCGGATCATGGCGGCCTCCGATCTGGCCTTGTAAACCAGAATTATTTTGGCAATTTCTAAAATGCCAGTCTATGCTATAATAGCTGAACGCAAAGAAAAAGTCAACGGAGGAGTTCCTAACATGAAAGAGAGAAAGTTTTCAACCTATCAGATCGTATTTGTCGCGGTCATGGCGGCGCTCGTCTGCGTCGTGACGTTCTTCCGCTTCCCGCTTCTGGGCTCGAAGGTGCACTTCGCAAACGCCATGTGCCTGCTCTCCGGCATGCTCTTTGGCCCGATGCTGGGCGGTCTTGCGGCAGGTCTCGGCTCGATGCTCTATGACGCGCTGTTTGGCGGGTACGATTTTATCAACTGCCTCGTTACGTTTGTGTCCAAATTCCTGATGGCTGCGATCTGCGCCTGGATCGCCTTCGGCGGCAAGGAAGAGGACAAGGGCAAGCATGTGCGGCTCGTGGTCGGCAGTGTCGTCGGCGCGTTCAGCTATGTTGCGCTCTACATGCTCAAGACGTATATCTTCCAGCGCTTTGTCCATGGGTATCCCCTCGACGCGGTCGTCGTTACGATGGGTGGCAAGCTTCCGGCTTCCCTCATTAACGCTGTCTTCGCCATGATTGTCGCGCCGATCCTCTACGCGGCTATCGCCCCGGCGCTCAGACGCAAGGGCATGCTCGAAAAGCTGCGCAAGTAATCAATCGATACAGAAAAGCGGCAGACCCACTCGGGTCTGCCGCTTGTGCGTTATTCGGTTCGGTCACACCGGATCGCGAGCCTCGACTGGCCGCCAACGGTACAGGTGAAAAGCGTCAGGGCCCAGTCTCCGCTTGTCATATCGGAAATCGCGTAGGGAGAAAGCGTCTCGAGGGACGAGACCGCGTAGGAAAACACGTTGCCGTCCATGTCCGTGAACGTGACCGTGTCGCCCGGCTGGAGCTGGGGAAGGGATGCAAAATGGCTGCGGTAATTGTGCCCGGCGATGACCAGATTGTCAAGATACGCGGAGCCGGAATACCGGCAGGGAGCGATTTGCAGCGCGTCATAGCTCCATTCGCTGATGATGGGAAGCGACAGCTCCAGCGCGGGAATGTCCAGAACGCCGATATAGTTCCGCCCATCAATGGTTTCTTCCGGCATGGCCATCTCCGGGTTCAGCACATAATCCGGAACGAACGCTTCTTCTAAAGCTTCGCCGGAGCTAAGCGGCGGAAGCTCCGATTGCCGGGAAGAAAGTGTGGGAGTCAGGCGCCCCAGAACAACGTCCACCGACATGCTCGCCATCGCGTCGCGCCAGAGATTGTAGGCCGTGAGAAGAAGCGCCGCGAGAAGCAGCAGCAGGCCCAGCGCCGTGCAGAGCTTACCACGCTTACTCATGGCCGTTTTTCCTCTTCGAAAGCGCGCCGAAAATCAGAAACAGCAGACCCGCCGCCGCGAGCACCGGAACCGGCCACCAGAGAAGTCCCGTCTGCGGCAGCTTCTGCCGGTCGAGCGTATTCGTCAGGATGAAGGTACTCCCCGACTGCTGCACGCTCGCCGTATAGCCGGGAACGGGGCGTTCTGTTACCGTCCAGACGATTTCCGAGCCGTCCGGATTGTACCGGGGGAGGTCTCTCCAGGTGTTCTGCCAGCCATCCGCGCGGGTGAGCGTCTTCGTGTCATAGACCGCGCCGTCTTTTAAAAGCGTGACGGTGATCGAGTCCGGGCGCTTTTGCTCGTAGCCTGCGTCGTTCCAGCGTTTGAGCACGGTGCGCGTCACGGTGTCGCCATCCGGATTTCCCGGGCGATAGGTGTTGGTCACGAGGAAGGTCACGCCGTCGCGCGTGATGCGGACGGTATAATTTTTGGGAACGCGCTCAGTGACGCGCCACGCGATCTTCGAGCCGTCGGCGCTATATTCGGGAAGATCGCGCCACGTATGGCGCCAGTTGTTCTTCTCGTTCAGCGTCACGGTATCATAGAGCTTGCCGTCCCTCAAGAGCTCGATGACGACCTCGCTCGGCCGCAGCTCCTGCACATCGTCCTGCCAGAGCTTGATGACCCGGCGGTCGACGGTATCGTCGGATGGGGAAGGGGGATTTTCCGTCCGCGTATGCTTGGGGCTGGCCGTCACATCGTAGACCCACGCGTCGTTCTCTAAATTTGGAAGCGAGACAAGGAACGGCTCGGTCGTGTACGTGTATCCGCCTGCCGTGTGCTTTTTTCCGACAGCCAGATATAGACCCGGCGCGAGACGATTGGTTTTGTTCGGGAAGGTCAGCGTGCCCTGCGCGTCCGTTTTTCCGGAATCAAGCGGCGCAAGTTCATCTCTGGCTGCGTAGGCGGCGAGCGTCTCGGCCAGCGCCGTCCATTCGGCGGCAGCGAGATTTTCAAGCGTCACAGGGTAGGCCGCAAAATCGCCCGCGAGGGTAAAATTCGCGTACGCGTCAACGCTTGCGACATAGTAGAGCTCAAACGGGACAGACGCAACGGGTTTTCCGTCATGGCGGTACTCAATCGTGAGGCGCACGTTGCGGCTCGTATCGATCGCGCCCGCAGCAGCTGCCCGCACGGGAAACAGCGCAAGCAGGCAAAGAATGCAAAGAGCCGTCGCGCAGACTCGCTTTGTCCAGTTTCGCATGGTGGTTCCTCCAATAAGGTTTGGAAATATGTCATAAAGGTTTGTAGGGGCGGACGACCCTGTCCGCCTATGAGAAGTTACGAATTTGCCGGAAATTACCGTATAATCGGATGATTTTGCGGGCGGACAGAGGCGTCCGCCCCTACGGATTTTTCGAAATCTTCCCGTCTGTGCGTAGGGGTCGATTGAGCACATCGACCCAAGGGAAGTTACGAATTCGCATTGGATTTTCGTAAAAACGGTTCGTATTGCCGGGGCGATGTGGGCATCGCCCCCTACGAAGAAGGTCGTTCGTTTACGTATCGTCCCGGCTCTTTTTCTTGGGCGCGGCGGCAAGCAGCAGCAACAGCGCCAGCAGCAGCGGGATCGCGGCGATGGGAGCGACGAGCAGGGGATCGACGCGGATGGCGTCGGCGGTCAGGCGCACGGCCTCGGACTGATTATCGACGCGGTGGCCGCGCACGAGCATGCGGTGGGAATTGACGCCGTAGGGCGTGCAGGTGACGAGCGTGCAGAGGTCCTTACCTTCCTCCGCAGCCAAGGCCTGAAGCTCGCTGGGCAGGACAATGAGAATGCGGTCGACCTCGTAGGTGAGCACCTCGTCGAGCGTGCGGATGACGAACAAATCGCCCTCGGCGAGCTGGTCTAAATTCGTAAAGAGTTTGGCGCTGGGAAGACCCCGGTGGCCGGAGAGGACGCAGTGGGTGCTCTCGCCGCCGACGGGAAGCGAGCTCCACTCCAGGTGTCCCACAGCGACCTGAAGCACGTCGTCACTCGTGCCGTGGTAGATGGGGAGCGAGACCTTGATCGTCGGAATCTCGATATAGCCCATCACGCCGGAGCCGTCGATGTCGAGCTGGCTGTTATAGTCCTCGCGCTCTTCATCGGTCAGAGCGAAGAGGGTTCCGCGCAGAAACAGATCGCGGTTATACTGCCCCGCGCGTTGCAGCAGTTCGTCGTATTTGCCCTCGTCCATGCTTTTCACGGCCTGGTCATATGACGCGACGGCCTGTGAGGTATGCAGCGAGTTCCAGTAGTCGCTTACGGTGGGGTAGAGCAGCAGGGACAGTCCCGCAACGAGTGCCAGAATCAGAAATATATTGATCAGCTTGTTTTTCATTGCGGGATTCTCCTCGCTGCCGGAAAGGGACGAAAGAAATAATCCTCCGTCCCTTTCCGGTAGATATCAAGTTACTTAGTTGTCGGCCTTGCCCATGCGCTTTTTGGTCACGAGCAGAACGCCCGCGCCAACGACGAGCAGCGCGCCGATGACATAGAACAGCGTCGTGCCGATGCCGCCGGTCTCCGGAAGCGTCGCGCCGGAGTTGTTGGCAATGTCGAAGTTCATGCCGGTAAGTTTAATCGTGCTGTCATTCAAGGTGATCCACGCAGGATCAGTCAGTAGATCCATTGTGGCCGAGGTGTGGAAGGTGAATTTGACAGGTTCAGCAAGCAGGTTATAGCCGTTGGGGGCCTTCGTTTCATAGAGGTAATAGTCATGCTCGCCAAAACCGGCGATGGTTGTATCGCCCAACTCGATAACATAGGTGATGTGCTCTCCAGCGGTAATCTGATCGGCAGTGGCAATATCATACGGAGCAGTTGACGACTGACCCGCGGGGGCGAAAAGCGCGATCAGACCCGTTGTGACGGCTGGGACACCGTTTTCGTCGCACTGCATTTCGCTGACCTTGAGATTCGGGTTGCGGGAGAGGACGAACTTTGCACCGTTCAAGATTTTTGTGTTGTCTTTGCCGTCGACCTTGCGGATGATGGCCGGCAACGACCAGGCGTTGACCGTGCTTTCGGGGGTTTTGCCGGTGCCTTCGCCGTTGGGATTGTTGCTGTATTCAAGCTGCGCTGTGTTTGTGTTGTGTTTTTGCCCAACCTGGTAGAAGTCGGCCTTCTCGTTCAGAACAGCGGCGTAGTTGATATACAGCTTATCGCCCGGTTGGATTTTGCCGTCCGCAATGGCCTGGCTGATGTTGATGGTGATGTCAAAATGGGAAGTCTCACCAGTATCGCCGTGGGGGTTAAGCACAATCGTGTAATAGTCGCCCGCGAGCGTATCTGTCGGATCGTTGTCGATTACGATGGATACGGAAGTTTTGTCAGTAGTAACCTTGGAGGTGAAGCCCACAGTCATGGTATCATGGACGATGTAGGTGTAACCGTTCGGATAGCGGGAAACATCCGGAACCGAAGTGATGATGCGGAAATTGACAGTGTCGCCAAGCTGGAAGGCAACGTTGCCGGTGGTGCTCCACTCGCCGGTGTTGTTGTTCTGAATCTGCTTTTCCAGCGTAGGCTTTTCGCCCTTGGGCGTGGCAGTCACATTGGCCACGACCTTCATCAGATAGGCGGTATAGAAGTCATTTGCACCGGTCAGAGTGTTATCCTTGTCCTTGACGAGGTAGTAGCCTGCCGACAGACCGGAGATCACATAGTTGCCGGAACCGTCCTTCGTGCTGCAATCGGTGTGGACATCCGAGAGGAAGGGGGCAATTTTTTTGGCAAAGGCCCGTGCCTGCTCGACGGTTGTCAGCAGTTCTGCTGTTGCAGCGGCAGAGACGGGGAAAGCCTCTGCAAAGCCCTCTGCGTTGGTGTTAACGCCGGTGCCCCAGACGATGTTGGAGAGAATTTTGGAGGTGTTTCCGCCTTCTCCGGTTGCCGGAGCGTGAAGGTCGCCCTTGAAAATCTGATAGGCCTCAAAGGTGTGGTCGGCGACGGTTCCGCTGCCATCGACAGTGATGCTGTAGGTCGTGTCCGCGGCCAGCGCTGTGACGCTCAGGGAGAACACGATCGTCAAAACCAACAAAAGTGAAAGTAGTTTGCTTGTCTTATTCATATGCTTTTCCTTTCTTAACACGTTTTTAACGTTCTTAACATCCATATAACTTTTTCACAAAAAAAGAATACCATATTCCGACACGTTTTTCAAGAGATAGTTAAAAAATAATTAAGGGAAAAAAGTTCGGGGGGGGGGTGAAATCATTCTATAAATGTATATAATATAGAAAGAAATATCTGAAAATTTCGGTTTTGTAAGGCAAATTTTCCCATGAACCATGGAGCTCGGCCTATGAATGATTTTCTTTCACGCGATGTTAAAAAATTCCAAAAACGTCGCACCCGCCGCCGTGTTTGGCATAGCGTGCTGACGGTTCTTGCATCCGTCGTTGTCTTCGCGACAACATACGCGCTCATCTTGCCGGCGATTACAATGACTGCCGCACACGCACACGATGAGAGCTGCTACACGCAGGTCACAACAACTGAAAAGGAAATTCTTGTCTGCCCCGTGTCAGCGGAGAGCGGGCTTGTTGTCGTGCACCGGCACGATTCGCGCTGCTATGACGAAGACGGCATGCTTGCATGTCCTTTGCCGGAGCTTGCGGCGCATGTACATACCGAGGCCTGCTACGACTACCCCGAAGCGCATGTCCACACAGATGCGTGCTATTCGGAGGAAAGAGGCGAGCTGATCTGCGGTCTGGAAGAAGGAGAGGAGCATACCCACACGGACGATTGCTACGCGTGGGAGACGGTTTTGTCCTGCGGCCAGACGGAGGAGGAGCCTGCCGAGCCTGTGCTTGTCTGCGGCAAAAAAGAGATCGTTCTGCACCGGCACGACGAGGATTGCTACGCCGCGGACGGAACGCTTACCTGCGCGCTTCCGGAAGTGATCGAACACCAGCACACGGAAAAATGTTTCAAGACCGTTCAAGTCCCTGTGGACACGCAGACGCTCACCTGCACGAATACGGACCCTGACCATGTGCACACCGCGCTGTGCTACGGCACGTGGGTCCTGACCTGCGATCAGGGAACCGACGACACGACCCCGGACACACCTGCGGACGAAGACCCGGCGGACGATCCCGGCTCCGAAGACCCGGCAGAGGATGAAGATCCGGACGATGCGGATTCTGAAGACCCCGGCGCGGAAGACTCCGAAAATCCCGAAGACCCGGAGAACCCCGAAGACCCGGAAAATCCGGAGGACGAGCAGCCGGAAGACGGCGCGGACACCTACGCGTCCGAGCAGATGACGCTGCGGTACTACGTTTATCTCGACGGCTCGCTGGATCCTGTTTTGGAGGAGTCCAGAACGCTCGAGCGGGAGAACGGACGCTATTACATCACGGCGCAGCAGCTGCAGACCGTGTACGGCGATTTTGGTTTCGAGGCGGACAGCTATCAAGGAGAAGGCTTCTTCCCGCATACTGATCTGCACAACACATCGCTTATCTGGGCGGACGCGCAGGCGTATCCGGCCGAAAACGCGGACGGAACGCAGGAATGGCGCATTCCGCTCAGCCGCACCACAACAAGCTATATCTACTATCTGCCCCACAACACGCGGGACTACGGCAGCTACTTTGAAGGCAGTGCCTCCAACACCAATGCGGCGCTCATCAGCGACAACACGTTCTACACCGTGAACATTTCCGCGCCGCCCGATGCCGCGTCGGAGAGCAAGATCTATCACGTACTGAACGGAGCGACGTTCAGCGTCGAGCTGTCTGTGTTCGACGACTACACCTGGAGCTACACCAACCTTGCCGATGGCAGCGAGATCACGCCGAGCGATGTGCAGGAGCTGGAAGGCGGCAAGCTTTTCATCAAGTTCCGGAACGTCTCGCATCCCATCAAGGTCACTGCGCGCAAAACGATCGCCGACGAACAGATCTATACCATCCGCTACCATGCAGATACGCTCGCCGACTGTCTGGAACGAATCAGCAGTGCGGTTAGCGCCAACGCGCAGAGCGTTATCACCGACGGCAAGGTCGGCGGCATGGCGACGCTTACCGAACAGGTAACGGTCACGGCGGATACGATCTATCCGCTCCGTTCGCCGGATTCGCTGCGCGTGGTGTCGCAGGCAGACCCGACCAGACAGGCCAAGCACTATTTCTACACCTTCCGCGGCTGGCGCGTCAAGGAGACCAACACCGTTCTCGACCCCGCGCAGCCGCTGACGGCGGTGCAGCTGGCGGGCTATGAAAACGGCGGCGTGATCGAGCTGGAGGCGGTCTGGAGTGTAAAAGACGCAAATGGCAGAGCCACATCCGTCAACTTCTTTATTCACCTTTTCTGTGAGATCAAGGACTTCCACAGCAACGGCTTCACCAACAACCCGGTCGGTGACTATACCAAGTCCCTGTTCACCACGACGCTGCTCGGAACTGATGCACTCTCCTCGTCCGATAACCTTCTGGTTCTTGCGCCTCCGACGACTGACGCAACGGCCTACGAAACGGATGACATCCTGCGCACCATGACGGATACGCCCTACGATGGCCTGACGATGGAAGCATTTCCCTCTGACCGCGAGATGTTCGCCCTGCTCCGCGAGAACAACTACACCATCAAAATCGGCAATAGCACGATCCCGCAAAGCAAGCTGACTTCAGATTATTTTCAGGTTCGCTGGACCAACCTCAAATACGATATCAGCGACGGCTGGCATGTCGACGGTGTGCTTGTAGCGAAGGAAGCAAAGCTCCACGTAACGAAGACATTCCTCGGAAGCGCCGCAGCCATTGCAAGCGTTAAGGCGCAGACCGGCGGGATGGAATACGGAATCCGGATTCAAAACACGACGACGAATGCCGAAGAGCTCCTCCTCACGCTCAACCCTGCCGAGCAGGAGCAGCGCACGGATTGCGTGGGATATGACGACTACGATGCCGCCAGCAATACCTATACCTGGATCGTCAGCGGGCGCATCGACAGTATCTATGCGCTTTCCGAGCAGAACTATCTTTTGCAGGATGTGCCGTCGACCTCCTATTACCGCATATCTGACATGGCAAAACCGGGTGACTGGCAGAACTATGACGCTGACAGTCAGCCCACCACGGCTATGGTCTCCTACGCGACGGATACCCCGAAAAACAGGTACCGCACGGTATCTTTCCGCAACAAGTATGTCGATGCCGGTACGTTGACGCTGCGAAAGTTCGACTCCTTCACACACAATGGCATCGCAAATGTGGAATTTCTGCTTACCGCAGATGACGGCGTTAGCGGCCAGCATCTGCACCGCAAGCCGGGAACGAGCATGTATACCAACGCCAGCACCTCCGGTTCGGAATATACCGAAGCGACGGGGAACAGGATCGTGACGGACGTGAACGGTGACGCATACCTTCGCCTGACACCCGGCGCATACACACTGCAAGAGACATTGCCGACCGGATACAGCGGAGCTGCGGAGATCCGGCTCACTGTCGACGAGGAGGGCAGCCTGACCGCGCTGACCTTTGACGGCGCGCCGGCCGCCTCTTCGCCCGGCGGCGTGGCATCCGGTGTGGGAACCACGCTTCTGGCCATTATGAATGATTCGCAAGTTCTGACGACAGTTACCGCTGTGAAGGATTGGGGCGAGGTGCCGGACGAGTGGCGAAAGCCGGTGAAGGTCACGCTGATGTGCGACGGAGCGCCGCTCGGCGGCGCAAACAGCGAATACACGCAGGTTTTGAGCCCGGAAAACAACTGGACATACGTCTGGGAAGACCTTCCGCTGTTTTTGGACGGCGAGGTCGCGGACTACACGCTCAAGGAGATCATGATTGGAGATACGCCCTACGACTCCGCGCTGCCGGACGGCTACAGCGGCTACGCCGTGCGCCACGACCCGGCCAGATACCGTGAGGGTGACGCGGGAGATTACAAGGATCCTGCCACGTGGGTCGACGGGAGCGGAGAGCGGCACTACGCAAAGCATGTACTGCTCACCGTTCACAACCGGCCGGACGGCGATGTGGGTAAAATCACGGTCACGAAGCTGTTTGTAAGCATCGACGGAAAAAAGCTGGAGAAGATCGACGGCACATACACCTTTGCGCTTTACGAATCGCCGGATGCAGCCGGAACCCCGGTCGCGACTGCGTCCGTGATCTACGGAAACGGCACGATCACGCCAGAGGACGGTATTGTGCGCTTTGAAGGCCTCACGCTCGGCAAAACGTATTACGTCTTCGAGCTCGACGACAGCGGCCGGCCCGTTCCGGATGGCGAGACCAGAATCATCAGCGGCATGCCCTGCAGCGCCTTTGGCGGCGGAACGGCCGTGGCGCTCTCCCCGGAGCGTCCCGGCGGCAAGGCCGAAATTACGAACCGCATCAACTACGCCGAGCTTCCCGAAACGGGCGGCCATGGCGCGCACGCGATTTACGCGGCGGGAGGAGTGCTCCTTGCCTGCGCGCTGACGCTTCTGCTGCTGCAAAAACGGCGCAGAGGGCGCGGATAACACACAAGACGGTGGTGAAACCCTATGACCAATAAGGAGCTTCGAAGGCTCAGCCGCGCCGAGCTCATCGATATTCTCTTTGAGCTGCAGACGCAGAATGAAAATCTGACTGCGGAGAACCGGGAGCTCGCCGCGCAGCTGGAAAGCCGGCAGCTTCAAATCACTGAGGCCGGCTCCATCGCGGAGGCTGCGCTCCGGCTCAACGGCGTCTTTGAGGCCGCGCAGGCCGCGGCGGACCAATACGTGCGCTGCACGAAGGACTCTCTGACCATTGCCGAACGGACGCTCGCTGCGGCAAAACGGCAGGCCGATACCCTCGTGCAGGAGGCGACAGCGCAGGCGCAGAAGCTCCTTGCAGATGCAGACGCGCACCTGGAGAGCAGCTGGTCGCAGTTTTTGCTGGATGACAGCGCACAGCAAACAAAGAACGGAGAATAAGCATGCCCCATACCAAAGAAACCTCGCTTCCGACGGCGGAGCAATTAGATATGGAACGCCGCCGCCTGCGCTATAAGCGCCGCTATAACCGGACGCTCCGGAGCACGGTCGCGATTTTGATCGTCGTTGCAGCTCTGGCCGTTCTGGCGGCGACTCTCTGGATGCCGGTGCTGCGCGTATATGGAAGTTCCATGGCGCCGACGCTTCATAACGGGGAGATCCTCGTCAGCGTAAAGACCAAGGACTTCTCTTCCGGCGATATCATCGCCTTTTATCACGGCAACAAGCTGCTCATCAAGCGCTATATCGCGGGTCCGTCTGACTATGTCAATATCGACGAGGACGGAGCCGTCAGCGTGAACGGAACGCTTTTGGACGAGCCGTATCTTGCAGAAAAGGCCTATGGCGAGGCGGATATTGAGTTTCCGTATCAGGTGCCTGACCAGCGCTATTTTGTGATGGGCGATAACCGAAGCGTGTCCATTGACTCGCGCAGCAGCATCGTCGGCTGCATCGCGGAAGACCAGATCGTCGGCAAGGTCGTCTTCCGCGTCTGGCCGCTGAGCGCCTTCGGCCCTCTTCGTTGATTCGAAAAGGAAAACGCGCAAGGCATGCGTAGGGGCGGACGACTCTGTCCGCCCAGGGGAAGTATCGTATTCGCCGATGGGTTTCGCGTTTCGGAAGTGCATTTTGCCGGGCGGACAGAGTCGTCCGCCCCTACAAAAAATAGGAAAGTCAAAGACGCAAAAAGCCTCTGCATACCAGTTCGGTACGCAGAGGCTTTTGGTTTATGCGGGGATACGCTTACTTGAGGCCAGCCTGCTCCAGAAGAGCCGGAACCTTGGATTCCCAGCCGAGGGACATGATGTGAACGCCCTGGCAGTAGGGCTTGCACTCGCGGATGATGCGTGCGGCAATTTCCACACCCGTGATACCGGCCTTGGTCTTTTCCTTGTCGGCCTGAAGCTCGGCGATCAGCTCGTCGGGGATGTGTACGCCCGCGACGTTGTTGTTCATGAACTTGCACATGCCGGCAGACTTCGGGATGATGATGCCGACCTGCACGGGCTTGCCGAACTGCTTGGCGGCCTCCATGAACTTGATGAACTTTTCGGGCTCAAAGACAGCCTGCGTCTGGAAAAATTCCGCGCCGGCCTGAACCTTGCGCTCCATCTTCACGAGCTGCGCGTCGATGGAGTCGGAGCACGGGGACACGACTGCGCCCTTGGCAAACTTCGGGGGCTCGCCCACAAGCTCGTTGCCGCCCAGGTCCTTGCCGGTCTCGAGAAGGCTCGCGGCATGCAGCAGCGACACGGAGTCGAGGTCAAACACGGGCTTTGCCTGCGGATGGTCGCCCAGCTTCGTGTGGTCGCCGGTGAGGCACAGAATGTTGTCGATACCGAGCATGGCGGCGCTCAGAAGGTCGGACTGAAGCGCGATGCGGTTGCGGTCGCGGCAGGTCAGCTGGAAGATGGGGGTAAGACCCGCGTCCTTGAGGACCTTACAGGTGGCAAGACCGCCCAGACGCATGACGGACGACTGGTTATCGGTGACGTTGACATAGTGAACGCCGGTAAGATATTCCTTCGCCTCTTCTACCAGGCCGTCGATATGAATTCCCTTGGGGGGGCCGATCTCAGCGGAAACTACAAATTCTCTGTTCTGAAACAGTTCCGTAATTCTCATAATTCATCACTCCTGATTATTCAGATTCTTTGGCGGCCATGGTAGCCTGATCGGTATTGAAATCATGCAGCTGTGTGGGACAGCGCAGAACGTCGAGCCGTCCCTGTGCTTTCAGGCGCTGGATGATGCGCTCCCAGCCGCAGTCCATCGTGGGGCAAACCTCGCATTTGCCGTTCTTCGTGCCGCCGCAGGGGCCGTTGACAAGGCTCTTGGAGCAGGCTGTGATGGGACAGATGCCGCCGGTCAGGTTCAGGAAGCACTCGCCGCACTGGCCGCAGTCGTACTCGAGCGGGGTCACGCCCTGGAAGCCGGGAAGCTCCACGGTATCGCAGCAGGCGTAGACGGGCTTATCGTCCAGCATCTCGGAGATGGTCTGTACACCGACGCCGCAGGAGAACACCAGAACAGCGTCCGCCTCCGCGATCTTCGCCATGGGCGCTCTCAGGCGCAGGGCGAGTTCCGTGGGGTTGCAGACATAGTCGGTGGTCAACGTTCCGACGACCTTGCCGGCCTCGGCCAGCTTTTTCTGGAGCGCGTTTGCCTCCTCCTCGGGGAAACCGACTTCCTTACAGCCGTGGCAGTTGATGATAAACACCTTGCCGGCGCAGAGGGAGGTAATGGTATCTTCGGATTTCAGTCTTGTAATCAGCATATCGTTCTCTCCCCCTTATTTCTTCTTCAGCAGGGGCATGACCAGACCCTTGGCGGCGTTGATTTTCGATACCAGAGGAATCTTGGACGAGCAGATGTACTCGCAGCACTTGCAGGAGAAGCAGTCCATGATGTTGAGAGACAAAAGCTTCTCCGCGTCGCCCAGCTGGCCATACTTGTAGAATTCCAAGGGCTTCAGCTCCATGGGACAGACGTCTACGCAGCGGCCGCACTTGATGCACTCTTTTTCCTCGGTGTGGTCGGCGGCAATGGCGATGATGCCGTTGGAGCCCTTGATGATGGGAACGTTGGTGTCGTTGATGGGAGCGCCCATCATGGGGCCGCCCATCTTGAGGACGATATCCTCGCCCGTCACGCCGCCGCAGTGGTCGATGATCTCCTGCACGTTGGTGCCGAGCTTGACCATGTAGTTGCCGGGGTTGCGGATGAAGTCGCCCGTGACGGATACCGCGCGCTCAACAAGGGGCATGCCCTTCTGGATCGCGTCGGAAATGGCCTTGGCGGTCGAGGTGTTGCTCACGACGCAGCCGACGTCTGCCGGCAGCTTGCCGCTGGGAACCTGACGGCCCATGACCTTCTTGATGAGCATCTTTTCAGCACCCTCGGGGTACTGCGTCTTGGCGGCGACCACACGGATGTTATCGTAGGGCGCGACCTTCTCTTCCATAAGCGCCACGGCGTCGGGCTTGTTGTCCTCGATGAGGATGACGCCCTCGGGCGCGGAAACGGCCTTCATCATGGCGCGCAGGCCGAAGACGATGTCGTCGGCGTACTCGAGCATGATGCGGTGGTCCGCCGTTAAGTAGGGCTCGCACTCGGAGCCGTTGATGAGAACGGCGTCAATGGGCTTGCCGGGCTTCAGCTTGACATAGGTCGGGAACGTTGCGCCGCCCATGCCGACGATGCCCTTTTCCTTGACGATCTCGATGATCTCGTCGGCCGTCAGCTCCTCCAGGGGCTTGTTGGGGACGACGGATTCATGGAGCACGTTTTTGCCGTCGTTTTTGATGACGACACTCATAACGCCCGGTCCCTTGTTCGGATGCGTGTGCGGCTCGACGGCCACGACCGTACCGCTGACGCTGGAGTGAACGGGCGCGCCGATAAAGCCCGCCTGCTCGCCGATGAGCTGGCCGACCTTCACATAGTCGCCGGGGTTCACAACCGGATTTGCGGGCGCGCCGATGTGCATGGCGAGCGGCAGGATGACGGTATCGGGCTCCGGGAACTTCTGGAGCGCCAGATGCTCGGTATAATCCTTGTGCTCGGTGGGATGCACGCCGCCGTAGAAGCCCTCAAAGCGTCTGGCTCTGGCTTCGGCGACGTAGGCCTGGATCTCGTCGACGCTAGCCACGGAGTAATCCCGCAGCTGAACCGGCTGATGGAGGAATTCCTTCGTCCGGCCTTGCTTTTCGAGTCTCTGATAGATCTTCTCCCAAGCGCAGTCTTTTTTGGGATCGATCTCGCACTTGCCGTTTTTCGCGCCGCCGCACTGCCCGTTGACAAGACTCTTCGAGCAGTCCACGATGGGACAGATGCCGCCCGTCGCGTTCAGATAGCACTGGGCGCAGGCGCCGCAGGTCTTCTTTGTGAGCGCCATGCCATGATGGCCGACATAATTCAGAGAATTGGTTGCGGTAAACGTGGGAACCGCAGCAAGATCGGCCACCGTCTGCACGCCCAGTCCGCAGGAAACGACAACAACGTTTTCTGTTCCCTCGGGGACAAGGCCTGCAAGCGTCTTTTCGGTCTGGACCTTGTTGCACAGGAAGTCTACCTTGACAGAACCGGTGATGTGCTTGCCCTGCGACTCAGCGATGGCGGTAAAGCAGCCGCAATCCGGCTCCTGCGTGGTTTCGAACTCTTTGAAGCACTTGTTGCAGGCGACGACGAAGAGATTGTCCTTCCCCGCCAGCATGCCTTCAAGCTCTTCCTGGCTCTTTAACACGTACTTGGTATAATCCAAAAAATATCACCCTCTTACATTTTTTGTTCCTCGTTTGGCTGCAAACGATTACCAACTCCGATTATAGCATACGCGCTCTGTAAAAGTCCAGCACGGCAAAGAAAATCTTTTTGAAAAGTCGGTTTTTCGTCAAAAGCAGTTAGATTCACCTAACTTTTTGTGCAGAATTTCCCACGCCATTTCAGAAACGAGATGGCTCGCGCGGATGGGCGGGATAGGTTGCCGGACGCAAAAAAATACCACTGCCGCCGAAAACCTGTCGTGGCCGGGGGCAGTGGTGATCCGTATGGGGACGATACTGATACTTTTTTGAAAAGCAGCTGGTTACGGCGCAACGGTGCGTGTGATGGCTGTGATTTCGCCGTTTTCAATCGTGACGAGCGTATTGTTCGTGGTAAAACCGCTGGAAACCAGCTCGGAAAGTTTCTCCGCGCCATAGGTCTGGTTCGGATGATCGGGGTCGGAGTCGTCTGTCAGCATGAAGCCGGCGGAGAGCGGGAGCGTTACCTCGCCCTTTTCCTGATAGCACTTTACATCGTTCACGCCGAGTTCGTAGTACACGCCGTCGTCCTGCGTTGTAAGCGTCATGCCGCCCTTGGTAAGGCCGCCGTTGATGAGAACAAGGCTCCCGTCTCGCTCGACGGAGCTGACCGTCATGTCCTTTCCGCCTGCGACAATGACGCTGCCATCGGCGAGATTTGAAATATCGACCATGTCGTAGCGGTCATAGTCATAGACCTGAAGCGTTAGATACGTCTTGCCGTCCGTCTCTTCGATCGCTCTCTCGTCAAAGCTCGCCGCGACGCTTGCGTCGGTCAGGGCCGTAACGTCGATTGCGTCGGGAAGCGGCTTGACCCTGTCGTCCGGCTCGGCAGCGTCTTCCGCCGGTTCCTCGGCAGCGTCCGCGGGTTCTGCAGCGTCTGCGGGTTCTTCCGTGCCGGTCTGTTCGGTCTGGTTCGTTTCTTCCGACGTGCTTTCCGTCGTGGTTTCGGGTGCCTTTGTGGTCGTGGTCGATGTACAGGCGCAGAGCGCAAGCAGGCCCAGCGCCAGTAACATGGCAAGCAGTTTTTTCATTTGCGATCTTCCTTTCTGGGGTATTTCACTTTTTGTAAAGCGTTGCCGAAAGAATACATGGCAAATGTGACGATTCCGAGAAGGAAGTTTGGATAGAGTGTAAAAATTCTTTGAACGCATGGGCGTCCGCAGCGAAAAAATGTCCCCCGGAGAGAGTCTCCGGAGGACGTATGCTTTATTCAACCGTCACGCTTTTTGCGAGGTTTCTTGGCTTATCGATATCGCAGCCTCTTTGCAGCGCGATATAATACGCGAACAGCTGCAAACTCACCACGCCGAGAGACGGCAGGAACATGAGCTCCGTATCGGGGACAGTGAGGAGCGCATCGACGCGCTTTTCCATCTCCGCCTTGCCGCTTTCGGTCGTAAGCGCGAGGACGCTTGCGCCTCTGGCCTTGACCTCGATGACGTTGCTCATCGCCTTTTCAAAAAGTGGCCCATAGAGCCCCAGCGCGACGACAAGCGTGCCGTCCTCGATGAGCGAGATCGTGCCGTGCTTGAGCTCGCCGGATGCGTAGGCCTCGGAGTGGATATAGGAAATCTCTTTGAGCTTCAAAGAGCCTTCCAAGCCGAGGGCATAGTCGAGGTTCCGGCCGATGAAAAATACCGAGTCGTGATTGAAATACTGCGAGGCGAAGAACTGGATCTTCTCGCGGTCTGCCAAAACCGTCTCGATCTTCTCCGGGAGCATCTGGAGCTCTTCGACCAGACGGGCATATTCTGCCGCATCGAGCCTTCCGAGGTTATCTGCCATGTAGATGGCCAGCATGTCGATGACGGCCAGCTGCGTGGAGTACGCCTTCGTGGTCGCAACGGCAATTTCGGGCCCTGCCCACGTATAGAGCACGTCGTCCGATTCCCGCGCAATCGAGCTTCCGACCACGTTTACGATCGAGAGCACCCGCGCGCCTCTGGCCTTTGCCTCGCGCAGCGCCGCCATAGTATCGAGTGTCTCGCCCGACTGGCTGATGACGATGGCGAGCGTATGGCTGTCGACAATCGGATCGCAATACCGGAACTCGGAAGCGAGAACCGCCTCAACTGGAATGCGCGTCAGCTTTTCGATCGTATATTTTCCGAGCATGCCCACGTGATACGACGACCCGCAGGCGATGATCATGATGCGGCTGATGTTCTCAATTGTCTCGCGGCCAAGGACGAGGTCTCCAAAATCGATGCGCCCGTCTTTGATGCGCGGAGTGATCGCGCGGCGCAGCGCCTCGGGCTCTTCCATGATCTCCTTGAGCATGAAGTGCGGGTATCCGCCTTTTTCCGCTGCGGAAATTTCCCAGTCAATGTGGTGGTGCTCCTTTTCGATCGGCAGCTCCATCGCGTTATAGACCTGAATAGAGTCGCACGTCAGAACAGCGACCTCGCCGTCTTCCATGTACGAAACGTCTCTTGTGTACTTGACGAGCGCCGTCACGTCGGAGGCAATAAAGTTGCAGCCGTCGCCGTAGCCCAAAAGCAGCGGCGCATCCTTTCTTGCCGCATACAGCCGCTCAGGATCGTCTGCGCAGACGATGCCAAAGGCGTACGCGCCCTCGATGCGGTGCAGCACCATGTAAATGGCGTCCTGCATGCAGTGCACCTCGTTGAGCCCCAGACAATATTCCAGCAGCTGCGCGACGACCTCGCTGTCCGTTTCCGACGCGAACTGCACGCCCTTCTCCTCGAGAAATTCCCGGATCTCCAGATAGTTTTCAATGATCCCGTTGTGTACCAGCGCGATTTTGCCGTTCTGGGACACATGGGGGTGGGAGTTGATATCGTTCGGTTCGCCGTGCGTTGCCCAGCGGGTGTGGCCGATGCCGACCGTGCCGTGCATGAGTGCGCCGTGCGCCGTCTTTTCGGCCAGGTTTGCGAGCCGGCCCTTGCATTTGGCGATGTCCAGCATGCCGTTTTCCGCCACGCAGATACCCGCCGAGTCATAGCCCCGGTACTCCAGCCGCGCAAGGCCCTCGAGCAAAATGGGCGCAGCCTGCTCCTTGCCGATATAACCTACGATTCCACACATAAAATAGTTCCTCCTGAAAATAAGTTCAGGACAAACCGCAGATATTTGCCTGCTTCCTGTTCGCGGCCCCTCTGTTTTGCGGTTACCCGCATATTTCTGACCGCGTCACGCGCACAGGGCAGCGCGGAAACGCATCCGCCGAATTTTCGATCACGTTTCCCCTCGTTATCCTGCCAACCGGCAGGCACTGGCGCTTCTTGATGGCGACTGCCATGGCCTCCTTTCTTCTCTGCGTTGGTAACATTATATTACAAAGCGGTGAAAATTGCTACCCCTATCTTTTGAACAGGCAAGACGTCCGCGTAAAAAATCCCCCGCGGAACCAAACGGCTCTGCAGGGGGAGGCTTCTTGATCAAAGAGAGATGGTAGTACCGGTCTTGCCGGCAATGCCGTCCTTGGCCTTTTCAAGCAAGGTGATGAGCGCGGTTCTGCCGGGCTTGGACTCGGCAAACTTCACGGCCGCTTCGACCTTCGGGAGCATCGAGCCGGGAGCGAACTGCTTCTGGGCGATGTACTCGCGCGCTTCGGCGGGGGTGAGGGTGTCAAGGCCCTTCTGGTCGGGCTTGCCGAAGTTGATGGCGACCTTCTCGACGGCTGTCAGGATGATGAGCATGTCGGCATCAAGCTGCTCCGCCATGCACTCGGAGGCGAAGTCCTTGTCGATAACGGCGGGAACGCCCTTGAGGTGATACTTATCCTCCCAGATGACGGGGATACCGCCGCCGCCGGCTGCGATGACAGCGTGCTTCGCGTTCATCAGCGCGCGCACGGTCTCGATCTCGACGATCTCCACGGGCTTCGGGCTCGCGACGACCTGACGCCAGCCGCGGCCTGCGTCCTCGGCAACATCGATGCCCTTTTCGGCCGCCAGCTTCTTGGCTTCTTCCTCGGTCATAAACGCACCAATGGGCTTGGTCGGATGCTGGAAGGCGGGGTCGGCGGGGTTGACGGCGACCTGCGTGAGGACCGTCGCGCAGTGAATGCCGAGGCCTCTGCGGTCGAGCTCTTCGCCGATGAGGTTCTGTAAATCATAGCCGATGTAGCCTTGACTCATGGCCACGCACACAGAAAGCGGCATGATGTCGCTCTTGGCCTCCTGCTTGTGGTAGGCGGCGAAGGCGTTCTGGATCATACCGACCTGCGGGCCGTTGCCGTGGGCAATGACGACCTCATGGCCGTCTTCAATCAGGTCGGCGATGGCCTTTGCGGTGACATGGACAGCGTCCATCTGCTCATGCAGGTTTTTGCCCAGCGCGTTGCCGCCCAGGGCGATAACAATTCTTTTTCCCATTTTATAATCCTCACATGGTTTTGGTAAAAATGGCGGGAGCAAGGCTCCCGCCATATCAATTAGCCTCGCAGAGTTTGCGGCGCGCACGCCGCAAAATTGTGTGAATCATTTTATCCGGCGGCTCTGCCGACCGGAAAAATTCCACTCAGTCCGCAAGTGTGGAATTTTTGCGGCTTGCCGCAAAAATTATGCGCGCGGCGGGCTGCAATCCCAAATTCATTGAAAGCCCCGCTTTCAATGAAGACGCTTAGAACATTTTGCGCTTGTTGTCGGCGGAGTCGAGGTCCATCAGAGCCTTGACCGGGTCCTTGACCTGTGCCAGGAAGATCATCGCGGCGATGATGTACGGCTTGTAGGAAGCCTGCTTGTAAAGCGGCACGAGATACCGGTCGAACACGGAGTTGTCAACCTCGCCCTCGGTGCAGGAAAGGCCGGAGATATCGGCGGGCAGGCAGTGCAGGTACAGAGCCTTGCCGTCCTTCGTGAGCTTCATCATTTCCTCGGAGCACGTCCAGTCCTTGTGCTGCGCGTTCTGTGCGAGCAGCTCCTTCTCGAGCTCGTCGATGCCCTTCTGGTCGCCCTTCACATAGAGCTCGGAGCGCTTTTCCATCGCCTTGAACGGAGCCCAGGACTTCGGATAGACGATATCGGCGTCCTGGAAGGCTTCTACCATGGAGTTGGTCTTGTGGAACTTGGAGCCGTACTTCTCGCAGTTCTTGCGGGCAATTTCCTCGACCTCGGGGAACACGTCGTATCCTTCCGGATGGGCCAGGGTGACGTCCATGCCGAAGCGGGTGAACAGGCCGATGACGCCCTGCGGGACGGACAGGGGCTTACCGTAGCTGGGGGAGTAGGCCCAGGTCATGGCGACCTTCTTGCCCTTGAGGTTCTCCACGCCGCCGAAGTAGTGGATGACATGCAGCATGTCGGCCATGCACTGCGTCGGATGGTCAACGTCGCACTGCAGGTTCACGAGCGTCGGTCTCTGCTCGAGGATACCGTCGCGGTAGCCCTCTTCCAGCGCGTCCATGAACGTCTTCTGGTACTCGTGGCCCTGATGGATGTACATGTCGTCGCGGATGCCGATGACGTCAGCCATGAAGGAAACCATGTTCGCGGTCTCGCGGACGGTCTCGCCGTGTGCGATCTGGGACTTCTTCTCGTCGAGGACCTGCTCCTCGAGGCCGAGGAAGTTGCAGGCGGAAGCGAAGGAGAAGCGGGTACGGGTGGAGTTATCGCGGAAGAGGGAGATGCCGAGGCCGGAGTTGAAGATCTTCGTGGACTTGTTGCGCTCCCGCAGGTCGCGCAGAGCGTCGGCTACGGTAAAGACAGCGTCGATTTCGTCGTCGGTCTTGTCCCAGGTCCAGTAGAAGTCGGTCTTGTACATGTTGTTGATGCGCAGGGTTTCCAGATGTCTTGCAAGCTCAACAGTTTTGCTCATAATTTTTCTCCTTATTTATCTTTTACGGTTACAGGTTTGGATGGGCGGATGCGGGCATTCGCCCCTACGAGACGTGCGGGGGATATGGGCGGGACAGAATCCCACCGGCAAAAACCCGTGGGATTCCGGATGCGTGTCTTACTTGATGTCGTTGCCGGTGAGTTCCTGACGGAAGCTCGTTGCAGAGCCGTCCTTGTTCTCGGGCTTGTAGAGCATGGGAACAGCGGCATAGAGCGCTGCGCAGGTCACGAGGTCCTGCTTCCAGGTGATCTCGTTGGGCGCGTGCGCCTGGGATTCGGCACCGGGGCCAAAGCCGACGCAGGGGATGCCGTAGCGGCCCTGAATCGAAACGCCGTTCGTGGAGAAGGTCCACTTGTCGGTGAGGGGCCGACCTTCGCGGGTCGAAGCAGCCTTCGCGTCGGGGGCAAGGCGCTTGTCGCCCCACAGCGCGTGGTGCGCGTCGACAAGAGCCTGCACGTGCGGCGCGGACTCCTTGTTGATCCAGGTCGGGAAGAAGCACTCGGTCTCATAGACGTGGCCGTTCCAGGAGGGGCGGTCGTACATGTACATGGAAACCTTGACGTCCTTCGCGTACTTCTTGCAGGCGGGGAGGTCTTCGATTTCCTTCAGGCAGGACTTGTAGGTCTCGCCAGCGGTCATGCGGCGGTCGATGGAGATCGAGCAGGAGTCAGCGACAGCGCAGCGGCTGGGGCTGGTGTAGAAGATCTGGCTGGTGGTGCAGGTGCCGCGGCCGAGGAAGCGCGCGTCTTCCCAATGCTCGGGGTTGTACTTCGGGTCGAGCATCTTGACAAGGCCCTTGACTTCCTTGTCGTCGCCTGCGTCGTTTTCGTTGAGGTCACGGACGTTCAGAATCACTTCCGCCATCTTGTGGATCGCGTTGTCGCCGCGCTCGGGCGCGGAGCCGTGGCAGGAAACACCGTGCATGTCGACGCGGATTTCCATTCTGCCGCGATGGCCGCGATAGATGCCGCCGTCGGTGGGCTCGGTGGAGATGACGAACTCGATCTGGTTTCTTGCGTCCTCGGGACCGTTAAAGTACTCGTTGACGATGGACTGCCAGCACATGCCGTCGCAGTCTTCCTCCTGCACGGAGCCGACGACCATGATCTTGTAGCCCTCGGGGATAAGGCCGAGGTCCTTCATGATCTTGCCGCCGTATGCAGCAGCAGCCATGCCGCCTTCCTGATCGGAACCGCCGCGGCCATAGATGATATCGTCGGTTTCATAGCCCTGATAGGGGTCGGCTTCCCAGTTGGCGCGGTTGCCGATGCCGACGGTGTCGATGTGAGAGTCAATGGCAATGATCTTGTCGCCGGTGCCCATCCAGCCGATGACGTTGCCGAGCTTGTCAAACTCAACTTTATTGTAGCCGAGCTTCTTGAGCTCTTCGGCAATGCGCTTGACAACGCCCTCTTCTTCGCAGGACTCGGAAGGAATGGCGATCATATCGCGCAGGAATTTGGCCATGTCGGCCTTGTAGCCTTCAGCTGCCTGCTTGATTGCTTCATAGTTCATAATACCGGTAAACCCCCTGTTATATCAATAATATGTATTTTCCTTCTGACGAAGGAGGCCAAGAGCGCTCCTTACGCTATCCATCATACCACAAGAAAAACCATTGTCAAACAAAATTTTTGCCCGCCTAAAAATTTTTTGATTTGCACGATTTTTGCGACATTTTCTGTGGAAGTTTCACAAAAGACTTCGGTTGCAAATGGCGCGGCGCTGTGCTACCATATCAATTGATACTTGTTTTAGAAAGAAGGCGCGCCATGCCGGTTCCACAGGGCAGCGGAGTCATTCACAGGAAGTCCGCCCGTCAGGCGGTTTATGAAACGGTCTGCGACTGGATCATCACAGGCGTTCTCGAGCCCGGGGAGAAAATTCTCGATTCTGAGCTCGGAGAATATTTCAGCGTCAGCCGCACGCCCGTGCGCGAGGCTCTGCAGCTGCTGCAAAGCCAGAAGCTGGTGCTCGTCATGCCCGGAAGAGCGACGGTGGTCGCGCCGCTCGACACGCAGGATATCGAAAAATGCTACCGGCCTCTGGCGGATCTGGAGGCGCTCGCGGCGGAGCTTGCCTGCGGGAAGCTGACGGAGAACGACTTTTTTGAGCTCGAGTGCGCGCTGCGCGATGCAAAGGCGGCGAGCCTCCGGGACGACGCGGCGGCGGTCATGGCCTGCGACGAGCGGTTCCACGAGCGGATCGTACAGGCGGCGGGAAACGAATACGTGACAGAATTTTCAGGAACTCTCATGCTCCACATCCGCCGCATCAAGTATCACTATTTCCATCTTCCGGCTATGCGCGAGGCCTCTGCGGCGCAGCACACGGGTATTGTCGAGGCGCTGCGCGCGGAAAACGCGCCTCTGGCCAGAGACCGGATGCGCGAGCACTGGCTGCGCGCGATGCGGGGGTGCCTGAACGAAACCGTCGCGTATTTGAAGAAACACGAAGAATAAAAAATCGGGCTTCCTCTGCGTGGGGAAGCCTTTTTCGTGAGACAGAAAGGAGCCATTGCATGTATACAGATGAATCTCTGATCGCCTTTTGCCAAAGAGCGCTCCAGACCCCGAGCGTTTCCGGTCAGGAACAGGCCATGGCGGAGCTGATGCGGGAGAGAATGCTCGCACTCGGCTTTGACGAGGTAGTCTTTGACCGGCTCGGAAACGTCATCGGAACCATTCACGGAAAACGGCCCGGCAAAACGATTTTGCTCGACGGGCACATGGACACCGTGGACGTGATTGATGCGGCCGAGTGGTCGCACGACCCGTTCGGCGGCGAGATCGAGGACGGAAAAATCTACGGCCGGGGCGCGTCCGACATGAAGGGCAGCGACTGCGCGATGGTCATGGCGGCAGGGCGCTTCGCCGCGCAGACAAAGAAGGACTTCGCGGGCACAATCTGCGTCTCCGGCTCAGTGCATGAGGAGTGCTTTGAGGGCGTCGCGCCGCGGGAAATCACAAAGCGCATCCATCCGGATTTCGTCATTGTCGGCGAGGCGACCTCTACGAGCGTCAAAATCGGCCAGCGGGGGCGCGCGGAGGTCGTGGTCGAAACCAAGGGTGTGAGCTGCCATTCGTCGAACCCTGAGAAGGGCATGAACGCCGTGTACGCGATGGTGGGAGTGATCGAGGAGATCCGGAAAATCGTCCCGAACGAGCACCCGCTGTTGGGAAAGGGTATTTTAGAGCTGACGGACATCATTTCCGCGCCCTATCCCGGCGCATCGGTCGTACCGGCGAAGTGCCGCGCGACGTTTGACCGGCGGACGCTCGTGGGAGAAGACGAGGCCGTCATTCTCGCGCAGGTGAACGAAGCGATCGCCCGCGCGCGGGAAAAGGACCCGGGACTGAAAGCGCGCTGCTATCTTGCCGCGGGCGAGGAGAAATGCTGGACAGGCGATACCATCCGGGCCAAGCGCTATTTCCCGGCGTGGGCGGTGGATGAGCACTCGGAGCTTGTCACGAAAGCAAGGCGCGGGCTTCTGGCGGCCGGGATCGACGCACCGCTGTCGCATTTCTCGTTCTGCACCAACGGCAGCCACTTCTGCGGCGAGGCCGGCATTCCGACCATCGGTTACGGGCCGTCACTTGAGAGCCTTGCGCATGTACGCGACGAGTACATCGAAATCGCCCAGCTGACGAAGGCCTGCCGTGGCTTTGAGTCGATTCTCTCGGAGCTGACAAAGTAAGTTTATAGGGAATATTGCACAAAAACGAAAAGATTTTTTGGACACCTAAAAAAATTTAAGATTCCCCATTGCATTCTCCAAAAAATATTGGTATGATAGAGCTATCCATCGGCAAGATGCACAGAATTTTACTGGTGGACTGATACGGGTATCAATATTTGGAGGTGATAAGTCATTGGACGCGAGACTTCTGGACATGCTGGGACAGATCGCAAAGGGCATCGCCGCGCAGTTCGGCCCGAACTGTGAGGTGGTTGTGCATGAAATTTCGGACAAGAGCGCCTACAGCTCCATCGTCGCCATTGAAAACGGACATGTATCCGGCCGAAAAATCGGAGACGGCCCGTCGCACGTGGTGCTCGAGCAGATCGGACACGACGACGACCAGGTAAGCGACCAGCTCTGCTATCTGACCCGCACGAAAGACGGCAAAACCCTGAAATCTTCCTCGGTCTATATCCATGACGAGCATGGTAAGGTCGCGGCAATCCTCGGCATCAATTACGATATCTCCATGATGCAGATGTTTGAAAACACGCTGCATGAGTTCAATTCCGTTGACGCACAGACCCGCAAAGAACCCGAGCGCATCACGCTGAACGTGGCGGATCTGCTCGAAGACCTGATCCGTCAGGCCGACGAGCTGGTCGGAAAGCCTGTGGCGCTGATGACGAAGGACGACAAGGTCAAGGCCATCCGGTATCTCAGCAAGTCCGGCGCGCTGATGATTACGAAATCCGGCGATAAAATCGCGAAGCACTTCGGCATATCCAAATACACACTATATTCCTATTTAGACAACAGTAAAACAGGAGGAGAACCTACATGAACAAGACGATTGATCTGTCCATCAACAAAGAAGGCCTTGCCCACAATATCCAGAAGGCCAAGGAAAACAATATCATCATCCCGACCATCGCCCAGATGCAGAACCCTGATCTGATTCCGGAGAAAATCAAGGAAAAGCTGTCGCATACCGGGCTGTGGGACGTTGACCCCGTGAACCTGTTCCGCATCAACTGGCACAACGAGGCAAAGGAATCCGGCGGCCTGTACCAGAAGACCCCGAACTATGTCGAGATTCCGTCCTCCGTTTCCGGCGTTCCCTGCCGCATCCTTGCGATGAGCGGCAAGTGGTTCCCCACCGGCTGCCATAAGGTCGGCGCTTCTTTCGGCTGCCTGGCTCCGAGACTCGTGACCGGTCAGTTTGACGCAACGTATCATCACGCTGTCTGGCCCTCCACCGGCAACTACTGCCGCGGCGGCGCTTTTAACTCCAAGCTTCTCGCCTGCGACTCTGTTGCGATCCTTCCGCAGGATATGTCCAAGGAGCGCTTCGACTGGCTCAAGACCATTGCCGGCCAGATCATTGCGACCCCGGGCTGTGAGTCCAACGTCAAGGAAATTTTCGACAAGACCTGGGAGCTCAAGCAGGACCCCAGCATGATGATCTTCAACCAGTTCGCCGAGATGGGCAACCCCCTGTGGCACTACAACGTCACTGGCTACGCGCTGTCTGACCTCTTCGAGAACACCAAGAAGCCCGGCCAGAGACTCGCTGGCGCCTGCTTCACCTCCGGCTCCGCCGGCACGATGTCCGCTGGCGACCTCCTCAAGGAGCGCTATCCCGGCATGAAGCTCGCCGTCGGCGAAGCCCTCCAGTGCCCGACCATCCTTGATAACGGCTTCGGCGGCCACCGCATCGAAGGCATCGGCGACAAGCACATCCCCTGGGTCCACAATGTCAAGAACACCGACATGGTCATCGACATTGACGACGAAGACTCCCAGAGACTGCTCCGCCTGTTCAACTGCAAGGAAGGTCAGGAGTACCTGAAGTCCCTCGGCCTTAGTGATGAGCAGATCGAAAAGTTTACCTGGATGGGCATTTCCGGCATCGCAAACGTTCTTTGCTGCATCAAGTTTGCCAAGTACTATGAGCTGACCGAGAACGACGTCGTCGTCACCGTTCTGACCGACTCCGCCGTCATGTACAAGTCCCGCGTCGAAGAGCTCAACGAAAAGTACGGCGCATACTCCGCGCAGGCAGCAGAGCTGGACCACAACCTGCATATGCTGAACCTCAAGACCGACAGCATGCTCGAGCTTACTTACACCGAGCGCAAGAGAGTCCACAACCTCAAGTACTACACCTGGGTTGAGCAGCAGGGCATGGACGTCGAAGACCTCAACGCCCAGTGGTACGACACCAAGGGCACGTGGGACGCTGTCCACGCACAGGCCAAGGAGCTCGACGAGCTCATCAAAGCCTTCAACGACGAGGTCGGCCTTCTTAAGACGCTCTAAGCTTCCGCAATTTTCATAGAAAACCAAAGCGGGGTGGGGGAAAACCCCATCCCGCTTATTCATTCTTCGCAACGAACGAATTTTCGGCGGCCTGTTCGCCGTCAATCAAAATCTGCTTCGCCAACCCATAATTCTGTGCGTCCAACGCCTGAATCGCTTCTTCCGCCGCGTGGAACAAAATGGCGTAATATTCGGGAATTTCGTTCATAATACATGTCCTCCTTAATATTGTTGCACATTTGTGCTACGTTTATATTACAATGTTTGGGACATAATTGCAATACAATTCGCATTACAAAACATGACGCGAGGTGTAACGCAATGAAGAAATTCCGGATTCCGAGTATTCCGCCGACCACGAATAAGAGCATCCGTTTTCCCAATGACGTGATCGAAGAAATTGAGGCGGCCATCAAGGGAACAGATTGCACGTTTTCCGCCTTTGTGGTGGAAGCGGTGCGGGTGGCATTGGAAAATTTAAAGGAGGAATCCGAATGAAAAATGTCAAGTGCGCGCGCTGCGTGAAGTGCGGCAAGGAATATGAGGCTGTCCCGAACCTGACGAACTGCTCCTGCGGCGGCATTCTGGACATCATTTACGACTACGACTACATCAAATCGCATTTCACGAAGGAAACGCTCAAAAACCGCGTGAACCCCACCATGTGGCGCTACCGCGAGCTGCTTCCGATTGAAGAGACCACGCCCGACACGCCCCTTCGCGTGGGCTGGTCGCCGCTTTATGAAGAGCCGAAGCTTGCTGAAATGCTGGGCCTCAAGAGACTTTGGGTCAAGGACGACGGCATCAACCCCACCGCGTCTTTAAAAGACCGCGCCTCCGCAATGGCGGTTGCAAAGGCTGGCGAAGCGGGCGCGAAGATCATCGCGTGCTCGTCTACCGGCAACGCTGCTTCCAGCCTGGCCGGCAACGCGGCCGCAGCCGGTTTCAAGACCTACATTTTCGTTCCCGAGCGCGCGCCCAAGGGCAAGGTCGCGCAGCTGATGATCTTCGGTGCAAACGTCATTTCCGTCAAGGGAAACTATGAAGAGACGTTCAAAATGTCCGCCGAGGCCATCGAAAAATGGGGCTGGTACAACCGCAACGCCGCCATCAACCCGTACCTCTCTGAGGGTAAGAAGACGGTCGCGCTCGAGATTGCCGAGCAGCTGGGTTGGGAAATGCCCGACTATCTGGCCATTTCCGTCGGTGACGGCTGCACGATCGCGGGCGTGTGGAAGGGCTTAAAAGACCTCTACGCCATCGGCTTTATCGACAAGCTCCCGCGCCTCATCTCCGCCCAGTCCACGGGCTGCTATCCTCTCAACCGCGCGATTCAGGAGAACAAGCCCTGGGAGCCTATGGAGGAAAACACGATTGCCGACTCCATTTCCGTCGGTGTGCCGCGCAACGCCGATAAGGCGCTCATGGCTATCCGCGAGTCGAACGGCCTTGCCATCAACGTCACCGACGAGGAGATTCTCGCCGCGCAGAAGCTGCTCGGCAGAACCTGCGGCGTGTTTGGCGAGCCCGCCGGTGTGACCGGTACGGCAGCGGTCAAGAAGGCCTGCGAGCTGGGACTCATCGGCAAGAACGACACGGTTGTCTCCGTTGTCACCGGCAACGGCCTCAAGGACGTGGCGAACGCCATCAAGTCTGCGGGCGAGCCCATTAACATCAAGCCCGATCTCAACCTCATGGTCGAAGAGTTCGCAAAGCGCGGCGTTACCGTCGAATAAGTGAAATAGAAAGCGGCATGGATATTGCGTCCATGCCGCTTTTTGTGCGAAAACCACGATATCGATTCTACATGAAACTTTCCGAAACTGCGTAGGGGGCGATGTGGGCATCGCCCCCTATGCATAATCGGAACGTTTCCATAAAAAATGCGCCCGGCAAAGCCGGACGCATTTTTTTACATATTAGCCAACGCGGCCATACTGGCAGTCGTTGTTGCCGGAGTCGGTGATCCACATCTCAAGCATGTTGATGGGGTCGTTGAAGTCGGCGAGCCAGCCTTCACGGCAGAAGTCATAGTTGCCGTTCTTGCGCTCCTCGAGGAAGACGTTCCAGTCCTGAGACTGAATGGTCATCTCGATACCGAGCGCAGCAAGGTCCTGCTGCATCGCTTCCGCGATAGCAATGTGGGTGGAACCGTTGTTGGTCAGGTACTCAACCGTGATCGGTGTCTCGTCAGAGAGCATGCCGTCGTCGCCGAACTTGTAGCCAGCGGCCTTCAGAAGCGTACGGGCCTTCTCAACGGTACCCTCATAGTCATTGTTGATGCCGTAGACGTCGAAGTAGCCTTCGTCTTCCACGCTGGACTTGAACACGCCGCCATTGCCGTCGGCCATGCCGAGCGGAATGAAGGAGTTTGCAGGAACCTGACCGGACTGACCAACATTCTCAACGATGTAGTCGCGGTCGATGAGCAGCGAGAACGCTTCGCGCATGCAGGCAGCCTGCTCCGGGGTCTTGCCGTCGAAGAGGGGGGACTTGCAGTTGAACGCAGCGTAGTAAGTGCCGAGGTTGTCGACAATGTAGAACTCGGGGCTTTCAAGCAGGGTCTGGATCTCGTCGTTGGGGACGGTGTCGATGAAGTCGACGTTGCCCGCGTTGTAAGCGGCGTAGATCGCGGTGTCGTCCGCGGAGAGCATGAACTCGATCTTCTCAAGCTCGACGGAGTCTGCGTCGTACCAGTACGGGTTCTTTTCGTAGGTCATGGAGACGTCATGGTCCCAAGCGGTGCAGACGAACGGGCCGTTGGAGACGAAGCCCGCGTTCTGGCACCAGCCGCCGGGAGAGGTCTGCCAGTCGGCAAACGCTTCAACCGCGGACTGCTTGACCGGGAAGAAGGTCGGGAACGCCATCAGGTCTTCCATGTAAGCGCACGGAGCCGTCAGAACGAACTCGAAGGTGGTGTCGTCAACAGCCTTGACGTTCAGCTCATCGGGGTAACCTTCGATGCCTGCGAACATGTAGCCGTAGTCGGCGGCGGTCAGAGTAGAAGCAGCGCGCTTCCAGGAGTACTCAAAGTCAGCGGCGGTCAGGTCGCTGCCGTCGGACCACTTCAGGCCATCTCTCAGCGTGACCGTGTAGGTCAGACCGTCGTCAGAGACGGTGTAGCCGGTGGCGCAGGCAGGTACGGGATGGCCTTCTGCGTTGTAGGTGTAAAGTCCGGAGAAGGAAGCAGCCGCCAGGCAGGCGCCGTCAACGGAGGAGCTCAGAGCCGGGTCGAGGTATGCGGGCTCGGAAGCGATGTTGGCGCGAAGCGTGTCGGAGCCATTGGTCATCTTGACTTCATGGAAGAACTTTGTGCCAAAGACGTTGGCATACATGCCGGTGACATAGTCCTTCATCATGTAGATGTCGTTGTAGTAGTAGAACGGCAGGATGCACCAGTTGGACATCAGAATGTCCTCTGCATCGTGCATGAGCTCGGTGCGGTGGGCAAAGTCGGTCTCGGCTTTGATTTCCGCAATCAGCTCGTCATACTGCGACCAGTCAGCCAGCGGATCGATGAACGCGTCGCTGACAAGCTCGGCCGCATCGGGGACTTCCTCGGTGTCAGTGGATTCAGCGGGGGTGGTTTCGGTGTTGTTGCTTTCGGTGGTCTCCGTCGTCGTGCTGGGCGTGGTATTCTTCGCACAAGCAGCGCAGAACGAAACGATCATCACAGCAACAAGCAGCAGTGCAAGGATCTTTTTCATTTCTTGAACCTCCTGTTTTATTTTGCACTTCACACGGCCCGCATCAAGGCCCCATGCACGTTACCACGGTAACGTGCGCAAAAGGGTACCCTTTTGCGAGCGGCGCAAAGAACATTACGTTTTTCCCTTCCCGGGAGCCGGAAAAAAACCGGCTAGGCGCATGATACCATAGCATGGCATTTTACGTCAAGTATCCATGCGGCATTTTGTATGCTTTGCAGGATTTTTACCCCGGATTTTCCTGCCGGTTTATACTTATTTGTTCCAACAGGCGACGAAGTGGCCATCTCCGCGGTCTGTGAGCGCAGGGCATTCCTTCGCGCACTGCTCGGTGGCATACCGGCAGCGGGTGCGGAACGAGCAGCCGGTCGGCATGTTGAGCGGACTCGGCACGTCGCCCTCGAGGACGATGCGCTGGCGCGCTCTTGTGATATCCGGGTCCGGGATCGGAACGGCTGAGAGAAGCGACTGCGTATACGGGTGCTGCGGGTTCTCGTTCAGCTCGTCGGAATCCGCGACCTCGACGATCTTGCCGAGGTACATGACGGCGATGCGCTTGGAAATGTGCCGCACGACGAGAAGGTCATGCGCGATGAAAAGATACGCGACGCCGAGCTTTTCCTGCAGCTCCTCAAACATGTTGATGACCTGCGCCTGAATGGAAACGTCCAGCGCGGACACGGGCTCGTCGCAGACGATGAACTTGGGGTTCACGGCGAGAGCTCTGGCAATGCCGATTCTCTGGCGCTGGCCGCCGGAAAATTCGTGCGCGTAGCGCGTGGCGTGCTCGGCGTTGAGGCCGACGGTCGCCATGAGCTCGAGGATTTTCTCGCGGCGCTCTTTGCGGTTCGAGTACAGCTTATGAACATCCAGCGGCTCTCCGATGATGTCTTCGACCGTCATGCGGGGATCAAGGGACGAGTACGGATCCTGAAACACCATCTGCATCTGCTTGCGCATGTGCGTGATGTTTTTTGCCGTGACGCTCTCGCCGTCAAAGATCACCTCGCCGCCCGTCGGCTCATAGAGCCGTAAAATCGTGCGTCCGACGGTCGTTTTGCCGCAGCCGGATTCGCCGACCAGACCCAGTGTCTCGCCGCGTCCGATGGTGAAGGATACATCGTCGACTGCCTTGAGGGGGATTGTCTTCATAAGCCCTGCGCGGACGGGGAAATACTGCTTTAAATTCTTGACCTCGAGCAAGATATCAGACATTTTGTTCCCCTCCTTCCGCCATCAGCTGGTCGCGGACGTTGATCCAGCAGGCCGCTCTGTGGTTTTCGTTGATGGCCATTTCCTCCGGGTGCTCGCTCAAGCAGATCTTCATCGCCGCGTCGCAGCGGGTGCAGAACGCGCAGCCGGCAGGCAGGTTCAGCATGTTGATCGGCGTGCCCGCAATCGGGACAAGCTTCTTTTTCATGTTGTTGACGTTCGGGATGGAGCGAAGTAAGCCCTTCGTGTACTCGTGCTTCGGATTATAGAAGATCTCCCGCGCGGTGCCCCGCTCGCAGATGCGGCCGCCGTACATGACGATGATGTTGTCGCACATATCGGCAATGACGCCGAGGTCGTGCGTGACGAGAATGACGGCCATGCCGAGCTTTTTCTGCAGATCCTGCATGAGCTCCAAAATCTGTGCCTGGATCGTTACATCCAAAGCCGTCGTCGGCTCGTCGGCAATGAGAATATCGGGCTCGCAGGCCAGCGCCATCGCGATCATGACTCTCTGCCGCATGCCGCCGGAGAGCTCGAAGGGATACTGTTTGATGCGCTTTTCGGGCTCGTTGATGCCGACAAGCTCGAGCATTTCGATCGCGCGGTCGCGCACCTCTTTTCCCTTGCGGTTCGTGTGCAGGCGGATTGCCTCGCCGAGCTGGTTGCCGATCGTGAAGACCGGGTTGAGACTCGTCATGGGGTCTTGGAAGACGATCGAGCAGCATTTGCCCCGGAAGTGGCTCATCTGCTTTTCGGACCATGTCGTGAGGTCCTCGCCCTTGTAGAGGATGTGGCCGCTTTTGATGCTGCCGTTGTCGGCCAGAATCTGCATGACGGAGTACGCGGTGACGGATTTGCCGGAGCCGGACTCGCCGACAATGCCGAGAATTTCGCCGGGGTTGAGGTTAAACGACACGCCGTTAACCGCCTGTACCTCGCCGGAGTCGGTGCGGAACGATGTGTGCAGATCCTGCACGCTCAGAAGATATTGTTCACTCATACCGCTCACCTCTTCAGCTTCGGGTCAAACGCGTCGCGAAGACCGTCGCCCAGCAAGTTCAGGCTCAGAACGATCAGACAGATCATCAGAGCCGGGAAAATCAGCTTATACGGGTACGTCTGAAGTCCCTGCCGCGCAGAGTTGGCAAGAGAACCTAGCGACGGCATCGGCGCGTTGACGCCAAGGCCGATGAAACTCAGGTAGCTCTCGGTGAAAATCGCCGACGGAATTTGAAGCGCCGTCGAGACGATGATGACGGAAAGACAGTTCGGCAGGATGTGCTTGCGGATGATCCAGCCAGGCTTTGCGCCGATGGAGCGCGCGGCGAGCACATACTCGTTTTCCTTGATCGAGAGGATCTGGCCGCGAATGAGCCGCGCCATGCCGACCCAGTAGAGAAGGCCGAAGACGATGAACATCGAGACCATGTTCGAGCCCAGCGCCGCGAGCGCGGAGCCGGATTTGAACACCAGCACCTGATTGAGGACCGTCGCCAGCAGAATGATGACCAGCATATCGGGAAGAGAATAGATGATATCGACGATACGCATGAGGATGAGGTCGACCTTTCCTCCCGCGTAGCCCGAGATGCTGCCGATGATCATGCCGATGATGAGCACGATGATGCTCGCAAAGAAGCCGATGACGAGCGAGATTCTCGCGCCGTAGATGACGCGGATGAAGTAGTCGCGGCACTGCTCGTCGGTTCCCATGATATGCGGGAAGCGCGTGCCGCCTTCGTCGATGAACTTCTGCTCGGCCTTGCTGTAGGTGAAGGGAGCGAGGTTCTTTGCGCCCTTGTCGCGCTTGCCGTTGACAGAGAGGATCTCTTCATAGCCGTAGGGCACGATCATAGGCGCGACGATGATCGTAATGATGATAGCCACGAGAACGATGATGCTCGCCACAGCCAGCGGGTTTTTAAAGAGCTTGCGCATGCCGTCTTTGAAGAAGGACGTGCTCTGGCTCATGACGTCCTGCTGCCGCTTTTCGTCTTCCGTCGCCTTTTCGAACTTTGAAAGATCGATCTGCGCGCTGAGCACCTGCTTTTTCGGCGTCTTGTTGGGATCGAAATTGTCCATATTGCGTCCTCCCTTCTCAGTCGAATTTGATGCGCGGGTCGACGACCTTATACAGAAGGTCGCAGATCACGTTCGCAGCGACCATCAGCGTCGCGAGGAAGATCGTCGTCGCCATGATCATGGTGTAGTCGCGGTTGGAAATCGCGCTGACAAACTTGCTGCCGATGCCGCCAACGGTGAAGATCGTCTCAATGACCATCGAGCCCGTGATGATGTAGGCGATCTGCGGGCCCGCGTAGGTGATGATCGGAAGCAGCGAATTGCGAAGCGCGTGCTTGAAGATGACCTTCCACTTGGCGACGCCCTTGGCCTTCGCCGTGCGTACGTAGTCCTGGCTCAAAGCGTCGAGCATGCTGGACTTTGCAAGCCGCGTCGTATACGCCATCGGGTACGACGCAAGCGCGAGCACGGGAAGCAGGAAGTTGGGGTTATTGGGGTCCCAGACCGGGAACCACGCAAGCTTGATGCAGAACACCAGAAGCAGCAGCGTCGCCAATACGAAGCTCGGCACGGCCGTAAAGAGCGTCGAGAAAAAGACAATAACCCGGTCCGGCCATTTATTGCGCATGAGTGCTGCAAGGCTTCCGAACACCGTCCCGCACACGAGCGCCACACCGATCGCCATGAGGCCGAGCTTTGCCGAGATCGGGAACGATTCTGCGATGATCTCCTTGATGTCGCGGCCGTTTTTCAGCGACACGCCAAAATCTCCGTGCAGAAGATTTTTCATGTACAAAATGAACTGCTCGCCGACGGGCTTGTCCAGATTGTAGCGCTTGTTCAGCGCTTCGATCGTTGCCGCGCTCAGCGCTTTCTCCCGGTTGAACGGTCCGCCCGGGATGGCGTTCATGACGAAAAATGTGATGGCACATATGATAAGTACAGTCAGAATGGCAAGTAAAATACGTTTGACAATATATCTGCCCACATTCTTCACTCCCTTCTGTTTGTTTTCTTTTCCTACCTGCATCCACGTTTTGCGGAGGGTGCAGATATTCTGTTTATTATAACGGAAAGCCTCGGTTTGGTCAATCCTTTTTCGCTGCCTGGCGACATTTTCTAAACACTGCGTTTGCAATTTTGCAGGAAGAGCTGGCAAAAAGCGTTCGAATTCCTCACATTTTTGTAAATTATCCACAAACTCCCATCTTTGCATTTGTCCATATTGCACGGACACGCACGTTTTTTCCACAGCTGCATATCCTGATGGGTACAGGAGGCGATCATATGGACTCACAGGGCACGGTTGTCGTGCGTCTTTCCACATCCAGCGCGCTCATTCCTCTACAGGGCGCAACCGTCACCATCACAAAGACCCGCCCGGACGGCACACAGGAGCTTCTTGCCGTGCGTGTGACGAATTTCGACGGGCTGACAGCCCCCGTCATGGTCGAGACCCCGCCGATGGCCGAGAGCCGGAGCTATCAGAACACATCCATCCCCTATGCTGTGGTCGACATCCGCGTCGAACGCACAGGCTTTGACCGGGTGCTTGTCAAAAACGCGCAGGTTTTTTCGAACACCGAGACAAGACAGGAGCTCTCGCTCATCCCAACGCCCGATCTTCCAAGCTCGTTTGACCGGACGGAAACATTTGTCGTGCCGCCGCAGAGCCTTTCGTGAGGTGATCTTATGCCGACCTCTGTCATTCCCTACATTCCCGAAACCATCGTCGTCCATCTGGGCGCGCCGACGCAATCGGCAGCAAATGTGACCGTTCCGTTCACGGACTACATCAAAAACGTCGTCTCGAGCGAAATTTATCCCACATGGGAGCCTGCCGCGCTGGAAGCGAACACACTTGCAATCATTTCCTTTGCCCTCAACCGGTTCTACACCGAATATTATCGCAGCCGGGGCTACGATTTTGACATCACCTCGTCCACGGCCATCGACCAGAAATACATCGAGGGCCGGAACATCTACGAAAATATTTCCGTCCTCGTCGATGAGATTTTTGACCGGTATTTGCGGCGCGAGGGCTTTGTCGAGCCGCTGGCAGCAAAATTCTGCAACGGGGTCACAACAACGTGCGACGGTTTAAGTCAGTGGGGCTCGCAGTATCTGGCCGAAGGCGGCGCGGATGCGTTTTCGATTCTTCGCTCGTATTACGGCAATGTTGAGATCGTCACGAATGCACCCGTGCAGGAGCCGTCGCCATCCTACCCCGGAACGCCTCTTCGCCGGGGCGACACGAACGCGGACGTGGCGCTCATCCAGTTTATCCTGAATCGCATCTCTCAGAACTACCCCGCCATCCCGAAGCTCACCGTCGACGGCGTGTTTGGAGCAGATACCGAAGCTTCAGTGCGCGCGTTCCAGTCGATTTTCGACCTGACAGCAGACGGCATTGTCGGCCCTGCGACGTGGTACAAGATGCTCCTTCTTTATGTCGCGGTGCAGCGTCTTTCCGAGCTTCAGTCCCTCGGGCAGACCTACACGCGCTATAACTGGGAGCTGCCGGAGCCTCTTTCCATTGGCTCGACCGGAAGCCGGGTGACGTTTTTGCAGTATGTGCTCTCCGTGCTCGCGCAGTTCATTCCGTCCATCCCGAAGGCGAACATCACGGGCACATACTCGGAAAACACGGAGGAAGCTGTCCGCGCGTTTCAGAGCTATGCAGGTCTTCCCGCGACGGGCACCATTGATGACGCGACCTGGAACGCCCTTTACGCGCAGTATTCTGCCATCCGAAGCGAGGTTTTATCGAGCGGTGAGCTGTTTCCCATCACAGAGTTAGATGTGCCAGAGGCTGTGCCCGTGTTCGCCAATGCGCAGGCGCCCGCCCCGTCCATCTTCCCGCAGCCTCCCACAGGCGATGCGGCGCAGCGCTATACGGACACCTCGCGCTTTCTGCAATATCCCGCCGGAGGCTTTGCCGCCGGTCAAGAAGATGAGGAGGGCTCTTTATGACGCTTCCGGAAGACTACATAAACCGTCCCGTGCGCAGCCTGCAAACGATGCTGCAAGTCTTATCGAACGTTTTTCCCGCACTTTTAACCGTGAATCCCGACGGAATTTACGGCGAGACGACCCAAAAAGCGGTCCGTGCGTTCCAGCGCTTTTCGGGTCTTCCCGAGACAGGGATCGCCGAGCAGGAAACCTGGAACTCGCTTGCAAGCTGCTATCTTTGCCACGCGCCGAGCGTCCTGCCGCCGGAGCCCTTGCGCATTGTTTTGCAGCCCGGGCAGGAAATTGCCCCCGGCGAACAGAATCTGCATCTTTATCTGATTCAGGCCATGATGGCCGCGCTCGCTGGGCGCTTCTCCAATGCCAATCCCCCGGAGGTCACGGGCGTTTTCGACGCGGCGACAAAGAAAGCTGTTCTGGAGCTGCAGGCGCTCTTCGGCCACGCGCAGACCGGCGTGATCGACCGCCGCTTCTGGGCGTATCTCGCGAGGCTCTACACGCTCTCCATCGGCGACGGCACGACTTCTGCCTCTTCCGATGCAGCGTTCGCTTCTAACAGATATCTGCTGTGAAGCATTCGGGTTCGTGGGCAGCGCCCCCTACTGAAGGTGCGCGGGAATTTCGTTGGGACGGCTTATGGCCGGAGCTTCTGCCAGTCTTTGCGCAGGAAGAGGAACGTGATGAGCATATCGAGCGCGTATAAAATGGCGCGCAGGCTGCCGCCGAAGAGGAGGCTTGCAATGCACAGAAGCGCGCATGCGCCCGCGGCAACATAAAAGGCGATCCGGCGCTTCGAGATCAAAAACCATACAAGTCCCGCGAGCTTCCCGGCAAACAGAACCGGCACGGCGACATAGAACGCATAATACGCCTCGACGCTCTCGAGCATCACGTCCAGAAGCTTCAGCATATCGGAAAACTCGGGGAAGGATTCCAGCGTCTCTATAAAATACGACTGCGCGTGATAGACCAGCAGCACGCAGCCAAAGGCGACGACGAGATAGGCCGTAAACACGGCGCACACGATCAGCCAGAAGCACAAAGCCCCGTTCAGGTGCGGCTTTCCCACCGCATCCAACCAGACACGCTCGCGCAGGCTCTCCTGCGCGGGCGTTTCATACGCGCCGGGATAGGCGGCGGAGCGGGGTGGAACGTTCTCGGGCTCCGGAATCTGCTGCACGGGCTTGGTGTAGCGCCTGACGAGCGCGCCGCACTCGGGGCAGATGAGCACATTGTCGTCTACCTCTTTGCCGCAGTTATAACATTTCTGCATGAAGCATACTCCTTATATAATATACTGAAATATCCTGCCTGTATTGTAGCTGCGTTTGTGCGGAAAGTCAAATGCGCGGAAACCGGCACGTGGGAAGCGCATTTTTTGCAAGGTATCGAGCAGTTTTTTGCATTTACATGGCGGGAAATTTCGATATAATAGGGTGCAAATAAACTGGGGAGGGGCGAAGACGATGCGTTTTACGAAAATGAACGGCGCGGGCAACGACTTCATCATTGTGGAAAACCTGCGCGGCGAGTTAGACGAACAGAAGCTCTCCAAGCTTGCGCGCACGCTCTGCGACCGGCGTATGTCCATCGGGGCAGACGGCCTGATGGCGGTCGTTCCGGCAAAGGGGACTGCCGATTATGGCATGCTGTTTTTCAACTGCGACGGTTCGCTTGGCGAAATGTGCGGCAACGGCGCGCGCTGCATCTGCCGGTACGGCTATGAGTATCAGCTCGCCGGAGAAACGCAGACCATTGAGACCACAGCGGGGCTTGTCACCGGCGAGCGCATCGACGCGCAAAACTACCGCATCCGCCTGCCGCAGCCGCAGAATTTGCAGTATTTGGCGCTGGATGTGGACGGGCAAAAGGTCGGTTGCATGTACCTCGAGCTCGGAAACCCCGGCATTCCGCACGCGGTGGTGCAGTACCCCGGACTTCGCGAGGCGGACGAACGGGAGCTGTTCGAGCTTGGACGGAAGCTTCGCTACCATCCGGCTTTCCCGAAGGGCGCGAATGTGAATTTCCTCGAAAAACTCGGTGAGAACCGGTTTTATGAAAGAACGTGGGAACGCGGCGTGGAGGATTTTACTTACGCCTGCGGCACGGGGACGGGCGCATCGGTCTATGCGCTGGCGGAAAGCCGGCAGTGCGGCGATCATGTGCAGGTCGAGATGAAAGGGGGGCTTCTCATCGTGGACATTGTCCGCGAGGGTAAGAAATGCACGGACCTCCTGCTCACGGGCCCGGCTAGCCTTGTTTGCGAGGGAGAGGTTTTTGAGGAAGCAATACCGCAAGAAGCGGCCTTTGGCTGTGTATAACAAGAAAAGGAGAAAGTATTTATGAACAAGAAGTCTGTTGCCCAGAACTATACGTTCCTTGGCATCATGCTCGGCGCCATGATTCTCGGCGCGCTGTTTGGCTGGCTCGCCCCGTCGGCAGCGGTGGCCATCAAGCCGCTCGGCACGGTGTTTATCAACATGATGTTCTGCATCGTTGTACCGCTGGTCTTTGCGTCGATCTCCGGCGCAGTTGCCAACATGAAAAGCCGCAAGCGCGCGGGCAAGATCATGGGTACGACGATTGCAACGTTCGTCGTGACCGGCGCGATTGCCGCGGTCATCATGTTCCTGCTCGTTCAGCTGTTCCCGCCGGTGCTCACGCCGTGGACGGAGCTTCAGGCCGAGGAAATGGGCGAGTACGCAACCATCAGCGACATGATCGTCAATTTCTTCACAACCTCTGACTTTGTGGGCCTGCTCAGCCGCCGTGCGATGCTGCCGCTGATTGTGTTCTCGATTCTGTTTGGCTTTGCTGTCAACCTCAACGGCGGCAGCGAGACGCTGGTCGCAAAGTTCCTGGAAGACCTGACGAACGTCATGCTGAAGTTTGTCAAGATCGTGACCTACTACGCACCCATCGCGTTCTTTGCGATTTTTGCAGACCTTGTCGCAAGCTACGGCCCGCAGATCACCGAGTCCTATGGCCGGGCGCTGCTGCTGTACTACCCGCTGTGCGTTGTGTACATCTTTACGGCTTTCCCGCTGTTTGCCTGGTTCGGCGGCGGCAAGGGCGCTGTGAAGGTCATGTTCCAGCACATTGTCAAGCCTGCGGTCGTATCTCTCGGCACGTGCTCGTCCGTTGCGACGATCCCGACCAACATGGAAGAGGCGGAAGCCACCGGCATCTCCAAGGACGTATCCGACATGGTGCTTCCCCTTGGCGCGACGATGCACATGGACGGCTCGTGTTTCTCGTGCGTGCTGAAAATCGCGTTTGTACTCGGCGTGTTCGGACAGGATATGGGCTTTGGGCGTCTGATCCCGATCGTTCTGGTCGCGGTTCTGTCCTCGGTCGGCATGTCCGGCGTGCCCGGCGGCGGCTACATCGGCGAGTACATCATCTGCTCGATCTTCTTCCCGACGCAGATGGAGGTTGCGTTCCCAATCCTCGTGGCCATCGGCAACCTCGTCGATCCTCCCGCGACCATGATCAACTCTGCGGGCGACTATGTGGTATCCTACATTGTCTCTCGCTTTGTCGACGGCAAGGATTGGCTCCAGAAGCAGTTGGCGGCCAAGAAGGACTGATTGGCCAGATAATAATTGATATAACGGCGGCCGCGCCCAATCTGGATTTTTTTCCGGTTGGGCGCGGCTTTTTGCCGAAAAACGACAGAAAACAGATCAATGGAAATGGCCGATGTGGGGTTTTGTGCGGTTCTACAATTCTTTATGCAATTCGACGGGAAAGAACCAAATAAAACCGGCAAAACCAACAAAAATGAATCTACGCCATTTTTGTGATAGATATTCTGGAAAAAACGTGATATACTGCTATTTGGTGAACAATGGCTTTCATGGAATTCTCTTTTTTCAGAACCTTCCATCGAACGGCTAGAATTTAGAAAAGAGGTACTTTTTATGTCTGAACTGAATTTGAGCAAGTATGGCATTACGGGTGCTACCGAGATTGTGCGCAACCCCTCCTACGAAATGCTTTTCGAAGAGGAGACCAAGGCTGGTCTGGTTGGCTACGAAAAGGGTCAGGTCAGCGAGCTGGGCGCCGTCAATGTTATGACCGGCATCTACACCGGCCGCTCCCCCAAAGATAAGTATATCGTTGTCGACGACAACTCCAAGGACACCGTGTGGTGGACCTCCGAAGCCTATAAGAACGACAACCATCCGATGACCGAGGAAACCTGGAAGACCGTCAAGGACATCGCCGTCAAGGAGCTTTGCAACAAGCGCCTGTTCGTCGTCGACGCGTTCTGCGGCGCGAACCACGATACCCGCATGGCCATCCGCTTCATCGTCGAGGTCGCATGGCAGGCACACTTCGTCACCAACATGTTCATCCGCCCGACCGCTGAAGAGCTCGAGAACTTTGAGCCGGACTTCGTCGTCTACAACGCCTCCAAGGCCAAGGTCGAAAACTACAAGGAGCTCGGCCTCAACTCCGAGACCTGCGTGGCCTTCAACATCACCTCCCGCGAGCAGGTCATCATCAACACCTGGTACGGCGGCGAGATGAAGAAGGGCATGTTCTCCATGATGAACTACTACCTCCCGCTCAAGGGCATCGCTTCGATGCACTGCTCGGCCAACACCGACATGAACGGCGAGAACACCGCCATCTTCTTCGGTCTGTCCGGCACCGGCAAGACCACGCTTTCCACCGACCCCAAGCGCCTTCTCATCGGCGACGACGAGCACGGCTGGGACGACAACGGCGTGTTTAACTTCGAAGGCGGCTGCTACGCGAAGGTCATCAACCTCGACAAGGACTCCGAGCCCGACATCTACAACGCCATCCGCCGCGACGCGCTGCTCGAGAACGTGACCCTCGACGAAAACGGCAAGATCGACTTCGCCGACAAGTCCGTCACGGAGAACACCCGCGTTTCCTACCCCATTGATCACATCGAGAAGATTGTGCGCCCGGTCTCCGCTGCGCCCGACGCAAAGAACGTCATCTTCCTGTCCGCCGACGCATTCGGCGTCCTGCCTCCCGTCTCCATCCTGACCCCGGAGCAGACCAAGTACTACTTCCTGTCCGGTTTCACCGCGAAGCTGGCCGGCACCGAGCGCGGCATCACCGAGCCCACCCCGACCTTCTCTGCCTGCTTCGGTCAGGCCTTCCTGGAGCTCCATCCGACCAAGTACGCCGAAGAGCTCGTCAAGAAGATGGAAAAGAGCGGCGCGAAGGCGTACCTCGTCAACACCGGCTGGAACGGCACGGGCAAGCGTATCTCCATCAAGGACACCCGCGGCATCATCGACGCTATCCTCTCCGGCGCGATCCTGTCGGCTCCCACCAAAAAGATCCCGCACTTCGACTTTGAGGTTCCCACCGAACTTCCCGGCGTCGACAGCGGCATCCTCGACCCGCGCGACACCTACGCCGACGCTTCTGAATGGGAGAAGAAGGCGCAGGATCTGGCTTCCCGCTTCGTGAAGAACTTCGTCAAGTACGAAGGCAACGAGGCAGGCAAGGCGCTCGTCGCGGCAGGCCCGAAAGCCTGATTGCCGGAACCTTCTTTAACGAAAATTTATTTCGGAACCGCGCCAACATCGGTTATACTTGATATGAAGCGCCAGACACGCTGCGGCGCTCGCCGCAGCGTGTTTTTCTGTCAGGGACACTGATGATGGAACATAAACTATGTTGTCAAGCGCCTGTTGCGGGCGTAATAATAATGGAGGATATGACATGAAAAAAGTTCAAATCACTGAAACTGTCCTTCGTGATGCGAATCAGTCCCTGATGGCAACCCGTCTGCCGTACGCCGATTTTGAGGAAATTCTTCCCGAAATGGACAAGGCCGGTTATTATTCGGTCGAGTGCTGGGGCGGCGCGACGTTCGACTCCTGCCTTCGCTATCTCGGCGAGGATCCGTGGGAGCGCCTGCGCAATATCCGCAGACTGATGCCCAACACGAAGCTGCAGATGCTCCTTCGCGGCCAGAACCTGCTTGGCTACAAGCACTATCATGACGATGTTGTGGAAAAGTTCGTCGAGCTGTCCATCAAAAACGGCATCGACATCCTGCGTATCTTCGACGCACTGAACGACTTCCGCAACATCAAGACCGCTCTGGAAGCCACCAAGAAGTACGGCGGCAAGAACACCGTCGCTTCCGGTTGTATCTCCTACACGCAGAGCCCGGTCCACACTGTGGAAAAGTACGTCGAGATGTGCAAGGAGCTCAAGACCATGGGCTTCGACACCATCTGCCTGAAAGACATGGCGGGCACGATGAGCCCCTATGAGGCAGAGCACCTCATCAAGGGCATCAAGGACGCAGTCGGCGATATGCCGCTCATCCTCCACACCCACTGCACGACCGGTATGGCCTACATGACCGTGACGAAGGCGATCGAGTCCGGCATCGACGTCATCGACTGCGCGACCTCCTGCTTCTCCAATGGTACCTCGCAGCCCGCGACCGAGACGATGTTCTACGCGCTTCAGCAGTACGGCATCAAAACTGGCCTCAACGAGGACGTGATCAACAAGGTCAACGATTTCTTCAAGCCCGTCAAGCAGAAGTACGTCGACTCCGGCCGCATCAACGCCAAGTCCATGGCGACCGACGCGCAGGCGCTGGTTTATAAGGTTCCCGGCGGCATGCTGTCGAACATGATCGCGAACCTCACCGACATGAAGGCCATGGACAAGTTCGAAGCCGCTCTGGCAGAGATTCCCGCCGTCCGTAAGGACCTCGGCTATCCTCCGCTGGTCACCCCGCTGTCCCAGATGGTCGGCAACCAGGCCGTTACCAACGTCCTGCTCGGCCAGCGCTACAAGCAGGTCTCCAAGGAAGTCAAAAACTACTTCAAGGGCGAGTACGGCATTGCGCCCGCTCCCGTTTCCAAGGAGCTCGAGACGCAGATCCTCGGCGAGGGCGGCAAGCCTGTTGACTGCCGCATCGAAGACGCAAAACGCACCGGCGAGGACTTCAAGAAGGCCAAGGAAGCGCTCGGCGATCTTGCAAGAAGCGAAGAAGATATCATGAGCTACATCTGCTATCCCGATCAGACCATGAAGTTCCTCACCGACCGCAAGGCCAAGGAAGAGAACATCTGCAAGTACTCGATCGTCGAAGCGTAAGAGAGGTGTCAGCTATGTTTCTGGTAAATTCCGCTATGGTTGACCTCCAGATCGGCACGGCCGGACTGGTTGCGCTGCTCGGCTACGCAGTTGTTTTCGTCGGCCTCATCGCGCTGATGGTCGTCATTCTGATCGAAGGCAAAATCGCCGTCTCGAAGAATGAGAAGGCCGAAGCGCCCAAGGCCGCCGCACCCGCTGCCGCTGCTCCCGCGCCGAAGCCCGTTCTGGCTGCCGCCGCACCCGGCACAGCCGGCGAGGTGAAGCTCTTCAATGTCCCGGATAAGGACGCGGCCATGCTGATGGCCATCGTTGCCCATAAACTGAACAAGCCCCTTAACGAGCTGCGCTTCAAATCCATCAAGGAGGTCAAGTGAAAGATGAAGTATAAGATTACGCTCAATGGCAAAACCTACGAGGTTGAGGTCGAAGCCGGTCAGGCCATGCTGGTCGACGAGTACGAGGCCTACGCGCCCGCGCCCGCCGCAGCTCCTGCCGCTGCACCTGCTGCCGCTCCGGCTCCTGCTGCTGCGCCCGCACCCGCTGCCGCGCCCGCGCCCGCCGCTGTTGCAGCCGGTGAGGTCGTCGCGTCCCCGATGCCCGGCAACATTCTGAGCGTCAACGTTTCGCAGGGTCAGGCCGTCAAGTCCGGCGACATCCTTGTGATTCTGGAAGCCATGAAGATGGAAAACGAAATCCTCGCCCCGCGCGACGGCACGGTTGCACAGGTCGTGACGAGCAAGGGTGCTGTTGTGGAAACCGGCGCTCCTCTGATCGTTTTGGCATAAGGAGGAACGAACATGGGTTTTAACGTTCTCGATACGTTGTCGAAGCTGGCGACGGAATCCGGTTTTGCCGGTTTCTTCGCTGCTGGCGGCTGGCAGAACCTCGTGATGATCGTCGTGGCGTGCGTGCTTTTGTACCTCGGCATTGTCAAGGGCTTTGAGCCGCTGCTGCTGGTCGGCATTGCGTTCGGCTGCCTGCTTGCCAACGTCAGCTATTTCCCGGGTCTTGACGCGATCAACCCCGATCTGAACGCCACCAACGCGCTGTATCATCCGGAGCTGTGGTCGCAGTTCCTGGATTCCAGCAGCGAGTATTATCACAGCTACGGCCACATTCTGTCGAATGCGGGTCTGCTTGACATCTTCTACATCGGCGTCAAGGCCGGCCTCTATCCCTCGCTCATCTTCATGGGCGTCGGCGCAATGACAGACTTCGGCCCCCTGATCGCGGACCCCAAGAGCCTGCTTCTCGGCGCTGCTGCGCAGCTCGGCGTTTTCGTCGCGTTCTTTGGCGCCATCTGCCTCGGCTTCACCGGCCCGCAGGCCGCGTCCATCGGCATCATCGGCGGCGCAGACGGCCCGACGGCCATCTTCCTGACGAACAAGCTCGCGCCCGAGCTTCTCGGTGCCATCGCCATTGCGGCCTACTCCTATATGGCGCTGATCCCGCTGATCCAGCCGCCCATCATGAAGCTTCTCACGAGCGAGGAAGACCGTAAGATCAAGATGGTGCAGGCGCGCGTCGTCTCCAAGAGCGAGAAGATCCTCTTCCCGATCATCGTTACCATCTTCGTCATCCTGCTCCTGCCGTCCACGGCTCCGCTGGTTGGCTGCCTGATGCTCGGCAATCTCTTCCGGGAGTGCGGCGTGACGGATCGTCTGTCGGATACCGTGCAGAATGCGCTCATGAACATTGTTACCATCATGCTCTCGACCTCCGTCGGCGCGACCATGGTCGCCTCGAACTTCCTGAAGATCGAGACGCTCAAGATCATCCTGCTCGGCCTGATTGCCTTCGGCATCTCCACGGTCGGCGGCCTGATCGGCGGCAACATCATGTGCAAGCTCTCCGGCAAGAAGGTCAACCCGCTCATCGGCTCGGCCGGCGTTTCCGCTGTTCCGATGGCCGCGCGTGTTTCGCAGATGGTCGGCCAGAAGGCCAACCCCTCGAACTTCTTGCTCATGCATGCCATGGGCCCGAACGTCGCAGGCGTTATCGGCTCGGCCATCGCGGCAGGCTTCCTGCTGGCAGTGTTCGGCTAATTGCATAAGAAAAGAGAACGGTCGGTTCCGGCCGTTCTTTTTTGCGCAAAAACCGGATTTTCATTCGAAAAATATATGGAAATCTGAAACGAAATTGAAAAGTACGGAACAAATTCAAATTTGACAGACGCGAAGATGGGGGAACTGGGCGGGGCTGGAAATTCAGGACGAATATGGTATGCTGTAAAAAAATATGTGCTTATCGGCTTCACGCAGCTGAACGAAAAATAGATACAAAGTCCGAAATATAGGACAGCAGAAGTGCTACAAT
>CAKASQ030000012.1 GCA_916988195.3 Oscillospiraceae bacterium
ATCTGACCGACTTTCAGATAGTCACGACCCATGCGGCTCATGTCCTTGATACACAGATACTCCACATTCCCGGCTTCAACCTCTTTCATCATTGCTAAAAATCCGGGACGGTCAAAGCAGGTGCCGCTAATGCCATCGTCCGTGAAATGGACAAGGTTTGTAAAGCCCTGCCGTGCGGCGAACTCCTCCAACATTGCCTTTTGAGATGGAATTTGTCAAGGGGCTTTTCTGCAAAACACAATGTTTCTGAAAATAGCGTTCAAAATATATGCAGAGCCGTTAGTCCGCAAAGGATGCGAATTATCGGCTCAATGGTTTTCTTTTATTTGTAATCATTACTTTTCCAATTCCAGATATTCTTGTCCCATGAAGAAGATTTTCAATTCGTTTTGATCTACTTCTATCTCAAATTCTACACTACTATTTCCCTGTGTAACACAGATTATATCCGAGTAAGAAAAACTATAATATGCGTCACCGCAGGATAGACCCGAATCGGGCATATCTTTACTCACAGCAAGTTCCCCGTTTTCTTGAAAGGTAAATATCTCCTCAGCATTTGCATCCTTCCATGTGCCAATAATATCTTTTTCGTTCTGAATGCGATTTACTTTACCAACACATACAATGGCAAGTATAACTGCACCAACAGTCAAAGCAATGCCTGCAACTCTCTTTACCAGTTTCTTTTTACGCAATTTCTATTACCTCTGTTTCAGTTGCTTTGTTAGATTGAATGATTACATATTGCTCAATTTCAGTTCCTCTACAATTTCCACCTTTGATACGCTTCTAACAGCAAACAGCATAGCGATACATACCATAGCGCCGACAGCCATAACTGCAAGAGCATAAATACCGCCGTTCATATAAAAAGCAAATGGTGTCATACCCGACGATATGAAGTAGTAGATAGCACAATGAATCAAAAAGCTCACAGGCAACGCAAGAACCAATGCTTTTACGCCGTACAAAACAGCTTCGAGCAATAGCGTACATTTTAATCCTTTGGCAGTCATACCAACAGAACGCAGAACAGCAAATTCGCTTCTTCTCAAATGAATCGTATTCGAGATAGTGTTACAAACATTCAAGCTGATAATAACCGTCATCAGGATCGAGAACAGGCAGATTACCAGTTTTGCAATCGTATATACCTGTCTGGAATTATTCGTTGCGGCTGCAATGTCCACAGTTTGCGGAAATCCTCTGTCAGCCAGACATTCCATTGCTTCTTTATGCTGTGCTGTCTGTATTCTCATTTCCACATAGGCGTTATCATCTATCAGCAAGTTAAAATAACTTAAAGGCACGATGAGGACAGCTCGATCTCTCACAAACATGGATTGGATATTTGCATTTTCTTCTGAAACGATTTCTTCCACGATAATCGGCAAGGCATCCTCGGATGCCCCCAGCGGAATGATTTCTGTTCCCGGTTCAATAAGAAACGGTGAGCCTGCAATTACCCGATTTTGTGCCGAATTATAGTATCCCATAGTCTGATTGAGCAAAATTCCATGATTGAAATTTGTCACATCCAGACTGAATCCATTTTCATCGCAAAAAGAGACAAAATGTTCTTCGTCCAATCCTACGACATATACCTCTGCTTTCGTACCATTGATAAAATATCCTTGCATATCAGGATTGATTTGTTCCTGCGAAAATTCAGCGGTCATATATCGCTGAAAAGAATAGGAAACATCCGCAGTGATATTTTCATCCGATAATGCCCCGATTGCGACAGGAATATCTTTGTATTGAATCATCGAAATCACATCAGTATAACAGGAACCGTCCTCCTTCATATCCAAGGATGTCTGATAAAGCATAAAATCAGAGAAACTATATAAGGAAAGGGCAATTACCACCGACAAGAAAATAGAGCCGGTAATCGCTCGGAAGCGTTTTGGATTACGCTTAATATTTTTTGCTGCTAACGAACCATAAATGCCAAAAACCAAAGAAACGATTTTTCCGTCACGGAATTTCTTTCTTGATACCGCATTGTTAGACTGGCGGATCGCTTCAATAACTGTAATTTTAGCTGCTTGCTTCACAGGCTTTCTACTTCCGAAGTACAAAGAAGCAATGCCGGATAATCCGCTGACGAGCAGGATCAATCCGTTTACCTTCAAGGACAGTTCTACGATGCCAAAAGTGAATGTTTCTCCAAAAGCTGCCCTGACCACACTTAATAACAGAGCAGATAGCAGGATACCAACAACCAATCCAAAGGGTATGCTCACCACTCCCAAAAGGAAGGCTTCTAAATATACGCTAAGGCGTTTTTGCCCTTTTGTGGCTCCAATACTGGATAGCATTCCCATCTGCTTAATTCGTTCCTGTAAGGAAATGGAGAGGGCGTTGCTGATCATTGAAGCAGATGCAGCCATCAAAAGACAAACGACCATGACCACCAAAGCAATCAGTTTTGCAGCTCCTTTACCCCCGGTAATTCCATGATAGACTAACAATTCCGAATGAAACTTTGCTACATGACTGTCTACTGCCGCAGCCACTTCTTCGGCTTCTGTATAGATCGAATTGGATAAATTCTTTGCCTTGACATACGCAGCAAAATCGGATGCCGTTTTGTCAACACCTGCAAAGGCATTATAGTTTGCTGCGATTTTTGAGTCATTCACATCTGACAGAATACCAACAACTACATACGCTTTCTCTTTTGTTGGAACGAAGCTTTCTTCTTCGCCCCTATAATTTGTCAGCCCGGAAAGCTGGGCATTATATTCATCCCAAATTCTTGAACCAAGAGTTAAAGAAATCGTATCTCCAATCTCTGTATTCATGTTGTTTTTCTTCAAAAAAGATTCTGAAATAACAATCTCATTTTCATCTTGCGGGAAACGCCCTGCAAGCAAATACTGATTTAACGAAAATCTTTGGGTAAAGTTCTCGTCAATCTCGCCAACGGAGAGCATTGTACTGTTGGATTTCTCCCCGTAAAAACTGTTTCCGGCAAAGCGGAGAAGCGAAACTTCGCCTACATTGTTTTGACTATATAGCTCTTGAACCTGCTCCCAAGTCAAATCCTCCATGTAGTAGTCATAATCGCCACCATACACTTTTTCTTTCTCTTTCAAAAAATCAACCAACGACCATCCCCCACAGAGAATAGCGGTTATCATACTGATTGACAAAAGAATGGTTAAAAGTGTGAGTAGGGTACGCTTTTTATTCGACAACAGATTCCTGAGTGTAAGCATGAAAATCATATTCATCAGCGTATCACCTCATCCCTCACAAGTCTGCCATCCTGAATTTCCAGAATACGGTCTGCCTGCATTGCGATTTCACGGTCATGGGTAATCAGGATCATTGTCTGGCGATAGACTTCATTGGATTCACGCAGAAGTTTCATAATATCCCTTGTGTTCTCCGTGTCCAGATTTCCCGTTGGCTCATCCGCAAGGATAATCGCAGGTGCGTTAATCAACGCTCGTCCGATTGCCACTCTTTGTTGTTGACCGCCGGATAACTGACTTGGCAGGTGCTTTCTACGCTTTACCAGTTTGAGTGTGGATAGCAGTTCTTTCAAACGCTCCTGATTGATTTTACGCCCATCCAATCGAATCGGCAGCGTGATATTTTCCTCGACAGTCAAAACCGGGATCAGATTATAAAACTGATAGACAAGCCCAACCTGCCTTCTTCTGAATACAGCCAATTCATCTTCATTTTGCTCATAAACATCCTGTCCATCCACAAATACTTTTCCCGAAGTCGGTCTGTCAACACCACCTAAAATGTGCAACAGGGTAGACTTGCCAGACCCAGATGCTCCAATGATTGCAACAAACTCTCCTTTATCGACGGAAAAAGAAACATCTGACAAAGCATGGACAGGAGCATTGTCCATTTCATAGGTTTTGCAGATATTCTCTACTCTTAATATCTCCATAAAAAGTTCCTCCATATATTTTTGCAATTCAGTATAGCAAAGCCAAGTGACTGCTTCATTACTTTTTCATTACAAAAATGTCACTTAAAAAGGGGCTGCATTAAGCAGTCCCCCGATAAAAGCAGATTTCAAATTTTGCACCGCCTGACTCCCGATTTTTCGCTTGGATGACACCACCCTGATTGACAATGATCGTCTTTGCCAGAGCCAACCCCAAACCGGCATTACCGATTGTAGAGCCACTTCCTTGATAAAATCGGTCAAATAAATGGGGGATGTCTTTTTCCTGAAAACCTGTTCCGCTATCCTCTATAATGATCTGTGTCAAAAGAGGTCTTTCTATTGCCTTGATTTCGATAGTGCTGCCCTCTGGTGAATGTTCGATACAGTTTTTGATTACATTCCCCAAGGCTTCAGCAGTCCAATCAGTATCAAGAGATAGTTTTAATTCTGCCGGAATCACTTGCGTGATTGTCTGCATTTTTAATTCTGCCGCAATCTCCAGAGGACGAATTGCTTTTTCTACCACATCTTTTAAGTATACCGCCTGTGGCTTTAGAGTAATCGTTCCTGCATCCAGCTTGGATATTTTCAGAAGTGTGGCTATCAGCCACTCCATTCTTGATAAGAGCATAGTCTGTTCGCGGATCAGCTCATACCTTTCTTCGTCAGTCAGTTCCTCATTACACAGAGAAGCATTTAAGATATTCAGCGATGTCAAAGGTGTTTTTAATTGATGTGAAATATCGGCTAAAGCATTTGCCAAATTACCTTTCTCCATTTTCAGAGCTTCTGCCTGTTCAATAAGCCGTCTTGTCATCTTGGATATTTCATCATGTAAAACAGATAACTCACCTTCTTGAAACTGCCCAAAAGAAATTTTTTCATCTCCATGTAACAGCCTATCAATATGCAAACTAAAATCAGCAATTTTCTTGTATCTCTGATATGTGAAAAAGAGGGAAACTGCACTGGATGAAATGATAGCCGACAGAACAATCCACACAGCTTTGCTATCAACGATAATGCCAATGCCGCCCCAAAATAGAATAAGAATACTGCTGACAACAATTTGCCTTTTAACTTCTTTATTTCTGATAAAGTCCATATCAACCCACCTTATAGCCAAGCCCACGAACGGTAATTATGATTTCCGGCTCCTGCGGATTGGTTTCAATTTTGTCACGTAGCCTTTTCATATAGACAGTCAATGTATTATCATTGATAAACTCCCCAGTAGTGTCCCATAAAAGCTCCAACAATCTTCTGCGAGAAAGGACAATACCTTTGTTACGCAAAAAGACTAACAGCAACTTATATTCCATAGCAGACAACAAAATCTCTTTCCCATTCTTTGATACGGTTGCTTGATTTGTGTCCACAACTAAGTCGAGGTAACTGATAATGTTTTGTGTGTTCTTAGTTCTCCTTAATACGCTGTTGATCCTTGAAAGCAGTTCTCTTGGTCTGAACGGTTTGCTGATATAATCGTCAGCCCCCATATCTAACCCAGCCACAACACTATATTCATCATCAGAAGCCGTTAAGAAAATAACTGGCATAGTTCCTCTTTCTTTAATTGCAGAACAAACAGAAAAACCATTTCCGTTTGATAATTGAATGTCCACCAAGGCTATATCGTATTGGTCGCTATCCAATTTTTCTATTGCTTCTTTTTGACCGGGAGCATTTTCGATTTTGAACCCTTCATTTCCTAAATAGTCTGATAATGAGGATACGATACTTTGGTCATCCTCCACTAATAACAATTTACTCATCGTGTGTTCTCCTTGTTGTCAGCTATAAATTCATTTTTATTTTGTTTATATCTTCCATCAGCCGGCTTTTGGGCATCTTGGGGAATTAGCCATGCACGAGGTAGCCGAACAATTCCATCAATGCGATTCTCCTCACACAGCTTTTGAACACGACGCACCGATATTCCCCAAAGTTTAGCCGCATCCTGTACTGTCATGTATTCAAACATAGTTTACCTCCGCATCAAATAGTTATATATATTATATACGCACAAACGAACAATATCAATGGGCTGTTTGTAAACACTTAAACACTAACTGTGTACGAATTAACTCGGCGCTAACAATTTCCGTCATCCTGTTTCGGATATTATTTATTTTTCCACCCAACCCATTCTGTCCGGGCAGCTACCTTTAATTTTTTGTTACGCCTCCTCTGCTGCGAGCAACTCTACCAAAACCGAAGGACCATATTTTCAGACTGCCGAGCGACCTCGACTGGTGCCAAACGATTTTGCTGAGGCGATAGAAAATAGAATTGCAATGTACTATAATAAAGGTGTGAAATTTTCCCTCGCTTCTGTAAGATTGTCCGCCAGATCCATAGTACATAGGTGAGGAGGTGGATACCTTGTTAGAGGATGTGAAGATCATTGAACTGTTCTTTGCTCGTACTGAGCAGGCAATAGCTGAACTTGCTGCAAAATACGGTTCAACTTGCAAAAGAATTGCAAACAACATTTTGAAATGCGAACCCGACGCAGAAGAATGTGTAAATGATACATACCTTGCTGCGTGGAATGCAATTCCTCCAGAAAGACCTGACCCACTCAGAACCTATATTTTTCGTATTACCCGCAATATCGCTACCGCAAAATACCACGCAAATACTGCACTAAAGCGAAACAGTTACTATGATGTTGCACTTGATGAGTTGGAAGAGTGCCTAACTTCTGCATCTACTATTGAACAGGAAGTGGATGCAAAGGAGCTGTCACAGGAAATTGATCGTTTCCTTGACAGCTTGGATCAGGAAAGCAGGGTTATGTTTGTAGCAAGGTATTGGTACTCAGATAGCATTACAGAAATTGCAAAGAGGCTTCGTACAACAAATAACAATGTGTCTGTTCGCCTTTCCCGAATCAGAAGCAAACTTAAAAATCATTTACAGAAAGCGGGGTATGATTTATGACACGAAAGAACATCTCTGACGCCGTTGGTGGCATTGGTAGCCGTCATATCGAAGAAACGGCGAGTTATCAGGCAAAGAAACAAAAAAGCATTTGGCTGAAATTTGGGGCAATTGCTGCGTGTCTCTGTCTAATCGTGGTGGGAGTGTTTAGTATGGGATTATTCGGCAAAAGTACAGAAACAGCTACATTAGGTGATGGAACTACCATATCTTTCACTAAAGCAGATACGGTAGCCTCTGCTCTGAGTTTGAACTTGCAAGCACGAGCATTGACCAAAGATGAGGTTCAGACTATTTTCGGTGATCTTCCGATTTCCGGAGATGCCCTCTTTACCTTGGACGATGTAGCATTTGTTGGCTTTGATGGTCATTACAGCGATATGAAATTTGTTGTTTCGCTGTCTGGGAACAATCTTATGGATACTACCGTAATTGGCAAGGGAAATGTATCTATGGTTGGAGATACGCCAGTTAAAGCTGGCTACTTCGTTACAAATGCAAACAGCGAAGGAATTAAGACTGTGATCTATTACGCCTATATCACATTTGATAACTATTCCATCTATATCGAAAATGCAGGCGGAGAAAGTGAAAGAGAGGCTGTTCGAGCGGAACTGATGGCAGCACTTGATAAGTTGTTGGAAAACTCTTTTGATTTTAAGTGATAGAATTCGATTAAATATTGCAAGCACCGGTATGGAAAACCCATACCGGTGCTTATTTTACGCTTGACGTATAGGGATTATCTCCATCCCCCTATGTCACAGACTTCACCTGAAGTTTCAACCTCCAGCACTTTTAACGTTCCATATCTCTGTTTTTCATCTTACGCTCAAGCCGCTCCGATCGCCGCCTTTGCCGCAGTTCTCGATCCATTGTCTTTTCCTGTGCATATTCGTCAAGATAGCCAGACACATCCCGTAGGCCACTCTCCATCAACCACCAACTGAACTTGTCGCCATAAGCCGCTTCAATGCGTTGGGCTGCTGCTTTCTCTCTGTCAGGTCGAAGTGCCTTCCGCTCCAGATAAAGCTGCAAGGAATCAAAGCCGGAAGCTTGCTCTTTCAGCTCGGCATACTCAGACAATGCAGCCTCCAGCTCTCCGGCATACTTATTCTCCTGCGCCTCAAGCCGTTTGAGATTATCTTCATAGCGGTCAATCTGGCGCTGGAAGATATCGCTTGTGGCGTCCTCTGGGTATTCCAGAGAATGAAGCAGCATAGCCTTTTCGCTTTTTAGCTCCTCTAACTTTTCCGTCAACTCGGCTATTTTGGAGGCAAGCTCACGGTGCCTGACAAAGTGGATCGCAGGAAGGGATTTCTTTTCAGCCAGTAGGGACTTCCGTTCTTTGGTTGTTTCCTTTATCTGCTGCACAAGGGAGCGGTACTGTGCCAGATTTGGCTTCAGAATATTCAAGGCACCGGTCATCTGTTTCTTGCTGCTGCGGATATGCCCTAACTGATAGCAGAAGATCAGCATATTTTCCCGCAGCTTTTCCAACGCTTCTGCAATAGCGGGCAGCGTGTTCTTCACCGCCTCCGTAATTTTCTTGAACTGCGCCTTCAGTTCCCGCAGGAGCCTGTTGTCCGCCTTGATCTGACGGTTGAGTTCGCACCTGTCGGACACGATACCTTTCTGTTCCAAAGCACGGGCAATCACGCCCTCGTGGATGGTGGGCTGCTCGTCAATGCCTCGCTCGACAAAGCTGCGGTGGTCGATGCGCTCCTCATGACCGTATCGCTCCAAATATTTGTTTGTCACATCTGCCCATGCTTTGCGCCAGATAAGGAGCTGTTCCTCGCTGTTCCAGCGTTCAGAAATGGGATTCTGTCTCCCGTATTTGGTGCTTTTGGGATACTTGCTGGCACGCTCATATCCATGTTCCTCAGCTGCGGATGGTGTCATATACACTTTCTTCCTGCCTACCTTGTACTGGTACTGTTTCTCCCATCCGTCAGCCTGTGCAGCCTTAAACTCGGCAGCGGTAAAGCCCCGTTCCTCACCGTCACGGCTGCAGAGATATTCCTTCTCCGTTTTGTATTGCCATTTGCCGCTTTCATCAAGCGGGCGCACCGTCAAGAGAATGTGGGCATGTGGATTATGACCCGGTGGATCAGGATCGTGGATTGCCAGATCGGCGCACATCCCGTCTGCGACAAATTGGTTTTGTACGAAGTCCGTCAACAGCGTCTGCCATTGCTCTAGGGACAACTCTATGGGCAGGGCTACCACAAACTCACGGGCTAAGCGGCTGTCCTTGGTTTTCTCGTTTTCCTCCACGGCGTTCCAGAGAACCTCTCGGTCTTGCCATGCGGGTGGGGCCATGTCCGGCAGGAATACCTCCTGCCACACAAGCCCCTGCTTTCGGGTGTAATCGTGCTGTACTCCGTCATAGTCATTGAGGATGTGGGAGCAGCTGAGATAAGCGGAGGCTGCACAGGCGGAGCGTCCGGCTCCCCGGCTGACCACCTTTGCCTCCAAGTGGTAAATTGCCATTTGCGTTCACCTCGATTCGTATTTTGTGAGGGGGTGGTAAAACGCCACCCCTTGGTTTCTGTTTCTCTTTGCAAAGAGAAAATGGGCTGCATTGCTGCCCATATCTGCGATAAAGCTGCCGGTGGCAGGTTTTCGCAGGCAGGAGGCGGGCAGAGTATCTGCCGGATTGGTGCGACAAGCAGCAATCTCTGCATCAGCAGAAGCGCCGACTGCACAGGGAATGCTGACTTGCGGCATTTCCTGCCCTCTCTGGAGAAGTGTCCGATGGACAGTTCGTGAAGAGCGCACGAGCCCGACCAACGGAAGGGATACCACCGCCTGCTTCGCAGGTGGTGAGTAAGTGCGCCCTTCGGGAAAAAGAAAAAGCGACCGATAGCCGGTCGCTCATAAAAATCATCGGATTGGTTTGAATACTTCACACAAAAAATCCTCCAACTGTTCCAAAGTCATCTGTGTTGTCTGCGGTAATACTTTCTCTAAAATCGCACCTTCCTGAATCAGCCGCCGTGTCCGTGCTTTTCGCTCTTTCTGCCGGTCACGCATCTCGGCTTCTTCCAATCTGTGCTTCGCCTGTAAAAGCTTCTTTTCATTTTCTGTCATAGGTTTTATTCCTTTCTGCCGTATCCGGCTGAAAACGCAAAGAAGGCGGCTCATGAGATTTTATTCTCACAAGTCGCCTTCAGCGTCATTTATTATGCTGTTTTCTGTTCTTGCCCGTTTTCTTTAACAAGCGGGGTATCAAGCAATACCGGTTCTTTCTCTTTTATTTGCTTCGCAGCATTGCGTTTTTTCTGCATCCTGCGGTTTGCTTCCGTCCTGCAATCATCACAACAGTATTTTACATCTTTCCGTGTAGCGGTAAAAGTTTTTCCGCAGTTCTCACAGACACATTCCCGCTTTCGGTTTTCCGCCGCTTCCTGTCGATAAAATTTAGTACGGCACTTCGGACTGCAAAACAGAGTATTTGACCGCTTGGATTCAAATTCTTCACCGCAGCATTTACAGATTAGCTGAAATGGCTGACCAACTGCGTGTTCACCAGCCTTGATTTTTTGGTAGCGTTCCCGACTCTTAATGCGGTGTCTGCGAAGCTTTTCCTGCCGCTTGATTTCTTCCGGTGTCAGCTCCGGTTCAGGCAGCTCAAATCGTCCGATAAATTTCAGATAAATCTCAACCTCCTGCACCCGATCCCCGTCAATCTTTTCCGGGGCGTGGACAATGATTTTTTCGATAAACTCATTGATCATTGGAGTAGTCAGTTCCGAAAAATCGGTGTACTTCTTCGCCAGCGTAAGAAATTGCGCCGCACGGTCAGTATCTTCCTCAAAAGAGGACAGATGCGATTCTGCATCCAATACAGATGTGACAAGAGCTTTCTGCTCCGCTTCGTATTCTGCAAGCAGAGTATCAAAGCGTTCATCGGTAATGCGCCCAATGGCAAAAGATTCGTAGAGCTTTTTGATAATGGTATCAAGCTCGGCAATACGCTTACGGTCTTTGTTCAACTTGCGTTTGGTATCCTTTGCGACTTCCGCCTGTCTGATTTGAGAAGCAGAACGCACCTTTTTCATAAACTCATCCTGATTGGCGATGGCAAAGGTGCTGGCTGTTCGGATGGTTTCCAAAACAAGCTCTCTGACCGCTTTTGTCCGAATATAGTGACCGCTGCAAGCATGAGTGCGCTTTTGATGTGCCAGCGTGTAGGTGGAGCAATCGTAAAAATCAGAGGGATAGGGATTGTTCTCCGTACCGCCTTTGGAACGGTGATTGGTCATTTTCGCTCCGCAGTCAGCACAGAACAGAAGTCCCGTCAGCGGATTGGCTTCGCCAAGCGTATCGTGGCGTCTCGGTGTCTTTCGCAGTTTCTGTGCAAGCTCCCACATTTCCTTATCTACAATCGCTTCATGGGTGTTCTCAAAGATCAGCCAGTCCTCCTGCGGATTCATAACTGGATTTTTGTCCTTGTAGGACTGCTTGTGAGAACGGAAGTTGACCGTATGCCCCATATATTCGGGCTTGGAGAGAATCTGCCCAACGATATAACCACTCCAGTTATAAGGGTTGGGAAATTCCTCTTTGCTTTTCCAAACGCCACGCCCCTGCTTTGCGGCGTAGACCGCAGGAGTTTCCACCTTATCGTCATAGAGGATACGGGCGATGTCATAAGGACCGTTTCCCTCGATGGTCAGCCGGAAAATACGGCGGACAACCGCAGCGGCTTCCTCGTCAATATACCAACTGTACTTATCACCCGGCATTTTCTTGTAGCCATAAATGGCACAGTTGGTGGTAGGCTTGCCGGATTCGCCTTTCACACGGATCGCTGTTTTCTGCTTGCGACTCAGATCACGAAGATACCACTCGTTCATAATGTTGAGGAACGGGGCAAACTCATTGCTGTTCTGATCGTCGCTGTCCACGCTGTTGGCAATCGCCACAAAGTGAACATGATGCTGACGGAAGAATACCTCCGTGTAAAAGCCTGTTTGCAGATAGTCACGCCCCGCCCTGCTCATATCTTTTACAATGACATGAGCAACTTTGCCTGCTTCAATGTCTGCAATAAGCTGTTTCCAAGCGGGACGCTCAAAATTTCCTCCACTCCAACCGTCATCGGTATAGTGCTGACAGTTCGTATAACCTTTCTGATGGGCATAGCTTTCGAGGTATTTTTTCTGATTGACAATACTGTTGCTATCACCAGTCTGGTCATCATCACGGGACAGCCTTTCATATAAAGCTGTGATTTTTCCTTCAGTCTGTTTTACGCTCATGATGCGCTCCTTTCAGACTGTCGGCTCATTTGTGGTGAATCTATTATACCACAAGTTCCGCCAGTTGTAACCGCTTCATTGCGAATCATCCGTAAAATTTTATCCTCCATTGTTTCTTTCTCTGTATCGCTGAATACTACTTTAACTTTATAGGTGGTGCCGCCAATGCGGCGAGTCATATAAGAAAAATTACTGTTCTCGTTTTTTGCCATAGGCAGTTACCTCCGTGTTGAAATATTCATTGTTTTTTCGTATAATAGGTTTAGTTCCGGCATGGTGTAACCATTTGCATGGTTAAAATTGAGCAAAAGGTATTAACACCCTGCCAATGCAGAAATGCCCTCAAAAAGCCTTGCGGCACAAGGCTTTCCGAGGGCAAAAGCGTTACATCTGTTGCTGTTTTTCCCGGTACTTACGCACCCGTGCTGCGGTCTGCTTACGGCGAGCTTCTTCGGCACAGCGCTGCGAGCAGTACACCCGTTTTCCGTCAGTTGGGAACGGCTTGCCGCACTGTTTGCAATGAGTGGTCGGTGTTTGTGTGAATACGGCTTCCAACCCTGCATCTTCCGGCAGGACAGACTTGCGGAAATATCTGCATAGTGCGCTGTTGGTAAAACAGATCCCCAACATTGGACAGTCACAGTCCAATGGCAGGCAGCCGTACTCTTTGTCGTAGTTGGCACAGAGAGAAGTAACCAGCTTCTTAATCCGCTGCTTCTCCCTGCCCGTCAGCTCACGATAATTGTTTGACATAGGCGGTTTCCTCCTTTCATTCAGTGTCGAAAGTAATCTATTAACAGACAAAATAGATTACCTCCTCACTTATAGGAGAAATACAGGGTACTTAGCGGAACTGTTTTTACGGAGAATCCAAGAAATTTTCAAAAATATTTTTGAAGGGAGGTGTCTGCGGTGTTCGACGATCCCGAACGATATGAACATGACGGCTTTTATGAAGAAGATACTGACTATGAAGATGAATATGAAACGGACGATTCCGATTACATAGTCGATGACGAAGAAGATGAAAATACCCTTTGGGACGATGAGGAAGAAGCCGCTGATGATCTTCCTGAAAAGAAGCGAAGGAAGCGGAAGAACCAAGTTGTTCTTGCTGACAATGATACGGATACCGAAGAAACCGAATTATCTGAACAAGCCATGTGGCAGATCGCAAAAGAAGAACAGCTCATCGAAGAACTGGAAGCCGACGCCGAGGAACATCCCTTTGAGGATGGTACTGACGAGGAAGAACCAGAGCGTAAGAAGCTCAAACGAGAACTGCGGGCAGAAGCCCTTGCACGATTGGAGGATTCCGCCAGAACACAACGGGAGTTTGAAAATGTGATTGCATGGTGGGACAGGCTGGACGCTAATCGGGAGCGCAGGGAACGCTATCACGAACTCAGCCGCAGCGGTGATGATGTTCCGCTTGACTATGGTGCATCTGCAAATGAACTCTTTTTCCCGGATATGCTAAACGATGTACTGGAAAAGCAGCTCCGAAAGGGAGATTTTCTTGACGCCATTTTTTACTGTCCTTACGACATCCATGAACTTGTAACGGAAGAATACCTATCCAAAATCCTTTGGGAATTGAATGAGGATCACAAGGAGCTGCTCTTTCTCTGCGCTGTCCGGCTGTTTAGCTCAACAAGGATCGCTAAAATACGGAATCAAAGTGACCGGAACATCCGCAAGGTGCGTGGCACAATGCTCAAAAAGATACGAAAAAAGCTGCTTCCTGCACTTTGGGATAAGGCAGAAAAGCAGCAGCCAATGACCTTATTGGAAAAAGATTTTTTAGAAGAAAATATGACGGAGATTGATTCTGAAGAAAAGAAATAGTATAATTGGTAATATAAATTGAAGTTATTTAGGTTACAATACATGACGGAGGGTTTTGTATATGAAGAACCTTTTTGAACGCACCAGTTCTAACTGGGTGCGGTATAGTGAATATGAATGGAGGGCGGCAGAGGACGGAACTCTGTATCTCACGCCCACCAAGACGGCGCAACCGAGTATTTATGATCCACTGGCAGAGTATCAGAAAATTGTATTGGATGCCATCAACATAGGACGCATGGGTATGAGCAAAAAGCCGGATGCTGAAATTCAGAAGGCTATCCAGCAATTTGCGGTGAAATATGGCTTGTTTGGACTGATGACTGCGCTGCCTACCACACCAAACTTTATGGAATATGAGGCGGTGTACCTGCCGAAAAATCACTTCATCAAAGAAGAAACTATGTCCACTGAAAAATATCTGGCACTGTTCTTTCCATTTGACAAATTGGATGTGATCAAGCGTGGTATCGAGTCCATGTGGAACATTCAGAATGACCGTGTTATGATGGCACTGGCTTTGACCATGACAGACAAGCCGATGGCTGTCAACATGAGCTTTCAGCGGGAATATGCGGAGCGATATGAATGGATGAAACAGCAGTTCATTGACTGGGCGTTTACCTATATCAACAGTTTCCTTTATTATGAGGATTATGATACACTGAACGATGAAACCCGGCAGATGATGCAGCAGAGCATGGCAGCTTTTGGCGGCATCGCTCCAACCTATCATATAGCTCTTTTGGATAAGCCGACCATCGTTTGGGATTTTCATTCCCTGCTGCTGGGCGTACAGATGATGTTCAGTTTTATGCTGACAGACAGCGAAAACCCGATTAAGCTTTGCAGGCATTGTACCAAAGCTTTTGTCGCAAGCAGACCAAGTGCTGTATTTTGCAGCCCGCAGTGCAAGAATAAGCATAATGTTTACAAAAGCAGAGCGAGAAAAAACAGCTCCGATAAGGAATGATTGGATGGTGATACATAATGGCTGAAAATAAGAATACAAAATTGCAGATCCGAAACAGCACGGTGGATTTTCTTGTATTTACAAAGGATGCCCACGAGGAAGGTATTGAAGTTCGTGTTCAGGATCATGATGTATGGCTGACACAAAAAGCGATTGGACAGCTTTTCGATGTAGACAGAAGCGTTGTCACAAAACATTTGAAAAACATCTATGAAAGCGGCGAATTGTCCGAGGAATCAACTTGTGCAAATTTTGCACAAGTTGCGGATAACGGAAAAACCTATCAATATAAGTTTTATTCGCTATCTGCCATCATTGCCGTTGGCTACCGTGTCAACTCCGGCAGGGCAACACAATTCAGGCAATGGGCAACAAAAGTGCTGGATACCTTTGCGAAACAAGGGTATGTTTTAGATAAGAGCAGATTGATTAACGGTCAAATTTTCGATGAGGATTATTTTGAACACTTAATTTCCGAGATACAAGAGATTCGAGCCAGTGAGCGCCGTTTCTATCAAAAGATTACAGACATCTATGCTACTGCCGTCGATTATTCCTTTGATAGCCAAATCACGAAAGATTTCTTTGCGACAGTACAGAATAAGATGCACTATGCCGTTCATGGAAATACCGCAGCGGAAGTCATTGTAGCAAGAGCAGACCACACAAAAGAACATATGGGATTAACCTCATGGCGCAACGCTCCTGATGGAAAAATCGTAAAAGCAGATGTGTCGATTGCAAAGAATTACTTATCCAAGGGTGAAATACAGGAGCTTAACGAGATCGTTACGATGTATTTGGACTACGCTACAAGACAGGCACGGCGGCATATTCCCATGACGATGGCAGATTGGGCTTCCAAACTGGATGCATTCCTGCAATTCAACGATGCGGAAGTCTTACAAAACAAGGGTAAAGTCACAGCCGCAATCGCAAAAACCTTTGCGGAAAGTGAATTTGAGCAGTACCGTGTCATTCAAGATCGTCTGTATCAAAGTGATTTTGACCGTCTTGTTGCCAGCACAGAAGAAAAAAACGACTAACAACAGAAAATCCCGTTATCAGCCATATCATAGCCGATAACGGGATTTTGTTTAAGCATATACAAGTTCGGTTAAGATAATTTCCTCCGCACGGTTGCGGATACTGTTCATATAGCGCACCCATTCCATTTGGTTAGTCGCTTTGAGTGCTTCGGTCACGCCTTCCTGCTTTGCCATAGCGGAAATGATGTTTTCAATGCGCTCGTTGCATGCTTGATCGATTTCAGCTAAATGCTTGAACAGCGTTCCCTCCAGCACATAGTTGTTGTAGAGGATCTTACGGTACTCTTTCAGATAGCTGCGGCGCATACGCCCGTATTTGCCTATCTGATATTCGCCGTCATCCGGCAAAGTAATATTGGGAATGAAATAATCTCCCACTTGACGGTATGTACCGCCCATTTCTTCAAAGATAGTTTTCATAAAATTCAGCTCCTTTTGCGTTGATTCCCAGCGGTTATAAGGCTTTTTGACTCCTTTCTTACAACTGCTTTTCAATTCACCACAAATGAGCCGCAGTCATCTGCATCTTTAGAACGGACAAAAACAAGAAACCGGGGAGGATCAACGGACTTATCTTTTCTTACGGCAAAGTCCACGCCATACTTCTTGGCGAGCTTTTCAAAATCACGGATACTCTCTTTGTCGATCTCAACATTCGTAGCACCCTGATTCTGTCCCAAAAGCTGTTTCACGGATTGCTTTCCATGAACGGCAGGGTCTCGTGCCTTTTTCATCTTCACTTTTTCCCGGTGCTGCAAATACTTGCGGATACCGGCAATGATAGTGCGCCCCGTCAGCTTGGTTGTGCTGATCGCCAGGTTTACTGTTCTGTTTTCAACTTCTTCCTGCATGATTCATCACCTCCTGCAAGCAGTAGAGTGAACAGATTATCGTGCCATATCTCTGTGGTCGTAATACAGATTGCCCTTGGCAACTGCGGCATGGCTGATAATCTTGATATTGCCAGCTTTCTGGTTATCCAGAGCCTTCTGATAACCCACATCGCTCAAATACAGGCGATTTCTTTCGCCTTTCCAACCGACAGGCGATTCATCGGTCAGCACATCGAAAATAATCATGTGCTTGGTGGCGTCATCAAATCGTGCCAAGTCCATATAGGTATGTCCCTGGTACTCCTTGGCACCATCCTGAATCCGCTTTCGCTCCATCAGCTCTCCAATCGTCGAATTTCTTTGCATAAGAACCTCCTTACAGAACATCTCGGTCAGGGTTACTTTTGTGGGGAACCGAATCAGCTTTGACAGGTGCATCTTCTTTCTTCACCATGTCATCCGGCAGGGGAAGCGCCATAATGCTGCGCCCCATGCGTACAAAAGTCTCAGGCTGATGAAAGTGTTCCTCAAACTGCTTCATCAGTTCCGGGGACAGAGAACAAAAATCATCCTCGCCCAATCCCACAACCAGAAAATCACCGGCGATAATGTCATAAATATCGCCGTCATCATCACGCAGCGCACGGTTCAGTTCTTTGCCTACGAGTTTACCTTCGTCGTGCATCACCAGTGCAACCGGCTCATTGAACGGATAAGTTGCCTCAATATCGCCACCTACGGCTTTCTGCAAATCCTCCAGCTCACAGCCGATCTGCACAGCCTGCGGATACATGAACGGCTTTACCAGCAACACATTCATGGTATCTGCCTGTTCTTTCTGAACCTCCCGTTCCTCGGTCGTGCCGAACGCAACACCGGTAAAGTTTTCGGAGTCCAGAATGTACTCCGAATTGTAATAAGCGGCTCTAACCTGTTCCTCTGCCGCATCGTGAGATTCTGCTTGCACCGTAACCGTTTTCTCCAAGGTTTCGGTGATCTTCACATCGTATTCTTTCAAGTTTCGATACCTCCGTTTCTTTGGAAATAAGAAAAGCGACCATCCATGAACCTGTTACAGTTCATAAATAGTCGCATCCACATCGGCTAAAAGCTCGAACAAGCAAATATCGTCCAGTTCGCAAATCAGGGAACCCATGTCGAAGAAAATATCGTCCTCGCATTCCACCGTAGTAACCACGCTGCGGTGTTCGTTAAGACAAATGGCTTCTTCCTTGTCCATCGTGATCGTAGACATACAGGACACCACATAGAATGTCATATCTTCTGCTAACCACAGCTCCTTGCTCTGAATCGTGCGAACTTTTTCATCGCCGCTCATATCTTCTACATAGGACAGAAGCCGCACGGCTCTGCTGTTCAGAAGTACCTTTCCCTGATAGTCGATACCCTCACCAGCAGAGGACAATACTCGATACTCGCTAATCATCTCGGCATTTTTCTGAAACGACTTTGCCAGAAGCGCAGGAGAAATATCATCGAACTCCTCACTGTAGTTTACGAGCATATCTACCATATAATCAGGATCGCAAAGGTCGTAGAGTTCTTCCAAAGCGCCCTGAATGTTTTTGGGTGTAAACATTTTTTACCTTACCTTTCCATTGATTTTTCTCTTTTTTTCTGCCATTGCTCCAAAAGCTGAATGATTTTATCCTCCATCTGCTTGTTGGTATAGGACTTCGGGAAGTATTTTCGCAACGAATCCGTTTTGAAGGTTACTCTGTCCAGCTCTCCCTTCTTGATTTCATTCATAATCTCGCACATCGCATCCAGCGTACACTCGCCCTCCTGTGCGAGCTTTTTAATTCGCTGTGCTTGCGAAAGGGAAGGAGCTGCTTGAGCATAATCCATTGCAGAAAGAAAATCCTTCTGTTCTTCACTTGCCAGATAGGAAAGCTCCACCGCAGGATTGAATTTGATCTGACCCGTATCTACCATATCCAGCAGTTCCGGAATCAGTTCGGTCAGACGGATATAACGGTGTACCTGATTTCTGCTTTCTCCTGCCTCCTGACCGACTATATCCATTGCCTGCAACTTCATCCCAACTTGGGATGAAGTTAAATCGGTGCGTTGACCTTGATGTTTAATCGCATCCAGCTTCATCTTATAAGCAAATGCTCTTTCACTCGGCAGGATACTCTCCCTCTGCAAATTCGCATCAACCATCAAAATAATGGCTGCATCATCGTCCAGGTCACGAACAATCGCAGGCATGGTTTCCTTACCCGCAAGCTCCGATGCCCGGTGCCGCCTGTGACCAGAAACGATTTCATAACCACCGTCGGGGTCAGGACGGACAATCGCAGGAGTGAGAACTCCGAAATCTCGGACGCTCTCTGCCGTTTTCATCATTTCTTCATCATCAACCACACGGAAGGGGTGTCCCTCAAAGGGGTGTAGCTCAGAAAGCGGAATTTCCTGCACACGCTCCTGCTGGGCTTCAGCTCTGGATTGATCGGTGGAGAAAATATCATCGTACCCCTTCAAGCTGATGTTTGCGCCTTTTTTCTGCATTGTTTAACACCTCCTTCGTCAGAATTTTATAGGCTTCGGCAACTTTGCCTTTGGGATCATGCTTGAAGATACTGGTTCCCTCTGCGCTGATTTCCTCTGCACGGACAGAGCGGGGAATGTCGGTCTTGTAAACCTTCAGCTTTCCGCCGTAGCTCTCCCGAATCAGATTGCTGATGTCTTTGGAGTAGTTGGTGCGGCTGTCCACCATCGTCAGAAGAATCCCTTCAATCCTCAGTTTCGGGTTGATTTGCCTCTTGACCTTGTTGATGGTTCCAAGCAGCTGTTCCAGACCCTTTGCAGGAAGGTATGCTGCCTGAACCGGTATCAGCACATTGTCGGCAGCTGCCAACGCATTGACGGTCAGCATACCCAAAGACGGCATACAGTCAAGAAGAATGTAATCATAATTCTGTTTGACTGTATCCAGGTATTGCCGGAGAATGGTTTCCCGGCTCATGGCATTGACCAGTGCTACCTCCATACCTGAGAGTTCGATGTTGGACGGCACCAAATCAACGCCCTCCGGATGATGAAGAATCCCTTCATCGGGAGTAATAGGGTTTTCCATCATAATCTTTCCCATCAGATCGGAAAGTGTCGGAGACAGATCATCCGGGCAGGGATTGCCCAAACTGACCGTCAGGGAAGCCTGGGGATCGGTGTCTACCAGAAGCACCTTTTTTCCTTCAAGAGCCAAGCCAACGCCCAGATTCTCGGTGGTGGTGGTCTTTCCAGTGCCTCCTTTCTGATTGACCACCGCAATGATGGTTGCTTTTTTCGACATTTATCGTCACTCTCCTTCCTCTCGCTTCATTTTCAATTTCTTAAATCCTCCTTCCAAATATCCGTGTGACATATCGTGCCGAACAAGAGCATCGTAGTAGGTGTCTATTGTCGTCGGCGCATTGTATATCGTAGTCAGCATATACTGACGGATATTTCTAATCTTTGTGGTGTTCTCCTTGAAGCAGTCCATAACATATCGAATGTGTTCGGCATTCAGTTTCATAAACCGACTGCGGACAATTTCTGCCGGACGCTCCTCTGCACCAATGCGAATCAACGGTCGCTTCGTGCAAACTGTTTCAACGATCAACTCCAGAATGTTATCCAGCATTTCGGAATCGTAAGGGTAATCCTTCTTCAACAAATCCATACTGAGCTGATCCGAGAAATAATCAAAGTATTCTTGATACCGGTCATTCTCGTCCATCATTCCACCATTTCCGGAAGGAAAGATAGAATCAGTATCACTAAATTCAGTATTTTTAATATCAGTATTATTACATTGTGATTTCGGAAGTTCTTGAGTTGTGATTTCCATTGTTCCAGAATTGTGATTTTCACAATTCAAGAGTTGTGAATCCACAGCAGAGATAAAGTTCTTCACATAGATCAGGTTGGGCTTTCCCAAACCCTGGCGCTTACGTTCAATCAATCCTGCTTTCTTCTCAAGTTCACTGAGCAGCTTGATAGCCTTTTGTTCAGCACAGTTCAGAGCCATCTTCGCTTCGTCGATTGTAAAAATGATATACACTCTACCGTTTTTATCTATCCAACCATTCTTGGCAGACAGGCTCATGCGGTCAAGCAAAATGCCATACAGCATCTTGGCATCGGCAGAAATATTCCAGAACCTCTCGTTCGTGAACAACACCTTCGGAACTCGATAGAATGTGAATAGATCGGATTGCTGACCGTAAAAATAATCAAAACTCACACGGCTTCACCACCTTCTTTCTGCGGAAAACTTTCTGTTGTCAGCGGAATGCTGCGGAAAGTCGTATCCGTCTTTTCGTAAGGACATCGGGCAAAATAGTAGAAGCGGTATTCCTGTTCATACACATCCATATCAACGAAGCCCCACTTCACGCATAACCTTCTTCGTACACCAACCAATGCACGGGTGATCTCGCCCATAGGGACAGCCATCACATTCCGACTTGGGTTTCGGCGGCAAAGAGATTAAGTAGTAGCAATTATTTCTACCCAGACGGCAGCCCTTTCTGCCATTCGTCCAGAAGTAGCAGTAATGACAGTCGCTCGGCTTGTCTGCGGTATAAACAGGCTTGCTCAAATAAAACACCTCCAATCTCTTGTATTTGCCCATGGGTTTGGGCATAAAAAAAGAGCGCCTATCCATCCCCAATGCGGGGCAAATAGACGCTCTATGTACATAACGATATTTAATTTTATCTGCTATAACTGCATGGTATTCAAAACATCCGCCTTTTTTGATTAGCTGGATTTTTGGCACGATTTTGGGGCTGATTAGCAGGAAGGGCATTTTCATTAGCAAGAACAGCCCGTTTTCTGCTAAAAATTAGCTGGCGATTTTGTCTTATAACAACCGTTCGATTCTGGAGGGGTTGTCAAAAATCAAATTTTGGAGTAGAATTTTATCTCATACAGTGAAAGAGCTTTTTCGTAGCTTTTTATATAAGAAAAGCCGAAAACCCTTGAAAACAAAGGCTTTCGGCGTTGTTCACTGGCGTCCATAAGAGGATTTGAACCTCCGACCCCACGCTTAGGAGGCGTGTGCTCTATCCAGCTGAGCTATATGGACGTGTCTGATATATGATTATAGCCCGATCAAAGTCGAACTGCAATCCCTTATTTAGTTTTTTTTGAGGTGGCCGTTGTAACGCAACCTTAGGAGGCGTGTGCTCTATCCAGCTGAGCTACTGGGACATATGCATACTACGCACGATTCAGCTTCGATCGATCCGCTATCCGTCCATAGATTGCCTGCATATTGTACAATGCTTTGCCGTACTTGTCAAGTTTGCGCGCCGGCCTGAACGTCAGGCCGGCGCGTTTTGCTTATCTGCATTTTACCGGATGCAGCGCAAGGCCGAGGCGGAGGAACACACGCCTGAGCCGTCCGCTTTTCTCCAAAAGCTCATTTGTTTTCGCGTCCGAGAATGCGGCGAGCACCCCAATCTCGTCTGATTCCAGCTTATGCTGACTGAAACGCGCCTTGAGGGCAAGCTCACGGAGCGCCAGCGGCGGCTCGGAACGATCAAGTTTACATAAAAATTCGATATGCCGCCAGTACGCAACTGCACGTTTATTGTTAGAACCCGTCCCCATCGCGGCCCTTCGCAGGCTCAGAAGCAGCAGCTGCCACGCGCACAGGGCCAGCAGCACAAACAAAACTGCCCAGATTGCGCCCAGAACCGTCTTCTCTGCCGGATTCTCCTGCGCCGTGTCCGGCTGCGCGGGCTCACTCTTGTCAGTGGTCTGCTCCGGGACATCCGGCTCGGGCTCATTGGGAGCGGCGGGCTGTGTATCGGGATTCTCCGGCACCTGCGTCTGCTCGGGTGTTTCATCCGGCTCAGAAGACGCGGTATCCTCCTGCGCGGCGGGCGTCGGGTCGAGCACCTGCCAGCCGTAGCCGTCCAGATAATACTCCACCCACGCGTGCGCGTCATCCTCCGTCACGTCCGCCCACTGACCGGCCGCCGTCTTGAAATAATACCCCGTCACATAGCGCGCCGGAATATCGGCTGCACGAAGAAGGAGCACCGTCGCTGTCGCAAAATGGACACAGTAGCCGGTATCACTCTCGCGCAGGAACCAGAGCGCAAAATCCTCCCCCTCCGGCACACGCGGGGTGTCCAGAGAATACGCCGCGGAATTTGAGACGTATTGCGCAATCCCCTGCGCAAGCTTTTGCGTCAAAAGCGCGTCTGTGTTCGTCTGAAGCGAAGTTCGTGCTCCCGAAACATACGGCTCAAGCTCCGCGCGGATCTCGTCCGGCAGCTGCGTGTAGGTCTCGTGAACGAAAGCCTCATACTGCGCGTTCCGGTCCGCAGTCTCTTCAACAAACGCGTAAGGAACGGAATACTCGGTCAGCTGGCTCGGATTTTTGATGTACGCGTCAAAGACTGCTTCTCCGCCTGTTGGCAGCTCCAGCGGCCGGTACGGAACATAGAAAATGGAGGACTTCATATCCGTCCGGATTTGCAGCTCGTTCGCCGTGTCCAATCCGAGCGTCTGCATGTCGGGCGAAAGCAACACGCCGGCGCACACCCCGGAATTTTCATAGTCTTCGTCCGTCAGCGCCGTCCAGCGGCTGTCCTCATAGACGGCCATAGAGTCTGCGCGTAGGTGACAAGCTGCGGAAAAATCGGAATAGACCTGCATCACGTGCCGCCCGGTCTTTCTTTGCGGGCCAACTCGTTTGAGATTTACACTTGTCACGCTCGAGTCCCACGGCCACCTGCCAAGTGTGCTTGGTGTAAACGGCGAGACGAACTCGACCTGCCCTGTTGCGGCGTTTTTACGAAAGACGGTAAGCTTTTCTGCCGTCTCGCTGACCAGCGGAGACAGGCTCTTCGACCAGTCGGAGCGGACATAGCTGTCTCGCGGGAACACGAGCGCCAGTCCGGCAATCAAAACCGCCACGGGAACGAGCAGATACAGCGCCAACCGGTGGCCGGACTGCGTGGTATCAAAGCGCAGCTTCTGCGTCAGAACGAGAAGCGTCAGCGTGCCGGTGAGCGTAAGCATCGGAAGCGTCCCGGGCTCGGTTTGCAGGATGACAAGGCAGATGATCAGGCACGGCGCGCTTGCAAGCACCACGCCAAACACGCTGCATCGTGACAGCACCGTCCAGGCCGTGATGAGTGCCAGTATCGCCGCCAGAACGCCAAGCGCCGTCGTCGCGTCCGCCCCGGTTTCCGCCGCCTCAGCCAATACCTGCGGCATGGAAAAGTGGAACGCCGCCACATAATTCTCGAAAATCCCGCCCAGAAGTCCCAATGCGCTTTCCAAAAACGCGTCATGGCAGAACCACGCAAACGCAAGCGCAGCCAGAAGAACAGCGCCGAAGCTGTAGACCGGCCGGAACACACGGAACAAAACAGCAAAAGCAATGGATGCCGCGATACACACAAGCAGAAGCGCCCAGCTGTCCGCCTGGAGACCAAATGCCGTAACCGGGCAGAAGATCGCGCCGAAGCTGATGCCAAACGCAAAGATGGCAGCGGAAACGGCCGCGCAGAAGCTTTCTTTTTCAGCAATCATGCGTCCACCTCCGCGCGCGCCGCACCAATGTGATAGCGCCAGTCCGCCGCCGGGAAGCTCCGGTGCGCGATCGACGGCGTTCCGTCCCGGAGGCTCGTGTGTAAAAGCTGCCGCATCAGGTGCTCCAAATCGTCAAGCTTTGTAATCTGCGCCGACTGCGGCGCGAAGCTCTCGGGGTCCAGCCAGCAAACCGTATGCGGAAGCTCCTGCGAAAGCAGCCATGTGCTCATCCACTGTAAAAGCCCCAGCGTCCGGTCGACCGTATCGCGCGCGCCCGAAAGATCGAAGCTCAAAATGGCCTGCGAGCGAACAGGTTCAATCGGCTCGCGGACAATGAGGCTGTCTGTCTTGGCAGACACCTTCCAGTGGATATCGCGCATTGAGTCGCCCGGGCGGTAATCGCGCAGATCGTGCGTCTCGGAAAAGCCGCCCGCGGGCTTGGCGCGGTACTGCCGGGCCGTGAGCTGCGTGAGGCTTGGCGCTTCCTCCGGCGGGATTTCCTCCGGAAGAACCACAAGCTCCCCCAGCGCCGGAAGCTTGAACGGAAAGCAGAAAATCCCCAGATAATCGTACACTCTCCCCTTTTCAAGCGAGCACACATACGCGCCCGCGTGGTGCGTTGGAAGCTCGACCTGCGCGGTCTTGGAGCCGGACAGATAAATTCTCTGCCGACAGGCCGTATCTCCCATGCAGTCAAAAATCACGCTCTCAAACCGGAACGGCGGCGAAAGGCGAAGCTTTTCCGCGCAGCCCATCCGCAGACAGGCAGGCTCTCCAAGACGGCAAACGGACGGCATGTCCGCCTGCAAACGCAGCCGGAGCATCGGCCGAAGACTGCAAAGAAGCGAGAACCACGGTAAGATAACCGCCAGCATCAGAAGGTACCACGAGAACCAGCCGGTATAATACGTATGAAACAGCAGCGCACCCAAAAGCGCCGCGATGTACAAAATTCTTGCGTGCAGCATAGCTAAATTCTCGGCGCGCTCGTGGACTTTAAAATTCTATCCAGCAGCTCTTCGGCGCAGATTCCCTTGGCGTCCGCCTCGGCGGAAAGAAGCAGTCTGTGCGCGCAGGTCGAGACGAAGACGTTCTGAATGTCCTTGGGCTGGACATAATCTCTTCCCTGGACGTAGGCCACGGCCTTTGCCATCGCGCCGAGAGACAGCGTCGCTCTTGGGCTTACCCCGCGGGCGATGAGCGGGTCGGTTCTCGTTTTGCCGACGAGCGAGACAATATAGTCTGCCAGCTCGGGCTTTAAGTATACGTTCGCCGCCTCCTGCTGCATCGTAAGCAGCTCCTCGCGCGTCACGACCTGCCGCACCTGTAAAAGCGGGTTCCCCTTCTGGCGGCCGAGCAAAATCTCCCGTTCGTCACCCGGCGCAGGATAGCCGATCGAGAGGCGGACAGTAAACCTATCCATCTGCGAGTCCGGCAGCAGCTGCGTACCGGAAGCGCCCGTGGGGTTCTGGGTTGCGAAGACGCAGAACGGCTCGGGAATTTTGTGGCTCACACCGTCGACCGTAACCTGCCCCTCCTCCATCGCCTCGAGCAGCGCCGACTGCGTGCGGGACGTTGCGCGGTTGAGCTCGTCGGCGAGAAAGAGGTTGCAGAGAATGACGCCCGGCTGGTAGCGCATCACGCCGGTTTCCTTGTCGAAGATGCTGTAGCCTGTGATATCGCTCGGCAGAACGTCCGGCGTAAACTGCACGCGCCCGTAGTCCAGCCCCAACGCTCGGGAAAACGCGAGCGCCATCGTTGTCTTGCCGACGCCCGGGATATCCTCGAGCAGAATATGACCCCGCGCGAGAATGACCGTAAGTACCCAGACCAGCACGCGGTCCTTGCCGCAGACCGCCTTTTTGACCTCCGCGAGAATCTGACTTGCCTGATTCACTGCTCTGCCTCCTCTGTTCTTCTATCTTACGTAAACGTCTATCGTAAGTATTATACCAGAAAAGTGGCGGAATAATTATGAAGATTTCCTAAAGTTTTCCGAGATTGCCGTCGGCGTCTTATGTGCTATCTTTTTGATTTTCACGAAGGTTTTTCAAAATTCAGTGTTTACTTTTCTTTGTTTGTGTGGTATGGTATGGTTAGAAAAAATTGATAAAAGGGAGACTTTTTTATGACGAATGCAGTCAAGCGAATCGGCGTGCTCACCTCCGGCGGCGACGCGCCCGGTATGAACGCAGCCATCCGCGCGGTCGTCCGCTCGGCCATCTACCGCGGCATCGACTGCGTCGGCATCCGGCGCGGATTCAATGGACTCATCAACGGCGATTTTGTCCGTCTTGACGAAAACAGCGTCAACCACATTATAAACCGTGGTGGCACAATGCTCTATACGGCAAGAAGCGAAGAGTTCCGCACCGTAGATGGTCAACAGCGCGCAGCTGCCACGTGCAAGCTCCTGGGCCTCGACGGCATTGTCGGCATCGGCGGCGACGGCACGTTCCGCGGCCTCAAGGAGTTTTCCAAGCAGGGCATCAGCGTCGTCGGCGTTCCGGCCACCATTGATAACGATATCGTCTGCACCGACTACACCATCGGCTACGACACCGCGGCCAACACCGCCGTCGAGGCTATCGACCGGCTCAGAGACACCATGCAGTCGCACGAGCGCTGCTCTGTCGTCGAGGTCATGGGCAGAAACGCGGGCCATCTGGCGCTCTATGTCGGTCTGGCGGCGGGCGCAACGTCCGTACTTGTGCCGGAAAAGAAGCTCGATTTTGAGCACGACGTGATCGACTGCATCCGCGGCGCGCGCTTAAGCGGTAAGACACATTACATGATCATCGTCGCCGAAGGCGCGGGCAGCGCGATTGAAATCGGCAAGCAGATTCACGAGACGATCGGTCTTGACCCGCGCGTGACGATTCTCGGGCACATCCAGCGCGGCGGCACACCCACAGCGCGCGACCGCGTCATGGCGACCCGCATGGGCTACCACGCGGTCAAGGTTCTGGCCGAGGGCGGAACGAACCGGCTCATCTGCTCGCAGCAGGGCAGCATGGTGGACATTGACCTTGAGGAGGGCCTCGCCATGAAGAAGGGTCTTAATGCGCAGCAATACGAAGTGCTTCAGGCGATGACCGGCTTGGAAATCGAGGGCTTATAAGCGCAGCTTTGCCGCAGGATTCTCCGGAGTCCTGCGGCTTTTTTTGAAAGGAGACCTGCATGAAGCAGTTGATTTCACTTTTTCTCTGCGCGGCGATTCTCGCGCCGTGCCTCAGCGGGTGCCGCAAAGAAGCTGTCTCTGAGCAAGCACAGGAGCCATCCGTCTCCGAAGAGGCTCTGGAGCAAGCAATCGCTCAGCGGGCGCTTTCCCTGTGTGATCTGGCCTTTGACGGGTTTGATGCAGCAGCGCTTGGCGAGGACGGGTGTGCGGTTCTATATGCATACGAAACGTACCCGTCTTACTATCTTGAAATTTCCGCGCCGCTTCTTTCGTTCTGGGAGCAGGCGCAAGCTGGGCAGGATTGCGCCATAGAACTGGTGCGCCTGAAAGATACGCATACGCTCTCGTATCAGAAGCTGTCGGTGGAAAACGGCAAGCCCTACGCCCAGTTCCTGCGCTGTGCGCAATATGCAGACGGCTCCGTGGCCGCATCCAATTTTGAGCGCTTCGCTGTGCAGGACTGGCAGATGACAGACACAGGTAATTTCTATTACCGCCTCTTTCCCGCCGGAGACAAGCATTACGCAGACTACCAGCTCGTTCGCACCGTGCCGCCCGATACCTCGCGCCTCTCCATGCTGGAGCAGTATGTGCTTCCGATCGATTACTATTATGTAAATCTTCTGATCACAGACTGGTCGGAACCGGACTTTGCAGGCGTAAGCTTTAACGACCTGTTCGACCGACTCTACGCCCTGCGCTTCGGTTCTCAGCCGGACGCGTCAGATTATACGCAGGACGAGAAGACCGGTGTCTTCCGGATTCCTTCCGCCGACTTTGAACGCGTCATCCTCCCCTATTTCTCGATTTCCGCCGAAAAGCTCCGCGCGCTGGCCGGTTACGACGAGCAGACGGACACCTACCCGTGGCGTCCGGTCCGGACAAACGACATGGAGCTTTACGACTATCCTGCCGTTGAGCCCTATATCACCGATGTCCGCGAGAATCCGGATGGAACAATGACGCTTCTCCTTTCCTGCCTATCAACTGACATTCCGACTGACTGTATCTTCTCGCACGAGCTGACGGTTCGGACGCTTCCATCAGGTGGCTTCGAGTATATTTCCAATCATATTACCTATCAAACAGAGCTCGGCCTCCCGAACGCCGCGCCGCGTCTTTCCGTAAAATAGGCGCTTTCCGAAACCCGGGCTTGCCGCTGTCCGCGCGATATGATATGATAGGAAAAACGAACAGAAAAAGGATGGAACAAGCATGCACTACGGTTTTATCAAGGCCTGCGCCGTCTCCCCTTCGCTGCGCGTGGCGGATTGTCCCTATAACGCCCAGATGACCATCGAGGCCATGCGAAAGGCCGCGCAAAGCGGCTGTCAGCTTGCCGTTTTCCCGGAGCTGGGGCTCACCGGCTACACCTGCGGCGATCTTTTTTTGCAGCAGCCTTTGCAGAAGGCGGCGGAGGATGCGCTGGCTGATATTCTCAAGGCGAGCGAAGGGCTCGATCTGGTCACGCTCGTAGGGCTCCCCGTGAACGTCTCCGGCAAGCTCTATAACTGCGCGGCGGTTGTTTGCCGCGGGCAGCTCCTTGGCCTTGTGCCGAAGTCCCATATTCCGAACTACGGCGAGTTTTATGAAAAGCGGCACTACTGCGCCGCGCCCGCCGGCGTGAAAGACATCCGGTTCGCGGGGCAGCATGTGCTGTTCGGGACGAAGCTCCTGTTCCGCTGCGAAAGCATGCCAGAATTTACGCTCGCGGTCGAAATCTGCGAGGACCTCTGGGCGCCGCTTCCTCCGAGCACGGCGCACGCTCTGGCTGGCGCAACCGTTATCGCGAACCTCTCGGCCAGCGACGAGACGGTTGGAAAGGCGGAGTATCGCGAAGCGCTCGTCTCGCAGCAGTCGGCAAGGCTTCTTTGCGCCTATCTCTACGCCGACGCGGGCCACGGCGAGTCGACGACCGACATGGTCTTCTCCGGACACAATCTGATTGCGGAAAACGGCGCGCTGCTTTCCGAGTCCCGCCCGTTTGCGGAAGGCTGCGCCTGCACGGAGCTCGACCTCGGAAGGCTTCTTTCCGAGCGCTGCCGCAACACGAGCTTCGAACCCGTAACAGATGGATACGAGATCATCCCCTTCTCGCTTCCCGTAAAGGAGGTTCCGCTCACGCGGTATTTCTCCCCGACCCCGTTTGTTCCCGCCGACGATACGGCGCGCACCGAGCGCTGTGAGCTGATTTTGCGGATGCAGTCTGACGGCTTGGCCAAGCGCATGGAGCACGCGCACGCAAAGACTGCGGTCATCGGCATTTCGGGCGGCTTAGATAGCTGCCTTGCGCTTCTTGTCGCGGTGCACGCGATGAAAAAGCTCGGAAGCCCAATGGAGGACATTCTCGCTGTCACCATGCCCTGCTTCGGCACGACGAAGCGCACGCGCTCGAACGCGGAGATCCTTTGCCAGGAGCTCGGCGTGCAGTTTCGGGAAATTTCGATCGCCAATACCGTCCGCAGCCATTTTGCTGACATCGGCCAGAGCGAGACGAATTTTGACGTGACGTTTGAAAATGGGCAGGCGCGCGTCCGGACGCTCGAGCTCATGGACCTTGCCAACCGCACGGGCGGCCTTGTTGTCGGCACGGGCGATTTGAGCGAGCTCGCGCTTGGCTGGGCAACCTACAACGGCGACCATATGAGCATGTACGGCGTGAACGCGGGCGTTCCCAAGACTTTGGTTCGCCACATCGTACGCTATGAAGCCGACACCGCCGCAACGCCCGCCTTGCGCGACGTCCTTCTCGACATTCTCGACACGCCTGTCTCTCCGGAGCTTCTTCCCGCGAAGGAAAACGGCGAGATCGCGCAGCAGACCGAATCCTTAGTTGGTCCCTATGAGCTGCATGATTTCTATTTATACTACGTCCTGCGCTTCGGCTTCTCGCCCGCAAAGATTTACCATCTGTCGAAGGCCGCTTTGGGCGACCGCTATTCTGACGAGGTGCTTCTGCACTGGCTCCGGAACTTCTATCGCCGCTTCTTCCAGCAGCAGTTCAAGCGCAGCTGCCTGCCCGACGGCCCCAAGGTCGGCTCGGTCACGCTCTCGCCCAGAGGCGACTGGCGCATGCCGAGTGACGCCTGCGTGAGCGTCTGGCAGAAAGAGCTTGATACGCTTTCCTGATTTCATAAGTCTTTCGTTATTTTCGTAGGGGTCGATGCCCACATCGACTCGGCAGAAAAGTCCGGTTTTACGAAAATCTTCGGCGAATTCGAGGCTGCACAACGGGGCGATGTGGGCATCGCCCCCTACGCATCTTTTTACGCATCGTGAGCTAATATTATGTCAACTTAAATTGCAATTTTTATATCATTGTGCACAAAAACAGGTTCTCCTTGACTTTCACGCTTAAACGATTTACAATAAAAAAGATGTAAAGTGCTGAAGCGGTCGAAGCTTACATCGGCCGCTTTTGCATGCGGAAAAAGAGAAAGGAACCTGCCATGTGCGCAGGACGGAACACACATGAAACACTCCAAACATACCAAGCATTTTGCCAGCCGCTGGGGCTTTATTCTCGCGTCGGTCGGCTCCGCCGTCGGCATGGCCAACGTCTGGGGCTTTCCAAACAAGCTCGGCAGCAACGGCGGCGGCGCGTTTTTGATCGTCTATCTGCTGTTCGTCTTTATTTTCAGCCATGTTGCACTCCCGGCAGAATTTGCCATGGGCCGTCATGCCGCAACCGGTACGCTCGGCGCGTATGAAAAAGCATGGGCAACGCGTGGAAAGAAGATGGGCAAGGCCGGCGGGCTTCTCGGCTGGCTGCCGCTGGCTGGTTCTTTGTGCATTGCGATCGGCTACGCGATCATTGTCGCGTATATTTTAAAGGCACTGGTTGACTCCGTTGTGGGTACGCTCATGACTGCGGACACAGCCAGCTGGTTCGGCTCGTTCTCCTCGGGTGATTTTTCCGTCGTCCCTTATCATGTGATCGTCGTGGTCGGCACGTTGCTGACGCTGTATCTTGGCGCGCACAGCATCGAAAAGACCAACAAGATCATGATGCCGACGTTCTTCCTGATCTTCCTCGTGCTCGCCGTCCGTGTGGCATTCCTGCCGGGCAGCGTGGAGGGCTACAAGTTCATGTTTACCCCGCGCTGGGAAGCGCTCAAAGACCCGATGATCTGGATCTGGGCGATGGGTCAGGCGTTCTTCTCGCTGTCCGTCACGGGAAGCGGTATGATCGTCTACGGCGCATATTTGTCAAAGGACGAGGATGTCGTTGCAATGGGCCAGCACACGGCAATTTTCGATACGATCGCAGCCATCGTCGCGGCGCTCGTCATTATCCCTGCCTGCTTCTCCTATAACTTAGACGTCGGCGCGGGCCCCAGCCTCCTGTTCGTTACGCTGCCGACCATTCTGCAGGACATTCCGCTCGGACGGCTCTTCGCGATTATCCTCTATCTTGCGATGATTTTTGCCGGTATCAGTTCCCTCCAGAACATGTTTGAGGCCGTCGCGGAGTCCCTGCTTCATAAGTTCCCGAAGCTGAACCGCACGGCGGTGCTTGCCATCATCTGCGTTCTTTGCCTCGGAACCGGCCTTTTCATGGAGCCGATCTCCAAGTGGGGCCCGTGGATGGATCTCGTTTCGATCTACATCATCCCCATCGGCGCAACGCTCGGCGCGATTTCGTGGTTCTATGTCATGAAAAAGGACGAGCTGCTGACAGCTGTCAACACGGGAAGCGGCAAAACGCACGGCGCACTCTGGTATAACGTGGGCCGCTATATCTACGTCCCCATGGCCGTTATCCTCTGCTGTGTGGCTTTGTTTATGAATATTGCGTTCTAACAGCTGCGTTCTTGGCGGATGTTCACCTCTACAAAATCGTTGACTTCTTCCAAGAGGTTCGTAAGGGTCGATGCCCACATCGCCCCGGCGGAAAAACCCGGTTTTACGGAAATCTTCGGCGAATTCGATGGTGTCCAAAGGGCCGATGTGGGCATCGACCCCTACGCAGATTTGAAAACCTGGACACATAATCAGATAGAGGCTGCATTTCTCACAGAAATGCAGCCTTTTTTTGTTCAAATTCCGACACATCGCGCATTGACTTTAGCAGCTGAAAGTGTTAAAGTACAACCAAATTAAATTTTGCAAAAGAAGGTATGCAGCATGCAGGAAATGAGCAGACGAAACCAGCATTTCACCGACTCCGTCATTCGCCGGATGACGCGTGTGAGCCTTGACTGCGGCGCGATCAATCTGGCGCAGGGCTTCCCGGACTTCGATCCCCCGAAGGCCATGACCGACCGGCTGCGCGAGGTCAGCCAGGAGGGCCCGCACCAGTACCCGATCACGATGGGCGCGCCGAATTTCCGCCGCGCGGTCAGCCGCAAGTGCGGCAGGTTCATGGGCATTTCCATTGACCCGGATACGAACATCGTCGTGACCATCGGCTCGACCGAGGCTATGGTCGACACCATTTTTGCGCTCACGAACCCGGGCGACAAGATCGTCATGTTCTCCCCGTATTTTGAAAACTACCGCGCGCAGGCTATCATGGCGGACTGCGAGCCTGTTTTCGTGCCGCTCGTTCCTCCGTCGTTCCATTTTGACCCGGAAGTCCTGGAGGACGCGTTCCGGCAGCACCCGAAGGCAATCCTCATCTGCAACCCCTCGAACCCCAGCGGCAAGGTCTTTACCTATGAGGAGCTGAAGTTTATTTCCGAGCTCTGCATCAAGTATGACGTCTATGCCATCATGGACGAGGTCTATGAGCACATTGTCTACGATGGCCGGCAGATGGTCTACATGGCCTCGCTTCCCGGCATGTGGGAGCGGACGGTCAGCTGTTCGAGCTTGTCGAAGACCTACTCCATTACCGGCTGGCGGCTCGGCTACGCGATCGCTCCGCAGCCCATCATGGACCGGATCAAGCAGTACCACGACTTCAACACCGTCGGCGCGGCTTCGCCTCTGATGGAGGCAGCTGTTGTGGGCCTCGAGATGCCGGATGAATACTACCGCGAGTTTGGCGACCACTACGCCCATATGAAGCAAATTTTCACCGGCGGCATGAAGGAGCTCGGTATCCCCTTCACGGACCCCGAGGGTACGTATTTCGTGCTGGCCGACGTGGCGCCCTATATGAAAAAGGGCCAGTCGGACGTGGAATTCTGCGTCGAGATGGCACAGAAGGTCGGCGTGGCCTGCGTGCCGGGCAGCTCGTTCTTTGACGAGGATGTCAACCACATTGTCAGGCTCCATTTCGCGAAAAAGGACGAAACGCTCCTCGCCGCGCTCGACCGGCTGAGCAATCTGCGCAGAATCATGTGCGGCTGAGTATCCGAGTTCTACATTCTCCTAATTCGTCCATTTTTTACCGATAAATTTATATCGAATAATTTTTAAAAAGCTTCGTATGGTGATCCATGCGAAGCTTTTTCTCCTCTTTTGTGCAGTTAAATATGTTAAATTCGGCATGGGTCAGCTGCAATTGCACAAAATCCATTGGTATATCCCGTCTAAAAAGCTCATTGAATTTGCGGCACTTCTCATATATTATAAACAATATAAATACCCTGAATTTAGAAATCAACGATTTTTCTTTCAACCATCGCAAATACTGCTCCGTCCGGCCGCGCCGCTCCCATACCGCGTCCGGGCTCCGGCCCGCACCGAAGCCTCCTTCTGCCATTGTCACCGAGAAATGCTGCATGTCATATCTCCGGCTTCGGTGCGGGTCTTTTATTCCTTGTCGAATTCGCCTGTCCCGGCAAGCGGTCCGGTTCCGGCGACGAAATATGAAAGCTAAGGGGGAAGAACCGCAATGAATGAAGCGCAATGCGCAAGAACCATGCAGATCATAGATACCCATGGGCGGGATCCCGCCGCCCTGATCGCGATTTTGCAGGATGTGCAGGCAGAAAACAGCTATCTGAGCCAGGAGAACCTGGAGCTGATTGCCAAGGAGCTGAACGTGGCCATTTCCAAGGTCTACGGTGTGGCGACCTTTTTCGAGAATTTCTCGCTGGAGGCCAAGGGCAAGCATCTGGTCAAGGTCTGCAACGGCACGGCATGTCATGTTCGGAAGTCGCAGCCCATCTATGACGCTGTTCATGCCTATCTCGGCCTGAGCGGCAAGCGCAAGACGTCTGACGACGGCCTGTTTACGCTCGAGACGGTCGCATGTCTCGGCGCGTGCGGACTTGCGCCCGTCATGACGATCGATGGCGAGGTCCACGCGAAGATGGACCCTGACCGGGCAGTGGCGCTGCTGGAAGAAATCCGGGCAAAGGAGGGCTCTGCGCAATGAAAATTGAAACGAGAGAGGCTTTGAACGCCCGCCGCGAGCAGGCAAAGGCATGGCTCGCCGCCGAGCAGCGCGTGATTCTCGTCTGCGCCGGTACCGGCTGTATCGCGGGCGGCGCGATGAAGGTTTATGACAAGCTTCAGGAGCTTTGCCAGGAGCGGAAGCTCAAGACCCGTGTGGCGCTGCGCGAAGAGGGCGGCAAGGACACGCTCCACTTCAAGCGAAGCGGCTGTCAGGGCTTCTGCGAGATGGGTCCGCTGATTGAGATCCAGCCCGAAGGCATTTTCTATACCCATGTCCATCCGGAGGACTGCGAGGAGATTCTCGAAAAGACCATCCTCCACGGCGAAGTTATCGAGCGCCTTCTGTACAAGCTCACAGACACCACCTACGTCAAGCACGACGATATCCCCTTCTATAAAAAGCAGAAACGCGTCGTTCTCGAGACCAGCGGCAACACCGACGCGGAAGACTTGGACGAATATTTGGCACACGACGGCTATGCGGCCTTGGAAAAAGCGCTCTTTGACATGACGCCCGCCGAGATCTGCGCGGAGGTCGTGGACTCGGGTCTGCGCGGCAGAGGCGGCGCGGGCTTCCCGACCGGCAAGAAGTGGGAAAGCGTCCGCCGGATGCCTGAGGGCAAGAAATACGTCGTCTGCAACGGCGACGAAGGCGACCCCGGCGCGTTCATGGACCAGTCCATCATGGAGGGCAATCCCCACGCGATTCTCGAGGGCATGATGATTGCAGGCCGCGCCGCAGGAAGCGACGAGGGCTACATCTACGTCCGCGCGGAGTATCCTCTGGCGGTCAAGCGCCTTCGCATGGCAATCGCCAAAGCGGAAGAAGCTGGTCTTCTCGGCGAGAATATTCTCGGCAGTGGTTTCAGCTTCCGGATCAATATCAACCGCGGCGCAGGCGCGTTCGTCTGCGGCGAAGGCAGCGCTCTGACGGCTGCGATCGAAGGCCGCCGCGGCATGCCGCGTGTCAAGCCGCCGCGTACGGTCGAGCAGGGCCTCTGGGCGAAGCCGACAATCCTCAATAACGTCGAAACCTTTGCCTGCGTTCCCGTCATTGTCCGGCGCGGCAGCGACTGGTTCCGCACCATCGGCACAGAAAAGAGCCCCGGCACGAAGGCCTTCGCCCTTACCGGCTGTGTGGTCAACACCGGCCTTATCGAGGTTCCGATGGGTACGACGCTGCGCGAGATCATCTTCGATATCGGCGGCGGCATCAAGGACGGTAAGAAGTTCAAGGCCGTTCAGACCGGCGGCCCCGCGGGCGGCTGTCTGACGGAAGACCAGCTCGACCTCCCCGTCGACTTCGACTCCCTCAAAAAAGCAGGCGCAATCATGGGCTCCGGCGGCCTTGTCGTCATGGACGAGGATACCTGCATGGTCGAGACCGCCCGCTTCTTCATGAACTTCACCCAGAGCGAAAGCTGCGGCAAGTGCGTGCCGTGCCGCGAGGGCACCAAACGCATGCTCGAAATTCTGACGCGGATCGTGGAAAATAAGGGCTCGCTTGAGGACCTCGACATGCTCGAGAACCTCTCCCAGACCATCCGCGAGACGGCGCTCTGCGGCCTCGGTCAGGCGGCGTGCAACCCCGTTTCCAGTACGCTCAAGGCGTTCCGCAACGAATATCTTGCCCACGTGGTCGACCACCACTGTCCGATCTGCAACGGGCCGAAGGCGCATCTGGCCATCGATCCGGAAAAGTGCAAGGGCTGCGGCAAGTGCAAGAAGAACTGCCCGATGGATGCGATTGCGGGCGAGAAGAAGAAACCGCATATCATCGATCCGTCCAAGTGCATCAAGTGCGGTGCGTGCCAGTCCGGCTGCCCATTCGATGCCATTGAGCTTGTGAAGGAGGAGGGTTAAACGTATGGCAAAAGGTAAAATGTACGTCGACGGTATTTGCGTGCCGTTTGACGGAGAAAAGAACGTCCTCGCGGTCATCCGCAAGGCCGGAATCGACATGCCGACGTTCTGCTATTACTCCGAGCTTTCTACCTTCGGCGCATGCCGTATGTGCGTGGTAGAAAACGAACAGACCGGTAAAATCGACGCCTCCTGCTCCATGGAGCCGCGCGACGGTCTGCGTATCCGCACGAACACCGAGCGGCTGCTCAAGCACCGCCGGATGATTCTTTCGTTGATGCTCTCGTCCCATTGCCGCAGCTGCACTACCTGCGAAAAAAGCGGCAACTGCCGATTGCAGGAACTGGCGCTGCGCTTCGGCGTGACGAATATCCCGTTTGAAGACACCCGTCCGCATTATGCGCTGGATGAGACAAGCCCCGCGATCGTCCGTGACCCGGGCAAGTGCGTTCTCTGCGGCGACTGCGTGCGCGTGTGCGACGAATTGCAGGGCATGAGCATTCTGAACTTCGCCCACCGCGGCAGCAACGTTCAGGTTATGCCGGCATTCGACCGCCCGATGAGCATGACCAAGTGCGTCACCTGCGGCCAGTGCGCAGCTGTCTGCCCGACCGGCGCCATCACCATCCGCAACCAGATCAACGACGCTTGGAAGGCGCTGCATGATCCGGAACTTCGCGTTGTCGTCCAGATTGCCCCTGCCGTCCGTGTTGCACTCGGCGAAGCGTTCGGCCTTGCCCCCGGCGTGAACGTGCTCGACAAGATGGTCGCCACGCTCAAGCTCATGGGCGCAGATGCGGTCTACGACACCACATTCGCGGCGGATATGACCGTCATGGAAGAGACGGCGGAATTCCTCCAGAGACTCGAGAAGGGCGGCCCGTTCCCGATGTTTACGAGCTGCTGTCCGGCATGGATCAAGTACCTCGAGAAAGAGAATCCCAAGTATCTGCACAATATTTCGACCTGCAAGTCCCCGATGCAGATGTTCTCCGCCATTCTCCGCGCACAGGAAAAAGAAGGCGGCAAGAAGCTCTATCACATCGCCATCATGCCCTGCACAGCCAAAAAGATGGAGGCGGCCAGAGAAGAGTTCAAGCACGGCGACCAGCCCGATGTTGACCTCGTTCTCACCACGCAGGAGCTCATCCGCATGATCAAGGAAGCCGGTATCCGCTTCAATGAGCTGCCCGACGAAGCGCCCGATATGCCCTTCGGTCTTGGCACCGGCGCAGGCGTCATCTTCGGCGCGACCGGCGGCGTAGCAGAGGCAGTTGTCCGCCGCGTTATGGAGAGCGAGTCCCGCAACACCCTGCAGGCCATCGCCTACTCCGGCGTTCGCGGCATGGAGGGCGTCCGCGCGGTCGAGCTGCCCGTCGGCGAAAAGACCATCCGTGTCGGTGTTGTCCACGGCCTCAAGAACGCGAGAACGCTCATTGCGAAGATGGAAGCCGGTGAAGAGCACTTTGATCTCGTCGAAGTCATGACCTGTACAACCGGCTGTGTCGGCGGCGCGGGTCAGCCCATCGGCAGACGCGAGCAGAAATACGCCAGAGCCGAGGGTCTGTATGAAGCAGACCGCAAGACGCTCATCAAGTCCTCGCAGCACAACCCGATTCTCAAAGCGCTCTATGAAAAGCTCACGCCCGAGCGCGCGCACGAGCTGCTGCACGTCTACTACCCGCAGCCGGAATAACATTCCGTTCCCATCCCATACAGGAGAAGCTCCCGCAATGCGGGAGCTTCTTCTACAATTTGAAGAGAGCCGCCGGATAAAATGGATTTGAAATTTATTTTGCGCCTGTGGGCGCAAAGCTCTGCGAGGCTTTTGAGCAGTGCAACATGTTGCGAGGCTGAGACGGCATTTTGGAATTGTCACACTACCTGGCGATTCTGCTTTTTGTTGGGAAAATGGAGGATTTGTCGAAATTGCGGCTTGTGGGTGGGCCTTCGGTATGATAAGATAGGCGGAAAAGGAGTGTTCATGATGAAAAAGCTGAAAATATTGATTGCAAACGACGACGGGATCCGCTCAGAGGGCATTGCCCGGCTGGCAAAGGCCGCGAGTGAGTTTGGAGACGTCTGGGTGGCCGCGCCCGAGCATCAGTGCAGTGGTATGTCCGTCCGACTGACGATTGCCGGTATGCCGGAGATGGCAGTCTACCGCTACGATTTCCCAGTTCCGGTGCAGGCCGCGTGGAGCGTTGACGGAACGCCTGCGGACTGCGTAAAGGTTGCGCTGCGCTCGCTGCTCGGCTTCCGGCCGGATGTTGTTCTCTCCGGGGTCAACGACGGCATGAACGCAGGACACGACGTGTGCTACTCGGGAACCGTCGGCGCTGCGACTGAGGCTGCGCTCAATGGCATTCACACCATTGCCTTTTCCATGGGTAAGGCCTCTGCCGTTGATGTGGCCGAGCAGAATCTGCCCGCAATGCTCGAAGAGCTTCTGTTTGCGCCTTTGAACCCGGGCGAGCTCTGGAACGTCAACTTTCCGCCCTGCCCTGCTGCCGAGTGCAAGGGCGTTCTGCGGGGGCGTTTCCCTGAGAAGCACTCGTTCTATGAAAACTACTACACCTGCCTGCGCGAGGAACACGGCGTACAGTATCTCGCACCTGTGCCAAAGGTTCTCACCCGCGAGGAAACACAGGAAGGAAGCGACATCCACGCCGTGCTGAACGGATATATTTCCATCGGCAAGGTGCGCTGCGCCGCTTATTGAGCTTCCATACAAGCATAAACGTACCGCCGAAGAGTTCGTCTCTCCGGCGGCATATTTTATCTGCGCTTTTTCCGATAGATGGACAGTCCTGCCATCAGCGCGCCGTATAGCACACCGCCGACCGCCCAAATGAACCAGCTGTACTGCGGCTGGCCGTTGCCGTTGGGCCCGAAGGTGTAAAAGAGGAAAATCGCCGTGACCGCGAGCCAGTAGACCGCGCTGATCGCGTCCACGATGCGGCTTTTCGCCTTGCTCTCGCGGGTGTAGTCGCCCTGCTCCAGAAGCTTATCGACCGCGCCGCGCATGGAGCCCGCGCGCACCAAAAGCAGACACGCAATCCCAACGAGCAGCAATAGCGCGCAGACCGCCAGCGAATCATACCCATCACGCGTCCTTCCAACGCACATCACGGCGAAAATCGGAACCGCCGATATAATGCAGAGCACCACGCCGATTGTCGTCAGCCGCGTGCATTCTTCCGCCTGCTCCGCCTCCTGCTGCCTTGCAAGTGCTGCTGCATCCGCGTCAAGCGCAACTGGATCGTGCTCGAGGTATTCGAATTCTTTGAGCTTCGTCCCGGAAGTTAAAAACAGTGCGACCGCCGCGGACACCATCCCGAGCAGCACGCAAAGCCCCAGTCCGCCCGCAACAGAATCCGGAATTTTTACATGAAATACAGAGCCCAGCGCGGTGAGGCCAATGAGCACGATCGGTGACCACACGCAAAGCGCCACACCAAGCGACACCCTCGGAACTGCCACCGCTTGCAGCGACAAAAACCGGCTCGCCTCCTCCCGCGTCACGCGCTTGGCCAGGGCGTTCTCCCGTACCGCCTGCTTCGGGTCATCTTGCTCCGGCGTGTCCATACCGTTCTTTAAGAGATAATCCGTGTTCACGCCGAGCAGCTCGCTTAGCTGCACAAGTTTGTCCAAGTCCGGCATCGACTGCGCACTTTCCCACTTGGAGACCGCCTGCCGCGTCACCATCAGCTTTTCTGCCAGCTCCTCCTGCGACCAGTTTTTCTGGCGGCGGAGCATCGCTATCTTTTCTGAAAAGTCCATATTCCCTCCTGTGCCGGTTTTCCCAGCTGATTTGATGGGCTTATTTTACCATAACGCGTAGTTGCGGGCAAGAAACGAGCCTGTTCTTTTGTCAACCGGTGGTTGCGGCCGTAGATTTTCCGTGATTTTAAGCAAAAAGCACTCCGCAAAATTGTGCAGAGTGCTTCCTGATATTGATTGCTGTTTAGAAAATGTCGCCCAGCATCTGCTGCTCGGCAAAGAGCGCCGTCGCGCCGCCGGTGTGCCAGAAGACGACGTTGCTGCCCTGTTCGACCTTGCCGGTGCGGATGTGGTCAATAAGCCCCGCCAAGGCCTTTCCGGTATAGACGGGGTCAACGAACAGCCCCTCGAGGCGCGCGAGCATCTTGATGGCCTCGCTCGCCTTTTCGTTCGGCTGCTCATAGCCGGGCGCATAGTAATTCATATCCATGTGAAGGTCCGCGTCGCGGTCGACATGCAAGTCGCTCCCGAGGTCCGCCAGCACCTGATTGGCAAGATTCTGCACCTTCGTCAGATACGCATCATTCTTCGGGCTGACAGTGATCGAGCGGATAACCGCGTTCGAGCCAACGAGCTTTCTGCCCGCGTGAAGACCTGCCATCGTGCCGCCGGTTCCAGTAGCGTGGTAGACATAATCTGCATTCAGGCCGAGCTCGTCCAACTGCTCCGCGAGCTCCACAAAGCCGTTCGCAAAGCCGATCGAGCCCACGTGGCTGGCTCCCCCCATCGGAACATCGTAGCACGGTGTGCCGGAGGCCGTCAATCTTGCCGCGTGCTCCGCGCCCATGACAAACGAGCGTGCCTCCGCATCGTCTTCCGTCTCGCCGGGCTCGATGTCCACGATGTGGATTTCCGCGCCCATGACCTTATCGAGCAGCAGATTCGCGCGCACATCCTTCTCATCCGGCTGCACGACCGCCGTCAGATACAAAATCGGGTCCAGCCCGCAGCGGCGGCAGGCAGAGACCGTCTCCATCGCATGGTTCGACTGCGTCGCGCCGTAGGTCACGACCGCCTTGCAGCCCTTGGCCATTGCGTCGCCGAGCAGGAACTCAAGCTTACGTATCTTATTGCCGCCGAAGAGGTTCATGCCGGTAAAATCATCGCGCTTGATATAGAGGTTCACGCCAAGCTCCTTCGACATGCGCTCGAGCTTATAAAACGGCGTCGGGAAAAAGCCGAGCTGCACGCGCGGCACAGGCGCAAAGAGCGCTTTTGCTTTCTGAATCGTTTCGTTCATAGGTTACGCTTCCTTTCCGGGGTAAAGATATTGCTTTTGTGATACGTTAGTTCTTGAGGCTTTGCAGCGGAGCCGGGATTCTGCCTCCGCGGGCAATGAAGTCGGCGCTGGACGCGCTGTGAACCGGCATGACGGGCGCGGAACCAAGTAAGCCGCCCATCTCGACCATGTCGCCCACCGTCTTGCCTTCGACCGGGATGATACGGACGGCAGTCGTCTTGCTGTTGACCATGCCAATGGCCGCTTCGTCGGCGATGATGGCAGAAATCGTGTCGGCCGTGGTGTCGCCCGGGACGGCGATCATGTCAAGGCCGACCGAGCAGACGCAGGTCATCGCCTCGAGTTTATCGATCGTCAGCGTGCCGTCCAGCGCCGCGGCGATCATACCCTCGTCCTCCGAGACCGGAATAAACGCGCCGGAAAGGCCGCCCACATGGCCGGAGGCCATCACGCCGCCCTTTTTGACCGCGTCATTGAGCATTGCGAGCGCAGCCGTCGTTCCGTGCGTGCCGCAGACCGCAAGGCCCATTTCCTCGAGAATCCGCGCCACACTGTCTCCGATGGCAGGCGTAGGAGCCAGGGACAGATCGACGATGCCAAACTCGGTATCAAGCCGCCGGGCCGCCTCTGCCACGACCATCTGACCCATTCTCGTGATCTGGAACGCGGTTCTCTTGATCGTCTCGGCGACCACGTCGAATTTTTCGCCCTTGCAGAATTGCAGCGCATGGTGGACAACGCCCGGGCCGGACACGCCGACGCTTACCACACACTCGGCCTCGCCGACCCCGTGGAACGCACCCGCCATAAAGGGGTTATCCTCGACGGCGTTGCAGAACACGACGAGCTTCGCGCAGCCAAGGCCATCCTGCTCGCGCGTGAGATGCGCCGTTTCCTTGATGATTTTACCCATCCGCGCCACGGCGTCCATATTGATACCGGCCTTCGTCGAGCCGACGTTGACGCTCGAACACACGATATCCGTCTGCGCCAGCGCCTGCGGAATTGCGCGCAGCAGCTTTTCATCGCCCGTTGTAAAGCCCTTCTGCACGAGCGCAGAGAACCCGCCGATGAAGTTCACGCCGCAGGCCTTCGCCGCCTTGTCCATCGTCAGCGCAAAGGGCACATAGTCCTCCGTCTGGCAGCTTCCGGCGACGAGCGCCATCGGTGTCACGGAGATGCGCTTGTTGACGATCGGGATACCGAACTCGCGCTCGATGGACTCGCCGGTTTTGACGAGGTTTTCGGCCTTATGGCAGATTTTATCGTAAATTTTCTCGCAGCAGCGACCCGCATCCTCGCTCGCGCAGTCCAAAAGCGAAATGCCCATCGTGATCGTGCGGATGTCCAGATGCTGCTTGTCGATCATGTCGATCGCGTCAATGACTTTCTGTAAACTCGGCATGGCGGCACCTCAGAGCTTGTACATTGCGTCAAACATGTCCTCGCGCTGAATACGGACGGAAAGCTGCTTTCCCTCCGTGCAGGTCTGGAGCCGATCGGACACTTCATCAAGCGGTTTGTCACAGCCGGACAGGTCTGTCACCAGCATCATGGTAAAAAATCCGTCCATGATCTTCTGGCTGATTTCGAGAATGTTGATATTGCAGGCAGCGAGCTCACTGCACACATTTGCGATAATGCCCACCTGATCTTTACCGACAATGCTGACAATTGCTTTCATCCTTTTCCTCCGCTTTCTTCGGCAGTCTGCAAACCTCTGCCATAAAATATGGCTCTATTATACTCATTTGTGTTCGGACCGGCAAGACAGTTTTTTATAAAAAATAGCCGAAATTTCAGCGTATGTTTAAAATTTTTCTGAAATTTTCCACAAATTTTACACACTTCCATGTGTACGTCTTCCATACAGAGACAAACGCCCTCCGAAGTCTTCGGAGGGCGTTTTCGATTCTTATCGCAGTGCGCTGAGCACGCTGTCCGGTACCTCCGGCATCTGCGCGTCGGTAAAGGTGATGTCCGCATCAACACTGGCGCTCGCCTGTGTGAGCAGCACCTTCACAGAGCCGCCGCAGGACACCGTGAGCTTCGCAACGACATCATCTTCGATCGTGACCGCAACCTTGCTCTCGGAGAAGTCAATATCCAGATCCGCCGCGTCGGGCGCAAGGACGGAAAGCAGCTCCTCCATCGAACGGCTGTCCATCGTGACGGAATATTGGTACGTGCCGCCGTCGTGGGTCATCTCAAAGTCTCCGTTCTGGCAGACGAGATACACCACGTCCAGAAGCTTCGCCGTTCCGGTAAGGCTCTTCGCCTCACCGGATGCTTCCTCGCCATCGGCATTCACGGCGCTTCCCGTGTCGGAGAAGAAGATGTTGAGGCCGCTCTTGTTGATGCAGTTGACCGTCACGCCGTCGACCTTCTGCCGGTAATACCGCAGCGCGTTTTTGACGACAACGGGGCCGCAGTCGACGGAAACATCCAGATCCGCCGCCAGCGTCTCGCGCGCGAAGAGGTTCGCCCAGCCGTCCAGCAGCCGGAACAGATCGCTCGTGATGACCGGAAGCTCACCGTCGGCGTAGGTCTTATCGAGGCTTTCGAGCACCTCGTCTGGCACGGAGAACCCGGCGGACGCATCAAAATCATCGAGTGTTACGGAAAGCGTAAACGGCGTCTGCGCCTTGTCCTTCATCGTTCCGGAGGCCGAAATCGTGATTTCTTCAACCTCGCCGTCATCCATGCGCACCTCGGCAGACAGCTGCTGGCTGTCGGGGAGCTTGCCGCTCGTCGTCGGCAGGAGCAGCTGCAAAAGCGTTCTCGCGCCGTCACCCTCCACGCTCACGCCGTAGACCGTCGCATCGCCATCCTTGGCGCTCGTGAAGCTCGCCTGCTTGTAAAGCGTCGTCAGGTTCGACAAAACAGCGGAATAATCCGGGAATTCGTCCGTCAGCTGATAGGCTGTGCCGTTTTCCAGCACAACGAGGTTTTCCGCGTAGTAGAGCGGCAGGTCGCCGAAGTCCACGCGCGTCACCTTATGGCCGCTCACGCTCTTCCGGGAAACGCCCGCTGACATATCCAGCGTTTCCTCGTCCACTTCCGCATCCAGCAGCAGATTCATCGACAGCTCTGCCGAACTGTTCAGCTCAGCCAACGCCTCATAGGGTGCAAATTTGCTGCGCAGCACAAAGAAGTACACCGAGACCGCCGCAGCCGCCAGCGCAAGAACCATCAGAAGCACCGTCAGCCAGACGGGGAACTTCTTCTTTTTAGGCGCTTCATCCGCTTCGCCCTCACTGCTGTCAGCCGGAACTGGCTTTGCCTTCTGCCGGCGTTTTTTCGTCTTATGAATCAGGAGGATGACCAGAACGAGGATGCCAAAAATCAGGATCGCCAGAATCGTCCAGACCCACCAGATGTGGAGCACCGAAACGACGGCAATCTCCGCCTGCTCGCCGGTAATGTCGAAGGTCAGGTAGCTGCCGAAGGTATCCGCGTTCGCCTTTTTCCAGCCGCCGTCCTGCCGGACAAAGACGGCCAGATGTCTTGTCGACTCACTCGGAGAGAGATAATGCACCGTATGCGTCGAAGCGCCGTCCGACTGAATCGTGATCTCCCACTGCTCGACGACCTCTTTCGTAATCGGCGCGGAGAACCAGGTATACCACGGATTGACCGACATATAGTGCCCGATCGCGTCAGACAGTCCCGCGCTGATGGGAGAAAGGCCGGAGTTTGTCTGCGCCATGGCCTGCGCAGAAAGCTGCGCGTCATCGTCATAGCTGCCGTCTACAAAGAAGACGGGCCTTCCGCTGTCCCGGCTGACCTCGCTGGGAACAGTCGTGACATAGCGGGTGTAGACGGCCGTGACCGTCGTGTCAAAGTGCAGGTCATGCAGTTCTGTCACATCCCACGCGCCGTAGTAGCCGTCCTTCTCCGGGATTTCCGGGTAAACATCCGCGTCAAAGCTGTCGCCATAGTCAAAGGTCTGGGATTTGAGCACTGTATCGTCCGCGACGAATTTCAGCGTCATCTGCCGCATCTCATCGGGAACCGTCGCCACATCTAGAAGCGCTTCGTACGTAATCGGCTCTGCCTTGCCGGTCTGGCTCACCGTATCCAGACCCGAAAGCGTATCCGAGACAAAATAGTTTTCCGCAAAGTCACCCGCATCGCAGCCGGAGATCGCACCGGCAAACTGCGTCGCGTCCGTAATTTCCACCATGCTGTAGCAGCCGGAGACCGTGCTGGACGCGCCGGAAACGGTCTGCTCCGCGCCAGCGCCGATGATGCCGCCGACGTATTTGGCGCCTGAAAGTGTGCACTTGGCGTAGCTTTGGCGCACAGTCGCACCGGTTTGCCCTGCAATGCCGCCGACATAATCGCCGGAATTGCTTGTGACGCTGCCAAAGCCGCTGCAATCTGTAATCAAGCCCAAATCCATACGGCCGCAGATACCGCCCGCGTAGCTGCGCTTGGACTGAACAGTGCCTTCGTTCGTGCAGTCCTGAATGACGGCCTTGAGCTCGTACTGGCGCTTATAGTCTGCCGAAAGATTGCTCGTCACGTCGTCCTCAGGGTCGTAGCTGTACTCAATCGCCATCGAGCCCGCAATGCCGCCGACGCTGATATCGCCGTCTACATAGGCGGTATTCCGGCTGTCATGCACCTTGCCGAGCGTGATCAGGTCCACGTCAATGGCCGACGCGTCGGTAATCACGTCGCCCACATTGCTCGCCGCGTCGGAGATCGCCGTATCGAGCGTGTCAGTGATCTCGCCGAATTTCTTGTTGATCTGGCGCATATCGTCTGCCAGCTGCCCGACCGTGCCGGAGATTGCACCATTCAGGCGGCTGATCTGGCCGGAAAGTCCGCCGATGGCGGAGTTGAGGTTTCCAAGATCGGGAGCTGCCACAATCTGCGTATTGCCGGAGAGTAGGCCTCCAGCGGTCAGGTCACTTCCGATATCCAGTCCGCCGGGTTCCCCATCGACCGAAACACCAGCGCCTGCGCCGGAGCCATGGTCAATCGAGATAGAGCCGGGCTCGAGCGAAATATCAAGCCCCGACCCGTGGCCGATCTCACCGTCTGCCGAGACGCTCGGCGGCGTGAGTGTAATGCCCGCAGAGCCGCTTGCGCCGCCCTGTCCGAGCAGCGAGCCGTTCGCGTCGATGTTGACCTTGAGATCGCTTACCGAGTCTGTCGCGTTCTTGACGAGATTGGACATGCTGCCAAGGCTCGAGGAAATGCCGCCCGCGCCGCCGTCCGCGTCATCCGCCGCCTTGTCGACGAGGGTGCTGAGTTCATTCAGCTGCGTCTGTAATTTAGACAGCGTGCTCTCGGAGAGCTGCATCTCAACGTACGGCTCCATCTGCCCGCAGATACCGCCGACATCCTTCCGGCCATAGACCGCGCCGCTGTTTTCGCAGTCCGTTATATAGCCGCAGCTTCGGCCCGCGATACCGCCGACGTTATAGCCCACATGCTGATAGCCGACAATCGCGCGGTTTTCGCTGCCCCGAATGGTTCCCGCGTTATAGCCCGCGATACCACCGGTATCGAACGAGGAAAGAAGCGCGCCGCCGGAGGTCAACTTCGTCATATCGAGTGAAAAATCAAGATTGATGTTCTCGAGCGAAAGCGCTTGATCGCCGCTGACGGTATTGACATACGCGCCGTTCGTGCAGCTTACAATTTTGCCGCGGTTCTCGCCCGCAACGCCGCCGGTCATTTTTGTGCCCGTGACCGCACCGTTGGAGGAGGAATTTCGAATCAGGCCGTCCGCCGTGTTCTGCCCAACAAGGCCGCCCGTGGTGCTGCTTCCGGCGACATTGCCGGAGAACGAGCAATTTTCAATCGTACCTGCGTTCCGCCCCGCAAGACCGCCCGCCGCTTCGCAGGTGCTGGAGGCCTTGACGGTGCCGCTGACGTTTAAGTCTTCAATGCGCGCATCCTTTTGCACGCGCTGGAACAATCCCGCAAGGGAAAGCCCCTCGGACAGGCTCAGGCCGCTGATGGTGTGGCCGTTTCCGTGGAACGTTCCGCCAAAGCTCGCGATGGGTGAAAACGCTACGCCCTCGAGCGACACGTCCGCCTCCAGCTCAACCGTCAAGCCATCCGACCATGTATCGAGCTTGCAGCTTTCCGAGAGCGTCAAGAGGTCCTCCGCTGACGAAACAGAGATGGTTTTCTCATCTCCCTCCGCAGCCAGCGCCGTCACGGGAAGTGCAAGCAGCAGGCTCAGAACCAGAAGCAAAGAGAGAAGCTTTTTTGCGCAGTTAAACATGACACTCTTCCTCCCTTCCGCTCTCTTCCGGAGTAACTTCCGCCGCCCCATGGTCATCGGGATCTCCGCCGTCCGGTGGGGTATCGTCTCCCGGCGCGTCTGATTTCTCATCTGCCGAACCGGAAATGACGTTCAGGTCCACATCGCCGTCGACCATCGCGCAGATCTGGCCGCGCACATTGCCGCTGATGTGGCCGCGCACCATGCCGTTGACGAAGACCTTACCGGTAAGCGCCCGGTGCTCGCCGACGCTCACGCCCGGCATGGAGAACGAAGTCTTGTCGATGAAGGCCGTGCCGGTCAGCAGGATCTGCGGCAGGACGAGCATGACAAGGAAGATTGAAATGACCGTGCCGCGGCCTAAGCTCTCGCCGATGCCTGCGATGACGGGCTCGGAGGTGAGGTTGCCAATGAGGAAGCCGCTGATGGCAAGAATCGAGCCCGAGGTAATGATCGTCGGGAACGCGAAGTTCAGCGTATCGATGATCGCCTCTTTCCTCGTCATTCTCGCTTTCAGCTCCTGATAACGGCTGCCGATGACGATCGCGTAGTCGATGTTCGCGCCCATCTGGATGGAGCTGACGACCAGATAGCCAAGGAAGAAGAGGTATTTTCCCGTGATCGTCGGGAACGAGAAGTTGATCCAGATACTGCCCTGAATGACGAGGATCAGCAGCAGCGGCATACCGGCGGAGTTGAACGTAAAGAGCAGCACCACCAGAACGATGAGGACCGACACAATGCTCACGACCGTGTTATCAACCGCGAAGGACTTCTCGAAGTCATATTCGTTCGTCGAGTTGCCCGCCAGGAACACGTCCTCGTCCGGATAGTAGCTTCTGGCAATCTCCAGAATTTTGTCTGTAAAGTGATAGGTCTCGTCGCCGCTTACCGGAAGCGTCAGATACAGGAGCATGCGGCTGTAGGTCTCGCCCTGCAGCTGATTTTTGGCGCTCGTCATCTGCACCTCCGCGTCGTGGAGCATGTCGGTCTGCTCGTCGCTGAGCGTCACGACGCCGGAATCCACCTTATCGCAGACGTAGAGAAACATATCGATGAGCGGCACCTTATAGGTTGCGATGTTGCCGACAAGCTCGCCGTAGCTCTCGTTTTCCGCCGCATAGGCCGCATAGACGACCTGCGCCGCCTCATAATCGAGCCCTGCGAGCTCTGCAAACTGGCGCGGAGTCAGCTTGTCTGCCAACTTGTAACCGTCGAGCGCGTCGATATTGGCAAGGCCCATCGTGTAGTCGACCTCGTCGTAGCTTTCGAGTTCCTTTAACAGCTGTGCCTCTTTTTCATAGTCGCCCCTCGGGACAACGAGCGCCATCATATTGCTGCTCGAGAAATTGTCCTCGATCATATTTTCGGCGATCTGCGTCTCGTTGAGCTTGGGAGTCGACAGAACGCTGTAGCCGTAGGCGTACGGGCAGTCGTTCGACAGCCGGAACGCGAAGAACAGCACGACGATGAAGATGATCGGCACAATATGCCGCGTTGCGTAATCGTACGAGCCGATGAACGAAATCTTCGGCACGAAGTTTTTGTGTCCCGTCCGGTCGATGAGCGGCCCGAAGAGAACCAGCAGACCCGGCATCACAACGAACGCCGACAGAAGCGCAAAGCCGATCGACTTAATGAGACAGATGGCCATATCAGGACCGAGCCTGAACTGCATGAAGAGCATCGCGACCAGGCCGCCGATGGTGGTAAGAGAGCTTGCGCCGATTTCCGGAATGGATTTACTCAGCGCGAGAATGACCGCCTCGCGGATGGGAAGCGACTTATGCTCCTCTTTAAAGCGGTTGCAGAAGATGATGGCGTAGTCGATGGACAGCGCCAGCTGCAAAATGCTCGTAACAGAGTTCGACACGAAGGAGATCTTGCCAAGCAGGTAGTTCGTGCCCTGATTGACGATCATGCCAACGCCGAACGTCAGGATCAGAACCGGAATCTCGCCGTAGGTCTCGGACGTGAAGAGCAGCACCGCGACAATGACGATCGCGACATAGACCATGATCATGTTGATCTCGCGCTCGATCGTCTCGGCCTGCGTATTGCCAAGGTCTGTCTTGACGTAGATGTCCTGTCCGCTTAAGTACTCCTTGACCTTGTCAAGCGACTCGAGGCAGGCATCGTCCGTCTCGTCGTAATTGAACGTGATGCTGTAGAGCGCGGAGGCGTTATTGTAGTGGTCGGTCGTATCGTCAAAATCGATCGACTGCACGCCCTTGATCTGCTTGAGATCATCGAGCATACGCTCCGCGTCCTCGTAGGCGATATTTGCCACCATGACCTCAGCCGTGCCATAGGTGGTGAACTCCCCGTCCATGACGTTCAGCGCCTTCTTCGTCTCGGAATCCTCCGGCAGATAGAACGTCAGATCATTTTCAACCTCCACCCAGTTGCGGGAAAACATGGAGAAAATGACAAGAATGATGGTAATCAGGAAAAACAAATTGCGTTTGTCTACGATGAATGTTGACAGCTTGACCATAAAGCTCTCGCCGCCGGACGAAACATTCTTCGTCTGCTTTGCCATGTGCCTGTCTCCTTCCTGTGGAATCCGTTCGCGTTCAAAAAACGCAAAGCGGCGACCCAGCTTCGCTTTTCATCGAAGCCGCGCCGTATCCATCTTATATCTTTGTCTGGACTATACCACGTTCCGGGCAAAAAAACAAGTAAAGAAAACTGCCTTGAAAAATGTTCAGAATTTTGTAACTTTTTCAGAAAATCTGCCGCAAAAATTTTGTCAGAAAATTTAGAAATGTAAAGAAAAGCACGCGCCGGAAGATCGGCAGGATCTATCGGATATTCTTGACGTATCGGGCGGCGCTTGCTAGAATCGGTTATAAACAAACGAGCAGAAGGCGCACTATGCCGGACGAAAATACGATATTATCGGTAGCCAAAGCGGTGCAGCTTCTGCCCTTTCTGCGCGAGGCCGCATTTGGGTATCAGGTAACAAACATTACATAATTCCAATTATGTAATGTTTCGCACGTAGGGGGCGATGCCCAGATTGCCCCATGAGGAAGTTACGAATTCGCCGGAGACTCTCATAAAAAAAGTGCATTCCGTCGGGTCGATGTGGGCATCGACCCCTACGCGTATTATAGAAACTCTTGTGCAAATCAAATATTATGTAAATCATTTTGAAAAGAGGATTTTTATGGACTATACAGCAGCCGTTATTACCGCAAGCGATCTTGGAAGTCAGGGAAAGCGCATTGACACGAGCGGTCCCGCCGTCTGCAAGATGATTGAGGACGCGGGCTTCCATGTCATCCACACTGCCATCATCCCGGACGAACAGGCAGAAATTCAAAAAATGCTCATCTATTGCGCAGACGAGCTCCACGCAAACCTGATTCTCACGACCGGCGGCACGGGCCTTTCTCCGCGCGATGTGACGCCGGAAGCCACGCTTGCCGTGCTGGACCGCGAAATCCGCGCAATCCCCGTTGCGATGTGGGTCGAGAGCCTCAAGGTTACGCCGCGCGCCATGCTCTCCCGCGCCGTCGCCGGAACGAGAGGGACAAGCCTCATCATCAACCTCCCCGGCTCTGAGAAGGCCGCAAAGGAAAATCTCTCCGCCATCATTGGCGTGCTGGAGCACGCGATGCACATGATCGCCGCTGAGGGGCACTAAAATCTTTCAAAAAAAGCCCTCGCCTCGACTGCGCGCATAATTTTGCGCCGAAGGCGCAAAATTCCACACTTGTGAGGCGGGCGGTATTTTTACGGTCAGCAAAGCCGCCGGATAACATGACTTTCCACTTTATTTCGCCATCTGCGGATGGCGAAACTCTACGAGGTTTTCAATTATTACCATGCAAACATCACCTGAACATGCGCAGACTAAGCGCGAGGTGAAATCGCATGTCCGAAAAGCAATCTTCCAAAAAGCCCGTCAACCTGCCTCCGGCCAAGAACTTCCCCTACTCCCCGAACCCAATGGTCAACCATTTCCCGGGAAACGCCGAGGACTGCTTCGATCTGGTCAACCAGTACGGCACGTATGAGATCCAGCGCACCGCCGACACGGGAAACTTCTTCCCCGCCATCGCACAGGGACTCCCAAAGGACACACACTTCAAAATCGGCCGAACGGAGCTTGATAAGCTTTCAAAGGAATAGCGCAAAAACGAGGTACAAAGCACCACCGCTTCGTACCTCGTTTTTTTCGATTCTTATTGCCACGTCTCCCAGATTTCCGGGCAGTATCCCACAGTCGCCTGCTTGCCATTGCGGATGACGGGCGTTTTTAGGAGCTTTGGATTGTCAAACACCTTGTCCTCCTTTGCCCGGCTGTCATCCATGTAGCGCATGAGGTCGATCTCTGGCGCTTTTTTGTCCCAGTCGATGAGCTGATCGATCCCGCCGACCGCGCGCAGGACGCTGTCAAACTCGCCGCCGGACATGCCGTAGCGGACAAGATCGATGGACTGATATTTGATCCTGCGCTCTTTGAACCAGCGCTCGGCCTTTTTCGTGTCGAAGCACTTATTCGCTCCAAAAATCTGGATGTTCATCTTACTCCTCCAGCATCTCGTCCGCCTCGGCCATGGTATCGGCGGAAAAGAGGAACTCCCCTCTTGCCGAATAGACCTCAATATGACCTCTGACATACTCCATCCGATATTCCATCTCAGCATCGCTCCTTTTGCTTTCTGGAGATAGAATATCATATTACCTGTCCAATAATTCGGACTTTCTAACCCGGCTTCATATTTTCTCAGAACCGGCCCTCAGCCTCGCTGCGCCAGAGTGCTGTTACTTTCAGGCTTTCTTCCACGCGGGTGTTTTCGTCAATGACCGTGCCGTCCTCTGCGACCCAGCCGAAGAACTCGTCGTCATCGCAGTGTGCCTCAAACATCGGGTCATAATAGCTTCCCGTCTCGTAGACCGCCACGTCGACCTCCAGCGACCCCTTTTCCGTCTGGAAAATCACATAGCTGAAGCCGTCGGAATTTTTCGCGTTGTAATCGCCGTAGAAAAACAGCTTGAGCTCGCGCAGGCGGCGCTCAATGAGTCCGTCATAAATTTCCGTACCGGACTTTGTCGTCACGTGGCACCAGATGCCGAACGCGGAGGCAAATTCATTGGTGGTGTATCTGCCGGAAATCAGAAGATTTGCAAGCCGGCTCGGGTTCTTCTCGCTCATCCAGTAGTCACCGTTGTTGTATGTAAAGGAGATGAGCGCGTCGTATTCGTTCGTTGATAACCGGATGTTGTTTTTATCGAGGAACGCATCCAGCTTCTTTTCAAACCCCTGCAGCCGCTTGCGAAGCAGATGGTCCGCCTGCTTTTCGGTGATGCCGTCGGGGTACTCGTCCTTCTCGCAGTAGCTGCCGTAGCCGATGGAATACTGCTGATAGTCCCAATAGGCCATCGCCGTAAATCCCTCGCGCGCCTTGATGAACTCGACGCCGTCGTCCGTCGTGCGAAGCTCGATGGGCGTGTCGTCGTCTAAGTCCCCGGGGTCGTCCCCACTATCGGTGCTGTCGCCGGTCTGGTCGATCCGGAAAGCGTAGATTCGGCTGACGATGGTCGACAGCTCCGCGCGGGTCAGGAAGCCCTCCGGGCGGAACGTGCCGTCCGGATAGCCGCCGATGATGCCGATCTCGCTCAGTGCGTGGGCAAAATCGTCGTTTGTATCGGTAAATTTCTGCGTCAGGTCCTGCCGCGTTGCACCGAGCGCGCGCGCCGTGACCTTTGCGGTGAGAATGCGGCTCATATTGATATCGAGGTCAGTGATCTCGCCTCGCTCGAGCATTCCGGCCTCCAGGGCAAAGTTGAGATAGCCTCTCGCCCAGTGGCTGGCGGCCTGCTCGGGTTCTGCGTAGCCCGCGGCCAGAATGATCATCTTGAGCGCCTGACCGGTCGTGACCTTGTCCTCCGGGCGGAACGTGCCGTCCGGGAAGCCGCCGATGATGCCGTTCCGGTAGAGGTACATCACATCGTCGTAGTACCAGCTCCCCGGCGCAACGTCTGGAAATACCGTTTCCAGCTGCTCTTCCTCCCAGAAATATTCCTGCTGCTCCGCGTCGTACCAATTCTCCTCATCGGCCGCGCAGACTGCTGCAGACAAGGCGGCAAGCAGCATAATGCTCAGGACAAGACGAAGGACCCATCGCTTCGACATCCGCGCACGCTCCTTTCTGAATGCTCCGGAAACACCGGAGTCAGTTACAAAATTGCTACAATTATAGCAGAAAGAATGACAAAATGCAACCTCCCGGGAATATTTTCCGGGAGGCTGTTTTTCTCAGAGTCTCTGCTCCATCCATGAGAGAATGTCCGCGTAGACCTCCGTCCGGTTGGTCTCGTTGAGCATCTCGTGCCGTCCCTCGGGATAGAGGCGGATGGTGACGTTTTTGAGCCCCGCGCGCTTGAACGCGTCGATGCAGCGAAGGACGCCCTCTCCCATCGCGCCGACGGGATCCTGCATGCCGGAGACAAAGAGCACAGGAAGCGCTTTGTCCATCTTCTCAAGGTTCTCTTTCCGTTGGTTCATCGAGATCCCCGTCAGCATGTCGCGCGTGAGACCGACCGTCGCGTCAAAGCCGCAGAGCTCATCCGCCGTGTACGCGTCGACGACCGCTTCCTTCGAGCAGATCCAGTCGTTCGCCGTCCGGTTGGGCTTGAACTTTTTATTGTACGCGCCGAACATCAGCTCCTTCAAAAGCCCGCTGCACCCGGTCTCGCCCACGCGCAGCTGCTCGAGCTTGCAGAGCGCAAGTCCTGCCTTGAGCGCCATTTCGGGCTGCCAGCCGGTGCCGGAAATGATCGCGCCCGCGAGTTCTCCGGGATAGGTATACAGATACGTGCGCAGCAGGAACGAGCCCATGCTGTGCCCCAGCATGAGATACGGAAGGCCCGGATAGCGGCGCTTCATCTCTTCAAAGAGCGTCCGCTCGTCTTTGACCGCCGCCATCCAGCCGCCATGAAAATACCCATACGTGCCGCCTTCCTCCACAGAAAGGCCATGCCCCATGTGATCGTCCGCACAGACGACAAAGCCGCGTTCGGTCAGAAAATTTGCGAAATGGTCGTAGCGTCCGATATGCTCGGCAATACCGTGGATGATCTGCACCACCGCGCGCGGCGCAGTCTCCGGCGTCCAGAGCGCGCAGTGGATGCGGCCCGCGCCGTTCGAGGGAAGATAGAATTCCTCCATAAAATCGCTCCTTTCGGGAATGAGTCCAAATTATCGTACATGCTGTCTGCTATGATAGCCTTGATAACAAAAGGAGGTACCCATTATGCAGACAGGCCGTGTGATTTCATTATACCCGCAGCGCAAGCTCCCAGTCAAAGCGCCCGCGCGTCCGTCAAGAAAAGCTGTCCGCGCGTTTCGAACGGCAGCCGCCATCGTCGATCTCACTGTCACCGCCGCAATCGGCGTCGGCGTTCTGGTGTGCTTCGGGCTGGTCTTTACCATGCTCTAGGCTGACAAAAAACCTGGCGCTATTCCACATCGAAGCTTGCCATCAATTCGTCCATCGTTTGCCGCTTTCGGATGCAGCGCACCGCGCCGTTTTCAATCAAAAACTCCGCGCAGCCGAGGCTTCCGCCGTAATTACTTCCAAAGCTCCGCCCGTCCGCGCCGGTATCCAGAATCGCGACGCACTCGCCGAGCTTCAACTCCGGCAGAACGAAGCTCCCGGAAAAATGGTCACGCAGATCAGACATTGCCCCCGCTACGTGCACCAGCTGCTTTCCCCGGCTCTCCGGCGCAAGCGGCGCGATGAGCCTATGGCTCGCTCCGAAGGCGATCTCCCGTAAAAGCTGCGCGCAGTCTGCGTCTAAAATGACAAGCGGCGTTTGCTGCCGTTTGACGGCGAGCACCCGTGAAACAAGCACGCCCGCCTTCGCCGCCATCAGCCGCCCTTCGGCTAAAATCAGCTTCGGCGTTACTCCCGCGGGCACCAGAATCATCTCATAGCTTCTTCGCACACGCTTGGAGACCGCCGTCAGATCCGGCGCATTGTCCGACGGACGGTAGCCCACGCCAAGTCCGCCCGAAATCAAAATACTGTCCACCGCAAGATCGAGCTCCCGCTTGATCCGGACTGCCAGATGGAACAGCATTTCCTGCACTGCAAAAAAGCGCAGCGGCTCGAACTCCTGATCGCGCAGGAATGCCGCAAGGCCGATGGACTCCACACCGCTCGCCTGGAACCGGCGGCACATGGAGACCGTCTCATCCGCGTTCATGCCGAGCTTGCTCTTTTCAAAGTCCCAGACGGTCCGCCCATCCATTTGCAGGCTCCCGCCGGGGTTGACGCTGAGAAGAACATGCTCCGGCGGAACGGACGGCAGCGCGTGCGGCGCGTCAATGAGATACGCCGCCCCAATTCTCCGGGCATAAGCGCCTGCGTGAGCATCCTCCGCCATGGGCGCGTAGATCATTTGCGCCCCGTCAATGTCCGCATAGCGCGAAAGCCGGAGCTCTGCCTCGCTTCCGCAGAGGATCTGACAGCCCGCGTCCGCCAGCACGCGCAGAATCGCCGGGTTCGGGTTCATCCTCACCGGAAAGCAGAGCTCAAAGCCGTCGTTCCACGAAAACGCCAGCCGAAGGTCCATACACGCCTTGTGAAAGCTTTCCGCGTCGTAGAGATAAAACGGCGTCGGCTGCTCCTGCAATAGCTTTTTCAGGAGCCTCGCGGGCGGAAGGCCGTCCGGATTTTTGTCCTTTTTCGCTGTCATCTCTTGTTCTTCTCATAGAGGATCCGCAGGCCCTTTAAAAGAAGGTCCCGGTCATAGTGAATCTGCGTCCGGCACATCGGAAGCACGAAACGCGAAATGCCGCCGGTTGCAATGACGGTTGCCTTCATGCCGAGCTCCTCTTCCATGCGCGTGACCATGCCGTCGATCATGCATGCCGCGCCGAGCATAATGCCGCTTTGCATGCACTCGGTCGTGTTGCGGCCGATGGCGTGCTTCGGCGCCTCCAGGCTGATACCGGGAAGCTGCGAGGTTCTGGTGGTCAGCACCTCGGACGAAACCTTTACGCCCGGGCAGATGCTACCGCCGAGGAGCGTTCCTGACGCGTCGACAGCCATCATCGTCGTCGCCGTTCCCATATCAATGATGATCAGCGGCGCCGGGTAGTCCCGCAGCGCAGCCACCGCCGCAACAACAAGGTCGCTTCCGACCTGTCCGGGGTTTCCGCCCGCGATGTTGAGCCCCGTCTTGAGCCCCGGGCCGACTACCATGGGCGTTCTTCCGGTGAGCTTCATAACTGCCGTCCGCAGCGAGTTCAGAACCGGCGGCACGACGGACGAGATGATCACGCCCTCAATTTCCTCCGCCCGCAGATCGTAGAGCGCGAGCACACCCTTGAGATCCATCCAGTACTGGTCGGATGTTTTGACAAGATCGGTCGCCAGCCGCAGCTCGTGGAGGATTTTCTCCCCCTCGACGCAGCCGATGACAATATTCGTATTGCCGATGTCGATCGCTAACAGCATATGTTTCCTCCAAAACTGCCAGATGGCAGTTATTTTTTATTCCGGCAGCTCCTTGAGCTCACACGTAAACGTCCCGTCCGTTATCTCGATCACGCCGTAGCGCCCGCTTCTTGCCGCGCCGGGGTTCATGTACCATACACCGCTGTCCTGTTCCAGAAACGGCCGGTGCGTGTGGCCAAAAAGCGCGATATCTGCGCCCGCGCGGTCCGCCTCGAGCTTGAGGCGGGACATGCCCGATTTCACGCCGAACAGGTGCCCGTGCGTGAGGAACAGGCGCACGCCGCCGAGCTCCGTTAAAATCGTCTCGGGAGCCTGCGCGCCAAAGTCGCAGTTTCCCCTAACCATATAAAAATCAATCAGATCGAGCGCGTAGGAAAGCTCCTCCGCGTCCGAGACGTGGTCTCCCAGATGCAGAATCACATCCGGGTCTTCCAGTATCGCCGCGTCATACATCGCACCGATCGCGCGGTGCGAATCGGAAAGCACAAGAATTTTCAAAATCGGTTCACCTATCATAGCCTCCCTGCATACAATACACAAGAACTTCTTTCAGGAGGCGGAATATGGACAACAATCATTGCGATTACGCCGGGTTTTCCTTTACGAAGCAGCAGCTTGCCGCCGTACTGTCCACGCCCGAGGGCAGGCAGCTTCTGACGCTTCTCAGCCGCGACGGCGGAAGCGCGCTTTCTCAGGCAGCGCAGGCGCTCAAAAACGGAGACGCGGAGCTTGCCAAAAGCCTTGTCAGTCCCATGCTGGAATCCAGCGAGGCGCAGGCGCTCATTGCGAAAATCAACGAACAGGCATGAGTGAATTTTCCTTCGAACAGGCCATCGGCGCAATGCTGCAGGACCCGGAGCAGATGCAGAAAATCTTCGCGCTGGCGCAGTCTCTGGGCTTTTCTCCGCCCGCCGCGCAGCAAGCACCTCCCCCGCCGCCCGAGCCGCCCGTTTCTCATCCGCCTACGCCAAAGCAGGAAGCTTCGCCGCCGGACGACCGGCAGCAGGCGCTTGGCGAGCTTTTGCAAAAGGCGGGCAAGCTCGACCGCAGGCAGGAAAATCTTTTGAACGCGCTCAAGCCATTTTTGAAGCCCGAGCGCCGCGAAAAAATCGACCGCGCCATGCAGGCCGCCAGAATCTCGCGTCTGGCAGGCGCAGCGCTGCGCGGCCGCGATCAGAAAGAGTAGACAGGAGGGATGCGCATGTATAACCGATATACGCCCTCGCCGGACGGAACGTTCCAGCGCACCGTCGTCCCCGACGCACCGACCGACAAGCATTCTGCCCCGACTCCGCCGACGGAGCCGCCCCGCATGGAGCGCCCCATACCAAATCCGCCGGACATTCAGGCGAAACCTTCTGGGCGGGAAGCATCCTGCGTGAGCTCTCCCGCACTGCAAAAGCCGCCTCCGCCGCCAGCGCCTTCCAGCTGTCCCCCGGATCGGCCGCTAAGACGGCTCCTGCCGCCGGGGCTCGACGCAGGAGATCTGCTGGTGCTGCTGATTTTGCTGCTGGTGCTCATGGAGACGGACGAGGATGACAGCCTGACGCTGCTGCTCACCGTCGCCGCCGTTATGCTTCTGTAGCAAACGGCTCTGTGCCGTCCGGGAGGCAGAATACGCCCTCAAGCGACTCGTCATTTTCCGGGAACACTTCGAGTCCGGTCTGCTCCATCAGGTAGACCAGATCGTCGCCGCTTGTCATCGTCTGCTTACATAAAAGCCCGCTGCTGAGGCTCACCCAGTAGTCCTGCAAAACGCTTCCGTCCTGCGCGCTGACATAGATGCAGTCGGCGGCCTGCTCGGACAGGGTCACGAATGCGGCCTGTTCGATTTGCGATTTGCTGTAATCCTGAATACTCTCGTAGGTCGGAATTCCCGCAAGGTTGTCTGTGCGCATCCCGGCGCCGCGCGCCATCTGCACGGGCGCTTCGTCGTCATACCAGACATAGAGCGTCGTCGCGTCGGCAAGAATCGTCTTTGTCTCCAGCTCGTCCGTGATCTGCGCCTTGACAAGCTCGCCTCTAACCCAGAGCTCCGCCGTCTGCGTGCGCTGGATATCACCGGAAGTGATGACGATCTGCATGCTCTGATGGTAGCTCGACGGGCGGGCAACGCTTTTTTTCAGCACGCTCTGCACATTCTCCCGCGTGAGCTCTGCAACGCTGGCCTCCGGCTGCTCTTCATCCGGCGCTTGCTCCTGCGCGGGAGGGTCCGGGAGAATGATCGTCTGCGTGCTTTCGCTTTTTCTGCCGCTGAAAAAGAAGACGAGCAGAATTGCGATCACCGTCACAGCAGCGGTGGCCGCGAGAAGCAGCGGTTTTAAGTTTTTATGCTCCTGCTCCAAAGCGCGCCTCCTTTCGTCCGGTTCTATGCTTATTCTGCGCAGAAATCCGCAGGCTTTTCTTCCCGCATGCCAAAATGCCACAAAATTGCGTCCGCAATGCGCGCGCTGGCATGGCCGTCGCCGTAGGGGTTGACGGCCTTCGCCATTTTCGCATAAGCCTCCGGGTCATCGAGCAGCTCAGACGCGAGCTTCACGATCGTATCTTTATCCACACCCGCGAGCTTCGCCGTTCCGGCGGCGATGGCCTCTGGCCGCTCGGTCTCCCGGCGCATGACAAGCACGGGCTTTCCAAGCGCCGGCGCTTCCTCCTGAAGGCCGCCGGAGTCGGTCATAACCATGTAGCAGCGGGACATCAGGTTGTGCATCTGCTCCACATTCACAGGGTCAATGAGGTGAATTCGCTCGTGCCCGCCCAAAATCGGGAACGCGCACTCGCGCACCACGGGGCTCAAATGCACCGGATACACGACCTCCACGTCCGGATGGCTGTTTACAACCTCCAAAATTGCGTGCATGATGTCCTGCATGGGCTGGCCGTAGTTCTCCCGGCGGTGGCAGGTCACAACAATGACACGCTTTCCCGTAAAGTCGAGGCTGTCCAGCTCCGGAATATCGAACCGGAAATCCTGATTTACCGTATAGCGCATCGCGTCGATGGCCGTGTTGCCGGTAATGAACACGTCTCCCATGACCGCCTCGCGCCGGAGATTCTCCGCGTTCGCCTTCGTGGGCGAAAAATGAAGATCCGCGATATCGCCAACGAGCGTCCGGTTCATTTCCTCCGGGAAGGGCGAGTATTTGTCCCACGTGCGAAGACCGGCCTCGACATGGCCGACCTTCACCTGATGGTAAAATGCCGCCAGGGCTCCTGCAAATGTCGTGGACGTGTCGCCGTGCACCAAGATAAGGTCCGGCTTCTTTTCCTCGAAGACCTTTTCCATCCCGAGAAGCGTCTTCGTCGTGATCGTGGAGAGCGTCTGCCGCTTTTCCATGATATTGAGGTCAAAGTCTGCCTTGAGGTCAAAGATTTCCATCACGGAGTCCAGCATCTCGCGGTGCTGGCCGGTCAGGCAGACGTAGGATTCGATTTCCTTGCGGCGCTCAAGCTCCTTGACGAGAGGCGCCATTTTGATGGCCTCCGGCCGTGTGCCGAAGACGGACATGACTTTAATTTTCTGCATGTTTTTCCTCCTGCGAAGCGGAAGACGCATCTTCCGGCTGATTGGGCTGTTCGGACTTCTGCTCCTGCGTCGGCTCCTTCGCGCCGAAAATCGCGCGCATGCCGATCGCACCGACGACGAAGATCGCGCCAATTAAAATCAGCGCCTTGAGTTCGCCCGACGACGTAAGCAGCACAGCGGCCAATCCCAGAATGCCCGCCAGCATATAGGAAATCGCGACAGCCTGCTTCTGCGAAAAGCCCATGTCGATGAGCCGATGGTGGACATGACCGCGATCCGCTTTCATGGGGTTCTGCCCCTTTGCAATGCGGCGCAGGAAGGCAAAGCAGATATCAAAAATCGGCACGCCGAGAATGAGAAACGGCACGGCAAAGGAGATGATCGCGTACATCTTAAAGAGGCCGGTCACGGAAAGCGTCGCGAGAATGTAGCCCAAAAATGTTGCGCCCGTGTCTCCCATGAAGATTTTTGCCGGGTTCATGTTGTAAGGAATGAAGCCGAGGCATGCGCCAAAGAGCGCCGCAAGCACGACGGCGACATTCGTCTCGGCGACCATGAGCGCGATGACCGTGATCGAGGCCGTAGAGATAGCGGACACACCGACCGCCAGACCGTCGAGGCCGTCGATGAGGTTCACCGCGTTTGTGATCGCGACGATCCAGATGATCGTGATTGGATACGACCACCAGCCAAGATTCAGATACGTCATGCTCGAAAAGACGTTGGGGTTCGAGACAAACTGGATGACGCAGCCATGATAGACAGCAATACCGGCAGCCAGAATCTGAACGATGAGCTTCGGCAGTGCGTTCAGCGCCATGATATCGTCCATCACGCCCAGCACGACGATCATCGTCGCCCCAAGCAAAATTCCCTGCATCTGCCGGTCGATGTTCGCGAAGACCAGAACCGACAGCAAAAACGCCAGAAAGATGGCAAGGCCGCCCAAACGCGGAATCGGCACCTTGTGCATGCGCCGGTTGTCCTTCGGAACGTCGATGGCGCCAACCTTATAGGCGAGGCTTTTGACCATCGGCGTCGACAAAAACGACACCACTGCCGCCACACCCATGGCCAGCAGCATAGTAATCGCCGTATCGGTGTTCATACGTCACACTCCCATCAGCGGGCAACAAAGCCCACCTTTTTGTATACTTTACGAAGCGTCTTGTTGGCAAGATACGATGCCTTCTCCGCGCCCTCTTTGTAGATGGACTCGAGATATGCCTTGTCGCCGAGCAGCTTTTCCGTCTCCTCGCGGATCGGGCGCATGAGCTCCACGACCGCTTCACCGACGGCGGGTTTGAACACGCCGTAGCCCTGCCCTGCAAACTCGGCTTCCGCCTCGGCCATCGTCTTGCCGGTTGCCGCGCAGTAGATCGTCAGCAGATTCGAAACGCCGGGCTTATTCTCCCGGTCATAGCGCACCGCCGTCTCGCAGTCGGTCACGGCGCGCTTGAATTTGCGCATAATGTCCTCGGGCTTATCCATCATGTAGACGCAGCCGTCGGGGTCGGATTTTGACATTTTGTTTTCCGGCGAGCCAAGGCTCATGATGCGCGCGCCCATCTTCGGGATGAAGGGCTCAGGCAGCGTGAAGGTGTCGGGGAAGGAATTATTAAAGCGCGTGGCAATGTCGCGGCAGAGCTCGACATGCTGCTTCTGGTCTTCGCCCACGGGGACAAGGTCCGCCTGATAGACGAGGATGTCCGCCGCCATGAGAACAGGGTACGTGAAAAGACCGGCCGTAATGTTGTCCGCGTGCTGCTGAGACTTCATCTTGAACTGCGTCATGCGCGAGAGCTCGCCGAACTGCGTGTAGCAGCCCAAAACCCAGCTCAATTCCGCGTGCGCGGGCACGTGGGACTGGATGAACATGATGTTCTTCTTGGGATCCAGACCGCAGGCAATGTACTGCGCGAGCTGCTCGAGGCTTCTTCTTCTGAGGTCCGCCGGAACCTGCCGCACGGTGATCGCGTGCATGTCCACGATGCAGTACAGGCAGTCATACTCGTCCTGCAGCGCGACCCAGTTTTTGATTGCGCCCATATAAGAGCCCAGCGTCAGATCGCCGCTCGGCTGAATGCCCGAAAAGATGCGTTTTTTCTGTTCCATATTGTAACCTTCTTTGCGTAAATTTCCATAGTTGAGGTTATCTTATCACAAAGCTGCAAATTTCGCAATCCGTCATTGACGGATGCGCAAAAAAACTATATATTATGGAGGATAGAACTTAAGATATGGAGGAATCCAAGATGGATTTTTTTGAAGAGATGGAAGCGCGCATCCCGAAGGGCGAAGCACGCACCCGTTTTGCGCCCAGTCCCACGGGCTATATGCATGTCGGCAACCTGAGAACGGCACTCTATACCTGGCTCATCGCCCGCCACTTCGGCGGCAAGTTCATTCTCCGCATTGAAGACACCGATCAGGGCCGTCTCGTGGACGGCGCGGTCGACGTGATCTACAAGACCATGGCAGAATGCGGCCTGACGCACGATGAAGGTCCGGATGTCGGCGGCCCCGTGGGTCCCTATGTCCAGTCGGAGCGGCGCGACCTCTTCGGCAAATACGCCAAGCTCCTCTGCAAAAAGGGCGGCGCATACTACTGCTTCTGCCAGAAATCTGAAGAAGAACCCGCGGACGAATCGGACAGCAAGGAGATCAAAAAGCACGTCTGCGCCTGCCGGGATCTCCCGCTTGCCGAAGCAGAAGCGAGAGTTGCCGCCGGAGAGCCCTTTGTCATCCGCCAGCGCATCCCGCAGGAGGGCACAACCACGTTCCACGACGTGTCGTTCGGCGACATTACGGTCGAAAACAAGGAGCTCGAGGATCAGGTGCTTCTGAAATCCGACGGTCTTCCCACGTATAACTTTGCAAATGTCGTCGACGACCATCTCATGGGCATTACCCACGTCGTGCGCGGCAGCGAGTATCTCTCCTCTGCGCCCAAGTACAATCTTCTCTACGAAGCCTTCGGCTGGGACATCCCGACCTATGTCCACTGCTCGCCCGTCATGCGCGACAGCCAGCACAAGATGTCCAAGCGCCATGGCGACCCCAGCTACGAAGACCTGATTGCCCAGGGCTATCTCACGCCCGCCGTTCTCAACTATGTGGCGCTTCTCGGCTGGAGCCCGAAGGGAGAAAACGCCGAGCGCGAGTTCTTTACCCTTTCCGAGCTTGCCGAAATTTTCGAGATTTCCGGCATTTCCAAGTCCCCTGCTGTGTTTGACATTGAGAAGCTTCGCTGGATGAACGCTGAGTATATGAAGAAACTCTCGCCCGAGGAATTTTTCGAGAAGGCCGAACCGTGGCTCAAAAAAGCCATCTCGAACCCGGCGATCGATCTTCGCAAGGTCGCGGCGCTCGTGCAGTCGCGGTGCGAAATTCTCTCCGACCTTCCCGAGCGTGTCGATTTCATTGATACGCTCCCGGACTACGAGCCGGAGCTCTATATCCACAAGAAGTCCAAGACGAATCTCGAGAATTCCCTCGAGACGCTCGAGGTGCTGCTCCCCATCCTGCAGGCGCAGGAGGATTGGAGCAACGAGGCGCTCTATGAAAAGCTGGTCGCGATCGCGACTGATCGTGGCGTGAAGAACTCCGTCATTCTCTGGCCGCTTCGTGTGGCCGTATCCGGCAAGGCCTCGACCCCCGGCGGCGCAACCGAGCTGTGCGCGCTTCTCGGCAAAGAGGAATCCCTCGCCAGAATCGAAAAGGGTATCGAGCTGCTTCGCAAATAATTTTCATATTGCATTAAAGTTGCAAACAGCTTCGTAGGGGCGGACGGCTCTGTCCGCCCGCAGAAAAATCCGGTTTTTTTCGGAAATCCCCGGCGAATTCGTGACTTCCCTTGGGCGGACAGAGTCGTCCGCCCCTACTAGCTCGTTAATTCTAAAATTTTATTTCTGGATAGAGATGAGAAAGCTTAA